>NZ_JALPRI010000022.1:0-131710 GCF_030464785.1 Paraburkholderia sp. SEWSISQ10-3 4
GAAGAACTTTCGCTACGCCGTCAACAGGTTTTTCTAACTTCCTGAACCTGCCCACTTCGCGCAAAGCCTTGCCACTGCTGGCTCTCCCGCTTCCCGTGCCCCGGTGTCCGAAGCACGAAAGAGCGAGATTCTAGCGAGCCGCACGGCCCCTTGCAAGCGTTATTTTGATACGCATGGACTGCGCCAGAAATGGCGCGAGAATTGAAAACGACTGGCACAACAAGCCCACCCGAAGCTCAGCCGAAAACCACCCCGTTCAGGCAGCCACGTGCTTCTGCATCACACGTTCGACTACGCTCAAATAATGATCGAGCCCCGGCGTCGCACGGCTCTTTTCTTTTGCGCGGTCGTCCCATTTGCGCAGACGCAAGGCGTCTTCCGCGTAGGGCTTCTGCAGGAACGCTTCTGCCTCTTCCTTACTGAAGATGCCGCCTTGCAATTCCAGGCTCCGCACCGAATCAGCGGAAAGCTGGCCGAAGTACGCATCGTCGATTGCGCAGAGACAGCGCTTGGCGTCGACGTGCAAGCGGATCGGCTCCAGCACCGCGTCCGACAACACCGGCCGCAAGAACGGCAGCGCGAAATACTGATGCAGATCGTCAATGCCCCGCTCCGTCGGCGTTTCGCCTTGCAGATTCAGCAGATGGCCGAGGTCATGCAGAAACGCGGCAGCGACGAGTTCATCGTCGGCACCCGCCTCTTCCGCCAATGCCCCGCTCTGCAGCGCATGTTCAAGCTGCGTCACCGGTTCACCGCTATAGGCGAGCTTGCCGTATTGCTCATATAGCGAACGGATATCGTTCAGACTCAATGCCACGTTCTTACTCCCACGGTAATGAAAAGGTCTTCAGATTGGTGAAGCTCTTCATCGCTTCCTGAACACCTTCCTTATAGCCAAGCCCGGAATCCTTGATGCCGCCGAACGGCGTCAGTTCGATCCGGTACCCCGGCACTTCCCACACGTTGACTGTCCCCACGCGCAATTCATTGATGAAGCGCGTGATCGCGTCCTGCCGGTTCGTGCACACACCGGACGACAACCCGAACGCCGTCCCGTTACTAATACGAATGGCGTCGTCGAGCGTATCGAAGGTGATGATCGGCGACACCGGGCCGAACGTTTCCTCGCGTACCAATGTCATTGACGGGTCGACGCCATCCAGCACCGTCGGCGAATAAAGCGCGCCGTCGCGCTGATTGCCGATGCGCAAGCGCGCGCCACTCGCGACGGCCTCGTTCACACGCGCCTCGAATAGTTGCGCCGCGGCGACGTCGATCACCGTGCCCATCTGATTCGACGCATCGAACGGATCGCCATAGGTCCATGCGCGCGTCTTCTCCACAACCAGATCGGTGAAGTCCGCCGCGATGCTCTTCTGCACCAGCATTCGTTTGACTGCAGTACACCGCTGCCCGGAGTTCTTATACGAGCCCTGCACGGCCAGTGTCGCCGCGCGATCGAGATCGGCGTCTTCGAGCACGATCAGCGGATCGTTGCCGCCAAGCTCCAGCACGACGCGCCGGTAAGCCGCCTTCGACGCAATATATTTGCCGATCGCCACGCCACCGGTGAAAGTGACGAGATCGGCCAAAGGATGCGTAATCAGTTCATCGGCGATTTCGCGCGGATCGCCGGTCAGCACCTGCAGCATCGGCGTCGGCAAACCCGCTTCATAAAGAATGTCCGCCAGATAAAACGCCGACAACGGCACCTTCTCCGACGGCTTCAACACCACGCGATTATTGGTTGCAATAGCCGGCGCAATCTTGTGCGCGACCTGGTTCATCGGATGGTTGAACGGCGTAATCGCGACGATCACACCCGCCAGCGGCTCACGCTGCGAAAACACCCGGCGCTTCTTGCCATGCGGCGTGAGATCGCAGGAAAAACTCTGTCCGTCGTCGCGCAAGGCTTCGATCGAGGCGAACTTGAACACATCAGCGACGCGGCCGATCTCGTAGCGCGAATCCTGCTTCGACAAACCCGACTCGAGCGAAATCAGATCCGAGGCCTCTTCAGTCCGCTCCCGCAGCAACGCCGCAGCGCGTTCGAGAATCTGCGAACGCTCATAGCGCGTGAGCTTCGCCTGATAGGCGGCGGCGTATTCGAACGCGGCGCGCACATCTTCGATGCTCGCCAACGGAACCGTGCCCACCCGTGTCCCTGAATAAGGATCGAACACGTCGAGCGTGCGCGAGCGCATCGCGTGCTCGCCTTTGAGCCGCAGCGCTTCCGCCCGAAATGCCGGATGGTCCCGCAGCACGGCGTTCATGATGGCGACACGTGATTCAAAGCGACGTCGAAGATATCGAAGTTGCGCAACCGTTTTCCGGAAGGCAAACCCTCGACGCGGCGATTGAACAACAACGGCACTTCCTGCTCGGAAATCCCGCCGTGCGAGCGCAACGGCACGGTCAGTCCGGACAGATCGTGCTCATCGCGACGCGTGCCGAGCACCACATGCCGGGTACTGACCACGACGATATCGCCGACGCGGTCATTCGGCAGCTCGAAGCGCTCGCAAGCGGCGCGATTGTCGAGCACGACTTCAATGCCCTGCAATCCGCCGATCCGTTCGATCACCTGTGTAACGCTCACATCGTGCGGCAGGTAAATCGTCGCGAACGAACCGAGCGCGCCGTGATGCACGACATAGGGATCGGTAATCGGCAAGATGACACGGGCGCGGCCAACACCGAGCCAATCGTCCAGCACGTCCTGCAGATAGATCACATTCGGCTCGCCAGTCTTCGGATCGTGCTTGGCGTTCATGCCGTGGTCGGCGGTGAGGCCGATCACCCAGCCGAGCGCATCGAGTTTGGCGAGGTAGCCGTCCATCATCGCGTAAAACGCGTTCGCGCCTTCGGTGCCCGGCGCCCATTTATGTTGAATGTAATCGGTGGTCGACAGATACATCAGGTCGAGCTTGCGGGTTTCAGCAAGCCGCACACCGGCGGCGAACACGAACTCGGACAACCCCGCGCTATACACATCAGGCACCGGCAAGCCGACCAGATCGAGTACTTCATCGATGCCGTTTTCTTCGCGCGTCACCTTGTCGGCTTTTTCCGCAGAGAAGCAGATGCCCTTCAATTGCCAGCCGAGCAGCCGGCGCAGCTTGTCTTTCGCGGTGACCACGGCGACCGCCGCGCCTGCTTCCGCCGCAGCAGCCAGCAAGGTCCCCGCGCGCAGATAGGCCGGATCGTTCATCATCACTTCCGCGCCTTCGCCGCCGTTCGCGTCCGGGTCCCAGAAGTAGTTGCCGCAAATGCCGTGCACCGAGGGCGGCACACCGCACACGATCGAAAGATTATTCGGGTTGGTGAACGACGGAATCACGCAGTCACCCTTGAAGGCCGCGCCGCTTTTGAGCATCTTGCCGATGAAAGGCGCGACGCCGGCCGCAACCGCGGCTTCGAGGTAATCGTATTCACAGCCGTCGACGCACACCACGACCGTGGGTTGCGAGGGCAGCCGGTAGCTGCGGCCGTTGACTTCGATCGTACGTTCGCTTGCGTTTGCCATTGTTACCTTCCATCCGTTGAGAGCACGTGTGCTCCAGTCAATCCGTTGCAGCCAGTCTCAATCGTTCGATGCCGCCGACATCCGCACCGCACCCAACGACCCCGCCGGTTCACACGCCTCACGCGCGCGCTGCAGGCCGCCGTTCACATGCGCATGCATCAGCGCCGCGGCATGTTCGGCATCGCGCGAAGCCAGCGCCGTCAGAATCGCGCGATGCTCGGCTAGCGAGCGTTCCATCGCATCGGCATGCACCACCAGCGCGGCGCGGCGAAACAGACTCAATTCGCTCACCAGCCTTCGATAGGTCTCGTACAGCTTCACATTGCCCGACGCCGCCACGATCGCGTCGTGAAACGCCACGTTGGCGCGCGCGTAGGCATCGTGATCCTGCGCATCGAGCGAGGCGCGCATCGCGTCGAGCCACTCGCGCAACACCGCAAGCTTCTGCGCATCGATACGCGAAGCCAGCATCCGGCACGCCGCTTCTTCGAGCACCGCGCGCACCGCATAAATCTCGTCCGCTTCCGCGAGCGATACTGTCCGCACGAACACGCCGCGGTTTTTCTCGGTGCGCACGAGACCCGCTTGCTCCAGCGCGCGAAACGCCTCACGCACCGGCCCGCGTGACACCTGCAGACGCGCAGCCCAGTCGGCCTCGTTGAGTTTGTCGCCGGGTGCGAGTGCCCCTTCGATGATGTGCCGTTCGATTTCGTCGCGGACCAGCGTCGTCAGCGAATGCCTGCGCACAACCTCGATCGGATCGACAGAAGCAGTTTGCATATATTCGGTCATTTTGACAAATTTCGCCACATTGATATGTGTCTGCACGCCCGCCGCCTGGCATGCGCACGCAAACACAACAATCAGAAGGTGCCCGTCAGCCCACCCGACGGCGCGGGACACGCGCCGCGATCAGCAGCAACGCAGCAAGCGAGACCATCAGCAGAATCAGCGACAACGCGGAGGCCGGCAGGTAATAACCACGCTCCACCTGCCCGACCACCACGATCGGCACCGTCGCAAAGCCCGGCGGGTACACGGTGAGCGTGGCGCCGAGTTCGCCGAGCGAGAGCGCGAAACCGAGTGCGAGACTTGCGCGGATCGCCGGCACCAGTTGCGGCAGCACGACGCGGCGCAGCACCATCGACGGCGGCGCACCCAGGCTCGCCGCAGCTTCCCGCAGAATGGTCAATTCCGGACGCAACGCGGCGGCCGCGCAGCGGTAGCAGAACGGCAGCACCAGCGCGAGCTGCACGAACACGACGATGGCCGCCGAGCTCGACAGATCGAGTGGACGCTTGTGGTACGCGATCAGCACGGCCAACCCGAGCACCACGCTCGGCACGCCGTTGGGCATCATCGCGATGGTGTCGACGAACGCGCCAAGACCACGCCGGTCACGGCCTTCGAGCGCCAGTGCCAGCCACAGCCCGAGAATCGTGCCGAGCACGGCGACGCCCATGCCGATGCTGAGGCTTGTAGTCAGCGCGTCGAAGTCGCTGGAACCGAGCCGCTCGAACCAGCGTGTGCTGAGGCTGTCCGGCAGGATCGTGCCCGACCAGTGCCCGGCGACGCTCGACAGCGCGACCACCAGCACCGGCAAGACGAACAGCCAGAAGCACAGCAACGCGGCAAAGCCGAGAAACAGACTGCCGAGTATGCGCACCGGCAGACTGCGGCGCACCGGCCGCGCCTTCTTGTGTATGACCGGCAAAACGGTTGGGTCGAGTTCAACGGCCATGGCCCGCTCCTTTCACCTTGCGACGGTTGACCTGGCGGTACAACGCGTACAGCGACAACGACATGATCAGCATCACGACCGCGCCGGCGGCGGCGGTCGGCAGATCCAGGTCGACGGTCGCCGAGCTGTAGATCGCGACCGGCAGCGTGATCAGATGCGCGCTGCCGAGCACGAGCAGAATGCCGAACTCGTTCAAGGTCAGCAGAAAACACAGGATCGTGCCCGCGGCGATGCCCGGCCACGCGAGCGGCAGGATCACCTTGAACGCGACCATCCAGCCACTCGCGCCGAGACTGCGGGCCGCTTCGATCAGACGCATGTCGAGCGTGGCAAACGACGCCAGCGTAGGACGCACGACGAACGGCGCGTAGAAGACCACTTCCGCGAGAATCACGCCGCCCACGCCGAACAGGAAATTGAGCGGCGGCGCCTCGAGATGAAACAGCTGCTGCAAGGCGATGCTGACCGAGCCTTGCGAGCCGTACAGAAAGATCAGCGTGAACGCGACCAGAAACGAGGGGAACGCGACGAACAGTTCAAGAAAACGCGTGACCATGCGCGCGCCGGGAAACGGCTTGAAGAACAAGAGCGACGCGAGGCCGATACCGAGCAAGGATGCGAGCCCGGCGCTCACACACAGAATCCACAGCGTGGTGCCGACCACGCCGCGCGTTTCCGGATTGCCGAAAAACGCCGAGTAGGCCTGCAGACTCAAACCGTGCGGACCGGTGAAACTCAGCAGCACCAGACGCACGAGCGGATAGATCACCAGCGGACCCAGCACGACCACCGCGAGGAACAGCAGGTGCCATTGCGCCGCGCGTTCGCGCCGCTTCACCGCCGCCGTGTGCGAGGCCGCACTCGCGCTGCGGCGGGCATCGGCAGCGGCTTCGCTGATCGAATTTGGGGTATCAGGGGTTGATAAGGACGACATCGTCAGCCTCATAACGCAGGGAAACACGCGCGCCCTTCTCCGGCATCATGCCGTGGCCACGCTGCATGGTGACCAACACGGGCTCGTTAGGCATCGCGTCCAGAGCGACCGACACCGACAACACCGCGCCGTACCATTCGACCGACGTAATCGCGCCATGCAATTGCCCCTCGCCAAGCGGCACGATGCGCAACGCTTCCGGACGCAGACATGCCACCCGCTCGCGCTCGTTGTAGCGCACGTCATCCATGCCGAATGCCACCTGCGGCGGCAACAGATTGGCCGCGCCCAGATAGCGCGCGACGAAACCGTCGTTCGGCGTGTCGTACAACTGTTGCGGCGTGCCGAGTTGGGCGATGCGGCCTTCGCGCATCAGCAGCGTGCGGTCGGACAGCACCAGCGCGTCGTCCTGATCATGCGTCACGCAGACGATCGTCAGATTCGGCAGGCGCTCGTGCAGCGCCTTCAGTTCGGAACGCACCGAGGCGCGCAGATTGGCGTCGAGTGCGGAAAGCGGTTCGTCGAGCAACAACACATCGGGCTCGATCACAAGCGCACGCGCGAGCGCCACGCGCTGCTGCATGCCGCCCGATAATTGCGCCGGCATGTGATGCCCGGCGTCGCCCAGTTGCACGAGTTTTAAGGCATCAGCGACACGTCGCGCGACATCCTTCGACTGCGTGCGGCGCGCACGCAAGCCGAAAGCCACGTTGTCGAATACCGATAAATGCGGGAACAGCGCATAGCTCTGGAACAGCAAGCCGAGATTGCGCTTATGCGGCGGCACGTGCGTCAGATCGTGACCGGCGACGGTCAAGGTGCCCGACAGTCCGTCCGCTTCGATGAACCCGGCGATGAAGCGCAACAGCGTGGTCTTGCCGCAACCGCTGCGACCGAGCACGGTGAGCAACTCGCCGCGCTGAATGGTCAACGACAGGTCGTCGAGCACGGTGCGCGTGCCGAAGCGCACCGTCAGATGGTCGATCTGCACGCCGCCCGGCGTGTTCGAACGCGCGCCGTCGAGCGCGTCCGGTGAGGCGCCGAGCGCGCCTGGGTGAGCAAGACTGGCCGTATTCACCGGGTTCATCCTCCAACTGGATTAATGCTGATACGGCGCCCCGCACGAATGCAGGAAGCGCCGCCTGACTCAATTGCGAACTGCGGCTTACTTCGGCTTGACGACTTCGAGCTGCTTGCCCGACGAGCCGATCACATCGCTCTTCCAACGTGCCGTCCAGTCAGCCTTCTTCGCCATCACTTGCGTCCAGTCCACCGGAATCAGCGTCACGCCGGCGATCGCCTTCTTGACTGCTTCGCCGTTCTTGCCGGCGAGCGGTACGTCCGTGCGGCCCGGGATACCGAAGATGTCCGGCACCTTGGATTGCACGTCGGTCGACATCAGGTAGTCGATCAGCTTCTTGCCTTCAGCCTGGTTCGGACCGTTCTTGATCAGGCCGATCGCGTACGGCAGCTGGAACGTGGTCGGCTTATCGCCGGCTTTGGCTGCGAGGAAGATCGGCTTGAGCGACAGGCCGCCGTTCGCTGCATCGTCCAGATCCATCTGCAGGTCGCCGTTCGCGAAGGCGATTTCGTTACGCGAGAGCAGCACGTCGAGGTAGCCCGTGCCCTTGGTGTGGAACTTGGCGCTCTCTTCGAGTTTCTTCAGATAGTCGAACGCCTTGTCTTCGCCCATCAACGACGTGGTCAGGATGATCACGGCCATACCGTCGCCAGCCGTAGCCGGGTTCGAGTAGGCGACCTTGCCGGTGTAGTCCGGGTGCAGCAGGTCGGCGAAGGTCTTCGGCTGGTTCTTCGTGACGTCCGGGTTGATCGCGAACGAGAAGTAGTTGTTCACGAAAGTCGCCCACGAACCGTTCGGCGCCTTGGCGATCGCCGGCACGTTCTTGTAGTTGGCGCTCTGATAAGCCTGCAGCAGGCCGGCCTGGTCGGCTTGCTGGATGAACGGCGGCAACGTGACGATCACGTCGGCCTTCGGCTGATCCTTCTCGATGGTGGCGCGGTTCACCACTTCGCCGCTGCCGGCCGTGACGATGTTGACCTTCACACCTTCCTTCTTTTCGAAGGCCGGCAGCACATCCTTATAGAGGTTTTCGAGGCCGTCGGCGGTGTACAGCACCACTGCGTCAGCCGCGTGGGCCTGCATCGCCGCGCCGCCGAATGCTGCCGCGGCGATCAGCGCCGGCAACAGTTTGCGTGCGAGGCCAGCCGTGGCGTGAAGGGAATTCGTCTTTGTCATGTCGCTCTCTCCGAAAGGCAAAAAACCAGACGGTCGGGATATCCCGATACCTGTTGTGATTGAACGGCGGTAGCGCCGCGCCGCTTGCGTGTTGCCCGCAGCCAGTTGCCGTGCAGTTTCGCCCGAATTGCAGATTGCCGACAACTTTGCTGCTTCTTCTCCAGCCTGACTTACAGCTCACCTACCACATTCGCGCTGCCGGCCATGCCTGAACGGGCACGGCAAGGATCACAGGTTTCCATGACAACGCCATGACGATTCTGGCGAATTCCAACAATTGACACAATTCGCCAATAATATCCAAATCAATCTTTTCGTCACCCTGCCCGGGCGACGGACATTCATCTGATGACGGAGGCGCTGTGATTCCTGGAAACGATCCAATCCTGCTGACCCCGGGCCCGTTGAGCACTTCGCCGCAAACCCGCGAGGCGATGCTGCGCGACTGGGGCTCGTGGGACGCCGCGTTCAACCGTATGACCCATAGCGTGTGCGCCGACCTCGTCAAAATCGTACATGGCGAAAATGACTATGTTTGCGTACCGCTGCAAGGCAGCGGTACGTTCGCGGTCGAAGCGGCGCTCGGCACGCTGGTGCCGCGTCAAGGCTGCGTGCTGGTTCCGAACAACGGCGCGTATTGTGCCCGTCTGATCCGAATATTGCAGCGTATGTGGAACTGACGCTGCGCGAGGACGAACCGGTCAGCGCGGCCGCCATCGAAGACGCCCTGAATCGCGAATCGCGTATCACTCACGTCGCGCAAGTCCATCTGGAAACGAGCGCCGGCCTGCTCAATCCGCTCGACGATATCGCCGCGGTGTGTCAGCGGCACGGCAAAAGCCTGATCGTCGACGCAATGAGCTCGTTCGGCGCGCTGCCAATCGACTTACGGCGCGGCGGCATCGACGCGCTGATCTCGGCGAGCGGCAAATGCCTGGAAGGCGTGCCGGGCATGGGATTCGTGATTGTGCGGCGCAGCGTGCTGGAACACTGCGAAGGACGTTCGCCGTCGCTCGCGCTGGATCTGTACGATCAATACGTCTATATGCAGAAGACGACGCAGTGGCGCTTCACGCCACCGACTCATGTGGTCGCGGCTTTGCGTCAGGCGCTCGATCAGTTCTTCGCGCAAGGGGGACAAGCGGCGCGCGGCGCACGCTATACGCAGAACTGCGCGGCGTTGGTAAGCGGCATGAAAGCGCTCGGCTTCGAACCGTTTCTGAAACCCGAAGTACAGGCGCCGGTGATCGTCACGTTCTACGCGCCGCGCGACCCCGCGTGGAATTTTGCAAACTTTTATGCCGCGGTGCGCGAGGCGGGTTACGTGCTGTATCCCGGCAAGCTGACGCAAGTGGACACGTTCCGCGTGGGTTGCATCGGCGCGATCGATGCGGACGAACTACGTAGCGCAGTGGCCGCGATCGACCGTACGCTGAAATGGCTTGGGATTCGCGTGAAGTGATGTGGATGCCGCAGAGCAGTCGTGGCGCGCAGGTATGCGGGGCGCTCGCTCATGCGCCCACGCCGCCAGCCACTCGGATGACTCCGCGGGCGCAGCCGCTCAGGCAATCAGGATTTCCGGCCCATGCGCCGTGATCGCCTTGCCGAGCGCCTTCTCCGGTGCCAGTTCGGTGACCAGATAGCGCGCCGATTCGATCCCGTTGATGCGCACCGGCGTCACGCGTCCGAACTTCGAGTGGTCGGCGACCACCACCACCATGTCGGCGGCGGCGATCATACGGCTGCGCACTTCGGCGGCCATGCGGCTGTAGTCGGTCAGGTAGCCATCCGGCGAAATGCCGCCCGCGCCGATGAAGGCGAAGTCCGCGTGGTACTGCGTCAGCTGATGGACCGTGTCGAGGCCGAAAGTGGCGTCTTCGATATCCGACAGTTCGCCGCCGAGCAGCGTCACGCGGTTATCGTTGCGGCGGCCGAGCAGCAGCGCGATACGCCAGTCGTTCGTATAGACCGACAGGCGGTGCCGGTCGAGCAGCGCCCGGGCCACCGCTTGCGTGGTGCTGCCCGAATCGATGATCAGCGAGGCGCCGTCCGGCACGAACTCGGCCGCGCGTTCGCCGATGGCCCGCTTGGCGCCGGCGTTGGCGGCTTCGCGCGTATCGAGGTCGGGCTCGCGCCGGTCGCTGGAGAGCGCGCCGCCGTGGGTCGTGACGAGCAGACCGCGCCCGGCCAGCGCATTCAGATCGCGGCGGATGGTCTCGCGCGACACATTCAGTTCGCGCACCAGTTCAGCGACCGAGAGCGCGCCGGTTTTAGCGACTTGCGCCAGGATGTATTGGTGACGTTGTTCTGCGAGCATCTGTTGGAGGCCGGGAACCGGCACGCTTGGGTTTCGCCACGATTGGAGAAGGCCGCGGTATTGTATTACGCGTGGCACGGGGACGCTCCTCTTATGGCGCTTACCTGCTAATCTGAACGCCCTGGCCGCGCGCCGACGCCTGTCGAAGCCGCGTAGCCCGTCAACCGAACTGCCGATGCCGCCACTGTTTCGCCGCTTACTGCTGCTGTTCCACGCGTTGCGTTATGGCGCACGCCTGATCTGGCTTGCCGCCCCATCCGACCACAAACTGCACTGGATGATCGAGCTGATCGGCCGCGTGCACGCGTCCGGGCGCAGCGGCGCGAGCCTGCACGGCGTGCTGCCCGCGCTCGGGCCGCTCGCGAGCCGCTTCGCGCAGACCCTGGCCGAACGGCCCGAACTCGCGAGCGGCACCCTGCACGATGCCATCGACGCAATCGATCATCTCGAAGCCGCGTTGCCGCCGCAGGAATCCGAATTGGCTTTGGCACGCGCATTCGGCCGGCCGCTCGCCACGATCTTCAGCGCCGTCGATCTGGTGCCAGTGCGCGGCGGCTTTGCCGAACAGACGCACTTCGCGCGGCTCATCGTGCCGGTCAACGGCCATAGCGAAGTGGCCATCAAGCTGGTGCACGCCGATCAGTTGCAACAGATCGGCGACGAGCTCGCGCTTCTGCGCTGGGTCGCGCGCTGGCTGGAGAAATTTTCCAGCTCGGCCCGCCGCCTGCAACTGCGGACGTTGGCGCAGACCTTCACCGACGATATCCAGCGCCGTTTCGATCTGCGCGCCGAAGCCGCCAATCTGAGCCAGACCGGCCATCATTTCGACGGCGACCGGCGCATCGTCGTGCCGGCCGTGATCTGGGACCTGTGCACCAACCAGACGCTGACGATGCAACGCGTCAGCACCTTGGCCGCAAGCGACCTGCCCGGCCTGCATTTGCATCACGTCAAGCTGGCGCCGCTGGCCGCGCATATCGTCGAGGTGGTAACTGAACAGGCATTCGAGCACGGCTTCTTTCACGCGACGCTCGATGCGCGCAAGGTGCGCGTGAGCATCGAACCGGACACGCTGGGACGCCTCGTGCTGGCGGAGTTTTCGATCATGTCGAGTCTGTCGACCGGCGAGCGCGAATTCTTCGTGCACGGCGCGACTGCCCTCTTCGACCAGGACTACGGCCGGCTCGCCGAGCTGCATCGCGACGCCGGTCATGTGTCCGAGGACACGCGCAAGGAAATGCTCGAAGCCGAATTGCGCACGCGCGCCGAAGCGCACTTTGCAGCCGCGCCGGAGGACCGCTCGGCGGGTTCGCTATTTCATCATCTGCTGCATGCGGTGCATCCGTTCGACGGCGCCGTGTCCGGGCGGCTCGCCACCGCGCAGCGTTCGTTCCAGCAGGCGGAAATGCTCGCGCGTGCGCTGCATCCGGGTGTCGATACGTGGAATGTCACACGCGGCGTGCTGGCAGGCATAGCGCAGCGCGATATGGATCATCGCGGCTGGATCAAGCGCATCTCGCGCGAGTTGCCACATCTGGCGCATATGCTGCCGCGCGTGCCGCAACTGGCCGTGCGCTATCTGCAGCATGAGCACGATCGCGCCCGCACCCCGCAGCAGAATGCGCAGTTGATGGTCGATATCAGCCATGAATATCGGCGCACGCGTGTGCTGCTGTGGGCGTGCGCGGTGTGCGGCGGAGTACTCGGCGCGGGGACGGTATTGCTGATGTGGTGATGATTGCAGCTTCGAACAAGACGCGCGTCTTGCGTCCCGGCAAGATGGCGGCTTTTCACGCTACCTGTTGCCGATGCTCGCCTCCTCCATCGCCGCCGTATTCGTCGTGTTGTGGTCGACCGGTTTCGTGGTCGCCCGAGCGATCACACCGTATGCCGATCCCAATCTGTTCCTGCTCGCGCGCTTCGGCGGCACCGCGCTGATATTCGCGCTTGCGGCGCTCGCTGCACGCGCCGCGTGGCCGACCGGCCGCGATCTTGGCAAGCACCTGATAGCGGGCGCGCTGCTGCAAGGCGTCTATCTCGGCGCGGGCTACTGGGCTGTCGCACAGGGATTGAGCGCCGGAGTGATGGCGCTGCTCGGCGCACTGCAGCCGCTTGCGACTGCCGCTGTCGCGGCCCCGCTATTCGGCGAACGGCTTTCCCGGCGTGGCTGGACCGGGATGGCGCTCGGCCTCGCGGGCGTCGTGCTGGTTCTCGAACCGAAACTCGCCGCGGCCGCGCCGTCCGCCTCGCATGGCGACGCGCCGCCGTGGCTGGTCGTGCTAATTTCGATCCTCGCGATCGGCGCGATCACTGCAGGCACGCTGTTTCAGAAGACTTCGCTCGCAAAGGCCGATATCCGCAGCGCAAGTGCGGTGCAGAACTTCGGCGCGGCAGTCGTTGCGGCGATGCTTGCGCTGGCGCTCGGCGAGCATCGCTGGATTGCATCGGCCACTTTGTGGGGGTCGCTGGCGTGGGGCATCGTGATGCTGTCCGGAATCAGCGTCACCTTACTGGTGTGGATGGTCAGGCGCGGCGATGCAGCGCGCGCCACCGCGCTGATGTTTCTCGCGCCGCCGCTCGCCACGCTCGAGGGGTATGTCGGCTTTGGCGAGACGTTGCTGCCGGTGCAGATCGCTGGATTTGCAGTGGCGCTCGTGGGCGTGGTGCTGGCGCGGTCTTGAGGTTTTTTCGATCGACGCAGAGCGGCCTGCGTCGATCAATGCGCGTTCGTCGCGCGTTCCGGGCGGCTTGGCCGCGGGCCGTGATCAGTTCGATTCAGTTCAGCAGCCTCGCCCGCTACTCAACCCACCGCTTAATCCGCTGTATCGGCGCCGGCCGGCACTTTCGCGCGCACCTTGCTGCCCGGGGCCGGCGCCCAGGCCGGGCGGCTCTTGCGCGCCGAATCCACCACGACGATGTAGCGCCCCGCCCACGGCGTCACCTGGCGATCGCTTTTCAATACCCACAGCGATTTGCCCGACTCGACGAGCGCGACATATTCAGCGTCGAGAATGCCGTAGTGGTCGATAAACGCGTTGAGCGACGCAGGAATCCGCACGCAACCCTTCGAATGGCGAATACCGAGCAGCGGCTCGAGCCGGTCCGGATCGGTGGCGTGCATCTGGAAACGCATCTGCGACATGCCGCCCTTGCCCCAACCCCGCTCGCCCTGCGCCCAGCCAAGGTCGAAGATCCGCATGTCGCGCTTGCCGTAGCCGCGGATGTGGTTCTCGTTCAGCGTGCCTTCGGAGCGAAAGTCCATATTGGACGGCGTATGTTCGAACACACCGAGCGGCGTGATGAAGTGGTCGTACTCGCCAGGCCGGCCCGTCGAGACCGGCGAAGCGCCGATCATCTGCCAACCGTCGGACGGCGCTGCCCGGAAATAGATGAACAGCGCCTGCACGTTGGCGTTGCGATCGACCAGCACGACATACTCGCCCGACAGGCTGCCGAGCAGGTGCTCGCCGAGCGCCGTTTGCAGACGGTCGGCATAGGCGCGCTGCTCCGCGGCCGGCACTTTCAGCCGGCGCGTGACGTCTTGCGCGAACACGTCTCGCAGCAGGAACGCGCGACGTGGGTCGACCACGCCGGCCGCATCGGGCACGGCAACGCCCGATGCGTCGACCGCGCGCGCCGGGTGGTTCGCCACTACGGATGCCGATGGCCGTGCGGACGTGGCGACTGAAGCCGGAGCCGATGCCGTACCCGTCGCCGCAATAGCGACGCCACATGACACCGCGCAAATGACAGCCGTGAACACGCGCGCCAGGTAGCGCACTGAACCAACGGCGCGCACGAAACGCGGCACGAAGCGTAAATCCGACATGCACACCACTTCGCTTCGACGATCTACCGATGCAGAAGTACTGCGGTCCGGTGCAGGCTGACCAGGCCAATTGGGGTAGTTCATCGCGTGTTTGAGCAAACCTGATTATTATTGACTGCTCGCCGGCTCATGCGGCGCTCGGAACGAGGATGTTACTAAGCGCGTTGGCATCTGTCGATGAAGACTCGGCCAATTCGTCCATATCACCGTATTAACAAACCATATTCAACGCTCTGCCCCTCGGTTTCAAAAGCAGCGCAAAGTGAATTGAAAGCCAATATCCGCGATAAAACCGTACAACCGATTCGTCGCGACATACTCGCAGAATCGACTCGCTTGTGGACCGGTCGCTCATGCAATCAGCGCGAGCATTCATGGTCGACACTCGCGTTACCGCACATGGAGGAAAGAGGAACATGACGCAACAGGACCCAGTCGCACGCCAAGCAAGCATTGCAGCGGAAATGCACATCGCCGCCGAGTTCGACGCCGCACAGGAAATCGAGCGCCGGGTCGCCTTTCTGGCGAACTATCTGCGCAGCAATGGCCTGAAAACCTACGTGCTTGGCATCAGCGGCGGCGTCGATTCGACTACCGCCGGCAGGCTTGCACAACTCGCGGTCGAGCGACTGCGCGCCGAACAGTACGACGCGCGCTTCGTCGCGGTCCGTTTGCCTTATGGCGTGCAAAAAGATGAAGCCGACGCGCAGCAGGCCTTGAGCTTCATTCGCGCGGACGAAAATCTCACCATCGACATCAAACCTGCCGCCGATGCAATGCTCGCCGCGCTGGATAACAGCGGCGTGCGATTTAACGACGACTCACAGCAGGATTTCGTCCACGGCAATATCAAGGCGCGCCAGCGAATGATCGCGCAATACGCGGTAGCCAGCGCGCGGGCGGGCGTGGTGATCGGCACGGATCACGCGGCCGAATCGGTGATGGGATTTTTCACGAAGTTCGGCGACGGCGGCGCCGACGTGCTGCCGCTCACTGGCCTGAATAAACGTCGTGTGCGGGCACTGTCCAAAGCCTTGGGCGCACCCGAATCGCTGGCGCACAAGGTGCCGACCGCCGACCTGGAAATGTTGCGTCCACAACGACCTGACGAAGACGCGTACGGCATCCCTTACGACGATATCGACGACTTTCTGGAAGGCAAACCGGTGAGCGATGCGGCGCGCGAAACTGTCCTGCGCTTCTACGACGTCACACGGCACAAGCGGGCGCTGCCCTACACGCCGTTCGATTGGCCGGTAAAGACAGGTGAGGAATGAAAAAAGGGAAGTAACAACCGGAATGTGCGGGGAGGACGCACGCGAGGAATTTGCGCCTGACGCAGCGCGTTCTCGCCGCTCGGCACATTCGAAGCAATCAGCAAATGCGGTCGCGACTGACTCAGTGAGCAGGCGGCGTGTCGTCACTGAACAGATCGGCGCTGGCTTCGAGCGTCAAGCCACCTAACTGCTTGCCGTGAATCTGCCGCGCGATCACCTCGCCCACATATGGCACTTCCGCGTTTAACTCGACCGTGGCGTAGGCGCTGGGCTTCCCGGCGTCGACCACCTCAACGTTTTTCGCGTAATGCCCAAGCTCACGCTTGAGGAACTCCCGCACTTCCTGCTCGCTGCACGATTCCGCGATATTGCGCACGATCAGGTTCATGCCGCCTACCCTCGGCGCGCGCTGCGATCCGCGGCCTGTACCCGCACCGGGCGCAGCGCTGCACGCTGTTTCGCCTGAGCAGCCGCGAGTTCGCGGATCAAGGCGGCGCCGGCCGCACCCACAGCAGCCAATGTCAGATAGAAGGCAATCATTTAAATCTCCCCTTCGAATTTCGTCCTGTTTTCAGGATAGCCACAATCGACAACAAAAGCGATGCGACACAATGTCGTAAAAACGGACCTACAAAAACTTCCGTTAATGCACTGTACCTGAATAAGCGGCCGTAAAAATAGCAAAACACATGTTCATTCAGTGGTGCAGGCCCGGCACACGCGCCAGACGCGGACGCTGCGCAAAAACCGGGCCGCACCGGACAGCGACATTTATCGCCACCGGCATCCTACGGGGGACGTGGGCAAAGGGCGGGCTGATCGTCGGGATCAGTCCGCCGCTTGCACGTTTGCCGCGCTCACCCACCATGCATTCTTGCCTTGCGGCACGTGAACCAGTACCGCGGATGGATCGTCGACGCCGTCGTCGGCAACTTCACATACCGTCAAACCGTCCGGCAGGCGTTTCACCTCGCCGGCCGCCTGAAACAGCGCGACGCGCTGCGCGTTCAGCGGTCGCAGTTGCCGGTACACGTCGAAACTGATTGCTGCGGGCACGTCGCCGCGAATCTGCAGCGAGTCGGCACTGCCGCAGTGTACGGGCTCGGCGGCAAGCGCCGCAGCGCTGCCGAACAGAGAGCCGAATGCGAGAGCCAAGGCGGTAAGGCGTGAATGGGTCATGGTGGTTCTCCGGGAATATGTTGGGGCAGCGCGCCGCGAGCGGCGCTGAGTGAACGCGAATGAACCGCGAGGACAACGCAGGCAAAGACAGGCAGCCTCATGGCGCGCTGTCGTGACCTTCGCCTCGTCCGTTGCTGTCGCCGGTTGCGACATCGAGACGGCTCACGTCGCAAGACGTCTGGCTGAAGCCCGAATAGACCACCGACCAGTTACCGACAATCGCGGCTTGCGCCTCCGCGAGACTCAGCTTCCCTTCGCAAACGCAGCGTTTGAGCATGACCGCGGCGCGCGCCTTGCGACGCTCGCCCTGGTGGCCTGCCCACGGCAGAAGATCGAGATTGGCGGGTGCGTTCGGCGAGCCGCCGAGCACGATGGGCACGCGCCTGTCCAGCGCGAAAGCGGAACCGTTCTCGGCACCGATGCCGCGCGCGGCAAGCATGCGGTCCTTGTGGGCCATCAACTCGTCGAACGGCGGTGCAACCGTGTCCGCATAGCCGGGTCGGCAAATCGTTTCGCCGACGGACTCCTGCGTGACGCGCTCATCGAGCATCGATGAATCCTGAGCCCGGACTTCACCGATTCGCAAAGCAAGCAGCGCGGTGAAGCCGAGCAGGAACGCAAGACGCATCTTGCGGCCGGGACGCGCGGCACTGCACCGGCGCGCGAGCGTCGACGGAGCCTCCTGATGTGTCCTGCTGGTTGCGTCGCTGTAATAGATGATGCGGCGCCTGTCTGCAATGCCTGCGTTCATTCGTCGGCGCGCCGGCAGCGGCGCGCAATAGTTCAATTCGCAGACTAATTAAAACACATTCAATATGCCTACGCTAAAAAGGCTTACATACGCAGGTTAGTGAAGGTGCGTCCCAATGCACTCGCAGGCGAACGCCGGCGCGGCCCTGGCCTGCACGGATACAGTTAGCAGGACCGTGCCGAAACACCGTACAAAGGCAACGCAGCTGCCTGAGCCTCGCTCAGGCGCGGCCCAGGCACCGCGCGACCGCAACCTACTTCGGCTTTTGCACCACCCGGGCCTGCAAGGCGCGGATACGGAAGAGCGCCTGGGTGTTGGACACTGTCGTCTCGTACATCTTGGCGAGATCCGCCTTGAGCGCGGTACGCGAACCGCCGTCGAGATAGACCATATGCCCCGACGGATAAAAACGCGCCGACAGATTCTGCCGGACCTGCTGACTGACAAGCGGCATTTGCTGCAGATCGAGCACGGTCTGGTAGAACGGTGTGACGTAGTCGAAGAACCCGTTCGCCGACAGCACCTTCAGGTCAGGATTGAGCGCCATCACGGCGGCAAGGTCGCCGGCGGTGTACAGAATGATGTTGCCCTTCGCGTCCAGCCCCTTCTGCGCGCCGGTCGGATCGATATGGCTGAAGTCCCAATACTGAAATGCCTGATCGTTGAGGTCCGTGAACGCCGAATTCGACGTGTATTTCAACTGCTCGTTCAGATACACGTTCCACATCGTCGTATAGACGCCGGTCACCGCCGTCATGGTCGGATCGTTGCCACCGGAATTCGGGTCGATCTTGCCGGCGATGCCGGTGTTGATCGCCGTCACCCGGCCATCGTATTCACCGAGCGCGAGACCCTGCGATTTCAGCAGCGTGGTCAGGAACAGCGAATTGCCGCGGCTGTCGTACGACGCGATATCGAGGCTCCAGGCGAGCAAGGTGGTTTTGTCGATACCGGTGTATTCGCTGAGTTTTTCAACCGTTGCGGAATCGGTCGTCGGAAACTTGCGCAGCGCCGCCAGATAGTCGGTGCGCGCGAATTGCGCCACTTCTTCGGCAAACGTGCCGAGGTCGGTCGGCCGCGGTGCAATGCCGAGCTTCTTGTGATACCACGCGTCCGCCGCGGTGGTGGGCAAGGCGCCGACCGGGTTGCCCGATTGCGTGTAGTCGAGAATGGACGATTGCAGCGTAATGCCGTTCAGATCGACGCCGTCTTCGTGCAGCCGGTACGCCAGCACGCAACTGCGCGCCGTGCCGTAAGACTCGCCGAACAGGTACTTCGGCGAATTCCAGCGATTGTTCTTGGTAAGAAAGCGCTTGATGAACTGCTTGATCGAGTCGGCGTCCTGGTCGACACCCCAGAAGGCGCGGTTGGTCTTCGGCGCAATGGCTGCCGAATAGCCCGTGCCGACCGGATTGATGAAGACGAGGTCGCTCTTGTCGAGCAGGCTGTCCGGGTTGTCTTCCATCGAATACGGCGCGGGCGGCGTAAAGCCCGGCATCGACGTCTTGATGCGGCGCGGCGCGAACGAGCCCAGCAGCACGAACACCGACGACGAACCCGGGCCGCCGTTGTAGAAGAACGTTACCGGGCGGGTTTCCTCCTTCTGGTTGTCCTGCGTGAACGCCACGTAGAACATCTTGGCTTCAGGCTGCGAACTGCTTGGGTCGACAATGACGAGGTGACCCGCCGTCGCCGTGTAGTTGATCTTCTGGCCGCCGATCGTGGTCGAATGGTGCGTGACCGCGGCTGTTTCAGTGGTATCGGTGACGGAATCGTCCGGTCCGTTGCCATAAGCGACCGGATCGAAGAACGGCTGATCTCCGCCTTTGTGCGACGCACCGGCGGCGGCCGTTGCGGACGAAGCATGCGTGTTGTGTGACGACTGCGGACTAACGGAAGCTGACTCGGTGTTCGTCATGATCGCTCCATGGATTCGTTAAAGTCTTGGTGTGTCTTGGTGTGTCTTGGTGTGTCTCTCTTGATGTGTCTCGATGTCTCTTGATGTCACTCGTGTGTCCTGCGTTGCCTGCGCCTCCTGAAGACAAGCACCGAACCGCCTGCGGCCTGAACGCAACGTACCGGGACCAAGCGCGGACAGCCGGTCAGCGCCGGAGCTGGCAATCAGCGAGGCGCCTTCCGAACTGAACCGCGACTCATCAGACTATAGTGCCGCCGCCACCTTCTGACCATTGGGACTGCCGAGTCCCGTGCACGCATCCCAGCCTGGCGACGCGGCGAAGCTGCCATTGTTGCCCTGGGTGATGTCGTTGAGCGCACTCGGCGCCTTATACAACTTCGGGTTGATGAAACCGGCCGGTTGCCCCTTCGCCGCGTTGATCCGCGCAATCAACGCCGCCCACAGCGGCGCAACCGCACTGGTGCCGCCGACCACCGTCTGCGTGCCGTCGATCAATACGCTATAGCCGGTGATGGGCGATGCATCGCCGGCCACGTCCGGCACGCCGCGCCCGCTGAGCGCCGTCTTCGCGCCGCTCGATGAAGTGGCCGACAGACCCTTTTGCCACACCGGCACCGGGAAGGTCCGGCTCACGCCACCGCCGCCTGCGCCGCCCTGTGCGCCATCGTTCCACACCACCTCGTGAGAAATCGATGTGCCCGACGCGGTCAGGCTCGTGCCGCCGCATGCCAGCACGTAAGGGCTCGACGCCGGAAAGTCGACCTGATCGCCGCTGGAACCGTCGCTCGAGCCGCTATCGCCCGACGCCGCGCAGACCGTCACACCGAGTGCTGCCGCCGTTTGCAGCACGCTGTTGAACGCCTGCTGCGACTGGCTGGTCCAGTTCGACTCCGGGCCGCCCCAACTGATCGAGACGACCGAAGGTTTGTTGGTCGTGTCATGCACCGCGCGGCTTACCGCGTCGATGAAACCCGCATCGCTGTTCTGCGTGAAATAAACCGCGATCGTCGCACCAGGCACAATCGCACCGACGATTTCGATGTCGAGCGTAACTTCGCCGTCAGGCCCGTTCGGGTCGCCGCTCGGCTGATTGCTACCCTGATCGACACCGACAGATTTCACCTTGGGTGAAGCGACGCCGAGGCTCGCAAAGTAACTTTTGAGGTCGGACGTGTTGTACCCACCGCCGAGCTCGATGATGCCGACGCACTCGCCGCTGCCGTCGCCTTGCGGAAACTGATACAGCGACGCGAGCTGCAGCGGCGTAAAGGACGCCTGATGCGCTTTGGCCGGCTGGAACGGCGGCCGGATGCGAAAGTGCGGCCGCGCCTGAGGCCGGTTATCGAGGCCGAGCACGGCTTGCACGATGCCGTGCAGATCGTCCGGCACACTGATCGTGCCGGTGCGGCCGCGGAACTGGCCCGCAGTGTGGTGCTGGTAATGTTCCAGCTTGACGCCGAAGGCGGTCTGGAACTGCGCGATCGTGCCGCTCAGCACAACCTGGCGCGCTGCCGGATCTTCCCGCGCCACCGTCAGGCCGTGTGCCGTGGCAAAAGCTCTGACCTTGGCGATGTCGTCCGGAGTGGCGCTGTAATCTTTTGCAAAGGCTTCCCGCGATAGAGGTTTGACGCTCGGGTCGCCCGCTTCGATCTTGCTCATCAGTGCATCGAACTGCGCCTGGTGTGGACGGCGCAGCAGCACGAAAACCTCGATCCGTTCTGCCGGATCGCATTGCCCAACGACTGTCGAACCTTGTTCCGCCGTGCGCTCGCTGCCTGGCAACGGTTGTCTATTGACCATGGTATCGATTCTCCTGTTAGCGTGACGGCGCGGGCCGCAAGGTGGACCCCAAGCACGGCACGCGCCTGCACGAACTCTCCGCCGCGTGGCCAGCGACGGATTGCTGTTTCAAGGACTTCGCCAAACCGTCCGACCCATGCATTCGAACACAGTTCCGGCATGCGCGGCAGTTGTCCGAATGGCTAACGTCGCGTTCGATCAATGCGCATCGCGCAGCACCCGCGCTATGATGCTGAAGCGGCAATCCAGCCGTCGCAGCGCCTCGCGCGCCACCCGCGCGCACGATCGAAGAATCAGAGGAACCCCATGTCAATTTCGATGTATCAAGCATCATTGCCCGTGCTGGTGCGCGGCATGACTAACCTGCAAGTCATCCTCGGCAAGGCCGAGGCGCACGCTGCAGAGAAACAGATCGACCCGTCCGTGCTCACGAACGCCCGGCTCGCACCGGACATGCTGCCGCTATTGCGCCAGGTCTATATCGTGAGCGACACGGCAAAGGGCTGCGCGGCGCGTCTGGCCGGCGTCGAAGCGCCGAAGTACGACGACGTCGAACAGACCTTCGAAGAACTCGATGCCCGCCTTCAAAAGACGATTGATTATCTGAAGGAATTCAATCCGCAACAGATCGACGGATCTGAAGAACGTCCGATCACACTGAAAATGCGCGTTGGCCCAATCGAGTTCACAGGGCTGTCATATCTGCTCGGTTTCGTGTTGCCGAACTTTTATTTTCACGTGACGACGGCATACGACATTCTGCGTCACAACGGTGTCGAACTTGGCAAGCTCGACTATCTGGGCGGCGCCAAGTAAGAAGGCGCATTCGCTGTGGCGTGGGCGCCATGTGATTGCGACATCACACACGCGGCTGGAACGCGATGATCGCCATGCCGGCCAGGGTGAATACCACGCCAGCCGCATCCCACAGCGTGGGGCGCACTTTGTCGACGCCCCATAGCCACACGATCGCCACCGCCACGTACACACCGCCGTAAGCCGCATACACGCGGCCTGCGGCGGTGCCGTGCAACGTCAGCAGCCAGGCGAACAAGGCAAGACTGAGCGCGCCGGGCACCAGCAGCCAGATGGAGCCCCCCTCCTTCAGCCAACGCCAGGGCAAATAGCACCCAACGATCTCAGCCACGGCGGTCACGGCATAAAGCAGAAAAGTTTTCATCGACAGATAGAAGCGAGCGGTTGTTTTGCCGCGGAACGGTGCGCGGCTGCCTATCGGCTTTTTTAACACACTCACTTCGCGCGTGGACATGATGCATGCGCCGAGTGTGCCGCGCCTCGTTGCTCTATTCGCTACCTGTCATGGGCATCACATCAGCTTGATGCCGACATCCGCAAGTGCGGAAGTTCGGAAGTCAGTCAGTCCAGCGAAAGCCGCAACGCAAAGCCGATCAGCGCCGCTGAGAAAGTCCAACGCTGCAGTGTCTGCGCGAGAGGATGAGCCCTCATCCACCCGGCAATGCGCGCCGCGCCAATCGCGTACACGATGTCGAAACATGCGCCGATGGCGAGCAGCACCAAACCCAGTTCGACCATCTGCAGCGCAACCGGTCCGGCCGCAGGACGCACGAACTGCGGCAATAGCACCGAGCAGAACAGCAGTGCTTTCGGGTTCAACAGATTGGTCAGCAAGCCCTTGACGAAAGCGGTCCGCAACGGCCGCGACTCGGCGCCCATCACACCGCCTTCGGGCAATGCGAATACAGGTGAGCGGAAAATCTGGATACCAACCCACGCGAGATAAACCGCGCCGCCATAACGCACCACGTCGTACAACCAGGGCGCGCTGCGCAGCAGCGCCGCCACCCCGCATGCCGACAATGTGACGTGTGTGGCCCGCGCCACCCCAAGGCCGCCAGCCGCGGCGAAACCACTTCGCACGCCGCGTCCGATACTGGTCTGCAGAACCAGCGCCATGTCGGGTCCAGGCACGGCATAAACCACAAACAACGCAGCGATATAAACGACCAGAAGGTGTGCGGAAATCATAGAAGCCTCTTGTTTTAAGGGCTCTATCTTGCCGTCGTCGGCGGAGGGTTTGCTGGCGAAATACAGGGGCAGCGGCTTCGTCTTTGAAGGAATACGCTAATATTCCACTCCCGAGTCATGTTTTCCGCCAACGCACTGTCAACACCTCAAAACCATGACAACCGACCTCGATAAAACAGACCGCGCGATCCTCGCCGCGCTGCAGAACGATGGCCGCATGTCGAACGCACGGCTGGCCGACTTGGTCGGCCTGAGCGAGACGCCTTGCGCCCGCCGCCTCAAGCGCCTCGAAAACGATGGCTATATCGACCAATACCGCGCGATGCTTTCGCGCTCCGCCCTCGGCCTCGGCGTCGTCGCGTTCGTCTATGTGCGTTTTGCCGTGCACGACCGCGCGGTGGCCACCCGTTTCGAGCGCGAGGTGCAGGCAATCCCGCGAATTCTCGCGTGCCACAACGTGTCGGGCAGCGCCGACTATATTCTGCAGGTGGTCGCGCGCGATCTCGACGACTACGGCACGTTCATGCGCGACGAGATGCGCAGCCTGCCGGGCGTGACGTCGGTGGAATCGGCGTTGTCGCTACGGGAAATCAAGGCTAACGGCGGCCTGCCGCTGTCCTGAACGCGGACGTGGCATAGTCACGCATTTGATACGGCGCGAGCCGACCAGACGAGCACGGAGTTTTCATGGATCACGAACAGGCAAGAGCCGAAGAATCAGCCGCGATGGAGCGCGTCTTGACTGCAACCACGCGGGTAAAAGCAGCCTTCGCGTCGCTGCAATCGCAATTCCCGCCGGCCGGCAGCGGCCAGCCTTCGCAGTTCGCGCTGCAAACATTCGACGCTGCATTGCAGGAGCTCGAAGATGCCCAAGCCGCCTTCGACGAATTGCTTGGCGATCTGCTTGACGGCAATCGTTGAGTGGCATAGCCGGTCTCTTCACTGCATAGCTGCTGCGTAGGACGCGAGCGGCGGCCGTCTTCAGTTTCCACCGAGGCGGGCGTCGCGTTATTCGGAGCGGTCGGCTGGACTTGACCGTTAGTTGCGTATTAACGTCCTGGAACTGGAACTCCCGCACCGCTGAATCCTCGTTTCAACGCACTAATGCGTTCAGAACCGCATCGAAACAGCCACTCTATCCACTCGGAAAACGATAGGGGTCCGCAACCCGAAGATGGCTTCGTTACCGACGCGTTGGACGGATTGCCCGGATCCGGAATTCCGCCTGCCGGCCGGGACACATTCATAAAATCGCAAGTGAAAATCACATAAAAGAGATCGCACTCCGAATTTCCAGGCGAGCCGGTTGCCTGCCCTTGGCGTTGCCCTGCCGCTACCCGTCGTTACGTTATTTAAGGCCGCGCGCGTCCTTTAATCCCCTGTCCTTCCTGTCACTTCTGAAAGGCTCAGCCCCGCCAGAGATAGCGAAGTGCGTTGTCGCACGTATAAGAAAAGAATATTTGCTTCGCTTAACGAAGCATGTTGACTTCTGCTTGCGGGAGTGCCTAAAATTCGCCCGTCATCACAAACGGGGCCATTGCCTTGGACACCAGCAGTAGTCGATCTTCGAACAGTTTCACTGCCTGACCGGCCCGACGCCCGCGCTCTCTTTTCTCAGCCGCCGTCTTGCCAGCAGGCAGACGGTGCGCGCCGTAACAAGTAACCTCCCCGTGCACCTTAACTAGCGCCATTCGGCCGCGCCGTGCTTACGCACGTCCCGCAACCGTATGGCATCGCGTCGCGAGCATCCACTCGCGGCAGCGTTCGCTCACGCCGGTTCGATTCGTTCGAATCCGGCGCGGCCGAGCGCGTGGACAAGCACGTGCCTGACGAACGCAAATAGCAATGCAGATCAGCAACGTCGATAAACGAAACCGATAAGGAGCCGCCATGCCCGACAGTGACAGTTATCCCTTATGCCGCTCTATTGCCGTGCAATTTTTCTTTTTCCTGAGGAAAGCAGGTAGACGTTCGCCGCCGCGCGCATAGTGCCGGCCGCGCTCCGTGTCTGCTGGCTTTCCGCAACTCGCGTCAAGCCATACGCACCGGAGAAATACCATGTACATCGCCGTCCTCGTACCGACCCTGCAGCAAACGCATATCCACAGCGACGCTGCACTCGCACTTCACAGCATCAAACCGCACTGGCTCGCCATGTCCTGGCACCGTGTCAAGGCGCTCTTCTCAACTCGGCTCCCTAATAGCCACTGACAGTACCCGCACGTCTTCGCGATCCGCATGCGTCGCCGTCGCTCGAGCCCATTCGACGACACGCGTACTGCGGATTCCGAAGGCGCGCCACTGCATTCAAACCACACTGCCAAGGCGGTTAAAAATGTCCACTCCAATTAACGTCTCACCACCACGCAGCGCTGTTCTCGACGAAGCCCATCTCGGCGACATCAAAGGCGCGCTCGGCACCATCGCGCATCACGACACCGCCCCGCGCAACAACTGGTGGGCCCGCATCCGGACGCTGCTCGCGATCCTCGGCCCCGGTCTCATCGTAATGGTCGGTGACAACGACGCCGGCGCCTTCGGCACCTACACGCAAGCAGGACAGAATTACGGCACCACCTTGCTGTGGACCATGCTGCTGCTCGTGCCCGTTCTCTTCGTCAATCAGGAGATGGTGCTGCGTCTCGGCGCCGTGACCGGCGTCGGCCATGCCCGGCTGATCTTCGAGCGCTTCGGCAAGTTCTGGGGCGCATTCAGCGTCGTCGACCTGTTCATCCTGAACGCGCTCACCATCGTGACCGAGTTCATCGGCATCACGTTCGTGCTGGATTTCTTCGGCATTTCGAAAGTGACCGGGGTCTGCATCGCCGCGGCAGTGACGATGGCCGCGGTCAGCACGGGCAACTTCAGGCGCTTTGAGCGCTTCGCGGTCGCACTCTGTCTGCTGAGCCTGCTGCTGGTACCGGTACTGGTGTCGATTCATCCGCCGGTTGCGCAGATGACGCACGATTTCTTCATTCCAGGCTGGCCCGCCAATTCGAAACTGAGCGATGTGATGTTGCTCGTGATCGGCATTGTCGGCACCACGGTCGCGCCCTGGCAGCTGTTTTTCCAGCAGAGCTATATCGTGGATAAACGCATCACGCCGCGCTTCATGAAGTATGAGAAAGCCGACCTGTGGATCGGTATCGTCTTCGTGATGATCGGTGCGGTGGCCATGATCTCGTTCTGTGCTGCACTGTATGCAGGCAAACCTGAGTTCGGCAATTTCACGGATGCGGGCGGCGTGATCGCCGGCCTCGAAAAATATGCCGGCCGCACACCCGCGGTTCTCTTCGCGATCGCGCTGCTAGACGCCTGCATTATCGGCGCGGCAGCTGTATCGCTGTCCACCGCATACGCAATCGGCGACGTGTTCAAGATCCGCCACTCGCTGCATCGTGGTGTGACCGACGCGAAGGGCTTCTACCTCGTCTACTTCGGCATTATCTCGGCCGCGGCTGCGCTGGTATTGATTCCCGGCAGCCCGCTCGGTCTTCTGACTGAAGCCGTGCAAACGCTCGCTGGCGTGCTGCTTCCGAGTGCAACGGTGTTCCTGCTGCTGTTGTGCAACGACCGCGCCGTTCTTGGTCCGTGGGTGAACTCGAAGAAACTCAACTTCTTTACAGGCGCCGTTGTCTGGGTGCTCGTCATGCTCTCCATCATCCTCACTGCATCGGTGTTGTATCCGGACATTACCGGCGAAGCGATTATTGAAGTACTGGCCGGAGGCACGCTACTGGCCGTAGTCGGCTACGTTGCAACCGTTACGGTTCGCAGGCTGCGGCTCGCATCGACGGATGCAGCGGCTTCCGCGATTGCCCAGGCGTCTGATAGCGAGCAGCAGTTTTCGAAAGAAGCACGCAATACGTGGCGCATGCCGCCTCTCGAAGAACTGCCGGCGCCGCAACTGACGCTATCCAAACGCATCTGGATGGGCGTGCTGCGCGGCTATCTGATCGTGGCGGTCGCACTCGTTGTCGTAAAGGTCGTGCAGATGACGTTGCTGCATTGAGCCAATGCTGCCCGCCTGCTCACGGTTACTCCGGTGAGCGGCGGGCAAACGGCGGACCTTCGCATTACACACCCCAGCGTAATCCCGGCGTATGCACTGCGCTGTCCCAATGGCGCTTCATCTCATCGTCGAGCACGCACAGTGTGATCGATGCACCAGCCATCTCCAGCGAAGTCGTCAGTGCGCCTACCTGCACCCGACCGATATTCAGCCCGCGCTGTTCGAGCCACGTACGCGTGGAATTGAAGAGCAGATACAGTTCTCCAAGCGGCGTACCACCGAGCCCATTGACGAGCACAAGTAATTCAGCATCTGCCGCCGGCTTCAGATCTTCAGCAATCGCCGTCAGCAACTCGCCCGCAATCGCGTCAGCGGGTGCGAACTTCGCGCGCCGACGCCCAGGCTCACCATGAATGCCGACGCCCACTTCGATCTCGTCGTCGCCGATTTTGAACGTTAGCGTACGGGCCGCCGGGACCGTGCAACTGGTGAACGCCACGCCCATCGACGCGGTGCGCTTGTTGATGCGGTCGCCGAAGGCCTTGCATTGCTCGAGATCCGCACCGCTCTCCGCCATACTGCCAACCAGTTTCTCGACGATCACGGCGCCGGCCACGCCGCGCCGCCCTGTCGTGTAACTCGAATTCTCCACGGCCACGTCGTCGTTGATCAGCACCATTGCATTCGGCAGCTCGGACATCTCCGACGCCATTTCAAAGTTCATCAGGTCACCGGAGTAGTTCTTCACGATGAACAGCACGCCTGCGCCGGTATCGACAGCCTTTGCCGCAGCCATCATCTGGTCGGGAGTCGGCGACGTGAAAATCTGCCCCGGACAGGCTGCATCGAGCATCCCATAACCGACGAAGCCAGAGTGCAGAGGCTCATGGCCCGAGCCGCCACCCGAAATCAGCGCAACCTTTCCGGGCTTCAACACCTTACGGCGCACGAACACCGGCTCAGTGTTCAGCACGACCAGGTCGCTGTGCGCAGCGGCGAACCCCGCCAGACTCTCGGTGAGAAAATCGTCCACATGATTCATGAATTTTTTCACGGTCTCTCGCTCCTTCACTCGTTATGAAGCGCCAGGCGCGCGCATACCGACGCAATCATGATCTGACTCGAACGCGCTCCCGGATCGATGTGCCCACGCGACCGTTCGCCGAGAAACGACGCCCGCCCTTTGGTCGCCAGCATATCGCGGGTAGCGAGCATGTTTTCCTCCGCGACCCGCGGCAACGCATCGCGCACCTCTTCTGCGGTCGCACCCTGTGCGGCCAGTTCGTCGAAACGCTTCGCGACCGGGATCAGGACGTCCATCATCGTTTTGCTGCCCACACCGGTCTTGCCGCGTTGACCGACCGCTTCGACCCCCGCGGCAAAAACGTGCGCAAAGCCCGCTGTATCCAGTGCATGTCGTTCGGAAGCTTTAGACATGCCGCTCAGCAGCGAAAAGAACAATGGCCCCGACGATCCGCCTACTGTCGAGAGCACCTTGGATGCCGCGATTTCCAGCGCGGGGCCGAATGCTGCGCCTTCGATGTCCGACCTCACAGCGAGCAGAGCCTCCATGCCTCGCAGCAGATTGAAGATGTGATCGCCGTCGCCGATCTGCTGGTCGAGCAAAGCGATCTCGTCAGTATGTTCCTTCAGCGACGCATATGCGGCGTCGATGCACGCCATGACCGTTTTGCCGTTCATGTCGCTATCCTCCTGCCGTCGGCACGAAAATATAAAAGGCTGCGCGCCGGCAGCGAAACGCCGACCGATTGCCCGGGCGTGAAATTGCGCTCCGCCACTGTCGTTGCCACGACGGCGGTCCCTGCGCGATCGAGGATCAGCAGGTGCCGCAGCGGCGAGTATTCGAGCACCTTCAGATTCAACGCGTCCTGTGCGCCTGAAACATCACGTTGATCCCGCGTGTCCCCGTCATGCAGCACCACGTCCTCGGGACGGATTGCAACTGTGGCCGTACCCTCCGGCATGTACGCCGAATCGAACAGCGCCGGCGGCAGCAGGTTGATCGGCGGAGAGCCCAGCCGCTGCGCTGCACTGAGCGAAACCGGATTGCCGTATACCTCGCGGGGCGTGCCGAGCTGTACCAGACGCCCATGCTCGAGAATGCCGATACGATCCGCGAGCGTCGTCGCTTCGACCTGATCGTGTGTAACGTACACAATCGTTGCGCCAATCGTGCGATGCAGGCGTTTGAGTTCAATACGCAATTCTTCGCGCAGCTTTGCATCGAGCGACGACAGCGGTTCGTCCATCAAAAATGCCTTGGGTTGCCGCACGAGCGCGCGCCCTATCGCCACGCGCTGCATTTCGCCGCCTGACAGGTGTGTCGCCATATTGTCGAGCTTCGATTCCATATGCAGCATGTCGGCCACCGCGTGGACTCGCGCGCGCACCTCCGCCTCGCTGCTGCGCCTTCTCGGGGAGCGCAGCGGAAAAGCCAGATTGCCGAACACAGTCAGATGCGGATAGAGCGAGTATTGCTGGAAGATAAACGCGACGTCGCGATCCGATGGATGCACGCCCGTAGCAATGGCGCCATCGATCAGTACCTCGCCGGTATCCGGTCGTTCCAGCCCGGCAATCAGACGCAGCGTCGTGGTCTTGCCCGCACCGCTCGGCCCAAGCAACACGATGAACTCGCCATCATCGACGTCGATCGAAAGATCGTCGACAGCGTGGATGTCGCCAAACCGTTTCGATACATTGCGCAACTGGATTTCAGCCATGAGCCTCTCCGTATGCGGGAATCGTTTGAGTGGCGCGTGGCAGCAGGCGGCCCGTTTGCGCGTCGTACAGCAGTGTGCGCTCCTTGCGAAACGACAAACCGACCGGTGATCCGGCAGGCAAACCATCGTCCTTGCCCGCCCGCACGCGCACGATGCCTAGCGCCGTCTCAATCACCAGCACCTGATGCGAGCCGAGATATTCATCCGCGATGACCTTGCCGCGCAGTGGACCGCGCTCGTCGAGCATCACATGCTCCGGGCGAATGCCAAGCAGAACACGCTCGGCCGCCGCCTCGCAACGCGGCACCGGCACCGTGGCGCCGTGAAGTTGTACCACTTCGCTACCCGCGTCGACACCGCGATCGACCGGCAGGAAATTCATCGGCGGACTGCCGATAAAGTTGCCGACGAACACGGTGGCCGGGAAATGATAAATCTCATGTGGCGGCCCGGCTTGCAGCACTTCGCCCTTGTTCATCACGACAATGTCGTCGGCCATCGCCATGGCTTCGCTCTGGTCGTGCGTCACATAAACCGTCGTTGCCGCGAGCGCGTTATGCAGCTTGCGCAGTTCAAGACACATCAGCTCGCGGAAGTCCGCATCGAGCGTCCCAAGAGGCTCGTCCATCAGAAAAGCCTTCGGCTGCCGCACGATCGCGCGGCCGAGCGCAACGCGCTGCCGGTCACCGCCCGACAAGCCGCCCGTTTTGCGATCGAGAATGTCCTCGATGCGCAGCATGTGTGCGACTGCATCGACCCGCGTCGCGATTTCCTTGCGCGACACATGCTCGTTCTTCAGCGGAAACGCAATGTTATTGCGCACCGTCATATGCGGATACAGCGCGAACATCTGAAACACAAACGCGATATCGCGCTGACGTGCACGCAGCGCCGTCACGTCTTCGCCGTCGATCAGAATCTGCCCTGAGGTCGGCAACTCGAGCCCGGCGATCATCCGCAGCGTGGTGGTCTTGCCGCAGCCCGACGGACCGAGCAGTACGACAAAGCGTCCCGCATCGATCGTCAGACTGGTGCCGCGCACCGCGACGAAATCGTCGAAGCGTTTATGGAGGTTGGCAAGCACGATGGTCGACATGGCGCTATTCCGGGAAATGGCTCGTCACGAGGAACGCAAGTGCGCCCACCAGAATGACCGGAAACGACCACGTGAACAGCGCCAGCGAAAAAGGCTGAACCAGCATCGCCATGCCGGCGCCGATCAGCACGGTGGAGGCCGTTTCGCTATAGCCGCGGCGCAGCCAGCGCCTCTGCGTGAGAACGAAATCACGTTTCATTTGCGCACCGCTCCAAATGTGATACCGCGCAATAGATGTTTGCGCAGCACGACAGTAAAGAAGAGAATCGGCAGTACGAATAGCGTGGTCGCCGCCGCAACAGCGGGCCAATCCTGTCCGCCTTCGCCGATGATGAACGGAATGAACGGCGGCATGGTCTGCGCATCGCCGCTTGTCAGCAAAGACGCGAACGCATACTCGTTCCACGCGAAGATCAGACAGAAAATCGCGGTTGCCGCAATGCCGGTGATTGCCTGCGGCAGCACGACTTTGACGAAGGCCTGCAGACGCGTGTAGCCATCCACCAGCGCCGCCTCTTCGTATTCGCGTGGAATCTCGTCCATGAAACCCTTCAGCAGCCACACCGCCAGCGAGACGTTCACTGCCGTATAAAGCACGATCATGCCGACATAGCTGTCGCTCAGGCCCAACGCGCGATACATCAGGTAGATCGGAATCGCGACCGCTATCGGCGGCATCATGCGAGTCGACAGGATGAAAAACAGCAGGTCGTCGGCGAGGGGGACTTTGAAACGCGAAAAGGCATACGCCGCGAGCGTGCCGAGAAACACCGCGAGGAAAGTCGAACCGAATCCGATCACGAGCGAATTGACGAAGCGCGGCAAAACCTTCGACGGTCCGGCGATCACCATGCCGCGCTTGCGCACGTCGCGCTCATACCAGGTTTGCGCAGGCGGCAGACTGGCGATGAATTCCGGCGTCTGCCGCGAACGGATCGTGAACAGGTTCACGTAGCCTTCCATGGACGGCTGGAACAGCACGACTGGCGGATAGGCGATCGCGTCTTCCTGGGTCTTGAAGCTCGTCAGGAAGATCCACACCATCGGCAAGGTGGCGAGCAATGCATACGTAATGACGGCCGCGGCGGCAAAGCGCTTGCCGCGCGGCGACGACGCCACCACCGAGTATTGACTGGCAGTCGGTCTCATCGTTGTTTCACCCGGTTGAGTGCCTTCACATAGATGTTCGCCGCACCGAACACCGTCACGAAGAGAATGATGGCCAGTGCCGACGAATAGCCGGTCTGCCACTTCTCGAATGCGGCGCGCTTTAGCGTGATCGACACGGTTTCGGTTACCGAACCCGGTCCGCCGGAAGTCAGCAGGTTCACCATGTCGAACATCTTGAAGTTCTCGATGCCGCGAAACAGCACCGCCAGCATCAGGAACGGCAAGGTCATCGGCAGCGTGATCGACCAGAATTGCCGCCACGGCGTGGCGCGATCCACTTCCGCCGCTTCGTAGATGTAGTCGGGAATCGAACGCAGACCCGCGAGGCAGATGAGCATCACATAAGGTGTCCACATCCACGTATCGACCATCACGATGGTCCACGGTGCAAGCGAGACGTCGCCGATCATCTGGAACGACCCGGGCGCAATGCCGGTGAAGAAGCTGACGATATCGTTGAAAAGACCCGTTTGCGGTTGCAGCAGAAAGGTCCAGAAATTGCCCACCACGGCGGGCGAAAGCATCATTGGCAGCAGGATCAACGTGGTCCAGAAACTATGCCCGCGGAACTGCCGGTTGATCAGCAACGCGAGGCCGAAGCCGAGCAGCACCTCCAGTCCGACCGACCAGAACACGAAACGCGCCGTGACCTGCATGGCGTACCAGATGTCTTCGTCGGTGAGAATATCGACGTAGTTGTCGATGCCGACAAAGTGCGCCGGCACGCTCGGCATATTCGACTTGAAATTCGTGAACGAGAGACGCAATGCCCAGATCAACGGGAAGATGTTGATGGCGAGTAGCAGCAGGATCGTCGGAAGAATGAACAGCCACGCGATGGTTCTGTCCGATAGCCCGGCAAGGCGCGTGCTCACGCGCGCCCGTGCGCCTGACTCGAGCCCAGCCGGCGGAAAAGGCTTGTTTGCCAACATGCCTGACTCCTTTAAGCGGACCGGCGGCAATCCGTGCAGGCGGCGCCGGTCCAGTCGGGAAACGCGCTAGTTCTTGCCTTCGGCCTTGAAGACCTTGTTCCAGTCTTTCACCAGGAGATCGAGCGCTTCCTTGGCCGTGCCCTTATCGGCCACCACGTAATCATGCACGCGCTTTTGCATGTCGAGCAGCAGTTCGGCGTAAGCGGGCTCCGCCCAGAAGTCCTTCACGATCGCCATCGACTTCAGGAAGGCCGGTGCAAACGGGGCGCTCTTTGGGAAGTCCGGGGCATCGACCACCGACTTCGCCGCCGAATAACCGCCCAATTGCCACCATTTCTTCTGGACATCCGGCTGCGCGAACCATTTGATGTACTCGAGCGCGTCGTCTTTATGATCCGAGTACGAAACGACCGAGATTCCCTGCCCGCCCAGCTGTGTGAACTGCTTCAACTCACGCGGATTGACGAAGAACCCGATCTTGTCGCCGCCGACGTTCGGGTCTTTATAGAGTCCCGGGAAAAACGCAAACCAGTTCATCTGCATCGCCACCTGGCCTGACTTGAACGCGTCGAGTCCTTCCTGCATGTACGCGTTGGTCATTCCAGGTGCCGTGCAACACTTGTAGAGCGCCTTATAGAACTCCAACCCTTTGATCGCGCCCGGTGAATTGACAAAGCCGTCCAGGTGATAAGGCTTCTTCGGGTCCTGATATTCGAAGCCGAAGTTATAGAGCGCGTTGGTCACGCCCATCGTAATGCCTTCGGAACCGCGCTCGGTGAAGATATACGCACCATACACGGTCTTGCCGTCGATCTTGCGGCCCTGGAAGAACTCGGCGGTTTGCTTGAGTTCATCCAGCGTGGTGGGCGGTTCGAGTTCGCGTTTATATTTTTGCTTGAACTCCGCGCGCAACTCCGGACGCGCGAACCAGTCCTTGCGATATGTCCAGCCGACCGCGTCAGCCATGGCCGGCAATGCCCAGTAGTTCGGCGTATTCTTCGGCCACTCCGAATAACCGACCACGGTCGCCGGCACGAAGTCGTCCATCGATATCTTGTTCTTCACGAAGAAATCGTTGAGCTTGACGTAGTGCCCATTGACCGCCGCGCCGCCAATCCACTGGCTATCGCCGATGATCAGATCACATAGTTTGCCATGCGAATTAAGTTCGTTGATGAAGCGATCGGCGTAACTGGTCCACGGCACGAACTCGAACTTCATCTTGATGCCGGTCTTGCTCGTGAAATCTTTCGACAGTTCGACGAGTGCGTTGGCTGGATCCCATGCCGCCCAACATAATGTCAACTGCTTGTCCTGTGCTTGCGCGCCTGTCGCCATGCCGAATCCCAGCGATACGATGGCCGCCGCCACTACCCTTGCTGACGTAAGACGTAACATGTGTCTTCTCCTTGTCTTTCTCGGGTCTCCAACCTGATATGGAACAGCGCCCATGCGCCGGGCACCGTGTTTCGGCTCCAGCGGATTCAGACGGCAATCCGCGTGTCGCGAGCTTCAGGCATGCGCATTCTCACGAAGATAAATTCGGGTCTCCGGCGTTGGGATGGCGAGCGCCCCACGCACGTCGTTAAGAAAATTAATCGCGGCAAGGCCGGCCCAGTGCACGATGCCTCGCACGTCCTGATCGAGAATCACATCGATCGCGCGTTCCGTGAGCTGGCTGCGGGTCTCCGCGGTGCATTCATGGCCGATCACAACCAGACGGGTCTTGTCGCCGGATTCCTGCAATGCCGCGGCGATCCCGGAGATGCCGCCGCCCGTTGCATAGACGCCGACCAGATCCGGATGGCGTGCCAGCAAACCCTGAGCGGCGAGACCCGCGCCGTCGTCGTCTTCGGCGAAATCGGGCTCGGCGATCCAGCGCAGATTGCGAAAATCCTCTTCCAGAACCTGCGAAAAACCAGTGCGCCGCTCCAGTTGATCATGCAGGCGTGACGAGGCGGAAAGCACCGCCACCGTGCCAATGCGGGAACCGAGAAATCTGCCCATCAACAGACCGGCCGTACGACCGGCGATCCGGTTATCGACGCCGACATACGCGGCACGGCGGCTCGAGGGCAGATCGGAGAACACCGTGACGACAGGCACGTTCGCCACGCTCATGTCTTCAATCAGACGTTCTACCCATGGATAGTCGAGCGGCACGAGCACGAGCGCGTCGTAGCCGGCCACCTGTTCGGCGAATGTGGCCGTGTCGCGCTGACTGGAAAAATCGCAGCGATAGAACGAAGGGATGATGCGGTGTTCGCGAAAGAAGCTGGCGGAGAGCGCAATACCGCGCTCGACATGATCGAGAAAGCGCGAGTTGATCTGGGGAAGCACAAAGGCGACGCGAAACGAACCGGCTTTCGCCGGGCGGCCGCGACTCGCGCGTTCGTCGCGCAGCGTGGCCAGCGCAAGGTGAACGCGCTCGGCAGTTTCCGGACGCACGGCCTGATCGTCGCGCAACACACGATCGACCGTGGCCACGCTAACGCCCGCACGACGCGCAATCATCATACGTGTAGCCGGCATGTGTCTCCTCCGGTGCCGAGCCAGAAGTCGTTTTGTTTTATGAAGGTAGCTTTTTCTGTATGAAATGCAAGTTTTTTTACTTCAATAAATCCATCATTTTTGACGGCATGGTGCGGCGCACATGAAGGTGTGAAGCAATTGGCAATGCGACGCCGAACGCTCGCTATGCTGAATCACTTGCGCCGCACAAGCGTCAATTCCCATCCGTTTCGATAGCCGGTTCGCACAGAATCGGAAAGTTGACCGAGTTCGCGATATAGCACTTCTCATGCGCCGCATGATGCAAACGCCCGGCCAGTTCGAGATCACCACCTGCCCGAATGACGACATGCGGCCGTAGAACGATCTGCGAAAAACGGCCCTGCTCCGGACTATCGAGCATCGTGCCTTCCGCATTGTCGCGATAGCTCAAAACAACGATGCCCGCATCCGAACAAAGATGCAGATACCAGAGCTTGTGACAGGCGGACGCTGAGGCAACCAGCAGATCTTCCGGGTTCCACCGGTTCGCGTCGCCGAGAAACGCTGCGTCCGATGAGCCAGGAATGTCGGGCTTATTTCCCGCAGTGATGATGTGGTCACGACCATATTCGCGGTATCCCGAGGTGCCGCTGCCGCGGTTGCCTGTCCATTGCACCGATACCGCGTATTTGTGCTCGCCGTACGCCATGCCGATCTCCCTCGCTGTTGACCCGGATTTGATTTCGCAACAGGTGCATTCTAGCTGCGCAAACCTATTTTGGTATACCATTATTCCAAACGACAGGGACCCGACACATGGATCACAAACTGGATTCGACGGCCGATGCCATCGCCGTCTCACTGCGTGAACTGATCGCGACCGGCGAACTGGAGGATGGCGCACGGCTGGTCGAGCGTGAACTCGCCGATCGCTTCGGCGTAAGCCGGGTGCCGATGAGAGAGGCCATACAAAAGCTCGAGGGTGAAGGACTGGTCGAGCTCATGCGCAATCGCGGGGCCGTGGTGCGCACCTTGACCGAGTCGGACCTGGACGAGATTTACGGCCTGCGCATCTTGCTTGAAGGCGACGCCATTTTCCACGCGGTCAAACGCATGGACAGTGAGACGTTATCGCGCGCCGAACTCGTTCATCGGCTTCTGGGAGATGCCGATACCGCGCAAAGACAGGGTGAACTTAATCGCGAGTTTCATGAACTGCTATACCGGCCGTGTGCAAACGGCCGGCAATTGAAAGCGATCCGCGAGCTGCGCGCTCAGGTCGAGCGCTACGAGCGATTGCAAAGCACGCTGCTCGCCGACACACCGGCGTTCCAGGACGAGCATCTCAAGATTCTCGAAGCATGCGAGGCTGGCAACGCTCGCCTCGCGCGATCGATGACGGTGGAACATCTCGCCTCGGCGAAGCGCATTGTTCTGCAACTGGTTCAGGCCGAGTGATTGCTACTGTCCGAACGCTTTTCCCGTTACGTTCGGTGCGCGAGGATCCGGGCTCATATTCAGGCTCGTGCCGTTCGCCCGCATGTTGTTGAGCGCCGGGCCCGATCCCGTGCCGCCAGTTCCTCCGATCACTGGGGCGTGGCCCACGGTGCCCCCGCCTGGCGTTGGGCTCAGCCCGGCCGCGCCCGCCCCCAAACCCGTTCCCTGCCCTGCGCCATTCATCCCACCGGCTTGCAAACCGACCATACCGTTGGTGCTGAGGTTTGCCGATTGAGCGCAAGCCGCGCCCGTCAGACCCATCATCAGCGCCGCGGCCAACATGGTCTTTGTTACGATTCTCATAGCCCACTCCATCATGCCGTCGAATTTCCCGGCCCATGCTTCCGCACATCGTAGCGATGTCGAGCCAACGATGCTCGCAAAGGAACCCGGTCAAACAGTAAGACTGCCCGCCAGCCACTTTTGTTCATCGCTGAAAATCAGGGATTGATCGGCGATCGGCGATAATCGGCGGCTCTTTTTCTCGCCCGACACCATGACGAAACCTGCCTTCGCTCCATTTCAGGACCTCGCCGCAATCCTGTTGCCTCACGCGTACGACGACAACGGCGACGGCTCCCACGACACCTCACACTTGCAGCGAGTCTGGAAAAACGCGGCGGCCATCCAGGCGGAAGAAGGCGGCGATGCACAGGTGCTGTTCGCCTCGACGCTGCTGCATGACTGCGTCGCAGTAGAGAAGAATTCACCGCTGCGCGCGCAGGCCTCGCGCCTGTCAGCGGAAAAAGCGGCACGCGTGCTGGCGTCGCTCGGCTGGCCGGACGCAAAAATTCAGGCCGCGGCGCACGCGGTGGAGGCGCATAGCTTTTCGGCCGGCGTCGCGCCGACCACGCTCGAAGCAAAAACGCTGCAGGATGCCGACCGGCTCGACGCAATTGGAATGCTGGGTGTCGCGCGTTGCTTCTACGTGGCCGGCCGGATGGGCCGCGCCTTGTACGACCCGGCTGACCCGCACGCGGCGGAGCGTCCGTTAGACGACACCGCGTACACGCTCGACCATTTCCATACGAAGCTGCTGAAACTCGCGTCAGGCTTCCAGACAGCAACCGGCGCGCGTCTGGCGAAGATTCGCCACGACCGTCTGCAGCGCTTCCTCGACGAATTTACCGACGAAATCTGAGCGAGCCGATCTTCATCGGCAAGTTGTACAAATGCTTACAAAGCAGCATGCGTCCGGCGTCCACCGGCCGCGCTGCTGAGGCGTTATTGCAGGCATCTACCCGCGGAGCCCGCAATGAACACGAACCTCACTTCCAGTAATCCGCAGCGCAACCGCATTCATCCCCTGGTTGCAGGCGCGGCGGTCGCCGTCATCCTAGCGAGCGCCACCGGCATCGCGGCGATGACTGGCCTTCTGCCTACCTCGCGCGCCGTGACCGAGCCTGCGCAGCCGGCCACCACGGTCGCGGCGCAAGTTGCCAGCGCGCCGGTCGCCGCGCCCCAGGCGGCCCCGGTTCAGCAAACGGTCCAGCAAGCCGCACCGGCACGGCCACCTGTGCATCACACGCACAGCACGCCCGTCGCGCCGACACCGAGGTACGCAAACAATCAGGGCTACCAGGCACCCTATGAACCGGCGCCGGCAAGGCCGGTCGCCGACCCTTATGCGGGCGAAGTCGTCGCCATCAACACGGTGCAGGCGCCTGAACCGACCACCGGGCTCGGCGCGTTGGGTGGCGCGGTCGCCGGCGGCCTCGTCGGCAATCAGATCGGCGGTGGACGGGGCAAGATTCTCACCACCATCGCGGGCGCTGTCGGCGGAGGTCTTGCCGGCAACGGGATCGAGCACGCCGTGCGCAAGCAGACCACCTATCAGGTTCAAGTGCGCATGCAGGACGGCAGCTACCGCAACTTCAGCTACCCGACGCAGCCGGACGTCCAGATCGGCGAGCGGGTCCACGTATCCGGTGATTCGTTGACGGCTTCTTAACGGATGAACGCATCTGGCGATTTGCTGACGGCTTCGTGAGATTGTGCGCCGGCATCTCGCCCGATGCCTGCCGGCAAAAATGTGCGGCAGCGCCGTGCGCGTTATGATCAACCGTTACGCCAGAACGGCTGATCGCGCACGATGGAGCATGCCTACATCCACCTTTTGCACCTGCTTGCCGGTCATCCGGCGTGGATGCTCACGGTCGTCTTTCTTGCGGCCTTTCTGGAGGCCATCGCCGTCATCGGCACCTTCATCCCGGGCAGCACCGCGATGTTCCTCGCCGGCGCACTGGCCGGCACGGGTTCACTGAGCCTCGGCTGGGTGTTCCTGTGGGCGATCTCCGGCGCCATCGCCGGGGACGGCATGAGCTTCTGGATCGGTGGCCGCTACAAGAACAGGATCGTCCAGTTCTGGCCGTTCCGCACCCACCCGCAGATACTCGACGCCGGCCACCGCTTCTTTCAGAAACACGGCGCCAAAGGTGTCGTGTTTGCCCGCTTCGTCGGACCATTACGAGCGATCGTGCCGGTGGTGGCCGGCATGCTGGGTATGACGCCGTTGCGCTTCTACTGCATGAACGTGCTGTCGGCACTGCTATGGGCCCCCGCGCATATCCTGCCGGGCGTGGTCTTCGGCGCCTCGGTGCTGCTGGCCGGCGCAGTGTCGTTTCGCCTCGTCGTCATCATCGCGTTGCTGGTGGGCATCGTCTGGCTGAGCTTTCGCGCGATGGAGTTTCTGGTCTCGCATGCGAGTGCGTGGTCCAGCGCGGCGGGCCGCTATCTGGGAAGCTGGGCGTGCCGCCACCCTGGCCCGTTCGGCCGATTCGCGCGGCGGCTGCTCGACCCCGAACAGCCGGATGCCAGCAGTATCTTGCTGACGTCGGTGGTTGTGCTGGCAGCGGGTGCGCTCTTCTTCGGCGTGCTCGAAGACGTCGTCAGCGGCGATCCGCTGGTGAGCGTCGATCTGTCCGTCTATCACTTCCTGCAATCGGTGCGCACGCCATGGAGCGACACGGTCCTTGCAGGCGTGGCGACACTCGGCAGCGTCTTCACGCTGACGGCGGTGGTCGTGACGGTGGTCGTGTGGATGCTGCTTGAGCGGCGCTGGCGCGCCATCGGCTACTGGCTCGCCGCGGTCGTTTTTTCCCAGTTGCTGATCTTTGCCCTGCAGTTCGCCATGCACCGCGCGCCGCCCAATGAACTCCTGTCCGACGCGTACGTGTTTCCGAGCAATCACGTCGCCGCGACGGTAATCGTCTACGGCTTCCTCGCGTTCCTGCTCGTGCGGCGGGTCGGCATGCTGGAAGGTTTGCTCGTGGCGACCGCGAGTATGGTTGTCGTGATCGTGGTCGCGCTCGCGGGACTTTACTTCGGCAGGTACTGGGTCTCGGACGCCATCGGCGGCGCCGCGCTCGCGTACATGTGGGTAGCCATCGTCTCGCTGACGGCGATATTGCGGTATCCGACCGTGCCGCCCTCACGCGGCTTCATGCCGGTCGTGGTTCTGGTGGTCATGCTCGTGAGCGTGGGCGTGCAACTGAGCATCAATCCCCCGACAGCGCCGCCGGACAACATGCCGCGCCCGCGGCCCGTGCTGGTCACGCAAGCGCAGTGGACCGTGTCGCTGTGGAAGAGACTGCCATGCTATCGCTCGGATATGGGCGGCGACCACAAGGAACCACTCACGCTGCAATGGGTGTCGAACCTCGATTCGATCAAGGGACAACTGCGCGCCCAGGGATGGATCGAAGGCACGGACCTGTCCGCGCGCAGCCTGCTCTCGCTTGCTTCACCGAACGTCGCGGCGACTTCGCTGCCGGTATTGCCGAAACTGAACAACGGCGTGCCTTCGTCGCTGGTCTTCATGCGTCCCGGCGACACGCGCGACGAACGCGACGTTCTGCGTTTCTGGCCGAGCGGCTATGCCGTGGAGAACGGCGTGTCCTCCACGCCGCTGTGGGTCGGGTCCTTTGCGCATGAACGGCTCTCCCGGGCGTCGTGGCCAATTAACATTCTGCGGGTCGACAAGGAAGAGTCGTCGTTCGACGCGCACACAAAAGCAAGCGCCGACCTCGGCGCGGCGCTTGTGGCCAGGGTGAGTTGTCACGGCGTGCCGGTGTCGCTGCTGGCCTCGCCGGTGGAATGAGCGGCGCGTTGCCGGTGGTCTGCCTGGGTCTGCCTGGATGTGCGGGTTCACCGTACCAATCAGGAAATCGCTCTGCGCTCAATCACTTGGCAGGTTTGGCCAGGACTTGTCCACAAGGATATGAACATTTTCTGTGGATAACCTTACCAAGGCGATCGGGGCGTTGCAGGGCGCTGCTACCTCATTGCCTGATACCTTCAGCCTGGATGTGCAGCACCGTTTGCATCCTGAAGCCGTATGTCTTGCCCATGTCAACGCCAAAATCCGACCGGTCGAAACTCGCGGTCGATTCCGTGCCGCACACTTCGCGTTTGAGCAGCGGGTTCTGGAAGCACTTGAACGATTCGATCTTCAGATTCAGCGGCTTCGTCACGCCATGCAGAGTCAACTCGCCGATCACTTCGACCGGCACATCACCCTTAAACGTCATCGACGTGCCCTTATAAACAGCAGTTGGGAATTGAGTGGCATCGAAGAATTTCGAGCTCTTCAACGCCGTATCCAGCGCATCGTTGCCGATATCCACCGACGTCATGTCGATTGTCGCTTCCAGCGTGCCGGTTCTGGCTTCGCGATCGATCGTCACCCTGCCGCTGCTCTTGTTGAACTTGCCGCGCCAGATCGAGACGCCGCCGAAGTGATCGGCTTCAAAGCTCGGGTACGTGTGCGTGGGATCCAGTTGATACGTGGTCTCCGCTGCCTTTGCGCCGAACGATGTGCCGGCTGCCAAAGCAGCGATCACTACGGTCAAAAATTGCTTCTTCATTGTGATTCTCTCCTGGGTGCTCTGAGCGGTATGCTGCTTATTTTTTGGCTTCGACAATGTGAAACCTGATCAACACTTCGTCGGCGACGACCGACGTGTCTTTCCATTCGCCTGTGCCGATGTCGAACTGGCTACGCTTGATCGGCAAGGTACCGTCGAAGGTTTGCACCGCACCCTGCTGCGTGACGCTGACCGGCACCGTCACGTTCTCCGACTTGCCCTTGATGGTCAGCTTGCCGCTGACCTTGAACTGGTTGCCGCCGGCCGGTGCAATAGAGCTCGAGACGAATGTGGCATTGGGAAACTGCGCCGAGTCGAACCAATCTTTGCCGCGCACCTGCTGGTTGTAGCTCTGGTCGCCGAGATCGTAGCTGGCGGTGTCGATGCTCAGTTGCGCGCTGCCCGCCGTCGGCCTGGCCGGATCGAAGACAAGCTGCGCAGTGAACTTCCTGAAGGTCCCGTCGACAGGCACGTTCATCTGCTTCGAGGTGGCGGTCACCGTGCTTTTCGACGTATCGACCTGCGCATGCGCAACACCCAGAAAGGGCAACATGGCAGCTGTGGCGACCAATATCAGTTGATGGAATCGGGATTTCATATAGAACATATTGTTATCCTAACAATGCAATCGAGCGAAAAAATCACATTTAGAACAGGTGTCGAATACCCAGCATCGCACCGGTTTGACCCACGCCCGGCAATGGCGTCGAAGCAGGCGGAACCACACCGCCGTCAATCGAGAACGCTGCGTTACGCTGGTTAAACACATGCCCCGCCGTGACGTACACCGCGGTGCCCTTGGACAGGAAATACATGGCGCGCGCGGCGATCACGGAGCCCCCCGCGTCATTGTTCACGGTCATATGGCCGAACTGTGCGTCGAGCGAAATATATGGAACGGGCAAATAGGAACCACCGACCCACCAATAGTTGCTGGTCGCGTCGAAAATTTTCGGCGTCTGCACGCCGTGATCGATCCGGTGCTGGAATCCCGCGCCAAGAGTCGAATTGCCAAACTTCACATAGCCGTCGATGACGGCGCGTGTATCGGTTTGAGAGCTAAGTGGCAAGGGCGAGCCGGTGCCGCCCCCACCGTAGTTGCGATCGATGGCCGCTGCCGCACCCCATTTCCCAGCGTCATATTTCACCATCGCGGACATTGATTTGCAGGCCCGCCAGTCAGTCGGCGATTGGCCGGCGCACCCTCCGGCCGGCGCACTATCGGCCACGTCACGTCCCAGTGAATACATCGCGCTCACAGTCAGTCCCGACGACGTGAAGGTATAGGCGATCGAATTGTCGACGCGCGGCTGGGTCAAGTAGGGGTCAAGATCGGCGGCGGCAAAGATATTCGGCGCCAGCGTGTCGCCCGTTAATACCGCCCAAAAGATTTGCGAATATTGCCGCCCGAGGGTCAACGTCCCCCACCGCCCCGCGAGCCCGACGTAGGCCTGCCTGCCGAACAGACGTCCCCCTTGATTCAGCGTGCCCTGCGCTGGAGCAAACCCCGACTCCAATACAAAAACCGCACTCAGACCACCACCCAGATCCTCTTTGCCACGGAGACCCCACAGCGATGGCAGCGATGCCGTGAGAGACGGCATGTGCACCGAGCTGGATTTTTGAGCACCGACGTTCGTCACATATTCAACGCCGGTATCGATGATCCCATACAGGGTGACCGAGCTCTGCGCATACGACACGCCCGACACACATGCCGCAAGCGACGGAAGCGTCCACCAAAACAGCCGGTACCATGAATGGCCACCTCTGGCCCAATTCAACCGTGCGCTCATTTTCTCGTCTCCAATGTTGTTGAAATCTCAAGACGACGGCACCCCTGCGCCGTCGCGCGTCGAGTCTGCTGCGTGGGGCTGACCGATACTGATTTGCTTCGATTCAGTGAGTTCGGTCAGCCGCTGCTGATCGAACCTGATGCGCGGTTTACGTTGCCATGTCCTGTCACCTTTGCGGCGAGATCATCGACGGCCTGCGGGAGCCGATCTCCGCGCCACGCGACATGCATGTCGGGCCGCACGAGGATCAGGTCGCGCTCATAGACGGTGCGAAGCGCCGAATCCGCGAGCACGAGCACATCGAGCGGCGCGCCGAGCGTTTCGAACTCGGCGAGCAGCGGGCTTGCATCATGCCTACCCGCCGTGTCGATCAGCGTGTAGCGCGCCGGCCGCAGCCGGTCCTGGACCGCGCTTCCGTCCTTGAGCCACATATGGGGAAGCCGCGCGCCCGGCCATGTGGTGGGAAGATAGGCCCGCAGATCGTGCTGCGGCCCTCCCGGTACATTGTCGATAACGGGCGAATCCACATAGCGATAGCCCAGTTCCGCGCCGATCATCTCGTTCGACTTGCGCTGCTCCACGTTCGCCACAACGGCCAGGTGGGCACGAGCAGTCGTGCCTTCGGGCGTGTCGTCTCCGATCTCCGGGCGCACCTCGGCCAGCCAGGCGCGATACCCGAGCGACGCGTAACGCGATGCGCCGACGACCCGCTCGCCGATCTGGCGCCGTTCAACTTCATAGGAGGCCAGCAATCCCGGGCCGCCCCACCCTTGCAGCGTGGCGGCCAGTTTCCAGGCAAGGTCGGTGGCGTCGCCAACGCCAGTGTTCATGCCGAGACCGCCCGTAGGAATCACGAGGTGCGCCGCATCGCCCGCGAGAAACACCCGTCCTTTTCCATAGCGTTCGGCCAGCAGCAAATTCTGCCGCCATTCCGCGCAATACAGCATCTCGTAGGGCAACGCAACGCCGATGATCCGCTCGAACATCCGTCGCATCTCGTCATCGCTTTCGACAGCGGAATGAACCGTCCAATGTCGTGTGGAATCCTGCATGATCATGAACGTGGGAGGCCCGCCCGCCATCAGGTAGTGCCGCCCCCGGCTCGGCCCGTTGCCAATCGGAAGCCGCTCGTAGAGTTGCTCGCAGTAAAACAGGCCCTGTCTCAGCCGCGCGATGTCGCCCTCGCCTTCCAGACGGATGTCCAGTTGCTTACGCACGGAACTCGCACCACCGTCGCAGCCCACGAGGTAAGCGGCCTTCAATGTTCTTCTCGCACCGTCGGCGGCATTGACCGCCACCAGAACACCATCGTTCTGCTCGGTGAATTCCAGAAACGTCGTGCTCCGCATCACCGTGACCGCCGGCAATTGCTCGGCCACCTCAAGCAGAAGCGGCTCTAGCGTGTACTGCGAGATCAGCTGATAAGGTTCGAGCGGAAGGCTGCCGTCGTGGCTCTCGTGCGTGAGCGCGCGAGCCTGCGCCACCGAGGGATAGGGCAAGCGCAGAATCGCAGGCTCCGTCATGGAGCGGATGATCTGGATGTCCATGGGGACGTCTTCGGGCATGCCGGCCGCCCGGATGCGATCCGCGATATCAAGCCGCCGGAAGATCTCCATGGTCCGCGCGTTGCAACGCTCCATCTTCGGCAGAAACTGCGGCTCCGCCTTTTGCTCGACGAGCACACACGCTATACCGCGCTTGCCGAGGTCGATCGCAAGTGTCAGTCCTACCGGGCCAGCGCCGACAATGATGACTTGAGTGTCCAAATCCGATCTCCGTTCGTATAGATCGTCACTGCAATTATTATTTTTATTAGCAATGCCAATGAAGTGATTGAAAGACCAACGTTGAATCTTTTATGTCCAGCCAGGATCGTTCGATCCGACTCCTCCCTCACGTCTGCACCAGTTCAGCGTATGACGCGTTGCTCACCCGGAAAGAGGCGGTCTATCCGAATTCAACCGGGTAACATTTATTTGATTTTTCAACTACATTTGAAGTGGAGTATAGTTGATTTTTCAAATATACGTACCCATGTAAACCCGCAACCTACCGATGACCATGAAGACACCGAAGCGACCGCAAGAACTCGAACAGGCGATTCCGTTCCTGCTGACACGGGCCGGAGGCCGGATGGGAAACGCCTTCGCGAAGGCGCTGAAACCGTTCGGCCTGAACCTCAGCGAGTGGCGCGTCTGTGCCTCGCTGCTGTACGTTCCGCACCAGACCTTGTCTGAACTATCGGTGCATGCGACATCGGATATTTCCGCGCTGTCGAGGATCATTGATCGTCTTGAAAGCCAGGAGCTGGTCAAGCGCGAGAAGAGTACGACGGACGGACGATCAATCAGGATTGCCCTGACGAGCAAGGGCGACGAACTGGCGCTGCGCATCGTCCCGGTCGCGAAGCAACATGAGTCGGTGATACTGAGCGGTTTTACGGTAGACGACGTTCAGGTGCTGCGCGCCATGCTGCTCAAGGTGTACGAAAACGCCGGCGCGCTTGATGACCTTGTTTAGCCCGACTCGATCGCGACCGACGTGTCGTTCTTCTTCCATCTGCCGATCGGCGTTCATCTCGAAAAGCAGTTATAATTGAGCGCGTAATCACTCTATTTTTTCTTCAGACATACGATGGCACGTCCTTTGAGTCCGGAAAAACGCGGCGCCCTGCTGCTGTCCGCAACGCAGACCGTTGCTGAACAGGGCGTGCTGGCCACCACGGCGGGCATCGCCAAGCGCGCCGGCGTGGCCGAAGGCACCCTGTTCACCTACTTCGAGAACAAGGACGCGCTGTTCCAGGAACTCTACCTGCACCTGAAGCAGGATCTGGCCAGATCCGTGATGCCGGACTATCCACACGAGGCGGGCTATCGCCAGCGCATGCAGCACGTCTTCGAGCGCTATGTGAATTGGGGGCTGGCCAATGCGGCTGGGCGCTCCGCTCTCTCGCGGCTTTCGGCTTCCGGCCACATACTCGACGACACACGGGCACAGGGAATGGGACCGTTTCTGGCGATATCCCAGATGATGGAGGACGCCGTGCGCGACGGTGTGCTGGTTGATGCCTCGATCGCATTTCTTTCGTCCATAATCGAGCACATCGCCGACACGACGATCGAGTACGTCGACAAGCACCCCGAGAGCGCCGAACGTCACCTGCAACTCGGCTTCCATGTCGCCTGGCGGGCAATTACGGCTTAAAAATTTTCGACCATTATTGAGCGCGTACGCGCTCATTATTCGTAAGGAGGACGGTATCATGGCAAATCAGAAGTGGTTCATTACCGGCGCGTCCGGCGGTCTCGGACTCGCCCTCACGGAAAAAGTACTGGCCCAAGGGCATCCTGTGGTTGCAGCCGTGCGGCGTGTCGAAGCGATGCAGGCGCTGAAGCAGGCCCATCCGGATCTGCTCCAGGTGGAGTCGGTTGACCTCGCCGATCACGAACAGGTTCGGGCCGCCGCAGCGCGCCATTCCGATGTCGACGTGGTGGTCAACAACGCGGGCGGCGCCGTGATCGGCGCGATGGAGGAAATGAGCGAGGCCGATATCGAGCAGCAGATTGCGCTAAATCTGCTGGCGCCTATCCACGTCACTCGCGCCTTCCTCGGCGCGCTGCGCGCCAGGAAACGCGGCACGTTCATCCATGTCACCAGCGTCGGCGGACGTGCGGCCTTCCCCGGAGGCGCGCTGTACCACGCCGCGAAGTTCGGTCTGGAAGGTTTTGCCGAAGCGGTGAGCCAGGAAATCGCCGAGTTCGGTATCAAGACCATCATCATCGAACCAGGCTCCATGAGGACCGACTTCGTGGCCAATATCCGCTGGACCGCAGAACTCGATGAATACAAGGACAGCGTGGTTGGCAAGCTGCGCCGCTGGATCGCGGAAAACGGCGACGCATACGCTTCGGGCGACCCCGTGAAAATGGCCGACGCCATCTATACGGTCAGCCAGATGCCGGAGCCGCCGCTGCGCACTGTCCTCGGCGGCGATGCCTATTCGGTGCTGGAGGCCGGCTACGCCGGGAGTCTGGCCAAGCTGCAGGCGCAAAAGGACATCGCAGAGTCCGTGATGTTCGAGGGCAAGGCCGGCTTCGTGCCCGGGTGAGCGATACCGCTATCCCTTTGATGAGGGGTACGGCGTTTCGTCGAAGCTATGGCATTGCTGCCGTCGTTCATCAACGGATAGGCGTCAGTAGTGCGTAGCTTGCGTCAAGTGCGGCGGTAGAGGTGCGCCCTGGACCCCAGCCGAGTGCTTCGCGATAGCTGCCGAGGCGCACACCGTGCGGAAGGCGTGCTTCGTCTACCATGACGGAGGCGTCGGCCTGCGGCGCGACGAACAGCGCATCCGCCGGACAGTACAGCTCGCACATGAAGCAGGTCTGACAGTCGTCCTGCCTCGCGATCCGCGGAATGCCCCCTTCCACCGCCTCGAACACATTCGTGGGACACGCGCGCACGCAGATATTGCATCCCGTGCAGCGCGATTCGCTCAAAATTTCGATCATGCATGGGCTCCTTGATGTTCAGACGGCGCCAACCCCGTGCCTACCTCCTTGCTGCGGACCCATACGTCGTCGAGGCCTCCGCTGATCAACCTGTGACGCTGCCCTGCATCGATCGACTTATATTCCGCGCGTCGATGCATGCCGCGCGTCTCGGTACGTACCTGCGCGCTGCGATACATCCAGCGCGCGGTCGCAACCATCGCCGCCGCCTCTCGCGCACGCACGGCCTCTTGTGCGCCGCGTGCCGGCGCGCTGGCGCGCAAGCTCGCCCACAGTGTGTCGAGGCGGCCCAGCGAATCGTCCAGCAGGTCCCCGCTGCGCGTCCAGTTACGCTCATACGGGAACACCTCGTCTTGCACGGCCTTCACGACGCTCGCGCTGTCAAAAGCCAAGTTGTGCGATGTGTCGCGCAAACCGACATCGCCCGCGCAATAGAGTCTGCCGGTCCCGGCGCGACGCTTCGCGAGCGAGTGGTCAGCGGCACCGGCGCCCGCCCAGAAACCCGACGACATCGCCCATGCTGCGTTATGGCTGCCGCCTCCGGTGAACCCGCCGCAAATCATCTCGCGTGTCGCGGCGTCGCCTGACGCATAGAGCCCTTCCACCGACGTCGAACAATCGCGGCCCGTGACATGCAGGCCACCGGTTCCGCGAACCGTCCCCTCTAACCTGAGCGTTACCGGGAAGTGCTGGGTGAAGGGATCGATGCCCAGCCGGTCGAAAGGTACGAAGAAGTTCGGTTGCGCCGTGCGCATCCACGCGCGAACCTGTTCGTCGGCGCGATCGAGGCACGCGAACACGCGGCGCGTCTGCAGCTCACGCGCGATGATGCTGCGCCCGAATGCCGAGCCCGCTCCCTCGAGCTTCACGCCCTGTTCGTCGTAGAACGTCGCCCACTTGTAGAAGAGCGATTTGGTGACCGAAGCGAATGCCGGACCAAGCCCATACGCATTCGAGAACTCCATGCCGGACATCTCCGCGCCTACTTCGGCGGCCATCAGATGGCCGTCGCCCGTCAGCACATTGCAGCCGAGCGCGCGGCTCTGAAACGCGCAGCCGCCCGTCGCAATCACCACGGCCTTCGCGCGCACGACCCACGTGTCCCCGCTCTGGCGCTGCACGCCGCGCGCGCCGGCAACCGCGCCGCCCCCATCTACGAATAGTTCGAGGGCCGGGCTGTGATCGAGGATGCTTGCACCACTCTCCTTCACGCGCTTGCGCATCAGCCGCATATAGTCCGGTCCCTGCAGCGAAGTGCGTTGCTCCTCGCCGTTTTCGTCGATGGGAAACGGATAGCCCCATTCCGCAAGCTGGTGGACGTTCACCCAGGTTTGCTCAAGCACACGATCCATCCATTCGTGTTCCGCAAGCTGGCCTCCCAGATCAAAACGGCTCTGTTTCGCCCGCTCGCGCGTATCGCTCTGCGGCGAGACATACCAGATCGCGGTGCCTGACGGCGCCGTCGCGCCCGATGTCCCGCAGAAGCCCTTGTCCGCGAGCACGACCTTCGCCCCCCTCGCTGCAGCACCAATCGCGGCCCAAGTGCCGGCCGGACCACCACCGATAACCAGCACATCGACATCATGACGCGTAGCTGCGGTTGCATCGTCCAGCGCGCCGCCGCTCACAATCGGTTGACTCATGTAAAACTTCTCCCATTAGGGCGAGGTCCAGATGGCTCGCGTTCCAACGTCCCGCCGGCTGACATCCGGCGCTCATAAGAAAAACGTTCCTAAAGCGACCCTGCACCCATGCCGCGATACACGTTTATCGTTTATCGTTAATCGCTCGAGACATTTCATTCGCACAGCTCGCGTTTATCGATACTCGATTCAAACCTCCCGAACCGGACTGCCGCATGCAAGGTGCACCGCAAAACCTTTCCCCTGTCGACCGCGCTGAAGATATCTCCGCTAAAGCAGCGGCAAATCTGCCATTGCAGTCGAGCGGCCGTGATCTGTCACGCAGGCAGCGGGAAATCATATGGACTGCGTTCCGTAACCATGAGGCCCTGAGCGCGTGGCCGGAAGCTGTCCTCGACGCCCTCGTCGAAGCTGGCTCTCTGCGCACGTATGCAGATGGCGAGCTGATCTATCTCGCCAACGATCCCTGCACCGATATCCACATCATTCTTTCCGGCATGCTTGAATGGGGATGGCCAAGCACTCAGGGCATTCGGGCCGTCGAGACGTTCATCCCGCCAGGCGAGCTGGCCAACCTCACCGCAGTGATGACCGATCAGCGCTCCATTCACAACCAGCGGGCGCGCGGGCTCACCCGGCTTTTCCACATTCCCGCCGATGCGTTGAACGCCGCACTCGAACGCGATCCAACCCTCACCGCAAGCCTGCTCCGGCTACTCGCCACGCGTGCACGCCACCTTCACGACTGCCTCGGCAATCTTGGTTTGATGTCGTTTCGCGCGCGCCTCGCGGGCCATTTACTTGCGCTCGGCAAACGCTACGGACACACCGATAACAATGGCGTGACGCTCGGCATCCGTCTGTCGCAGGAGGATCTGGCTGCACTGCTCATGGCCTCGCGCCAGCACGTCAACAAGGAACTGCGCTGGTTCATAGACCGGCAACTCGTGCGCATCCGATACGGCCGGATCACTCTGGTCGATACCGCCGAACTCGAGTCCATTGTCAGGCAGCCCCCCGCCCATTCGATTGAACCGTTCGAGCCGCGCCGCTCCGTTTGAGCAAACGCACGCGATCGTTACCGGTACGACCTGTCGCCGTCGTATTCGAACGATGACGGGGTCATTATCCGGGCTGACCGATTGGGTAATCTGTCGTTGACACGACAGTGCTTTGCTGTTTTTCTTTTATCTAAATCTGTCGCAGCACATTAGCACTCAACGCAATCGATCCGATTTTTCGCCGAAGCACGGCTAAGAAGAACAAGCATCCAACACGATGCCAACGCGGGCACCGCAGCCGCGACAAACAACGCGGTATTCGACCATTGCAGCCTGATCAGTTGTCCGGCCACCACAGGACCGATAATCGAGCCCGCCCGGCCGATTCCCAGACTCCAGCCAACCCCGGTGGCCCGCAACGAGGTGGGATAGAGCGTCGCGGTCAACGCGTTGACCGCCGGCTGCCCACCGACGATACAGATTCCGCTTATCAGCACGACGGCATAGCGCAGCCCCGTCGATAGATCGGGGAGACCGACAGATGCCACTGAAAATGTCGCCACCAGAAAACTGAGCGCCAGCACACGATAGAAGCCGAAGCGGTCCATCAACGGACCCAGCAGCAGCGCACCTGCCGTACCGCCGATCTGCAATGAAGTGCCGATGAGCACAGCCGTCGCCACCCCATGGCCAACTCTCAAGGAAAGCATCGGAAGCCAATTCGACAGGAAAAAGAGATCAAGCAGATTCGCGAAGTTGATCCCCCATAGCAACAACGTCATCGTGCCGCGACCATGGCGAAAGAGTTCGCCAACGGAGGCCTTCGCTTGCGGCTGCCCGCGAACGGCGAAGCGGGTCCCGGGCGCGAACTGGACGCCCGGCGCAATTCGCCCGAGCCACTGAACCACCTTTTCCAGGCTGCGCTGTTTGACCACCAGCAGTTGGAGCGATTCAGGCAGATACCTCGCCATCGGGACGGCAATAAGCAGCGGCAATACGCCCCCAACGAAGAACACCGACCTCCAGCCCATCGACGGAAGCAAGGCTGCGCAGAGAAGGCCTCCAGCAATGGCCCCGCCCGTGAAGCCACACGAGACCCAGGTCATCAGTGATGCCCGATATTTCTGCGGACTGTATTCGCTGACCAGCGCGATAGCGTTACCCATCACGCCGCCGATACCGAAGCCGGTCAGGAACCGAAGGACAAGAAATTCCGGCACACTCTGAACCAGGGTGGTACCGAGCATGCATAGCCCATAGAAAACGGTCGCGCCGATGAGCACCGGCCGACGCCCCGCGCGATCGGCCATGGCGCCGAGAACGATGGAGCCCGCGAGCATCCCCAGCAAGCCGGCGCCGAAAATCGGGCCGAGCTCGGCCGGGCTGATGCCCCACGCACGGACAATCGCAGGCGCGACAAAACCCATTGTCTGCACATCGAACCCATCCATCACCACTGAGCAACCGATCATCACCATGATCCATTTCTGGAAGGTGCTCAGTGGCTGGCTATCGATCAACGCGCCAATGTCGACGATCGAAGCGGGCGCCTTTTCGACTCGCTGGACAGTATCGGGGGTCACGCTTCACCTCGCTCTGTTTGCGCATGAAATCGTGCGCCAATGGGTCACTGCTGTCTTCTCGACGTTGCCGGGCGACGCGACTCCGTGCGCGTATGCGGCTAGCCCGGCACAACAGCTTTCTAGAAGGGATAAGCCGGAAGTTCGTCGCGGCTCGTCACCCACTGCCATTCCGTAAACTGGTCGATGTTGGTCAGCGTGCTGTAGTTATGCCCGTTGCCGGACAAACCCAGACCGCCCATCGGACCAAACACCTCGTGCATGACCGTCTGATCATTGATGTGGACGATGCCGGCGTGCAGCCGGTCCGCAATCCGTTGGGCGCGACGCAAATCCGAACAAGCCACTGCCGCGACCAGGCCATAGCGGTTCTGATTGGCGAGCGTTACCGCCTCGTCATCGTTCTTGAACACGGTCACCGCGGCGACGGGACCGAAAATCTCTTCCTCGAACGCGGGCATCCCAGGCGCGACGTCTACCAAAACGGTCGGGTTAAAAAACAGTCCGTCGCGAGTCCCACCGGCGAGAAGCTTCGCGCCCTTGCTCACAGACTCAGCAACGATGCGATCGACGTTTTCAGCCTGCCGTTCATTGATGATAGGACCGAGATGGACATTGCCCTTGAAAGGATCGCCAACCGATAGCGCTTTGGCGCGTCTGACGAGGCTTTCAATGTAGGTGTCAGCAATACGTTCATGAACGAGATGCCGGCCCGCGGACATGCAGACTTGCCCTTGATGCAAAAACGATCCCCACGCTCCCGCGCTCGCCGCAGCTTCGACATTGACATCATCAAGCACGATGTAGGGATTCTTGCCGCCGAGTTCGAGGCTCGCTCGCTTGAGCAAGCCGCCTGCTACTGCGCCGATCGCTTGCCCTACCCGTGTGGATCCCGTGAAGCTGATCATGTTGACAAGCGGATCCCGAACCAGCGCGTCACCGGTTTCCGCTGCACCGGGCAGAACATGGAACAGTCCCTCGGGCAGCCCTGCAGCCTCAAATAGCCGCGCATACAGAACGCCACCGCTAACCGGCGATTGAGGGTCGGGCTTGAGCAGCACTGCATTGCCGGTGGCCAACGCCGGAGCGATGGCGCGCGCCGCTAGAATGAACGGAGAATTCCATGGAGTAATAACGCCGACCACGCCCATTGGAATTCTGCGCGCTACGCTATGCCGCTCCTTAACGTCGCTTGTCGTGATCATCCCGGTTGGCTGGCTGCCCAAGGCCGCCGCTTCGAGAATCTCGCGTATCGCCAGCTTCACCTCCAGTTGCCCCTTTGGCCGTATCGACCCGGTCTCGCGGACAATCTGGACGGCGATCTCCTCTTTGTGAACCTCCAGCAAACGGGCGACCTCGCGCAACACATCCCCTCGCTGAGGCCCTGGCGTCGCGGCCCAGGCGCGTTGCGCTTCGGTCGCGATCGCGGCAGCGGCGGATACGTCGGCAGCCGATGCGCAACCAATCGATCCCATTTCCGCGCCGGTCGCCTTCTCGGTCACCGGGATCGTACCCGCGCCTCCGGTCTTCCATCCGCCGCTATAGATTCTGTTACGCCACACATCTGCTGGCGCCAATTGAGTCAATACGGACATTCGATTTCTCCTATTCCTCGCATCATTCAAGACCGAACAAACGCTGTGCGTTTTCCCGTCCAATCTTCACGCGATCCGTTTCGCTGATCGAGCATGTGTCGAACCACTGGGACGCCTCGTCATGCGTTTCGAACGGATAGTCGACCGAATACATGATCCGGTCGCTGCCCATTTCGAGCATCGTGGACAGCAGCGTCTGGGTTCTGAAATTCCCGCTCGTCGTGACGTAGACATTCTCCCGGAGGTATTCGCCCACGCTGCGCTTGCACGGCAATCCTCGTGGCGCCTTCTGAAGAATGTGGTCGACGCGCCAGATGTTGAACGGAATCCCCTCGCCGAGATGGCCAAGAATCATCTGCAACTCAGGATTGCGGTCGAAAAGACCTGACGTCATCAGTCGCAGTGCGTGAGTGCTCGTCTCAACCGCGAACGCCCAGGTCGCGGCGGTCAGCCACGGAAAGCCATCGTAGATCGGCTCACGGGACGGCAACGGATCGCGAGGATGCATATAGAAAGGCTTGCCGAGCGCCGCCGCATTTGTCCAGAAGTCGGTGTACTGCGGGGCATCGTAGTACACGACATTTTCCGCATCGCCCACCTGGGAAAAGCCATTCACCATGAAGCCATGGAATCCGAGATCCTTCACGCTTCGCTCGAGTTCACGTGCCGCCGCTTCGGGGTCCTGCATAGGCAACGCGGCAAATCCACCCAAACGGGTTGGATGGCGGCCAACATGTTCTGCGAGGACATCGTTAGCCCGGCGCGCGACATCGATCGCCTGCTTGATGTCCGGAATACCCTGAATGCCCGGCGAGTTGAGCGACAAGATTGAATACTCGGTTCCGCCCTGTTCCATCCGCTCGAGTCTCTGCTGCTCGATGTCCATCAGATTGGACTTCAGCATTTCCCAAACGGGCGCAGGCGCATAAATCTTCGACTGCTCGATAGTGAGGTCTATCGCAAAGTGTTCCTCAAGTGCAATCTTGTTTCTCATTGATCTGCTCCAATTCAAGGCATCGCAACCTCATCTGCAAAGGAGAGATGAGGTGCATCACACGGGTTTGTCCCAGAGGCTAATTTATTTGATTTTTCAAACATGTTGGGACCGAGTGTACTTGATTTTTCAAGTATATGTGCACCGCGTAAACCCTGAATCGACTGACTGATACCCGCAAGCAATCCACGGTCGAGCCGCGGACCAAAGTGGGCCGCTACGAAGCCTAAGGAAGGGGGAAGACGATCATGCAGGCTGATGTAATGACGCGAATGTTCGAGTCACTCAGGCTGCACGGTATGGCATGGACGCAAAAAAAACGGTGCGGCTCCGATATAACCAGAGTCGCACCGCGACATGCAGAATTACCTTCGCAAGCTGAGGCAAGGTTCCGTCAGGGTTGCAGCAACCCTGACGGAACCCGCACACCTGCTCAGGCGAGGTCGAAGCGGTCGAGGTTCATCACCTTGACCCACGCAGCGACAAAGTCGCGAACGAATTTCGCCTGCCCGTCCTCGCTTGCATAGACTTCGGACAGCGCCCGCAACTGAGCGTGCGAACCAAACACCAGATCGACACGGCTACCGGTCCACTTCACCTCACCGGTCTTGCGGTCACGCCCTTCGAACACGTCCCGGGAGACCGGTTTCCATTCCGTACCCATGTAGAGCAGGTTGACGAAAAAGTCGTTGGTCAGCGTTTCCGGACGCTTGGTGAAGACACCATGCGAATCCTGCCCGCTCTGGACCTTCAAGGCGCGCAAGCCGCCGATGAGCGCCGTCATCTCGGGTGCCGTCAGGGTCAGCAATTGCGCCTTGTCGATCAGCAACGCCTCAGCCGGGACACTGTACTTGCCCTTCAGATAGTTGCGGAAACCATCGGCAACGGGTTCAAGCGCGCCAACGGACTCCACGTCGGTCTGATCCTGCGACGCGTCCGCGCGTCCCGGCGCAAACGGCACCGTCACCTGATGGCCGCCGTTTTTCGCGGCCTGCTCGATGCCGGCGCTACCGGCCAGCACGATCAGGTCGGCCAGCGACACCTTCTTGCCGGACTGTGCGCCGTTGAACTCGCTCTGGATCCCTTCGAGGACCTTCAGTACCTTCGCCAGCTGCTCGGGCTGGTTGACCGCCCAGTCTTTCTGCGGAGCGAGGCGAATGCGCGCACCGTTGGCGCCGCCGCGCTTGTCCGAGCCGCGGAACGTGGATGCTGACGCCCAGGCCGTCGACACCAGTTGCGAAACGGACAGCCCTGACGCCAGAATCTTCTGCTTGAGCGAGGCGACGTCCTGATCGTTCACCAGAGCGTGGTCGACTGCCGGAATCGGATCCTGCCAGATCAGTTCTTCAGCAGGCACTTCCGGTCCAAGATAGCGGACGCGCGGTCCCATGTCGCGGTGAGTGAGCTTGAACCATGCACGGGCGAAGGCATCGGCGAGCTGGTCTGGATTCGCCAGGAAGCGCCGCGAAATCTTCTCGTAGGCGGGATCGAAGCGCAGCGAGAGGTCGGTGGTGAGCATCGTCGGCCGCTGCTTCTTCGAGGCATCGAAAGCGTGCGGAATCGTTTCGCCGGCATCCTTGGCGACCCACTGGTTGGCGCCGGCGGGGCTCTTGGTCAGTTCCCATTCGTACTTGAACAGGTTCTCGAAGAAGCCGTTGCCCCACTTCGTCGGCGTGGTGGTCCAGGTGACTTCCAGTCCGCTGGAGATCGCGTCGGCGCCCTTGCCGGTGCCGAAGCTGCTCTTCCAGCCCAGCCCCTGGTTCTCGAGGTCTGCGGCCTCGGGTACCGGACCCACATTGTCGGCAGGACCGGCGCCGTGCGTCTTGCCAAAGCTGTGGCCACCGGCGATCAGCGCGACCGTTTCCTCGTCGTTCATGGCCATGCGAGCGAAGGTCTCACGGATGTCATGTGCCGCGGCGAGCGGGTCAGGATTGCCATCGGGACCTTCCGGGTTGACATAGATCAGGCCCATCTGCACGGCGCCCAGCGGGTTTTCCAGGTTGCGCCCGTTGTCGTCGCGGCTGACTTCGCTGCCGTGCAGTGCTGGATCGGCCACGATCACGCCTTCGCCCTCATTGCCGGCAGCGCCCTTGCCGTAACGGACATCGCCGCCCAGCCAGGTCTTTTCGTTGCCCCAGTAGACGTCCAGGTCCGGTTCCCAGGTGTCCGCGCGACCGCCACCGAAGCCGAAGGTCTTGAAGCCCATGGTTTCGAGCGCGACGTTGCCGGTCAGGATCAGCAGATCGGCCCAGGAAATTTTCTGACCGTACTTCTGCTTGATCGGCCACAACAGGCGGCGAGCTTTATCGAGGCTGACGTTGTCCGGCCAGCTATTGAGCGGCGCGAAACGCTGCTGGCCACGCCCGGCGCCACCGCGGCCGTCGCCGATGCGGTACGTGCCGGCACTGTGCCAGGCCATGCGGATGAAGAATGGACCATAGTGGCCGAAGTCTGCCGGCCACCATTCCTGCGAGTCGGTCATCAGTGCCGCAAGATCCTTCTTCACCGCGGCGAGATCGAGGCTCTTGAACGCCTCGGCATAGTTGAAGCCGCTGTCCAGCGGGTCCGACTTGCTGGAGTGTTGGCTAAGCAGATCCACCCGCAGCTGCTTTGGCCACCAGTCACGGTTGGTCGTGCCACCTCCGGCAGCATGATTGAACGGGCACTTTGCATCGTTAGACATGCACTATCTCCTTGGGGAATATACCCACTACCAGTTCTTCCACGGCGTCTGGCTTCTACGGTGCATCGCCGAACCAGTGCCGTCGGGCGGTCGGGGAATCACATGATGGACTCTTTTTGATGTACTGGCACTGTCACCCGACGCGCATAGTCTTCGTCCGATGATGGACGTCGTGGCGTGTATTGGACCAGGATGCGTCCGCGTCGGCAGGCCTACTGCACATAAAAATATATGTGAGAGCGGCCATCAACAGAATGCGATTTTCGCAATGCTATTGATAGATCGTAACTATAACGTGACAGATGCCTTACATATTTGCCGTCATGTGCGCCGTCCCGCGCCGTAGGAAGTGCAGGCTTATTTGTGCGCCGACATCTATCGACCCCATAGCGAGTAGTGGCTTCAAGCATATCGTCAAATTCCGATATATGATTCGTCTTGTAGCGATGCAGATGCATGGCCGCTAACGTGCGCCATGCCTGCCTGTTGTTGACGATCTGAAGTTGATGCCCTGAAACCGACCCACATGACGCTCGATATCGACGCGATTCACAAAGCGCTTGCCAACCCTGTACGGCGGGAGATTCTCGGCTGGCTGCGCGAGCCGTATGCGCATTTCTCCGACCAGGAGCTCCCGCTCGACCACGGCGTGTGCGCCGGCAAGATCGACGCGCACTGCGGCCTGTCGCAGTCCACCGTGTCGGCGCACCTCGCCGCGTTGCAGCGCGCCGGTCTCGTTACGTCGAAGCGGGTCGGTCAATGGGTGTTTTTCAAACGCAATGAGGCAGTCATTCAAGCCTTTCTCGAGCACATGAACAGCCAGCTCTGAGCGCTTCATCCGCATCGCCGCGTTTTTTCGCTTATTTCATCATGCAGTTTTTTTAAGGCCGGGGCCACGCGCCCGCCACCTAAGGTGAACTCATATGCCGACTCTTTTTGACCCGCTCCAGATTGGCGACATCACGTTGTCGAACCGCATCATCATGGCGCCGCTCACGCGCCAACGCGCTGAAGAAATCCGCGTACCGAACGCGCTGATGGCGAAGTACTACGCCGAACGCGCCACGGCAGGCCTGATCATCAGCGAAGCCACGTCCGTTACGCCGCAAGGCGTCGGTTACGCCGACACCCCGGGTATCTGGTCGCAGGAGCAGGTGGAAGGCTGGAAGATCGTCACGAACGCCGTGCATGCAGCCGGCGGCAAGATTTTCCTGCAGTTGTGGCACGTCGGCCGTATTTCGGACCCGCTGTTCCTCAATGGCGAACTGCCGGTTGCGCCTAGCGCCATCCCGGCTCAAGGCCACGTGAGCCTGGTGCGTCCGGAGCGTCCATACGTGACGCCGCGCGCACTCGAACTCGACGAAATCGCGGGTGTGGTCGAAGCGTTCCGCAAGGGCGCCGAAAACGCGAAAGCAGCAGGTTTCGACGGTGTGGAAGTGCACGGCGCGAACGGCTATCTGCTCGACCAGTTCCTGCAGGACAGCACCAACAAGCGTACCGACGCCTACGGCGGCCCGGTCGAAAACCGCGCCCGCCTGCTGCTCGAAATCACTGACGCCTGTATCGACGTCTGGGGTGCGAACCGTGTCGGCGTGCACCTCGCACCGCGTCGCGACTCGCACAACATGGGCGATTCGGATCCGGCAGCGACATTCGGCTACGTGGCACGCGAACTCGGCAAGCGCAAGATCGCGTTCATCGCCGCCCGCGAAGCACTCGGCGACGACCGCCTCGGCCCGCAACTGAAGAAGGCATTCGGCGGCCCGTACATCGCGAACGAAAAGTTCACCAAGGAAACCGCACAGCACGTACTCGACGCGGGTGAAGCGGACGCGGTGGCGTGGGGTCAACTGTTCATCGCGAATCCGGATCTGGTGCGCCGCTTCGAAACGAATGCGCCGCTGAACAAGCCGAATCCGGCAACGTACTATGCACGTGGCGAAACTGGCTACGTGGATTATCCGACGCTGGAAGCAGTGGAATAAGACGTTCGGTTCATGCGGCGTTACGCAAGGTCACGCCGCATGAATACGCGTTTCGATTCGTCGAGTCCGCGCGCGATGTGCGCATCGCGCCGCGCGATCAGTGCCGCATCCAGATCGGCCTCCTCGATATCGCAAAAGCCGAGCCGCCGATAGTACGGTGCGTTCCACGGCACCTCGCGAAACGTCGACAAAATGAGTTGCGTGATCTGTTGCGCACGCGCGAGTTGCGCGACCTGCTCGATCAGCGCCGCGCCGATGCGTTGCCCGGCATGCGAACTCAGCACATCAAGTTCCTGAACATAGAAGCGCGCGGGCTGCGGCTCGAACATCACAAACCCCACACACGTCTCATCAGCTTTCACGGCAACGATGATCTGCTGCGCGTCGATCTTGCGGCGAACAAGTTCCAGCTCCATCGGCGGTGCATCGGCGATACCCGTCATGCCGACGCTGACAAAGCGCTGGCCGGCCTCGAATTCGATCATACGGATAGCATCCGCATCGTGCGGCGCGGCAAAGCGGAACGTGAGGCTGGAAGTGTGTTGCATAGGGGTTTCTTAAATTTATTCGGGCGCGATTCTGGAAATCACACCCCGATATTGACATCCGCACCGAGAAATAAACAAGTGCCCATGCCGCGACGGGACTAAAATCCCGAACACCCAAATCCCTTTCGAACCACGATGGATCTCATGCATGTGCTGCAGGTCGCCCTGCACTTCGACCAGCACCTGAGCGGTTTGATCGTGCAATACGGCACAGCCGTCTACGCGATGCTGTTCCTCGTCGTGTTCGTCGAAATCGGTTTCCTGCCGCTATTCTTTTTGCCTGGCGATCCGCTGATCTTCATCTGCGGCGGTCTCGCCGCGACAGGCGCGCTGAACGTCTGGCTCGTGATCCCCGTGCTGTTCGCCGCAACGGTGGCCGGTAGCATCGTCGACTATGCGATCGGCCGCGCCATCGGCGAAAAAGTCTATACCGCCGACTACCGTTGGCTTGACAAGAACGCACTGCGTAAAGCGCACGCGTTTTACGAAGCACGCGGCGGCCTGACCTTTCTGCTGTCGCCGTTCATTGCCGTCGTGCGCACGTTCGCGCCGTTCGTCGCCGGTGTTTCGCGCATGACGTTTGCACGTTTCGTGTCGTTCGTCACCGCCGGCGCGGCGCTGTGGATCATGTCGCTGGTGGCGGCCGGTTATCTGTTCGGCAACGTGCCACTGGTACGCGATCATATGAGTTCGATCGTGCTGCTGGGCGTCTCGCTCGGTGTCGGATCGCTGCTGGTGAGCGCCGTGTGGCGCTTCGTCAACCGAAGGTTGCGCGCTCATTGAACCGGAGGTTGCGCGCACACTGAGCCGATGGTTGCGCGCGCACCGAATTTTGTGGAGGGACGTTATGTCGCTATCTGCTTTGCTCGTCTTCGCGCTGGCGCTGATCATCGCCGCCGGCACGCCCGGTCCTAGCATCGCCGCGCTGGTCGCGCGCGTGCTGACCAACGGCTTTCGCGACGTGTTGCCGTTTCTCGCCGCGATGTGGCTCGGCGAAGCATTGTGGCTCACCTGCGCGGTGGCCGGCGTGGCTGTGATCGCGCGCAGCTTCGGCATGGTGTTTATCGTGCTGAAATTTGTCGGCGTCGCCTATCTGCTGTTCCTTGCCTGGAAGATGTGGCGCGCACCGGCCGACGTGCAAGGCAGCGACCTGCCGAGCGGCCAGTCGCCGTGGCGCATGTTCATCGCCGGCCTGCTGGTGACGCTCGGCAATCCGAAGATCATGATGTTCTACCTCGCGTTGCTGCCGACCATCATCGATCTGTCGCGCATCGGCACCGTCGCCTGGTTCGAACTCACGCTCACCATGCTGATCGTACTGATGGCCGTCGATTTCGGCTGGGCGCTGCTCGCCACACGTGCGCGCAAATTGCTGAACACGCGCCGCGCGGTGAAGTTCACCAACCGCGCCAGCGCTACGGTCTTGGCCGGTGTTGCCGCCGCGATCGCCACGCGCTGACGAGAACGTACGACGCACGCGCAGCCATTCAGCCCGGCGGCGCAGCCGATTGCACTTCAGTCCGTAGCGAGGCCAGCAGAAGCTGCCACCATTCACCGTGCCGCAACAGAAACACGCGCTCGGGGAAATGGTGGCGTGCGACATGCTCCTGCGGCACCGTATCCCAGCCGCGATGCTCCACCGTCACGCGTGTTTCGTCGCCCACCGCTTCGAACCGCACTTCGACCTGCGTGTGCTGCGAGTCGGTGAAACTGGCCTGACGCCAGCCGAATGCCAAACGCTCGCCCGGCTCCCAGGCCGTCACGCGGCCGATCTCGAACACGCTGCCGTCCGGCTGCGTTTCGATCAGACGGCCGTGCTCTCCGGGCGTGTGAGGCGCCGCAGCCTGCTCGAACGACAGCACGCCCGCGCTTTGCGGCGTGAACTGAAACAGGCCATTCGGCCGCCACCATCTACCGATCTCACGCGTGAACACGTCGAATGCGCGAAGCGGCGTTGCCGCGACCCGTAGCGACACTTGCACGCGCGAACTCACTTCTGCTGCTCCAGATGCGCCTTGAACGACAGCAATTGCTCGAACCATAAGGCTTCGGTCTGTTCGAGCCATGCCTTCAACTCGTTCATTGGCGCCGACCTCAGCACGTAGAGACGCACGCGCGCATCGACGCCGTCGTGCGATTCCTCGATCAGTTCGCTCGAGCGCAGCACACGCAAATGCCGGCTCATCGCCTGCGGTGACAGACCGGTGGCTTGCGCGAGTTCACCCGCGCGCATCGGCTGCTGACTAAGCAGATCGACTACCTGACGCCGATTCGGGTCGGCCAGTGCGGCAAGAGTACGGTCGAGCGAGACGCTGGCAGGCAGTCCCATCGCTTATACCCACCCTTCGATTTTCAGGCCGCTCACACGCTCCGCTTCCTCGCGCGACACCTCGCGAACCGTCTGGCCGAAGCTCCAGACATGCCCTTCAGGATCACGCGCTGCATAGACGCGGTCGCCATAGAACTGATCCGCCGGTTCGCGCGTGATCACAGCGCCTGCGGCACGCGCACGAGCGCAATGTTCATCGATCCTTTCGCGCAGTTGCACGTGTACCGACTGTGTATTCTTGCCGCCGATCGAAGCCGGGCTCGCAGCGTCTTCCGACCATTCGCGGCAGATCATCACGTAGCTGTCGCCGAAACGCATTTCCGAGTGGCCCAACTGGCCGTCGCTATCCGTGACCACCAGTTGACGCTCGAAGCCGAACGCATTCTCGAGCCAGTCGAGCGCGGCAAACGGGTCCTTGTAGTACACCGACGCGCCCAGCGAAGGACGATGAAACGGTTCGTTCATGATTGCCTCCCTTTATAAACCTTTCGGTTGATATTTAACACTATAGTTAAACAAATCGAAAAGGCAAGGATGGCGTATTCGTACTGGTGACTCTTCCCAAATGAAATCTGGATCGCGGTGCCGCACGCAGCCTCTAACCCTTCGGCGTCGTGTCGTGAATCCTCGCCGCGCGCAAGAAATCGAAATCGACGCCTTGATCGGCCTGCAGCACCGTATCGAGGAACAGTTTCCGATACCCGCGTTCGGCCGTCGGTACCTCTACGGGTGCAGCGGCCGCACGGCGCGCCAGTTCGGAGTCCGACACCAGCAGAATGATTTCGCGCGCGGCTACGCTGAGCCGGATACGATCGCCGTTCTGAACATAGGCCAACGGCCCACCAACGGCCGCCTCAGGCGTCACGTGCAACACGATAGTGCCGAAAGCGGTGCCGCTCATACGCCCGTCGGAAATGCGCACCATGTCCTTGACGCCGGTACGCGCCAGTTTTTTCGGAATCGGAATATAACCGGCCTCGGGCATGCCCGGCGCGCCTTTCGGGCCGATATTCTTCAGCACCAGAATATCGTCGGCTGTAACGTCGAGATCGTCCGAGTCGATGCGTTCGGCCATGTCCTGGCCGTTCTCGAACACCACTGCGCGTCCCTCGTGCTCCATCAGTCTGGCATCGGCAGCGGATTGCTTGATGATCGCGCCGCCTGGCGCGAGGTTGCCATACAGGACGGCAATACCGCCTTGCGGATAGATCGGATCGGCGATTGTGCGTACCACGTCCTGTTCGAAGCCGGGACCGGCCAGTTCGATCTCTTCCCCCAAGCTACGCCCGGTGACGGTCATCGCGTCGAGCTTGAGCAGCGGCTTGAGTTCGCGCAGCAACGTCGCCATGCCGCCGGCGTGGTGGAAGTCTTCCATGTAATGCTGGCCGGACGGTTTCAGGTCCAGCAACACCGGCGTTTCTCGACCCATGCGATCCAGCGCCTTCAGATCGACATCCAGTCCCATGCGTCCCGCAATCGCGGTCAGATGCACGATGCCATTGGTCGAGCCACCAATCGCCAGCAACACGCGCATGGCATTCTCGAATGCATCGGCGGTCAGTATCTTGTCGATCGTCAGGCCACTGCGTGCCATTCGCACGGCCTGGGCGCCGGTCTCCTCCGCGATACGGATACGATCGGCCGTCACGGCCGGCGGCGACGCGCCGCCGGGCACGGTCATCCCCAGTGCTTCTGCCACACACGCCATGGTGCTGGCCGTGCCCATCACCGAACAGGTGCCGACGCTGGCCACCAGCTGGTTGTTCACAGCGGCAATTTCCGCGCTATCGATCTCGTCGGCGCGGAATTTGCCCCAGTAGCGGCGACAATCGGTGCACGCACCCACGCGCTCGCCGCGGTGCGAACCGGTCAGCATGGAGCCTGTGATCAACTGGATGGCGGGAATATTCGCCGATGCCGCGCCCATCAACTGCGCCGGCACAGTCTTGTCGCAGCCCCCGATCAGCACGACCGCATCCATCGGCTGGGCGCGGATCATCTCCTCGGTATCCATCGACATCAGATTACGCAGGTACATGCTGGTCGGCTGCGAAAAACTCTCGTGGATGGAAATGGTCGGAAAGTCCATCGGCAAGCCGCCGGCCAGCATCACGCCGCGCTTGACTGCCTCGATCAGTTGCGGCGCGTTGCCGTGGCACGGGTTGTAAGCGCTGCCGGTGTTGCAGATGCCGACTACCGGTCGATCCAGTGCTTCGTCGGTATAGCCCGCCCCCTTGATGAAAGCTTTGCGCAAAAACAGGGAGAAGCCGCTGTCGCCATAGTTGGTGAGACCTTTGCGGATTCCGGTGGCCGGTGCGTCGAGCGAGTCTTCTGGTTTGGTCTTGGACATTGAGAAACCCGGTATAGGGTGACACGTGAACGTAGGGACGAGACGATCTCACGGTGCGCCCGTCGCCGTGCGTGCGTGGCGACGAAATGCTTGCGGCGGTTGCCCGAACACACGCAGGAACACTTCCCGCATTCTCCTTGGATCGGAGAACCCGGTCGCGCTGGCGACCTGATCGATCGTGTGCCGGCTCTCCTCGAGCATCAAGCGTGCAGTTTCAATGCGCAGCCGCTCGACGGCCTTTGCAGGAGTCTGCCCTGTCTCCGCACGAAACGCGCGGCTAAATTGACGCGGACTCAACCGCGCGACATCCGCCAATTGCTCGACCGAAAGGGGCTCGTTGAGATTCTTTTTCGCATACGTCAGCGCGGATTGAATGCGATCGGACTTGGGCTCGAGTTCGAGCAGCGCTGAGTGCTGCGACTGTCCGCCGCTACGCCAATGATAGACAACAAGCTTTCGCGCGACCGACCGCGCGACCTTGGCACCAAGGTCCTTCTCCACCAACGCGAGTGCGAGATCGATGCCCGCCGTCATGCCGGCCGAGGTCCAGATCGGCCCGTCCGCAATGAAAATCCGATCCTCGTCCACCGTAACAGAGGGAAAGCGGGTGCGCAGATCGTGCGCATAGTGCCAGTGCGTGGTTGCGCGGCGGCCATCCAGCAAGCCAGCCTCCGCGAGCACGAACGCACCCGTGCACATCGAGGCGGTGCGCCGCGCGGTCTCGGCGCTGCGACGCACGTATGCGAGCACACCTGGCGGCGGCACGACGGTGATGGGGTTGCTTCCGGCGAAGATGACCGTATCGAAGACGCGATCGTCGATCGCCTCGGTCAAGACCGTCAGACCGCTCGAAGCGCGCACCAGACCGCCCGCTTCGGAAACGTTGAGTGTCTGATAGAACGGTTCACCGGCCGCCACGTTTGCGAACTCGAACACGGATTCCGCAACGAGCGCCATGGAATAGAAGCCGTCGAACACCACAAACGCAACTGTCGGCACGGCTGCCTCCTGAAAGGACACGTCCTGAAAACGTAGTTTATACGTCCTTTGAGCCATCAACAATTGACCGTATAAATATCGGTAAGGAGCACGGATCGCGTTACGCGGACGCGCTGTTCGCATACCGTGTCGGCTGCGACACGATCTCGTTGGCCTTCGATTTGATCAGATTTATATCTTCCATTTAATTAGGCATACGTAAATATGTTTTCCATTTCATCCTTGCGTCGACTGGCGTTCGGCTCGTTGAGGGCACGCGCGTTTAGCCTCAGCTTTCTTACTGCGGCCGCTTTTGCACCACCTGTCTTTGCTGCTGTCGAATTGCCCGTACCGGCATCGACTGGCGATACGGCGATCCGCCCGTTCCACGCTCATTTTTCCGATGCCCAACTCGCCGATCTGCGCAAACGCATCGCGGCGACTCGCTGGCCGGACAAGGAGACGGTTGACGACCGAGCGCAAGGCGCGCAACTCGCGAAGCTGAAAGAGCTCGTGAACTACTGGCGCACGGACTACGACTGGCGCAAGGCCGAGGCGAAGCTCAATGCCCTGCCGCAATACGTCACCACAATCGATGGAGTCGATATTCACTTCATCTGGGTGCGCTCACGCAATCCGAACGCGCTGCCGATGATCATGACCCATGGCTGGCCCGGCTCGGTATTCGAGGAACTGAAAGTCATCGGGCCGCTCACCGATCCAGTCGCCTATGGCGGACGCGCGGAAGATTCGTTCGACCTGGTCCTGCCTTCGATGCCCGGGTACGGGTTCTCAGGCAAACCCAAAGGCACTGGGTGGACGCCTGACCATATCGCCCGCGCCTGGGAGGAACTGATGCGCCGCCTCGGCTACCAGCACTATGTCGCGCAGGGCGGCGACTGGGGCTCCGTGATCGCCGACAAAATGGCCGCCCAGAAACCACCCGGACTGCTCGGCATTCACGTCAACATGCCGGCGACAGTACCGCCGGACGTCGCGAAATCGCTGAAAGCGGGTGACCCACCGCCGGCCGGCCTCTCCGACAAGGAGAAAGCCGCGTACAGGTCGCTCGATAACCTCTATACGCGCGGCGGCGGTTACGCAGCGATGATGGTCACGCGTCCACAGACGGTGGGTTACGCGCTCGCGGATTCTCCGGTCGGCCAGGCCGCATGGATGTACGACAAATTTGCGGACTGGACCTACAGCGGCGGCGATCCCGAACGCTCACTGACCAAGGACGAGATGCTCGACGACATCACGCTGTACTGGCTGACCAACACGTCGACGTCCGCGGCGCAGCTCTACTGGGAAAACAATGCGAACAACTTCAACGCCGTCGACATTTCAATCCCTGCAGCAGTGACGGTCTTCCCCGGCGAGATCTATCAGGCGCCGCGTAGCTGGACCGAACGCAGCTACCACAAGCTCATCTACTTCAATGAAGTGAACAAGGGCGGCCACTTCGCGGCCTGGGAACAGCCACAACTTTTCTCGGAAGAACTCAGGGCCTCTTTCAAGTCCTTTCGTTGAATGACGCGAATCCATTCACGCATGAAAACCATTTATTTCAAGAGCAATCGATGAAGACGACTGGCAACACCATTTTCATTACCGGCGGCGGCTCTGGTATTGGCCGCGGTCTCGCCGAAGCATTCCATCGACTCGACAATCAGGTCATCATTTCCGGACGGCGTCGCGCGAATCTCGACGAAACGATCGCAGCCAACCCCGGCATGCAGGCGATCGAACTCGACATCACCGACCCGAAGAACATCATTTCGGTTGCCGAGGAACTCGTTGCCGGATGGCCATCGCTGAACGTGTTAATCAACAATGCAGGTGTGATGCACGTCGACGATCTCGGGGCACCGGTTGACGAAACGCTGCTCACGTCGACGCTGAGCACCAATCTCATAGGCCCAATACGGATGACGGGCGCGCTTGTCGAACACCTGAAACAGCAGGACAACGCGACGATCATCAATGTCTCGTCGGTTCTGGCCTTCGTGCCGATGGCAATGGCCGCTGTCTATTCGTCGACCAAAGCGGCTATTCACTCCTACACGCAATCGCTACGTTATGTGCTCAAAGATACGTCTGTAAGCGTGATTGAAATCGCGCCACCCTGGGTTCAGACGGACTTGCTGAACAGTAAGAACGAACCGCGAGCCATGCCGCTCGCCCCGTATATCGAACAGACCATGCGCGAACTCAGCACCGATGCAACTGAGGCACTGGTCGAGGCAGCGCGACCGATGCGCAACAACGTCGGTCCGAATGAATCGGCGTTCGTAACGCGGTTCAACGACAAGTTCAAAAGCTGATTCGCTGTTCGACAACCCTGATCATGAAGAGGAGACTTCTGGTGTCGAATGAGATGAGCAGCCATCGCCGACGCTTTCTTAGGACGGCTGCCGTCGGCGTCGGCGCGCTGGAGTTGTCCTTGAGCGGGTTCGCGCACTCGCAGTCCGCAGAAGGAGACGCGAATCCACGCGCAAACGCCGCGGCGTCGAAGGCATCGTTTGCCGGGATCAAGCAGATCGATGCTGGTGTCCTGAACGTCGACTATGCGGAGGTCGGCCCGGGCAACGGGCCAGTCGTGATCCTGCTCCACGGCTGGCCTTATGACATCCACAGCTTTGGCGAGGTAGCGCATCGGCTTGCCGCGGCCGGCTATAGGGTAATCGTCCCGTACCTGCGCGGTTATGGGACGACGCGGTTTCTTGCCAGCGAAACAGTCCGCAATGGCCAGCAGTCAGTGCTCGCCGTCGATGTCATCGCGCTGATGGATGCGCTGAAAATTCAGCAGGCGATCATCGGTGGATTCGACTGGGGCGCGCGCACGGCCAATGTCGTCGCAGCGCTCTGGCCGGAGCGCTGCAAGGCATTGGTCTCGGTGAGCGGCTATCTGATCGGCAGCCAGGCGGGCAACAAGGCGCCCTTGCCGCCGAAGGCGGAGCTCGCGTGGTGGTACCAGTTCTACTTCGCCACGGAGCGGGGTAAGCAGGGCTATGAAGCCAATCGGCAAGGCTTCGCGAAGCTCATCTGGCAACTTGCGTCGCCGAAATGGCGCTTCGACGACGCGACGTTCGAGCGATCCGCAAATGCCTTCCAGAACCCGGACCATGTTGCGATCGTGATCGACAACTACCGCTGGCGATTGAGTCTCTCAGATGGGGAGCCGCAGTACACCGATCTGGAAAGGCGTCTTGCGGCCGCACCAATCATCGCTGTGCCGACGATTACCCTTGAAGGCGACGCGAACGGCGCGCCTCATCCGGAGCCCACGGCATATGCGAAGAAATTCGTCAGCAGATATGCGCACCGCACCATCACCGGTGGAATCGGTCACAATCTGCCGCAAGAAGCCCCCAAGGCCTTTGCGGACGCTGTGATCGAGGTTGCCAGCTATTGAATGTGGCGGACGGCATCGCGAAGGGCCAGGTCGCTCGACGGATTGGACGCCCGTGCCAGGCTCCGATTGGGTCCTGTTGGGGCGCGCTTTCGCTCGGCACGGCAACGCGCCGTGCCGGGACGCTCAAGCGGATTCAAGCGGACGCGCCCTTCGCACTCTCCCTCGCCTCGCTGCGCGCTTCGATCGCACGCACAACGGCCGCCATATCGGCTTGACCATGACCCAACTCAACGGTCTCGGTGTACAGATCAAAGCAGACATCCAGCAGCGGCGACGCAAGATTCGCATGGCGCGCCGCCTCAGCCGCGAGCCGGTTGTTCTTCAACACGTCGACAATCGAGGCCTGCACCGTGAAATCTTCGTTCACGAGCTTGTCGACCTTCACGCGCGAAACGTTGCTTGCCATCGGGCCGGCGTCGAGCACGGCCTGAAATTGCTTCATGTCGAGCCCGTAGCTTCGCGCAAGATGCGCCGCCTCGGCAAGCGCGGTCACCATCGGAATCAGGAACGTGTTGATCGACAGTTTCATCAGAATCCCCGCGGGCACCGCGCCGCAGATCACCGTCTCGTGGCACATCGGTTTGAGAAGTGGACGCACTTCTTCGACGGCCGCCAGTTCGCCCGCCAGCATCGCCACCAGTTGACCCGCTTCGGCCGGCTTGCGTGAGCCCGAGACGGGCGCCTCGACATACTGTCCGCCTGCCGCGCGGATGTCGGTTTCGAGACCACGCGAATAGTCGGCCGATGTCGTGCCCATGTGCACGATGATGTGCTGTGCGACGTTCGTTGCGAAATCCGCAGTGTGGCGGCCGAGCACCGCGTCGAGCGCCGTATCCGTCGCCATCATCAGGATGACGATGTGGGCTTGCCGGAAGACGTCGGCGGCGCTGTCCGCAATCTGCGCGCCTGCGTCGCGCAACGCGGCGCAACGGTCCGGTGTACGGTTCCACACGACCAGTGGGGTGCCGGCGCGCGCGAGGTTGAGCGCCATCGGCTGCCCCATTACGCCGAGACCGATGAATCCTGTTTTCATGGGAGTCTCCGTTCATTATCCGTTGCTTTTGGCCACGGTTCGGTGGATCGATCGAGCCGGGCGACGCCGCCCAGTCTATCCAAATTGCCGCGATCACGCCCGCACACCGAGGGGGGCGATTTTCATAAGAAAAACGCAGCAACGCCGCAACTATTTTCATTTTACTGTTTGCGGCGCGGCGCTCAGGATGAGGGCACAGCAAGGAGACGGAGCCGCCTATTTATGCGCGAGCCGCGGCATGCCATGGGCGGAGCCGTCTGCCGTCCGCCCACTCACCTGAACACCCTATCTCCACCAGCGCAGCGGACGGCGCAGATGATGCCGCTCCAGCCGCACCGCGGCGCTCGCCTGGAGAAACGCGGGCATGCTGTCCAGCGGCCTGCCTTCGAGCCGCTCGCGCTCCTCGTCGGCCTCGACGGTCCTCGCCGGATCGATGAAAAACGCGGCCACGATCCCCACCCCGAGCAAGCACGCGGAAATCGTGAACGGCACGTTATAGCTGCCCGTCGTCTCAATCAGATAGCCGAACACGACGGGCGAGATCATGCCGGCGACGCCGAAGCCCGTATTCATCATGCCGCCCGCCGTGCCCGCGTAGCGACCGCCGATGTCTAGCGGCAAAGTCCACAACACCGGATTCGTGATCTCAAGAAAGAAGAACGACGCCGACAGGTACAGCACCGCCATCAGCGGATTGGTCGCAGACACCATCGGCAGCAGAAACACGAGCGAGCCGCCCATGCCCACCACCAGCACGGCGCAGCGCGCAAAGCGCAGCCGGCCGGTGCGCTTGTAAAGCCGATCCGAAACGACGCCACCCAGGGTGTCGCCGATCACGCCCGCGAGCAGCGGCAGCGCCGTGAACAGCGCCAGTTGCTTGAGATCGAAACCGCGGGCTTCCTTCAGGTACGAAGGCAACCAGGTGAGATAGACCCACAGCAGCCAGCCGTAACAGAAGTCGACGAACGTGACGAGCCACATACGACGGATCAGCTTGCGCCACGGCGTGGCCGCACGCTTGGCGCGTTCGCAGTCGCCCGCGCGATAGCCGATCTCGGCCGTTTCCTCAGGCGTCACACGCCGGTTCTGCTCCGGTGAGTTCGTAAAGACGCAGAGGTACAGCACCGTCCACGCGAGACTCGCCACGCCGAGCAGAATGAATGCGTCGCGCCAGCCGCCCGCCACGACCACCGCGAGCACGAGCGGCGGCGTGACCGCGCCGCCGAGGCGGGCAAAGCTATGGGTAATACCTTGAGCGAAACCCCGCTCCGCCACCGGCATCCAGTAGGTAAAGGCACGCGTCGCCGTCGGAAACGCGCCGCCCTCGCCGATGCCCAACGCGAAGCGCAAGGCGACGAGCATTGCCACACTGCCGGCGAAGCCGGTAGCGAGCGTCGCCGCCCCCCAGATCAGCGACAGCACCGTCAACACCAGCTTCGGCCCGTACTTGTCCGACAGCCAGCCGCCGATGACCTGCATGAACGCGTATGGATAAGCGAAAGCGGAAAACACGAGGCCGAGTTGGACCGTCGTCAGACCCATTTCATGCCGGATGATAGGACCGGCCACGGCAATATTCACACGGTCGATGTACGAGATGAAATACATCAGGCACATGACGGCCAGAATGATGTGGCGCGTCTTCACACGCCGCTTGTGCGTTTGCATGCTGTCTCCTGTGTCTCTTATGTGACGCCGGGGGCGTCTGTGATCGCTCGATCTGTACGTCGTACTGCGTCGCGTCGCGTGCGCCTCGACTCGCGCCCTCCTCTGCTTGCTGGCGCGCTCCGGGCATGCCGTTGCGCATGCCGATACATGCGCCGTCAGGTGGGCACGAGCTTCAGGCGCTGCACCTTGCCCGACGGTCCACGAGGCAGTTCCGCGATGAAGCGAAACTCCTTCGGTGTCTTGTAGCGGCCCAGTTCGCGCAGACAGTGCTCACGCAGATCCGCGATGTCGAGCGCGCCCGGCCCCTCTGAAGTGCGAGGCACGATGAAGGCGACGATCTCCTGGCCGTAAGCGGAATCCGGCACGCCCACCACCGCCGCATCCAGCACACCGGGGTGTTTGAGCAACGCTTCATCGATCTCGCGCGGGGCGATGTTTTCGCCGCCCTTGATGATCAATTCCTTTGCACGGCCGTTGATGTAGAAATAACCGTCGCTGTCGCGATAGCCGAGGTCGCCGGTGCGCAGCCAGCCGTCGGCGGTAAAGGCCGCCCGCGTCTCTCCCGCGCGCTTGTAATAGCCGCGCATGACCTGTTCGCCACGCAGCACCAGTTCGCCGCATTCGTCGGCTGCGCATTCGCGGCCGTCACGGTCGATCACCTTCGCTTCGCCGCCTGACGGCAGACCGATGCTGCCGATTCTCCGGCTTGCCGGGTCGTATGGATTGCTGAACATGGGGGCAGCGGTTTCGGTCATGCCCATCGTTTCGATGATGCCGATTCCGAAACGCGCCTCGAACGCGCGGTGATGCTCGACCGGCAGCGCCGCCGACGCACTGCGGCAAAATCTCAGCGCGGACAGATCGGCCGTGCACGGTTCGTCGTTGTTGAGCAGATAGGCGACGATCGTCGGCACCACGTTGATCCATGTGCAACCGTGGCGCGCGACATCGCGCCAGTAAGTGCGCGCGGAAAATCGCGGCGCCATGACCACCGACCCGCCATGAAAAAGCGGCGCAAGCAGCGTCACGACGAGACCATTGATGTGATAAAGCGGCAACGCGGCGAAGACCCGGTCACCGGTGCCGAGCCGATGTTCGCGCGAGATGTTGCGCGCATTGGCTAGCAGGTTTCGCTGGTCCAGCAGAACACCCTTTGGGGCGCCTGTGGTGCCGGACGTGTACATCAGTAGTGCTACGTCGCTCGCAGCCGGGTCGCCGTTTGCGGTCGTTTCGGTATCCCAGGTGTCTATATGTTTCGCCTGTGCCTCGTATGTCGCACGTGACACACGCTGAGCCGGTTTTGCGTGCACATCCAAAGACACTGCCGCTTCCGCCAGCACGGGTTCGACGGAGGTCGGCACCGGTGCACCATCGGCATCGGGCGACGTCCGCAACAACGCGATGTCGCGGGTCAATCCCTGCTCGCGCAACTCCGCGATCGCGCCCGACATCGCCGCGTGCGTCTCGCCGGAAACGAAAACCATGCGCGTGTCCGAATGCTCCACGATGTAGCGCAACTGCGACGGCTGACACAAGAGATTGAGCGGATTGGCGACGAGCCCGCTGTACATCGCCGCGAGCAGCAGCCTTGCCGTATGGATGCCGTTGCCCATGAAGACCGACACGACATCGCCGGCCTGCAAGCCTGCTTCCTGGAAAACCGTCTCGAGCGCACGGCAGTCGTCGCGCAGTTCCGCGAAGGTCAGCACGTCGGGCCGCAGCACAGCGCCGCCGTCTTCAGCACATTCAGGCGCGGCCAGCAGGAATGGCTTGTCGGGACACTGCGCAGCACGCGCGTCGATCAGCGCACGGATGGTGTAAGGCGTCGTCATTTGCCATACCTCACGAAGAAATCCCCGAGTACGTCGTCCAGTTCGGGGACGCGCTCTTCGATCGGGTAGGCCACGCGCGTGATGTTCAGGTAATGCTGAAAGTTGAGGTTGCTCGAGAAATTGTTGCGGCCCCACGTTCCACATCCCATCGACAGCGAGAATGGCAAGCCGTTATCGAAGTTGCCGCCGGTCGCAAGGCAATGCGCCTGATTCACGATCACGCGCGCAACCGGCAACGTTGAACCGAGCTGTTCCGCCTGGCCCGAGTCGCTGGAATGCAGGCCGACCGAGTGTCCTGCGCCCATGTAGCCGTAGATGCCGCGCACGATGTCGGCAGCGGCGTCGAAGGTTTGCGCGCGATAAACGGTCAGCACTGGCGCAAGCTTCTCGCCCGAGAAGGGGTAATCAGCGCCGAAGCCGGTCTCCTCCACCATCAGAAACGCGGGCTCGCGTGCGGCGATGTCGTCGAGTCCCGCCGCGCGTGCAATCGCCGTGGCCGAGCGCGCGGTGCAATGTGCCGCCAGCTTGCCGTTCGACCACAAGGCGGCCTGCAATTGCGCCTTTTGCGCGGCGTCGAGCATCACGCCGCCGCAGGCAGTCAGTTCGGCCAGCATGTCTGCGTACACCGCGTCTTCGATCACGACGCTGTTTTCGGATGAACAACTCGTAGCGTTGTCGAACGTTTTCGAGCGCGCGATCTTGTGCGCCGCATCGTGCAAATCGGCAGACGCCGTGACGATCGACGCAACGTTCCCTGCGCCCACGCCGAACGCAGGCGTTCCGCTGGCGTAGGCCATCCGCACATTCGCCTGCGAGCCGGTCGCCACGACCAGATCGCACTGCCGCATCAGTTCAGCGGTGGCCGCCTTGCTGATCGGTGCCGGCAACATCTGGACAAGGTCGGCCGCGAGCCCGACTCTGGCGAATTGCGCGTGAATGAATTCGATCAGCAGCGCGCACGACGAATAGCCCTTCGGAGAAGGCGCCACGATGACCGCATTGCCGCATTTGAGCGCGTTGACGATCTTGTTGATTGGCGTGGCCGCCGGATTGGTGGACGGTGTGATCGCCGCCACCACACCGACCGCCCGCGCGATCTCAACGATGCCGGTGGCCTCATGACGCGCGATCACACCCGTGGTCTTCTGCCCGCGCAAATCGCGCAACAGCCCGAGCGTCTTGCGATAGTTCTTGCGGAACTTGTCGTCCGCGTTGCCGAGACCGGTGTCGCGCACCGCCAGCTCGGCAAGCCGTCGGTTGCGGGCGGGCTCCATGATCGCCCACGCGGCAGCAGCGGCGGCGGCATCGAGCACGTCCTGCCCCGCGACCTCGAATTCGCGCTGTGCGGCGCGCGCACGCCCGACCAGTAACGCGACGACGCGCTCGACTTCGCTGTGTGTAGCAGCGTGCGCAGCTTCCGCTTCTGTGGCCCTAACGTTCATACGGTTCACTCCGGACTGAAAAAATTGGCGTTGGTACCAATCTAGTGAGCCGTACCTGCTTCGGAGTCCCGTTTTTTGAACTATCCCTTGCGCTAAGCGGGCCAGAATCGAAAAGTGCGAAATTCGGGACTTTCCATAGTCCCGAAAACTAAACAGACCGATGCACAATCCAACTTATAACTACGACATTGAGGAGACAGCGTGGCGACTTCGAATCAATCGAATGCGGCAGCCGTGCGCGCATTTCGCGTACTCGAAACCCTGGCTGAGGCAAGCGGCCCGCTTTCCATGACGGATCTCGTCCATGCCCTCGAACTGCCCAAGCAGACCGTGCATCGCATTCTGGTGCAGTTGATGGATGCGTGGCTGGTCACGCGCAGCGCCGGCGACCGGCTGTATGAGTGTTCGCCGCGCGTGCGCATGCTGGCGGTCAATGTGCTGATGCATGCGGGCCCGGCCGCTGCCCGCCATGTCCTGCTTGAACAACTGGTGGCCAAAATCGGCGAGACCTGCAATCTGACGATGCTGGCCGGCAACGACGTGGTCTATGTGGACCGGGTGGAAACGGAGTGGCCGCTGCGCATGCACCTTCAACCCGGCTCGCACGTGCCGCTGCACTGTTCGGCAAGCGGCAAGCTGTTGCTCAGCTTTCTTCCCAAAGACCGGCGCGAACGGGTTATCGAAACCTTGCCGCTGCGCGCCTATTCCGAGCGGACGATTACGGATCGCGGCGAGTTACGCAAGGAGTTGACCATCACGCGGCGACGCCAGCTCGCGATCAACAATCAGGAACATTTGCAGGGACTCATCGCAATCGCGGTGCCGGTCATGCTGGATCGCAATCGCGCGTGCGCGGCCATCGCCGTCCAGGCGCCGGTCGGGCGGGTGGTACTCGACGATCTGCTGGCCTTCCTGCCCGATCTGCGGTTGGCCGCGGAGGAAACCGCCAAGACATTCCGGCAGTAGCGCCGAAATAGCGCGCCGCAGCACGTTCCGAAAAACGGGATGAACTGCGTTGGAATTGCACGCCGAAGCCGCCCCAACCCCGCGAAAACCATGGCCGACAAAGGCACACGGTACAATGACGCCGATCCATTTTCCGGAACGGCACCATGACTAAAGCGGATACTCCCACCCTGCGCGCGTTCGCCCTGCTGGAACATCTCGTCCGCGCCGAAGGTCCGGTGTCGCTAGCCGACATTGCTCAGGATGTCGATCTGCCCAAGGCTTCGCTGCATCGCATGCTGGCTTCGCTCGAAGCCGGTGGTCTCGTGATCCGCGAACCCGGTCAGAAGAATGCCTACGTGATCGGGCCGCGTCTCGCGCAACTCGGTCTTGGCGTCATGATGCACTCGGGTGCCCGCCGGTTGCGGCATGCGATCCTGTCGAATCTGGTTGCCGATCTCGGCGAGACCTGCAACCTCACGATGCTGCACGAAACCGAGGTGCTCTATCTCGACCGGCTCGAAGCGCCCTGGCCGTTGCGGCTCGATCTCAAACCGGGCTCGCACGTACCGGCGCATTGCAGCGCGAGCGGCAAGCTGCTGCTGGCCATGCTGCCGCGCGAACAACGCAGCGCGCTCGTCCGCACGCTGAAGCTCGAACGCTTCACGCCGAATACCATCACCGACCCCGAACTGCTCGAAGCGGAACTCGACCGCACCGCGCACAAGCGCATCGCCATCGACAATGAGGAATTTGTCGCCGGTATCGCGTGTGTCGCCGCGCCGGTGATGGATGAGAACAACACCTGCATCGCGGCGATCGCCGTTCATGCGCCGGTATCACGGGCGCCGCTGTCGCGCGCCCTCGAGTTCGTGCCGCGCCTGCAGGAAGCCGCTCAGCAACTCGCTAAAACGTTCTAGCGCGGCCCGCCTATTCCTCGGGCTGCTGCGCGCGCACAAGCTCCGCGAGCAGGCGCACGCCCTCATCGATCTTTTCGAGCTTGATGGCCGAAAAGCCCATCCGGAAGCAGTGGTTCTGCTCCAGTCCCGTCATGAAGAAAACCCGCCCCAGCTCGATCAGGATGCCATGTGCCTGCGCGTCCGCGGCAAGCTGTGTCGCATCGAGCCACGGCGGGCCTTCGACCCAGCACGACGCGCCACCGCCGACCGGCAGATAACGCGCTTCCGGAAGGTGCGTGTCGAGCGCCGTCATCAGCGCCTGCGCGCGTTCCCGATAGGCGTGAGCGAGGCGCCGCAGCAGCGCATCGTGGTGCCCGAGCGCCAGAAAAGTGGCAAAGGCACGCTGAATATAGGCGGCCGGATGCCGCACCATCAGGCGCCGCAGCGCGCGCAATTCGCGGACCAGTTCGCGCGGCCCGACGATATAACCCAGCCGCAACCCGGGCGCAAACGTCTTCGACAAACTGCCGATATAGATCACCCGGTCTGCGGTATCCAGGCTCTTCAACGCCGGATGCGGTGTGCCTGAGAAGTTGTTTTCACTCTCGTAGTCGTCCTCGATCAGGACGAAGTCATGGGCCTGCGCCTGTTCCAGCAGCGCATGACGCCGCTCGATGGGCATGGTGGCCGTGGTCGGGCACTGATGACTCGGCGTCACATAGACGTAATCGCATTGCGCGAGCAGATCGGCGTCCTCGGCCGGGCGCACGCCGCCGCTATCCACAGGCAGCGGCTGCAGCCGCGCATTGCGGTTCTCGAAGATATTGCGGGCATCCGGATAGCCGGGGTTTTCGAAACCAATCGTGGTCCGCTCGCTCGCGAGCAGATCCGCGATCAGATAGAGCGCCTGCTGGCAGCCGATCGTCACGACGATTTCGTCGGGCATCGCAAACACGCCGCGCCGCGGCAGCACTCGTGTGCGGATCTGCTGGATCAGCGTATCGTCATCGCGTTCGATCAGATCCGGCGCCCAGTTGCGAATCTCCATCACCGACAGCGCTTTCATGCAGCATTCGCGCCAGTCGTTAGTCGGAAACAGCGACTGGTCGAACTGCCCGTAGATAAAGGGGTATTCGTAGCTCAGCCAGTTGCCCGGCTTGACGATATTGCGCTGCGAGGACGGCCGTCTTCTGACGCGCTGGTCCCAATCCGGCCTTGCGAGCGCCTCGTTGGCCGCCTGTCCAGGGACCGTCTGCAGCGGCGCAAATTCGTGCCGCCCCTCGAGGATGGCCGGGTTGACGAAATGCCCGCTGCGCTCACGCGAAAGCAGATAGCCCTCCTCAACCAGTTGCTGGTAAGCCAACACGACCGTATTGCGCGCAACGCTCAATTGGTCGGCCAGCTCCCGGCTGGACGGCAGCGCGTGATTCGGCAGCAGTTGGCCGTCCAGAATCGCGGCCACCAGCATCTGGCGAATCTGACCCTGGAGGCTCATGTTCGACTCGGGTGAGCGCTGGAACCGCTGGGTCCATAGGGCCACCGAGGTGCGACTTGCCATGCTTTCTCCTGATTTTTATAGGCGGAGCCCGCCCGCGCAAAGGCGGACACCGGCATTGTGAACGCGCAAAAAAGCGTGAGCCACCAGCCCGGCCGGCTGCCGGCGAGATCGGCGCAACGGCCCACTCTGGTGCAAGGGTGTGGACTCAACGATCAGCCACGTCTGGCCCTAACCCGCAACATTTTTTACTGACGATACTCGCATCACCCCATTGCCGGCGATTGGGACAAGCCCCCGTCGGCGAAGGTTGGATTCACGTGTACTCGCGTGCCTGCACGGCCATTCTGGAGACCTACGATGAAAAGCGACAACCCCCAAAAGCTGTCCCGCTGGTTCGGCCATCTGACGCGCCGCATGACGGTAGCGGCATTCGCAGCACTCGCCTGCGTGGTGGCGCCAGCCAGTCACGCGCAGGACAAGGAGGTCACGATAGCCTATCAACAGATCGTCGACCCATGGGTCGTCGCGATCGCGAGCGGCTCCATCGAGAAGGACACGGGCTACAAGATCAACTGGCGCCAGTTCGAATCCGGCGCGAAGGTCGCGACCGCCATGGCGTCGGGCGACGTGAAGGTCGGCGTGATCGGTTCGAGCCCGCTCGCCGCCGCAGTCAGCCAGGGCCTCGACCTGCAGCTCTTCTGGATTCTGGACAACATCAACCAGGCCGAGGCGATGGTCGTACGCAACGGCTCCGGCATCACCAAACCAGCCGATCTGAAGGGCAAGACGATCGGCGTGCCGTTCGTATCGACGACGCACTATCACACCATGTTCGCGCTGCAGCATTGGGGCATCAATCCGTCCGAGGTGAAGATCCTCAACATGCAGCCGAATCAGCTGGTCGCAGCGTGGGAGCGCGGCGATATCGACGCCGCTTACGTGTGGGACCCGGCGCTCGCGCAATTGAAGAAGAACGGCAAGGTCCTGATTACGTCCGGCGACCTGTCGAAGCTCGGCAAACCGACCTTCGACGGCATTGCTGTCGACCGCCAATGGGGCGAGGCGCATAAGGACTTCATGGCAAAACTCGTGAAAGCCATCGCCGACGCCGACGATCAATACCGCAAGAACACGGCGCAATGGAATGCGACTTCGCCGCAGGCCACGGCCATCGCCAAGATGATCGGCGGCTCGCCGGCCGACGTGCCGGAGTCGCTCTCGCTCTATGCGTTCCCGACGCTCCAGGAGCAGGCCTCATCGCAATGGCTGGGCGGCGGCAGTGCGGGCCGGGCGACCTTCGCGCTGAAGGACACGGCGAACTTCCTGAAGGATCAGAAACAGATCAGCGCGGTGTTGCCCGATTACTCGAAGTTCGTGACCCCGGCTTACGCCGAAGCGGCAATGAAACTTAAATGACGTAGGCCGGTTCCGTCGAATCAGGAGGCAACATGGAAAGCATGAGAGTCAAGAATGTGAGCGTGGTCTTTCCGGGGCGCAAGGCCGGCCAGACCGTGCACGCGCTTGACAACATCAATCTGACGATCAACTCGGGCGACTTCGTCGTCGCGCTCGGTGCATCGGGTTGTGGCAAGACCACCCTGCTCTCGCTGATGGCGGGCTTCATCGCGCCGACCAGCGGCGAGTTGCTGCTCGGCGGTTCGCCGATCGCCGGACCGGGCGCCGACCGTGGCGTCGTGTTCCAGAAGCATGCCCTGTTGCCCTGGCTCAACGTGATCGACAACGCCGAGTTCGGCCTGAAGCTTCAGGGCGTGCCGAAAGCGCAGCGGCGCGACATCGCCGCGCGCAATCTGGCGCTGGTCGGTTTGCAGGACTTTCACAAGCACATGATCTATCAGCTTTCCGGCGGGATGCAGCAGCGTGTGGGCATCGCCCGCGCGCTGACTTGCGACCCCGCCATGCTGCTGATGGACGAGCCGATGGCCGCGCTGGACGCACTGACCCGCGAAACCATTCAGGAGCTGCTGCTCGACGTCTGGACGAAAACCAGCAAGATGTTCTTCTTCATCACGCACAGCGTGGAGGAAGCGCTCTTTCTGGCCAGCCACCTGATCGTGATGTCGCCGCGCCCTGGGCGCATCACGCATACCTACGAACTGGATTTCAATCGACGCTTCCTGGAGACGCGCGACGCGCGCGCCATCAAGTCGAGCCCCGATTTCATCGACATGCGCGAACGCGTGCTCAGCATCATTTACGGCGACGAGAAAATGCACGCCGCCGAAGCCGAGGTGACACATGTTTAGTTCAAAACGGGCTCATGCACTGGCGCACGGCCAGCAAGCCTCGCTCGGATCCGACACGCCGATGGAGCCTCCACGCACACCCGGTCGACGTCCACGACTGCTCGCCAAGAAACCCGCGCGGCCAGGCGACACCTTCGGCGTGCCCGGCCAGGGCAGCAGCGTCGTCACAAGCCTCATCACGGTCTCTCTGTTCATCGGGCTGTGGTTTGTCGCGACTAACCTGCATTGGATCAAGCCGCTCTTTCTGCCGTCGCCGCAAGCGGTGTACGCAAAGTTCATCTACGTCGCGACAGAAGGCTTCGCCAACTCCACGCTCGCGCAACATACCGGCATCAGCTTGCTGCGCGTGTTCGGCGCCTTCGCGCTAGCCTGCGTGACCGCGATTCCCATCGGCGTGATGATGGGCGTCTCACGCTTTGCACGCGGCATCTTCGATCCGCCTATCGAGTTCTATCGGCCGCTGCCGCCGCTCGCCTATTTGCCGCTCATCATCATCTGGTTCGGCATCGGCGAATTCTCCAAGGTCTTTCTCATCTATCTGGCCATCTTCGCGCCGCTCGCAATTGCCGCGCGATCAGGCGTACGGTCCGTGTCGATCGAGCAGATTCATGCGGCCTATTCGATGGGCGCCTCGCGCACGCAGGTGGTCTTGTATGTGATTCTGAAATCCGCGTTGCCGGAGATTTTTACGGGTATGCGGATCGGCATCGGCGTCGGCTGGACGACGCTCGTCGCCGCGGAAATGGTGGCGTCAACCAGCGGTCTCGGCTTCATGGTGCTCAACGCCGCGGAGTTTCTCGCGAGCGACGTGGTGATCATGGGCATCATCGTGATCGGCTTCTTTGCACTGTGCTTCGACTTGCTGATGCGTCACCTCGAACGCGTGCTGGTGCCGTGGAAAGGCCGGGTGTGATCGTAGACGACCGGCGTGGACTCAGCGATTGGCGGCGGCTGGCACTACTCCGATGACGGTGCCCTCCGCAATACTTCAGCTGTCTGTTATCGCTGGAGGGCAGTATGAATTCGATCGCGAAAGTCTGGCCGTCGCCGCAGGTTCGTCATGAAGCGCTGCGCATCGGCGGAGAATCAATCCGGCGCGCGGAGATCATCGAGGTTTTTAACCCCTACAACGGTGAACTGGTCGGCACGGTGCCCAAGGCGACGGTGGCCGACGTACGGCGCGCCTTTGCCTGGGCACACCAATATCGGGCGCGGCTGACGCGCTACGAGCGCTCACAGATCCTGCTGCGCGCAGCGGATAGGGTCCGCCGGCGTACTGAAGAAATCGCCGATCTGATCACCGCTGAGTCCGGCCTGTGCAAGAAAGACTCCTTGTACGAAGCAGGCCGCGTGGCCGACGTGATGACGTTCGGCGCCAATGAGGCGCTCAAAGACGACGGCCAGGTGTTTTCCTGCGATCTCACGCCACACGGCAAGAAGCGCCGCGTCTACACCCAGCGCGATCCCCTGCTCGGCGTCATCTCCGCGATCACCCCGTTCAACCATCCGATGAATCAGGTTGCGCACAAAATCGTGCCCTCGATCGCGACCAACAATCGCATCGTCGTCAAGCCCTCCGAGAAGGTGCCGTTGTCCACGTACCTGCTCGCGGATATCCTTTACGCGGCCGGCCTGCCGCAAGAAATGCTGCAGGTCATCACCGGTGACCCGAAAGACATTGCCGACGAACTCATCACGAACGAGCACGTCGATCTGATCACCTTCACGGGCGGCGTGCAGATCGGTAAATACATCGCCAGCAAGATGGGCTATCGACGCGCGGTGCTCGAACTCGGCGGCAACGATCCGATCATCGTGATGGAAGACGCCGACCTGGAAGAAGCCAGCACGCTCGCCGTCTCAGGCTCCTACAAGAACTCCGGCCAGCGTTGTACCGCGGTCAAGCGCATTCTGGTGCACGAGGCGGTGGCCGATCGCTTCGTCGAACTGCTGGTGGAAAAGACCCGCGCCATACGTTATGGAGACCCCACCGATCCGGCGACCGACATGGGCGCCGTCATCGACGAAGCCGCAGCGAAATTCTTCGAAGCTCAGGTGAACGATGCGATCAGCCGCGGCGCGAAGCTTCTGGTGGGCAATCGCCGCGAAGGCGCGCTGTATTCGCCGACCGTGGTCGATCACGTCACCCCTGACATGCCGCTCGTCAAATACGAAACCTTCGGACCCGTGTCGCCAGTGATCCGCTTTCGCGATATCGACGACGCGATCCGGATTTCCAATTCGACCGACTACGGGCTCTCGTCTTCGGTTTGCACGAATCGCCTCGATTACATCACGCGCTTTATCGCCGAGCTGCAGGTGGGCAGCGTGAACGTGCGCGAAGTGCCCGGCTACCGGCTCGAGTTGACGCCGTTCGGCGGCATCAAGGATTCGGGTCTTGGCTACAAGGAAGGCGTCCAGGAAGCGATGAAAAGCTTCACCAACGTGAAGACCTATTCGCTGCCGTGGGATTGAGCCGCCCCACGCATTCCGCCCTGCATCACATTCTTCAATTTTCGAGACAACTTGTACCGTTTATTTCTCATCACCTATTGACCATCATAGGTGCATGCTCTACATTTTAGATAAGCACTTTTCGGAACAAATTGTTCCGGTTTCATTAAACATCGGAGACAACCCTCATGAGCGATCACACCCCCGTTAGCGGCCCGCAGGCCATGACCCCGTCAGAAGCTTTTGTCGAAACCCTGGCCGCAAACGGCGTGACCGACATGTTCGGCATCATGGGTTCGGCCTTCATGGACGCCATGGACATCTTCGCGCCCGCCGGCATCCGTCTCATTCCCGTGGTGCACGAGCAAGGCGCCGGCCACATGGCCGACGGCTATGCTCGTGTATCAGGCCGCCATGGCGTGGTGATCGGCCAGAATGGCCCGGGTATCAGCAATTGCGTGACAGCTATCGCCGCGGCCTATTGGGCGCACAGCCCCGTGGTCATGATCACGCCCGAGGCGGGCACCATGGGCATCGGCCTGGGCGGCTTCCAGGAAGCGAAGCAACTCCCCATGTTCCAGGAATTCACCAAGTATCAGGGCCACGTCACCCATCCCGCGCGCATGGCTGAATTCACCGGCCGCTGCTTCGATCGCGCGCTGGCCGAGATGGGCCCGACCCAGCTCAACATTCCGCGCGATTATTTCTACGGCCAGATCAAGGCCGAGATTCCGCAACCGCAGCGTCTCGACCGCGGCCCCGGCGGCGATCAGCGCCTGAACGAAGCGGCTGAACTGCTCGCCCAGGCCAAGTTCCCCGTCATCATCTCCGGCGGCGGCGTGGTGATGGCCGATGCGATCGAGGAATGCAAGGCGCTCGCCGAACGTCTGGGTGCCCCGGTCGTCAACAGCTACCTGCACAACGATTCGTTCCCTGCCGACCACCCGCTGTGGTGCGGCCCGCTCGGCTATCAAGGCTCCAAGGCTGCGATGAAACTGATCCAGCGTGCCGACGTGGTGATCGCGCTCGGTTCGCGTCTGGGACCGTTCGGCACGCTGCCGCAACACGGCATGGACTACTGGCCGCAGAACGCCAAGATCATCCAGATCGATGCCGACCACAAGATGCTTGGCCTGGTGAAGAAGATTTCCGTGGGCATCTGCGGCGACGCCAAGGCCGCAGCGGTTGCACTGACGCAGCGCCTCGAAGGCCGCACGCTCGTCTGCGACGCCTCGCGTGAAGAACGCGCCGGCGAGATCGCCGCGGAGAAGGCGGCATGGGAGAAGGAGCTCGACGGCTGGACCCACGAGCGCGACCCCTACAGCATGGACATGATCGAGGAGCAGAAAGACGAGCGCACGCCCGGCGGCGGCAACTATCTGCACCCGCGCCAGGTTTTGCGCGAGCTCGAAAAAGCCATGCCGGATGACGTGATGGTCTCCACCGACATCGGCAACATCAACTCGGTGGCCAACAGCTATCTGCGCTTCAAAAAGCCGCGCAGCTTCTTCGCCGCGATGAGCTGGGGCAATTGCGGCTATGCGTTCCCTACCATCATCGGCGCCAAGGTTGCGGCACCGCATCGCCCCGCGGTCTCTTACGCCGGCGACGGCGCGTGGGGCATGAGCCTGATGGAAACCATGACCTGCGTGCGCCACAACATTCCGGTCACCGCGGTGGTCTTCCACAACCGGCAATGGGGCGCCGAGAAGAAGAACCAGGTCGACTTCTACAACCGCCGCTTCGTCGCCGGTGAACTCGACAACCAGAGCTTCGCGGGCATTGCTCGCGCGATGGGCGCCGAGGGTGTGACGGTGGACCGGCTCGAGGACGTCGGCCCGGCGCTCAAGCGTGCGATCGATGCGCAGATGAACCACGGCAAGACCACCATCATCGAGATCATGTGCACCCGCGAACTCGGCGATCCGTTCCGCCGCGATGCGCTGGCCAAGCCGGTGCGCCTGCTCGACAAGTACAAGGACTATGTCTGATCTTTCCGTTGTCTGATGGTCCGGGCGCGGGGAACACATCACCTCGCGGCCGGCGGGCCGGAAACGGGATCTCCCCTGCCGTTTCCGGCTTCTTTGTCTCAGGCCTGATTTCTGCCCGCTTTGTTTTCGGCCGCATTCGTTGGCTGCCTGTTGCGTCTCCCGCCGCCTTCATTTGCTGCGCCCTCTGTTCAACCGTGACTGCCGCCCTGTGCCATGAAAGCCATCAACCGCATCATCGAACGCGCCCGCTCGTCGCCGAGACGCATCGTGCTCTGCGAAGCGGAGGATCCCCGCATGCTGGAGGCGGCGCAACGCGCCACGCGTGAAGGCATCGCCCGCATCGTGTTGGTAGGTCCAAGTGAGCGCATCCGCGCGGCCGCAGCAGAGCAAAGCATCGAACTGTCCAGCATGGAGCTGGTGGATCCTGCGACCTCGCCGCTCGCGCCTTCGTTTGCCGAAGCGCTCTTCACACTGCGCAGCAAGAAAGGCATGACGCCGGACGAAGCCAGGCAGGAAATCCTCAATCCCCTCTGCTTTGCCAACCTGATGGTGCGGCTCGGTCACGCCGACGGCTCGGTGGCCGGCTCCGTGCACACCACCGCCGACGTGGTCCGCACGGCGATCCAGATCATCGGCCTTCATCCGTCCTTCCAGCTCGTGTCGAGTTTCTTCCTGATGATGCTGTGCGAGCCCTTCCACACGCTCAAAGGCGGCTTGATCTTCTCCGACTGCGGACTGGTGGTGGACCCGGACGCCGGCGAACTGGCCCAGATCGCGATGGCGGCTGCCGACAGCGCGCAAAGCCTGCTGATGGAGGAGCCGCGCGTGGCCATGCTGTCGTTTTCGACCAGCGGCAGCGCCCGGCACGCTGCAGTCGACAAGGTCGTGGAAGCAACGCGCCAGGTGAGGGAACAGCGCCCGCATCTGGCGATCGACGGCGACGTGCAACTGGACGCGGCACTCGTCTCCGAGATCGCCATGCGCAAGATCGAGCATTCGCAGGTTCAAGGACACGCCAACGTGCTGATTTTCCCGAGTCTCGAGGCCGGCAATATCGGCTACAAGCTGGCCGAGCGGATCGGCGATGCGAAGGCAATCGGCCCCTTGCTGCAAGGCTTGAAAAAGCCGGCCAACGATCTTTCGCGCGGCTGCAGCGCCGACGATATCTACTACGTGATCGCGGTGACTGCCGTGCAGGCGCAGACCGCTGAAGCACCGCTAGACGCACACACCACGCCGCTCGCGTCGTGACCCACTCGGAGTCAGGCCGCGGCGGGAGCGGTCACCGTCTGCCGCCCTGCCCGCGTGCGCCGATCCAACCCGCAATCTCCGCGAACAGTTTCATGTCGGGCGGCACGGAAAGATCCACCGCGAGACAGCGACGGTAATACGGACTGAGATCCAGCCCGACGCCCAGACCCAGCACCTCTACATCGCGCGAGGCCTCATGGCGCGCCACGACGGCCTTGAGATGGTTGTCGAGATAGAAGGCGTCGTTGGCCTGGCCCGTCGCGCTGTCCATGGGGCTGCCATCCGAGATCACGATCAGAATCCGCCGCGCCTCAGGACGGGCGACGAGACGCGTGCAGGCCCAGTCGACCGCTTCGCCATCCACGCCCTCGCGAAACAGGTCCGCCTTGAAGAGCGCGGCAATGTCGGCGCGGGCGCGTCGCCAGCTCTGATCGGCGTTCTTGAACACCAGATGCGACAGTTCATTGAGCCGGCCCGGATGAGACGGCCGGCCCTGCGCCAGCCAGTCGAGCCGGGCGCGGCCGCCATTCCAGGCGCCGGTGGTAAAACCCAGCACCTCGGTGGTCACGCCGGCCTGGTCGAGCGCGCGCGTGAGGATGTCCACCATGATCGCCACCGGCTCGATATGCGCTTTCATCGAGCCCGAGCAATCGATCAGGAAACCGACTACGCAGTCGGCCACGAGCGTGTTTCGTTCCAGCCGGAACAGACGCCGCTCAGCGGGAGAACTAACCAGTTGGGCGAGACGCCGTCCGTCGATACGGCCATGCTCTTCACCGAACGACCAGCCATCGCGTTGCGGAATCGCCAGCGCCGCCTTCAACGCGTGCGCAAGCCGCGCCACGTTGATGCCCTGGGCAGCGACGCGTTCGTCGAGCCGCTCGCGAAACTCGCCAAGCAAAGCTTTACGGACCAGCGTGCCTGGCGAAATCTCGCGGTCGTAGCGCGCGGTATAGGCCCGATAACCCTGCTCCGAGGCCTCGAGCACGCGGCTTCTGCCGGTGAGCGCAACGGCCATGTCCTTGTACTCGTCGTCCTCGACGTCGAACCAGAGCGAGAACGCTGTGCGCGGGGCTTTGTCGTCGCTCTCCTGCTGGTCATCTTGCGCATCGTCCAGCGCCTCGGCGCGGGCGGTTCGGATCATGTCGCCCACCAGCCTCGCCAGTTCGAGCGCATGGACAGCGAACGCGCCCTGGTCCTGTCGATGCCGGCGCAAACCGGCCAGCGAGACGCCGACCACCGGCGCGATCGCCGCGCGCGTGGCTTCGATCAGGCCTTCGGTTTGTTCGAGCACAGGCCAGCCCGTCAGGCGCGACCATGCAATCTGGGCCACGGTATACAGGAGGATACCGAGGTGGTCTTCAGCGAGCCCGGAGCGATAGAAAGCCAGCGACCAGGCCTCGAAACGATCGCGCAGATTCTGCACCAGACCCGGCATGCCAGGCGGCGTCTGTGTCTCGCACCGTAGTTGCTCGAGCAGTTCGAATACCAGTCGCTCGACACGGTCCGTCGGGCATAGCCGGCCATGCAGCGCCGCATCGGAGTGTATGAGTCGCAAGGCTGCGCCGTCGGCGGCGCCGCGCAGGGACGTGAAATCGTCCTGCTGCGGATCGGTGCGCAGATGCGGTGCGTGCAAGGGCAAAGGCCGCAGGTCGCGGCACAAACGGCCTTCGCGGTAATGCAACGTGGCGTCGCCTGTGAGCGCACGCACGGTCGCGGCGCACAGGGCCTCGCGTTGCTCCGCACGCAGCGTCGCTTGCCTGTCCGACGTCATCAGCGGATGCCCGCAGCGTGGTCTTCCGCCTTGGCCGCCGCCTCGAGTTCAGTACCAAAGCAGCGCTGAAAATACTCGGCCACGATCGACCTCTCCGCTTCATCGCATTTGTTCAGGAAGGTCAGGCGAAATGCCATCGCAGGATCACGGAAAATCTGGCAATTCTCCGCCCAGTTGATCACCGTGCGCGGCGACATCAGCGTCGACAGGTCGCCACTCGCAAAGCCCTTGCGGGTAAGTTCCGCCACGCTCACCATCGACTCGATCAGCGCACGTCCCGCCTCGTCAGCAAGCTCCGGTACCCGTGCAAGCACGATGCCGGCCTCTTCCGCGCGCGGCAGATAGTTGAGCGTGGCCACCACGTTCCAGCGATCCATCTGCGCGTGATTCAGCACCTGCGTGCCGTGATACAAACCGTTCAGATTGCCCAGTCCTACCGTATTGGTGGTGGCGAACATGCGGAAATACGGATGCGGATGAATCACGCGATTCTGGTCGAGCAACGTGAACTTGCCGTCGCGCTCGAGAATGCGCTGGATCACGAACATCACGTCCGGGCGCCCCGCATCGTATTCGTCGAAGATCAGGGCGACCGGGCGCTGCAAGGCCCATGGCACGATCCCCTCCTGAAACTCGGTGACCTGAAGATCGTCGCGCACCACGATCGCGTCTTTACCGACCAGATCGAGGCGGCTGATATGGCCATCGAGATTGACACGCACGCACGGCCAGTTGAGACGGGCCGCAACCTGTTCGACGTGCGTCGACTTCCCGGTGCCGTGCAAGCCCTGCACCATCACCCGGCGATCGCGGCTGAAGCCGGCCAGAATCGCCAGCGTCACTTCCGGATTGAAGCGGTAGACCTCGTCGATCTCCGGCACATGGTCGTCGCGCTCGCTGAAAGCCGGCACCATCAGGCTGGAATCGATGCCGAAAACGGTTCGTACCGCGACCATTCTGTCGGGTTTGGCAGTCACGAAATCAGTCACTTCATTCTCCTCCCCGCTGCGGGGACGTTCGCTCGGCGCCGCCGGATCATGTTACTTTTCGGTACATTTTGTTCCGTTTTTATTATAAACAGAATCCCACGTCCTGGGCAGCACCTCGCCCACATCAAACCGGCAGGCCGCGCCATCAACGCACGGTCGCCATCTCATCGAAGGGTTTCGTGCGCCGCTCCATCGCTCGCGCCGCCCATGCCGAGAGCAGCGCGGACAGAATCACGTAGCCGCACACATACCAGGGCTTGCCGCCGTCGAGGCGCAGCAGCGCCGTCGCAATGATCGGCGTGAGGCCGCTCGCGAAGATGCCCGAGAACTGATACACGAACGAGATGCCGGTATAGCGCACCTCCGGATCAAACAACTCGGCAAAGAGCGCGGCTTCCGGACCGTAGACCATCGCGTAGAAGATGCCGAACGGGATCACCACGCCGAGCCAGACGCCCAGCGTATTGCCGGACTGCGTCTCCATCAGCCAGAACGCCGGCAGCACCGAGGCGCCGCAGATCAGCGAACCCCAGCGATACACGCGCGCACGTCCCATCAGGTCCGACATCCTGCCGAAGAAGGGGATGAAGAAGCACATCACCATGGCCGCGATCATCACGCCGGTGAGCGCTTCCGTGCGGCTCATCGAAAGACGCTGTGTGAGGTAGCCGATCATGAACACCGCGAAGATGTTGAAGAACACCCCGTCGATCCAGCGCGCGCCCATGCCGAGCAGCACCGAACTACGGTAGCGCGTGATCATGTCGACGAACGGGATTTTCACGTCGCGGCGGTTGCGCTTGAGCGCGAGAAACTCAGGCGTCTCCATCACCTTGAGGCGGATGTAGAGGCCGAGCACGACGAGCAGCAACGAAGCGCCGAACGCGACCCGCCAGCCCCAAGAAAGAAACGCCGCTTCCGGCAGCAGCCGGGAAATGCCCGCGACAATGCCCGACGCGAGGCACAAGCCGATCGACAAACCGATCTGCGGCAAGCTCGCGTACAGACCACGCCGGTTCGGCGGCGCATATTCATAGGCCATCAGCACCGCGCCGCCCCACTCGCCCCCGAGCCCGATGCCCTGCAACACGCGCAGGAAGAGCAACAGAATCGGCGCCCAGATGCCGATCTGATCGAAGGTCGGCACGAAGGCAACCCCTGCCGTCGAAACCCCCATGATGATCAACGTGCAGATCAATGCGGACTTGCGTCCGACCTTGTCGCCGAAGTGACCGAAGATCACGCCGCCGAGCGGCCGCGTGATGAAGCCGACGGCGAATGTGCCGTAGGCCAACATGGTCGAGACGAGCGGATCGTGAGCGGGAAAGTAAAGCTTGTTGAACACAATGCCCGCGACGACGCCGTACAGAAAAAAGTCATACCATTCGACCGTCGCGCCGATCACGCTCGCGAATGCAACGCGGCGGATAACCCGCTTATCGATTGCCATAGCGCCTCCTCCAATGGATGGCCGCGTGCCGTCCCGGCAACGCAGCACATTTGGGCCCCTGTCTGTCTCCTCCTGGGGCACGAATTCCGCCGCCTGCACGCTGCTTTTATCGACTTCGGATGCAGCGAGTCAGGTAGCGATCGTTTTACTTCTTGTGGCCACTTCGCTTCGTTGTTTCTGCTGTTGCTTCAGTATTGCGCTTCCATGCTCCGCGATTGCACTTGCCCAGCCGGAAGATCGCCGGCGCGGGCATCCTCGAGAATCATGCTGGACGCCTTCTCAGCGACCATCACGATCGGTACGTTGGTATTGCCGGAGACCAGCGTCGGCATGATCGAACAATCGACCACCCGCAAGCCTTGCGTGCCATACACGCGCAATCGTTCGTCGACTACCGCGCCCGGATCGCTCGCGACGCCCATCTTCGCAGTACCCGACGGATGAAAAATCGTCTGACCGTATTCGCGGCAAAAATGCAGCAACTCGTCGTCGCTTTGCGCTTCCCGGCCCGGCCGCACTTCGCGTTTCATCAGCGATGCCATGGGCTCCGTGGCGGCGACGCGGCGTGCGAAACGCACACCCGCGACCGTCGTGCGGCGGTCGAGATCGGTTGCCAGATAGTTCGGCTGGATCGACGGGGCGTCACGCATGTCGCTCGTGCGGATCCGCACGCTTCCGCGCGACTCCGGCCGCAACTGGCAAATCGAATAGGTGCAGCCGGGAAATGCGTGGACGTCGCCGCCTGCGGTATCGGCTGAGAGCGTGGAGAAGTGGAACTGGATGTCGGGCGTTTTCGCCTCATCCGGCAATGCGCGGCAGAACATGCCGCCCTGATTGATGCCGACAGACAATGGCCCCTCGCGAAACAGCGCCCATTGCAGCCCCATCTTTGCGCGGCCCGTCCAGGAGTGCAGCAGGTCGTTTGTTGTCATCGGCCGCGTCACTTCATAGGTCAGACGAACTTGCAGGTGGTCCTGCAGGTTTTCGCCGACACCGGCTCGATTGGCGACCACCGGAATACCGAGCTCATTGAGCAATTTTGCCGGCCCAACGCCCGACACCTGCAGCAATTGCGGCGACTGCAGCGCGCCTGCGGTCAGCACCACCTCGCGGTGCGCACGCACTTCGTGAACCTTGCCGTGCTGCACATAGCGAACACCCGTAGCACGGGTGCCTTCGAAGAGGATCTTCGACGCCAGCGCGTTGGTCTCGATCAGCAGATTCGGACGGCTACGCGCGGGCTTGAGGTAAGCGACGGCCGTCGAACACCGCCAGCCACGTCGAGTGGTCAGCTGATAGTAGCCGACGCCTTCCTGATCACCCTGATTGAAGTCGTCGACCGTTGGGACGCCCAGGCGATTTGACGCCGCGATGAACGCGTCCACGAGTTCGTGGCGCTGCTTGATCGTGGAGGCCCACAACGGGCCGTTCACGCCACGTGTCGGCGACTCACCCAGTTCGTTGTGTTCGAGCCGCCGGAAGTATGGCAGGCAATCCTTCCAGCTCCAGCCGCGATTGCCGAGCGCGGCCCAGTGGTCGTAATCCTCTTTCTGACCGCGAATGTAGATCAGCCCGTTGATGGAACTTGAGCCGCCCAGCGTGCGCCCGCGCGGCCAGTACAGCTTGCGGTCGTGCATGTTCGGATCCGGGTCGGTGTAGAAGCCCCAGTTGTAGACCGGATGAAACATCGTTTTGCCGTAGCCGATCGGGATATGGATCCACAGAAAACGGTCGGGCGGCCCGGCTTCGAGCAGGCACACCGAGTAGCGGCCATTCTCGGAGAGGCGGTTGGCCAGTACACAGCCGGCCGATCCCGCGCCGACGACCACGTAGTCGAAACTCCGTACCATTGATGTCTCCGTGCTGCTGGCTTTGTTTTTAAAACCGGATCATTTCGTACCAATTTATTGGATGGCAGTTTCGACTTCAAGCAAATCCGGTTACGATTGAATAATCCGGTACGAAAACCGACTTTTTCGTTTCACTATTCAATCTGTCCGCGCGCGTTCATCCGGGTTGTCACTGATCCGTTCGGGCTGCATTTATCGTCATCCGCTTCGGGAAGGACAATGAGAGACACCACGCATCTCCCCTCACCCGCTCACGAACCCGCCGACGACACCCGCGTCCTGCGTGCGCTCAGCGTGCTGGAGCAACTTGCGTCCGCCGGACAACCGTCCTCGCTCTCCCAGTTGTCCTCACGTCTGCAGATTCCGAAGGCGACCCTGATGCGCCTGATCGAGTCGCTCGAAGCACGCGGTTACGTCACGCACATGCCGGATTCGCGCGGCGCCGATCGCGCGATTGCGCTCGGGCCGCGCGCCGCGCAGCTCGCCCTGACCACGCTCGCAAACAGCACGTTTACGCGTGCGTGCCGCTCGTTGCTGCGCACGCTCGTGGAGTCGCTCGGCGAGACCTGCAATCTCACCGTACTCGACGGCGATACCGTGCTGTACGTCGAGCGTGTCGAGACGAGTGAACCTTTGCGTCTGCATATGCAACCGGGCACGCGCGTCCCGCTTCATTGCACCGCCAGCGGCAAGCTGTTTCTTTCGCAGATGAGCTCGGCCGAGCGCGGACTTGTCATCCGGCGTTTGCCGCTCAAATCGATGACGTATCGCACCCTGACCGATATCGATCTGCTGGAAGCGGAACTCGACCGCCTCGCCATGCGCGGCATCGGCGTCGACAACGAGGAATTCGTGCGCGGGATGGTGGCGGTCGCGGTGCCGGTGCGCAATGTCGAAGATGGCCGCGTGCTCGCGGCGCTGGCCGTTCATTCGCCCACGGCGCGTTCCAGTCTTGAGGATCTCCTGAAAGCGGTGCCGAAGCTCAAGGAGATCGCCGTGCGCATCGGACCACTGCTCCAGCCTGCTGCGGCGACGGTGACCGCGACAAAGTAGCGACGCCGCGCCCCCAACCTCTCATTAGCAAAGCGCGGCGGCGATCGCGAACGACCCACCGCCGCACATCAAACAGTCCCCTCCTGGACAAGCCTCAGTGAGTACGCGGCCGATAGTCCACGAATTCCGGCTCAGTTGACGCTACGCCGCTTTTCCGGGCCCGCCATACATACGCCACAAGCAGCACGCCGAGACTCACCACCCCGAGCCACAGCGGCGTGCGCTGGTCCGGAATGAACGCCATCGCCACCAGAATGCCGATCATGCCGACGATCGCGAAGCAGGTCAGATACGGATAGCACCACATCCTCACGCGCAGCATCTCCGGCGCCTCGCGCTCGAGCCGGGCGCGCAGTTTCAACTGCGACACGGCGATCAGCACGTAGACGAAAATGGCCACCGTGCCGTATGAATTGACAAGGAATGCGAACACCGTGTCGGGCGATACGTAAGACATGACGACCGACACATAGCCGAACAAGGTGCCGATCAGAATCGCGCGAACGGGAACGCCGCGGCGATTGACCTTGGCAAGCGCAGCCGGCGCATCGCCGTGGCGAGTCAACGCAAACATCATCCGCGATGCAGCGTAAAGACCGGAATTGAGTGCGGACAGCACCGCAGTCAGCACGATCGCATTCATGACGTTCGCGGCGGCCGGAATACCCATCGCATCGAGCGCGCTTACATACGGTGTCGCCATCTTCGGCGAGTCCCACGGCACCAGCGCCACGACCAGCAGAATCGAGCCGACATAGAAAATCAGCACGCGGGTGATCACCGAATTGGTGGCTTTGGCGACGGCCTTGACCGGCTCATGTGCTTCAGCGGCGGCAATCGTGACGATCTCGGCGCCAAAGTAAAAACCGGTCGCGGCAACTGCGCCGCTCAGCACCGGTCCGATCCCCTTCGGCATCAACCCGCCATGCGACAGCAGCGTCGGCATCACCGAGGTGGTATGCATCGACGCAGGCCACAGACCCAGAACGTAGAGCGCGCCGAGGAACAGGAACACGATGATCGCCGCCACCTTGATGGACGCGAACCAGAACTCGAACTCCCCGTAGCTGCCCACCGAGATCAGGTTGGTCGCGGTCAACACGACCAGCAGCACGAGACTGATCGCCCATGCCGGCGTATCCGGCAGCCAGAATTGAACCAGTTTCGCGCCGGCCACCGCCTCGACGGCCACGACGATGACCCAGAAATACCAGTACATCCAGCCGGTCAGAAAGCCGGCCAGTTTGCCCGGCCCGCGCTTGCCCGCAAAGGCGAGGCGCGCGTATTCATAAAACGAACCCACCGCCGGCATGGCGCACGCCATTTCTCCGAGCATGCGCATGACGAGCACAATCAGGCCGCCGGTAATCAGAAACGACAGAACTGCCGCCGGGCCGGCCTGCTGGACCACCACGCCGCTGCCGACAAACAGGCCCGCGCCGATCACGCCGCCTAGCGCGATCATGGTCATGTGGCGCTCCTTGAGGCCGGTCTTCAGTTCACTCTTGTTCGATACCTGCATGTCACCTCCACATCCTGTTGATGGCGGCGCCTGTCGTGCGGGATGCGAAGCTGCGCGCATTCCCGGAACCTGAGCGCCGTCAATTCGGATCGAGCGAGGACGCTTGCGCGTTTCGCTGCATCGTGTCTTTTCTTATGATTTAACGCGCAGACCTGTCTGGCTGCGCAACGCCGTGCAAGTGACGCACGACGGCTGGCGAATAACGTGCCGCGGGTGGCGCGGCACGCAGGCCGCGTTCAAGGTTTCTCGTCGCGCCGGAAATACAACTGGTAGAGCATCCGTTGTCCAATGCGACGGAACGGCGCGAACGGATGGCCGGGCAATGGAGACGTGAAGATCGGCAACGTCTGCTTCGACCCTTTACCTGCAATCCGTTCGGCAAGGCGTCGCCCCGCCTGCTGGGAATATGACACACCGTTGCCACCATAGCCCAGTGCGTAAAACACCGACTGTTTCGGATCCGGCTGGCACACGCGCGGCATCATGTCGTGACTCACATCCACCCAACCCCACCATGAATAGTCGATCTGGACACCGCGCAATGCCGGAAACTTGCGGCCCATCCCTTCGATAAGCAACTCGTAGTGGCGTGGATTCGGCGCATCCGCACCGGTGATCGCGCTACGACTGCCGATCTGCAGCCGGTTGTCCGGCAGGAAGCGGTAGTAGAAACGCAGCGTGCGCGTATCGGTGAGCACCTGGGTCGTTCGAAAATTGCAGGCGGCGATTTCCTGCTGCGTGAGTGGACGCGTCACCATCGAATTCGACAGGATCGGCATCACCCGGCTCGTCAGGGAAGGATGAAGGTCCGGCGCCGTGTACGCGCCGGTTGCAATACCCACGGAGCGGGCCCGCACGACGCCGCCTGGCGTGCGCAGATGATGGATGCCGTTGATGGTTTCCCAGCCGATCACCGGGCTCGCCGGATGAACGCGTGCGCCGGCTTCGCGTGCGAGCCGCAGATAGCCATACGCGAGCTTCAACGCATGGATGCCGATACCTTCGGGTTCATGGAGCGCGCCGGCCGCCTCGCAATCGTTGACGTATTCGCGGCGCAACGTGGCCTGATCGATAAGCTCGGATGGATAACCGAAAACGTCTTTCCAGACTTTGGCTTCGGCGGCGAGTTTGTCCATCATGCGCGGCCGGTGCGCAATCAGAAAGTGGCCACCCGGCTGCGGATCGCAATCTATTTCGGCCACCAGGGACTTGAAGTTGTCGAAGCCTTCCTGGATCTCGTCGTGCATTTTCAACGCGACGTCTTTGCCCCAACGCTCGATCCATTGGGAACGCGACAGGCGTCCCGACGCATTCTGCCCTTGTCCGCCATTGCGGCTGCTGCAGCCCCAACTGGTTTTGTTGGCTTCGAGCACCACAGCCTTGATACCATGCTCGCGCGCGAGACACAGCGCCGTCGCTAGCCCCGTATACCCTGCGCCGATGATCGCCACGTCCACGTCGATATCTTTCGTGATCGGACCATCGTCCGGCGGCGGCGTGCCGGCTGTCGCGGCCCAATAGGTCGGCGCGTATTGCTTGCCGTGCCCCGGTCCCGGCGAGACCAGCGGGTCGTATCTCGGGTCATACTGTGTTGCGCTGTCCCGCCCTGCAGACAAACCTTCGCCGACCCGTGTGATGACACTTTGCTCCATGAGAAGCTCCTCGTCGGCGTCAAACGTTCTGCTTGGGACGTTCCTTGCGGAACGCGCGCTTGACTGCGATCAGACCATCGCGGAACTCGAAGAGATCGCACCCTTCTGCTTCGATGCGCCAGCCTTCCGCATGCGTCCCCGTGAATACCCATTCGGACACACCGCGTTCCCCGATGACGTAGTGACGGCCCTTTCCCCAATGCGCATCCGGGAAGGTCTTGAACACCGTTTCGAAGGCTGCGCGCACCGCGTCGCGACCGACGAAGCGCGCGCCGTAGACTTCGTTTCCGCCGGCGGCGTCGAACACACAGTCTTCGGTCATGAAGTCCATCAGCGCATTCGCATCGTGACGATTGAACGCGGCAGAAAATGCGGCGAGCGTGTCCGCGGTGACTTTCGATGCGGACGTTTCTGTTGTGGCCATGCAATGTCTCCTGCTTGGTGAATTGGGTGCGACTCGTGAGCTTGCCTAAGCGGCGATCTCTTATGGAAAAGTGTAAGTTTGGTGACCACTCGACGGTAGGGCCAGTGCGCTGGTTTCGCCTGGTGCAGCGTGTGTCGGGGAGACGCGGGTTGACTGGCCTCGAACCGGGTTTTCGGAATCGGGCCGTTGGGGGCTTGGGGGCCTTACTGTGCCTGACGTGCCGGGCGCGATGATCGCGGCACGCTCGCGCGAGGCTGACGCTAGTTCAGCACTTGCGTGCTTTCGAGGCAGCGCTTCACGGTACGCTCGTCTTCGTCGCTAAAGCGACCGATCAGAACGATCGTCGATTCGCCCGCTGCGTGACCCGCGAACGGCGTGATCAGAATGCGACCACCGACCACATGAAGCTCCTGGGGAGAAGCATCCTGGTCGAGCCATACGATGCCCTTCGCCCGCAATAGCGGGACCGTCAACGCGCGAAACACGTCCTTGAGTTTCTTCCTGTCGAGGCGAAAGTCCGAGCGGAAGGAAAAGCTGCAGATGCCCTGATGGCTATTGAGGTGCCCGCTCGGCGCGAGAGCGGGCCCACCGGTGCGATGACGAGGCGCGACACTCGCGTCGAAAATCAACTCCAGCGGGATGGACCCGTTTGCGGATTCGAGCAGGATAGACGTGGTCGCGAGCGCCAACACCGCTTCCGTCGCTGCAACCTTTTCCTTCTCGGTTACAAGGTCGGTCTTGGTGAGCACAAGGGCCGTCGCACCCGCAGTCTGCCGGCGCACAATATCGCCGACATACGGATCAAGCAAGGTCGCACCGATCCGCTCTGCATCCACAGCAACGATGATCCCGACCAACCTGAATGCCCGGTCGAGCAGACCGATCTGCGCGATCTTCACGGGATCGGAAACACCGCTGGCTTCGATGATCAACAACTCAGGACGCTCGGGACGCGCGCTGATTTTCACGAGCGCATCGACGAGGCGACCGCCAATCGAGCAGCAAACGCAACCATTCTCCAGATTGATGACGTCGTCCGTGCGTTCGCGAATCAATGCGGCGTCGATATTTATATCGCCGAAATCGTTGACCAGCACCGCCACCCTGCGCTGCCCCGCATTCGAGAGCACATGATTAAGCAGAGTCGTCTTTCCCGCACCGAGATAGCCGCCGAGCACCACCAGCGGAATGGGTGGCCGAACGCCAGACTGCGTCACGTCGTTCATTTTGCCGGCGACTGAAACACACGGCCGCCCAGCACCGTGCCCCACACTTCGACGTCCTTCAACTGCTCGGGCGCGACCTCGGTCGGGTCGTCCTCAAGCACGGCGAAGTCCGCGAATTTGCCCACCTCAATGCTGCCGATCAGATGCTCCATCTTCAGCGTATAGGCGGCTCCCAGCGTAACCGCGCGTAATGCGTCCGCCACGGGGATACATTCGCTCTCACCCAGCACGCGACCGCTGGCCGTCTTGCGCTGCACTGCGCACCACGCTGTGAATAGCGGACTCAACTGCGTAATCGGCGCATCCGAATGAAAGGCATAGGGAATGCCCAGACGCCGCGCCGTTCCCGCGGCGTTCATGCGGTTCGCGCGATCGGGGCCCATGGTCTGTGCGTAGTGGGCATCGCCCCAGTAGTAGATATGGTTGGAGAAAAAGTTGATGCACATGCCGAGTTTCGCCGCGCGGGCCAACTGGCTCGCGTCGGCCATCTGACAGTGCTGCAGCGTGTGGCGGTGGTCGCTGCGTGGACAGGCGTCGAGCATCTTCTCGATCGCGTTCAATACGACCTCGGTGGCTTCGTCGCCGTTGGTATGAATATGAAGCTGCAGCCCCGCGCGGTGAAACGGCGTAAACACTTCTTCCAACTGGCTCGGCGGAATCAGCCACAAGCCGTTCGGCTGGCCGCCAACATAGCCCGGCCATTTGAGCCGCGCCGTAAAGCCCTGAATCGACCCGTCGACGATAAATTTAACCGGGCCAAACCGCAATTTCTCCGTGCTGCCGTGAACGGCCGACAGTACTTTTTCGACGCCGTTATCAGGGCTTCGCTGCGGAGCAAAGGCGGGCACGATTCTGACCGGATACTGCGGGTCGGCTGTGACTTCGCGCAGGTTGCGATTGCCCAGCGCGGACAGATCGTTGACCAGATCCGTCGCGGTGGTCACGCCCGCGAGTTGCGCGACCTTGCCGAAGTTCCAGATGGCCTCGGTCTTTTCGCTCGCCGCGATGGAAAGCTGGCTGCCTATCACCTGATACACCGGGAACATGGCGGCGAATTCCTGCAGCTCGCCGGTTGGCCGGCCTTCGCTATCCTTGTCGATCCCGTCGATGTCCGTGTCTTCGTCAATACCGGCGAGCGCCAGCATGGCGGAGTTGACGTTCATCAGGTGCACACTCGCGTGCAGCACGACAATGGGGCGGCTCGCGGAAACGGTATCGAGTTCTCTAACCGACAGACGGCTCGCGCCGAAGAAGATCGGATCGAAGCCCCACGCGAGCAGCGGCGCCTCAGCATCCGTCATGACGCGTTGCGCTTCGGCCAGCCGTTCGATTACCTCGTCAAGTGTTCTTAGTCCTCGCCACAGTTTGCCGTCAGGGCCGCGCCGGTCGTAGTAGCCGAGATACACGGCATCCCACATGGCGCCTTCCATCAGATGGCAATGCCCTTCGACGAGACCTGGCATCAGTACCTTGTCCTGGAACGTGTCGACGATCTCAGCCTCGCCCCAGCGGCTCACGTCCTCCAGATTACCGACGGAGAGAATTCTGCCGTCTCGCACGGCAACGTGCGTGGCCTGCGGCTGGGCCGGATTCATCGTCAGAATTTTTCTGGCAACGAAGACGGTGATGGGACCTCGTTCAATCGAATTCATGGATAGCTGTTCTTTGGTTGAGGACACAGGCCGAACGATCAGGACAGTGCATGCACCGGCTTACGCTTCCAACCATGGTTCAGCACGGCAGTCACCGCAATATTGATCACGAGACACAGCAGGCCCAGGTTGAATCCGCCGAGATCGACATGAAGGATGTAAAGGATGATCGCGAGTATCTGGCCAGTCAGAATACCCGTTGCAACGGCGGCTGGTTTGACTCGAAGCGAAAACAGAATGACCATCACGCCCGGGAAAAACTGGGTCACGCCGTAGTACGCGGTATTGATTAGCGTGAGCATCAGATTCGGCGTCAGCAAGGTCATCACAATCGAGACGAGCAGATAGACCACGATCACCGTTTTCGCGGTGGTTTTCTGCCTGCTCTCGGGCATCTTCGGCAACAGATTGCGCGTCACGAGCGGGCCGATAGCGAGGCAGATACCCGTCAGCACCAGCAGACCCGACAGCGCGGCGCCGGCCGCAACCAGGCCCAGCAACCAGCCCGGCAGCAGCCGGATCGCCGCCGCAAAGAACGCTTCATTCGGCGACGTGAGGTGCAGGTTCTGACTGATCGCATAGTACGAAGCGATAACCAGAAACGGATACATCAGCATGTACAGCGGCATGGCGACCTGAGTGCGCCGGATCGTGTTCGGACTGGTGGCCGTAAAGAAGACCTGCACGGCGAACGGCATCACATAGAACCCCAACGACTGGAACAGCATGGTGCTCATCGAAAACGTCAGTTGACTGGCGTTCATGCTGTTGCTGACGTGCAGGCTCGCCGCATGAAAGACTTCCGTGACGCCGGATTCCCACGAAACCGCGAGTCCGGTGATCACGATCGCCACGACCATCAGCACGTCTTTCAGGATCGCGATGTAGGCCGACGCCCGCACGCCGGAAATCGCGATGTAGGTGAATGCCAGCATCGCTGAAATCAGAATCAGATAGAGCGGCTGGAAGTTCCAGCCGAGGCCTTTGAACGCGGCAACGAGTCCCGTGAATTGCAACTCGCCCCAGGGCAGCAGGAACAGAATCGCCGATCCGGCGACGATCACCTCCAGCGCACGGTTGCCGAAATAGCCTTTGAACAGGTCGGGCAGCGTAATCGCGTTATAGCGTTTGCCGGCCTCCCAGATTTTCGGCCCGATGAAATAGCCGACGGGATACGCCAGCAGGATGTATCCCAGGAACCAGACTCCATACGTGGGGCCCTTCGCATAGATGCCGCCTGGAAAGCCAACCATCGTGCCGATACTGTAGATTTCGCCCGCAGCGAGAAAGAACACCAGATACGCGCCAAACTGCCGGGACGCGACAAAGAAGTCATGAACGCTTTGCGCGCCATGTCCTTTCTTGGACCGTATCGCCAGATACAGCGAAAAGAGAATCAAACCGAGAAAGACAACGGTGGACATCCTGGCTCTCCTGCTGCTTCAGTGGGTTTGCGGATCGGCTTCTTCCGCGCGACGATCGAACAGACGCCAGCACACCTGCAGGCAGATGGACGTCAGGACAAACCACGCGAAAATCCACGCATAGATGAACGGCACGCCGAAGACGAATCGATCGACCGAAGCGACCCAGGGCAGCAGGCCTATCACACCGATATAGGGGATGCCGATCCCGATCAGGAACTTGAGCATGAAGTCTCCGTCTGCTTTTCGTAAGCGATGAAATCGTCTCTGCTGAATCCGCCTGCCAATGCAGGACTGGCCCGGGGTAGCGGCGCTCCGCGGCGAGCGGATGTGGCACGGCGGCCATAGCAGATGAGTTCAGTATCGGTGGCCGAAAATGCACCTGACTAGTACCAGCGATAATAAATCGCCTGGTCCACATGAGGGGCCATGAGCGGGCATTGCACCCGCTTCTACGAATGTGGCCAGGTCGTTTTTACGTGACTAACGCGATCAACCGGCAACGCAGCAGCCAAGCTGCTCACGAGATGTTCGAGCCGGCGAAGCGCCGATACTGCCCAGCGCGCCGCTCTTTTTACGGTTCGTCCCGCTTACCAGGCATCGCTGCCCGCATAACGCGCCGCCACGGCCAAAGCGACACTCCAAACCAGCGCGCCCAGCAGCGACAGGCCGATCGCCAGATACACCGCCGTGCGAATCCCCACGTCGGCTGGCTGGATCGCGCTCATCAGCGCGCCGAAGATCGCGACGCCAAAAGCGGCCCCTGTCTGCCGGCTCGCATTGAGCACGCCCGCCCCGACGCCGGCACGCGCCTTGTCCACTGCTGTCATCAGCGCAGCGGTCGCCGCCGGCGAAATCACCCCCGCCGCGAAACCAACGGCGGGAAAACAAAGCGCAATACGCCAGTACGGCGCATCGTCCGCGAGCGCGACGAGCCCAACGAAACCCACTGCATACAGCAGGAAGCCGGCACAAACGAGCCGGTGCGCACCATACGTCCGGTTCAACGCGCCGGATGCAAAGCTGCCGATGGCCACCATCACGGTCAGCGGCAGGAATGCGAGGCCGGTCTGCAATGGCGACCATCCGCGGGCAGACTGGAAGTACAAGCTCAACAGGAAAAACAGGCCATAGAAAATCAGACCGGAAATCAGCGAAACGAATGCCGACGCTGAAAATACTGGACTACGAAAGAAGCCCAACGGCAGCATCGGTTGTTTGCGCCTGCCCTCGACCAGCACGAATGCAACCCAGGCGGCAAGCGCAATCACCGCACCCGCACGTATCGCGGCCGCCTGCCATCCGAGCTTCGCCCCCTCGATCAGCACGGCTACCGACGCGCCAAGCGCAACAACGGCAAGCAGTTGCCCGGCGACATCCATCGACCTGTCCGAGCTGGGCGGCCGCACCGAAGCGACGCGCGTAGTCAGCCACGCGCCGATCAGCGCGATCGGCACGTTGACCAGAAAAATGCTGCGCCAGCCGAGCAGATGAGTCAGTAGACCGCCGGCGAGCGGCCCCGCCGCCATCGCGATACCGCCGCACCCGGCCAACACGCCGATCGCGCTGGCGCGCTGCCGGGCAACCGGAAAAGCATGATTGATCAGGGTCAGCGAACACGGCACCAACAATGCCGCGCCGATACCTTGCAATACCCGCGCGACCACCAGAATCTGCAAATCCGGCGCCAACCCACATAACGCCGATGCGCAAGCGAAGACCAGCAATCCGGCGAGATAGACTGTTTTAGCCCCGATCCGGTCGCCTAGCGCGCCGCCGCTCAGAAGCAGGCTGGCAAACGTCAGCGTGTAAGCGTTGACCACCCACTGCAGCCCGGCAATATCCGAACCCAGACTGGCCGCAACCGGCTCAAGCGCGACGTTTACGATCGACGTATCCAGGATGACAATGACGTAGCTGAGGCTCGTCGCAATCAATACCCGCTTCTGATATTCACGTTCATCGTTCAAGAGTTTCAGCCCCTATTTTCTGCTTCGCCGTTGACTATAAGGCGACCCACACAGAGAATGCTTCGGGCTGTATCGAAGTATGCGTACGGACAACTGTTCACCTGCCGGCAGGCGTCGCTCACGCATCAATGACGGACATTGCACATAAATGGGTCAGCACAATATTTCGAGCGTTGCACACCTGATCGCCGAACCGGTTCGTTCGGTGATGCTGATCACGCTCGCCGACGGCAGCACCATGTCGGCCGGCGCGCTTGCAGCCGCGGCGGGCGTGACTGCTCAGACCGCCAGCTCGCACCTCGCCAAGCTGCTCGACGGCGGCTTGCTGAGCGTGGAAAGCAAGGGCCGGCATCGCTATTACCGGCTCGCCGGCGCGCACGTTTCGCACGTGCTTGAAAGCCTCGCGTCGGTTGGCCCGGTCACCCCGGCGTGGCGCAATACGCCGAATCGCTCGGCGCAGGCGCTGCGTTTCGCACGCTGCTGCTATGACCATCTGGCGGGCCAGATCAGCATCGCGGTGACGCAAAGCATGCTCACGCGGGGTTTCATCGTCGAGGCGAGCGAGCGCCGCTACGCGCTCACCACATCCGGCCATGTGTGGCTGCAGCAGCTCGGAATCGATATCGGCGAGTCGCCGATCGGCGAAACGGAACTGGCACGTCAATGTCTCGATTGGACCGAGCGGCAGTTTCACGTCGCGGGGCCGTTAGGCGCCCGGCTCATGGATGCCTTTCTCGCGTGGGGCTGGGTGCGCAAGTCTTCCACCACGCGATCGGTGGCCGTCACGGCGCTCGGCTGGGATGGACTCAAGACGCACTTCGGCATCGTGCGCGAGACAGTCGAAACTGGTTAAAAGCGTCAGGTCACGTAGACCGCTCAATTGTTAAATCCTCGCCTCGCAGCTTCGTTTTGTTGAAGCCGGCTCACCGAGGGGAGGCAACATGCACGCACCGAGACATCATCGCGGAGCTGATCGCCCGCCGCATCTGAGAGCGGTCAAGCCAACCCATCAGTCGCACCCGGGATCCGGACCCGAGCCGGAACAGAAACCCAGGCAGAAGCCAGGGCCGACGCCCAAGGAAACGGGCACCCCGCACGAAGACCGTCTTGCGAAGCTCGCAACCTTCACGTCCAACCTGCGCATGGTTTCGCTGAACCTGCTGCTTCTGATCGGCGCATGTCTTGCCGGCGCCGTGCTGTGGAAACTGCTCTCCGCACGCGAGACCGTCATCGAAAATATCTCGGTTCCCGAGGAAATCGCCAAAATCGGCTACTCCAGCGAAGTGGTCCAGTCACTCGTCGCGGGCCAACTGATCGCCCTCGAAGAGCGCGCAGCAGACGTGATACCCGCCTCCGCCAAAGAAGAAATCAGGCTCGATTCCGACATGCCGGACTTCTCGGTGCCCGGCACCTCCATTTCCGCAAAGACGATCCTGCAATACGTGCGCGAGGCGCTGCCGCTTCCGGTTTCGACCATCTCAGGCAGCGTAACCTGCGCCAAAGACCTCTGCACTCTGCACCTGGTCCTGGTGGAACGCGGCCACGTTTATAATTTCGACACGGACGAAAGCGCAATCGCCGATCTGAAGAAAAAACTCCCCAAAGTCGCCATTGATGTGCTGAAGAAGCACAGTCCTTATATCTACGCCTCGTACCAGTCGGCCGAAGCCCAGACGCGCTGCTACGATGACAAGAAAGCCTGCGATTTTTCCGAGCCTGAGCGGATATTTTCGAGCATCGTCAACGCCGGAGACGAACAGCCGAACTACAAATGGGCCCTCCTCGGACTCTCGAAGATCAACGAGGCGAACCACGATTACAAAGGCGAAGTCAACGCGGTCAGCCGACTATCCACCGAATACCCGTCGTCCTGGAGCTTCTATAACTGGGGCGTCGCGCTCAGCGAGCTCGGTTGCCACAAACAGGCGATCGGCGCGTTCGAACGATCCATTGCCTTGCATTCGTCACGGGAGGCGGCGTTCAATGCAATTGGCCGCGCCTGGCTGGCACTGGCGAGGCAAGCACCTGACCGCCATTCCGCCGAAGCGGAGTCCGACCTGCAAAATGCGCGCGACGATTTCCATATCGCCGTTTATCTGAAACCGGACTATCAGGAAGCGCACGTCAATCTGGCGGAGTCGCTCAAGCTGCTCGACGATGACAGCGGCGCGCGCCGCGAATACTTGAGCGCCATCAAGATGGATCCGACACGCGCGGGGCTCGCCTATGCCAGGTACGCCGAACTGGTCCGGAATCCGAAAGAGCGGAGTGAGCTCCTCGGCCTTGCAAGCTGGGCCGACAGCTTGCACAAGGAATGCCGCGCGAGTAACTCGACCTCACTGCTCGAGTCGCAAGGTTGCAGCGTCGCCATGCGCGCGGAATCAACTCACTTCGCTGACACAGGAAGTTATGCTGGAATCGTGACCGTTGCAGCGACGGCGGCTTCGGCACCCGACTGCCAAAGCCTCGCGGTCGATGACATACTCGGGCCCAAAGATGGCTTGCCCGACATTCCGGAGATTGCACCGTAAAATCGGGCGCAGCACCCCGCGCATACAAGCACTGTATCAATGGCTGACTGCGCCGCGATCCGAGCGGCGCTCGACAAAACGCCTCACGTAGTCATCCGCGGGGCGCGTCAGGATCTCGTTGGGCGTCCCTTCCTGCACGAGTTTGCCGTCGCGCAGAATCGCGATGCGGTTGCCGATCCGCAGTGCTTCGTCGAGATCGTGCGTGATAAATACGATGGTCTTCTTTAGTGTTGCCTGCAGTTGCAGCAACTGGTCCTGCATTTCCGTGCGAATCAGCGGGTCGAGCGCGGAGAATGCTTCGTCCATCAGCAGGACGTCCGTATCCGCGGCAAGCGCACGGGCCAAGCCGACCCGCTGACGCATGCCACCGGATAACTCGTCCGGATAGTGTTCGTCGTAGCCGTTCAGGCCCACCTTGCCGAGCCAGACACGGGCTTTCTCATTGGCTTCGGTCTTGCGTTCGCCACGCACACGCAATGCATACGCCGTATTGTCGAGCACGGTCTGATGCGGCAACAGTCCGAAATTCTGGAACACCATGCTGACCTTATAGCGGCGCAGGTCACGCAGGCCTTGCGCGCCGAGCTTGATGACGTCCGAACCGTCGATCACGATCTCGCCCGCAGTCGGCTCGATCAGCCGGTTGAAATGGCGCACCAGGGTCGACTTCCCGGAACCGGACAGCCCCATGATCACGAAGATTTCGCCCGCGCCGATATTCAGGCTGACGTCGTTCAAGCCGACGTTGCAACCGGTCTGTGCCAGCACATCGGCTTTGCCCTTGCCGCTTCTCAACAGGTCGAGCACGCGCGCATGACTGGCCGGCGGACCGAAAAGCTTGTACACGTGGTTGACTTCAATCGCTGCCATGTCGCTCTCCTCGCTTTTTCCAGTCATTTGGCCGTGCGGGTTTCGAGCCCGCCATCAGCCGCCGATGTTTCATCCGTATTCGCGCTGCCCACACGATAAGGAATGCGCGAAGCCGCCCGGGCCTTTCTGCGCTGCGCTAATACCCGTCGCGCACGACGGTCCTGTCCATAGCCCTGGCTGATACGGTCGATCACGATTGCGAGGATCACGATGGCAATACCCGCCTGCGTCCCCTTGCCCACGTCGAGGGTCTGAATGCCGGCGAGCACATCTTCGCCGAGGCCGCGCGAACCGATCATCGAGGCGATCACCACCATGGAAAGCGCCATCATCGTCGTCTGGTTGATGCCGGCCATGATGCTGGGCCGCGCCAGCGGCATCTGCACGTTCACCAGCAATTGCCAGCGCGTCGTGCCGAAGGCGCGCGCCGCCTCCACCACCTCGCTGTCCACATGGCGAATGCCGAGATCGGTCAGGCGAATCAGCGGTGGCAGCGCATAGATGATGGTGGCAAGGATCGCCGGCACCTTGCCGAGGCCGAACAGCATTAGCACCGGAATCAGATAGACGAAGCTGGGCAGCGTTTGCATGACGTCGAGCGTGGGTAACAGCACGCGCCGCAGCCATGCGCTGCGCGAGGTGAGAATGCCGAGCGGCACACCTAGCGAGACCGACAGCACCGTCGCCACCAGCATCAACGCGAGGGTCTGCATCAGCTTTTCCCAGAGGCCGAAACAACCGATCGCATAGAGCAGCAGCATGAAGAAGCCGGCAACGCTCAGGCGCCGCGTTGCATTCCACGTCACCGCGCCGACCGCCAGCAGGATCAGCCACGGCGGTAGCGCGCGCAAAGCGCCTTCGAGCGGCACGAGCACATAGCGTAAGAGCGCAATGCTGAACTGGTGAAAGCTGTCGCCGTAGCGGGTCACGAACGATTGCACGGCGTCGTTCACCCAGTCGGCAATCGAAAGATGCAGAAAAAACGAATGCATGACCCCTCCTCCACTACACGTACACCACCTGCAGTCCGGCACGAAGCCGCAAGACTTCGTGCCGTCGAAATCCGCCTGACGTTACCGCCTGTCAGGCGCCAGCGAGTCCGGCCTGCACTTTCGACGCGACGTCGGCAGGCACCCATTGCTTCCACATCTCCGGATGCTCGCGCAGGAATTGCGTGGCCATGGCCGAGCCGTCGAGTTTCTTCGTGCTCATCTCGAGGATGGTGCTGTTGAGGAAGTCCATCGGAAACTTGACCTTGCCGAGCATCGACACGAGTTGCGGGTCGGCGTCGTAGAACGGCGTGGATACGCCTACCGTGACATGCGAGACCATGTACGAGGAGGCGCATTGCGAGGTACTGCTTTCGTCGCGCAAGGTTTTCCAGCATGCGTCGTTATAGGCAGGCATCTTCAATTCGACGAACCTGTACTTCGCCATTAACGCGGCCGGGCCCCAGTAATAGAACACGATCGGCGCGCCACGCTGGTAAGCGGAAGCGATAGCTGCATCGAGCGCGGCGCCGGTGCCTGGGTGGAAGTTGGTGTAGGTCGCATCGAGATTCAGCACCTTCAGCAAGCGCGTGTTGACCCGCTCGCAATCCCAACCCGTCGGGCAGTTTAGAAAGCGGCCCTTGTCCGGTTCCTCGTCGTCGGCGAATACGCTCTTGTACTTGGGCAGGTCAGTCACTGAAACAAGACCTGCTGCGAGCGGCTTGATGCCGCGTTTGGGATCGCCCTTCACCACGTATTCCGGCACGAACCAGCCTTCCTTCGTGCCGCCCGGCAAGGTGTCGCCCACCAGCTTGACGCTGCCCGAGGCCACAGCCTTCGCGGTGATCTCGCTGCGCCCGGTCCATTGTTCGGCCCATACCTGCACGTCGTTGTGCGCGAGCGCAGTTTCGGTGGCTGCCGTGCTGCCGGGCACGACATCGGTCTTGCAGCCGTAACCCTTCTCCAGAATCTGCCGCAGCACTTCGGTCGCAAAGGAGCCGCTTTCCCACGTAATGCCGGCGAAATGCACCGTCTTGCCCTGCGCGCACCAGCTATCCGCAGCGTGCGCGGTGACGCCGGTCAAAGCCATGGCGGCGGCGCACAGCACCGTCCGAAGTTGTCTGAATTGCATCGTCGATCACCCTTGGAGCGTTGAATTGCAATGAGCCGGCATGTGCGAGGGCCTTGGCCCTTGCCTCACATGCCGATGAGGACACGCCATGCGCTCAGGCGAGCAGGCGCTTCTCGAACGGATAGTCGGACAGCAGTTCCACGCGGCCGTCATCGCGCACATACACCTGCTCTTCCAGCTTGACGCCTTCGCCGCCATCTTCATGGCCGATATAGCTTTCGATGCACAGCGTCATGCCGGGCTCGATCACGCCGTCATAGCCCTTGGCGTCGTTGTCCTCGCGATGGACGATGTACGGATACTCGCCGGTCATGCCGACGCCATGCGCAAGCGCGAAATAGCGGCGCGCCTGATAAGGGCCGGGAATCTTCCAGGCCTTCGCAATGAACTCCTGAAACGTCGTGCCGGCGCGCACGTTCTCCATATTCGAATGCACCTGTTCGTAGGCGAGTCTGTAGAGCGTTTTCTGTGCTGTCGTAGCGGGAGCGTCGCCGCACAGGAAGGTGCGCGAGAAGTCCGCGTAATAGCCGAAGCGCCCCACGACGTCCGTATCGAGGCCAACGAGCTCGCCTGTCTGGATCTTGCGCGGGCTGCTTTCCTGGAACCACGGATTGGTGCGCGGACCCGAGCTGATCAAACGTGTTTCCACGTAGTCGCCGTCCGTTTCAATGATGTGCTTATGCAGATGCGACCAGAGTTCGTTTTCGCTGATGCCGGGCACGAGTGCGGCCTCCAGCTTACGCACGCCCTCTTCCGCGGCACGCAGCGATGAACGGATCATCTTGATCTCGTTCGGCACTTTGATCGAGCGGGCCCGTTCGAGCGGTTCCTGTGCGTCGCTGATCTGATAGCCGCGCGCTTGCAACGCAAAAGCCGCCGCCGACGTCGCGCTCTCGATGGCGATGCGTTTGCCGCCGCCGCTCTGCTTGACCAGCTCGTCGATTTCGTCGGCCCAGCGTTCGGTGACGCGGCCCAGCATGTCGTCGCAGAAGTAATAGGAAATCGCGGTAGCGGGCCGCACTTCGTCGACGGTGTCGAGCCCGTCGGCGAGAAAATCACAGCCGGCGTATTCGAACAGCACGACCTTGCCTTCGGCCGGTACGAACAGATAGCGCGCCGGGTTGCGCATCGAATAGACCTGCATGTTGCGCGAGCCGGTCGCGTAGCGCATATGCGTGGGGTCGAACAGGATCGCGGCGGTCAGATCGCGCTTCTTTAGCTCGCGACGTACGGCGGCAAGCCGGTCACGCTGGATCTGCGCGATTTCCTCCGCAGTGGGTTCGCAATCTTCCGGGCGGTGAGTCGGGCGAATAATCGTCATGTTTTCGAAGGGGACGTGGGATGGTTTTAGAAAAACAGCTTCAATCGACGAGGTTGTCGGCGCGCACGAGCCGCTGCTCGGCTTCCAGATGCATTTCGGACACCCGTCCATACAGTTGACGCGTGCGTTCGAGCCTGCCGATCACACCGGGCTTCTGCGAGTACGCGAAGATCGCGGTATGCCGGTCGATGCCGCCCTGCACCTTGGTGACGCGGTGCAATGAAAAACGTCCTTTGAACAGTTGCAGATCGCCGGGCTGCAACGTGATCACATTGATCGGCGCACGAGTCTCGCCGCGCACCACGCTGCCGACGTCGCCATAGTTCTCGCCTTGGGGAGAACGGATATTCGGGCAATACTCGAAATCGCCACCCGCTTCCGGCTGTTGCGTCATCATCGAGACGATGAATTCGTTGGTATCGTAGTGCCACGGCTGTTCGGTGCCCGGCGGCATGACGTTCTGAACCAGCCCGGCATAAGGGTCCGCGTATTCCCAGACACGCGCTTCTCCGAGGCAGGCCGCAACGAAACGCTTCATCGCCTGGGCAACATAGATGCGATGCACGATCGCGTCGGCGGGAATCACATCGCGGGTGACGAAGCCGCTGGTGCGGTCCATGAAGACGCGGCGCGGATCGTCGGCGGGCAGCGACGGATCGTCCGCCGTGAAGTAGGCGTTGACCTTACGAGTCGAAAAGTAGGTCTTGGCCGCCAGCGCGACACCTTCGGCCCGCGCCTGGACGAGCGCCTCAGGCCGCAGAAAACCATGCAGCACCGCGCTGCCGTTGCCCGCCAGGTGGGCGCGGCAGCTTGCGATCAGCTCACGCATACGGGGGTGGTCCGGATCGTGCAGCGGATAGCGCCCGGTATCGACGATGTCGCTCAAATCGTTGCATTCGGCATCGGCAAGAGGAAGTACTGACACGGCGGGACTCCAGATTAGGGGTTCAGACTGATTTGTGACGCGAATTGTTTTCGACAACAATCACCTCACTGACGCCCCCATGTTTTGATCGCCAAATTTCTTTGGAAAGCGAGTAATTCCGATGGCTTCCATCAGCGGACCCGATTGGTCGAAACTGAGTTCTCTGGACCCCGAACTGGTGCGGGCGTTCGTTGCCGTGGTCGATAGCGGCGGGTTTACCGCGGCGGCCAAATTGCTGCACCGCACACAGTCGACCATCAGTCTGCGAATCCGCACGCTGGAGGACCGGTTGGAAACGCACATGTTTCTGCGTAACAGCCGGCGGTTGGCTTTGTCGCGCGATGGCGAGAATTTTTTGATTCACGCCCGACGGATTATTCAGGTGCAGAACGAGGCGATTGCTGCGCTGAACCGGAGCAATAGTGATGGGGTGATCCGGTTTGGGCTGCCTGAGGACTATGCGGAGTTATGGCTGCCTGAGTTGCTGAAGAAGTTTTATGCGCTGAGGCCGGGTGCGCGGCCGCATATTCATTGCCGGATGTCGTTGGAGTTGCTCGAGCGGTTGCAGGCTGGGGAGTTGGATCTGGCGCTAGTGGTGCGGCATGGGTCGCAAACCAGTGGGCGGCATCTCGGGCGTGAGGAGGTGGTGTGGGCGGCGCATCGGGATTTTGTTCTGGAGCCTGGGGTTCCTGTGCCGTTGGCTTTGTTTCCTGAGACTTGTTGTTATCGGCAGCGGGGGCTTGAAGCGCTTGCCGCGCTTGAGCGGCAGTATCAGGTCGTTTATACCAGTCAGAGTCCTACTGGGATTAAGGTTGCTGTTAATCATGGGGCGGCTGTTACGATTATTGATCGGTGTACTTTGCCGGATAATTGGCGGGTTTTGGGGGTTCAGGATGGGTTGCCGGTTTTGCCTGCGGCTGATCTGGAGTTGCATCGGGCTTCGGTTAATCGGGATCCTGCGGTGGATGTGTTGGCTGGGTTGATTGAGGAGATGGTGGTGGAGAGGCGCAATGTTGGTGTGGGGGTTGCTGCCTAGCTTTTGCTGGTTTGTTGCCTGCGTGGCGCTAGATGTCAGTGTTTTTAGGGCTTTGGCCTTTCCTTGATTTGTTAGTGGTCTATTAGTGTTGCCCCTGTGCGGGGCGGCACTCACTTTCTTTGCCGCCGCAAAGAAAGATAAGCAAAGAAAGCGGCTAGAGGCCCCTGCTAAGCGGGTCCCGCAGCTCGCTCACGGTAGTGGTGCGACTGGAATCTGTGTTCGTGCCACTACATGCTCTTGTGACAAGGGCGTCATTCTTCCGGCGGCGCTGCGCGCGCCGAAGCGTTGTTCTTAACACCGTTTGGTTTGTCACCCTTCTCGCTTGGTCCTTGGTCCTTGGTCCTTGGTCCTTGGTCCTTGGTCCTTGGTCCTTGGTCCTTGGTCCTTCGCCCTGCGTCTCGTTCGGTTGTGCCTACCTCCTCTTGCCCTGGCTTCTCTCGCGTGTTGTTCGCGCGCTCCTCAGCTGATTAATTCGGATCGCAAAGGGTTTGCGGTTGGTTTGTCGTCTCTCCTGTGATTGCTCCATCGGGGTTTCCGATTGGTGCCATCAGAATTCCTCGCTTTGCAAAAAGTATTGTCCGGAAAATCATGCGTCGGCCACTTGCCAAACCATTCCGGAGATCTTATGAAAAAGAAAGTCCTCGCTGTCGCCCTGGTCGGCGTCGTCGCCTCCCCCGCCTTCGCGCAGAGCAGCGTGACGCTGTATGGGGTCATCGATGAAGGGATCGACTATACGAATAACGTCGGGCACGGTAGCGTCGTGGAGCTCGCCAGCGGTTACGCTCAAGGCAGTCGCTGGGGCTTGAAAGGCTCCGAAGATCTCGGTGGTGGTCTCAAAGCAATCTTTCAACTCGAAAATGGCTTCGATCTGAATTCCGGGCGGCTCAATCAGGGCGGTCGGATGTTCGGGCGGCAAGCCTATGTGGGGCTGAGCAGCGATCGCTTCGGCTCCGTTACGCTAGGCCGTCAATACGATTCGGTCGTCGATTACCTCGCGCAAACTACCGCCAACGGCAATTGGGCCGGCTATCTGTTTGCGCACCCGTACGACAATGACAATACCGATAACTCGTTTCGTGTCGATAACACCATCAAGTACGCCAGCCCGGATTTCTCAGGGTTCCAGTTCGGTGGCACGTATAGCTTCAGCAACGATACGAATTTCGCCAACAATCGTCAGTACAGCTTCGGCGCTCAATACGCAAATGGCGGCCTGCTGGTCGCGGCGGCCTATTTGCAGGCGAATAATCCTGGCGTGGGTTCGAACGGGGCAATTACCGCGAACGATGCAAGTTTCATCGCCGGACGCATGCGCGTGTTCGGCGGCGGGATCAATTACACGTTCGGCTCTGCGACCGTCGGCTTCGCGTATACCAACTCGAACTACAAGGACCCCACCGGTAACGGGTATATCGGCATCCCGCTTGCCGCGAACGGCGTCCTGCTGAATACGCTCAAATACCAGAACTTCGAAGTGAACGGCAAATACCAGATCACACCCGCGTTCTTTGTCGGCGCACAGTATGTGTACACGATGGAGACATACGACGCATCCACTGGCAGCGTGAAGCCCAAAATCCACTCCGTTGGACTGATGGCGGATTACAACCTGTCCAAACGCACGGACGTCTACGTTCAAGGCGAATATCAGAAGGTCGCCGGCAGTTCGACCAACTCGATTCTCGACGACGCATTCGTCCCTGGCACGCAGTCTCCCTCGTCGACACAGAATCAAGTCGTGGCCCGCGTGGCGCTTCGCCATAAGTTCTAAACGGCGCGTCGCCGCGCGCCAACCCGATTACTCAAGCCCAACACGGAATGCGTGGCTCACCTTGCATTCCGCTGTCAATCCAGTCAACTTGACTCCCGGCAGATACGAAGGTAACCTTCGTAGGTAACCTTCACATCTGCCGGTATGTCCAGCAACGACACTCAGCCCACACGGCCCCTCTCCGATCCCGACGCGTTGCATGCAACGGCGGAAGATCTGCGCGTACTGGTCGGCAAATTGCGCCGCCGGTTGCGCGAAGAAGCACATGTGGGCGATTTCACGCCGTCGCAGGTGCAGGTTCTCAGCCTGCTGGAACGCGAAGGTCCGGCAACGGTCACCGCGCTCGCGCGCATCCAGGGGATGCGGCCGCAATCCATGGGCGAGACGCTTTCAGTTCTGAAAGCAGCCGGACTCGTGAGCGGCGCACCCGACCCGAACGACGGGCGGCAAACCGTCCTCTCCCTCACACCCGCCTTCCGCAAGAAAATCAAGGCAAGCCGTGCGGCACGCGAAGACTGGCTATTCCGTACGATCCAGACCCGCTTCTCCGCCGCGGAACAGAAACAACTCGCGATTGGCGTCGACTTGCTCAAACGCCTCATCGATTCGTAACTCTCAGGAAAACACCATGGCCCTCACTACGCTCGACGCAAAGACCGCATTGGTCGTCATCGATTTGCAGCAAGGTATCGTCGCGCTGCCTACTGCCCATCCCACCGCGGAGGTCGTCAAACGCTCCGTTGGCCTGATCGATGCATTTCGCCGCCATGGTCTGCCGGTGGTGCTCGTCAACGTGGCGGGTGGTGCGCCCGGCCGCGCGGAACAGTCGCGTCCTGCCGGCGACTTCCCCGCCGGCTTTGCGGACCTCGTTCCCGAACTGAATCAGCAGCCGTCGGATCATCTGGTGACCAAGCGCACCTGGGGCGCGTTCACGAACACCGACCTCGAAGCGTATCTGCGCAAACAAGGCGTCACGCAGGTGGTATTGGTCGGCGTTGCCACCAGCATCGGCGTCGAGTCAACCGCGCGTTTCGCCCAGGAACTCGGCTTCAACGTCACGTTCGCGGTGGACGCGATGACGGACATGAACCTCGACGCGCACACCAACAGCATCACGCGAATCTTCCCGCGCCTCGGCGAAACAGGCACGACGCAGGACGTCCTCGATCTGCTCGAGACATCGCGCGCATGATCATGCGTCTGAACCGCTGTGCGGCGCGGCGAATCGTCCACTCGGGGATGTCCCGGTGAGCGGCACATTTCGTTCGCTGCGTACGTTCAACTACCGGGTCTGGGCCAGCGGTGCGATCGTCTCCAACGTCGGGACATGGATGCAGCGCACGGCACAGGACTGGCTCGTGCTCACTGAACTCACGCATCACAATGCCACCTCCGTGGGCATTGTGATGTCGCTGCAGTTCGGGCCGCAAATGCTCCTGCTGCCCCTAACCGGCTATGCGGCCGATCATTTCGATCGCCGCAAGCTGCTGTTCGCCACCCAGGGGGCGATGGGCACGTTGGCGTTATGCCTCGGGATTCTCACCGTGACCGGCCTCGTGCAGTTGTGGCAGGTCTATGTGTTTGCGGGCTTGCTCGGCTGTGTCACCGCGTTCGATTCACCGGCGCGCCAAACCTTTGTCTCCGATCTGGTGGGAGAAGCCGATCTGTCGAACGCGGTCGCGCTGAACTCCACCTCGTTCAACGCAGCGCGCATGATCGGGCCTGCCGTCGCAGGGCTATTGATCGCCTCAGTGGGCACGGGCTGGGTGTTTCTGATCAACGGGCTCTCCTTCGTCGCCGTACTCGGTTCGCTGCGCATGCTGCGCATCAGCGAACTGAATGTGAAACCACGTGCAACACGCACGCGCGGCAGCTTCGTGGAAGGTTTCAAGTATGTGTGGCGCCGTCCCGATCTGAAGGCCGCGCTGTTGATGATGTTTCTGATCGGGACGTTCGGGTTGAACTTCCCGATCTTCATCTCGACCATGTCGGTCACCGCTTTTCATGCGGGCGCGAGTCAATACGGCGTGCTGAGCTCGACCATGGCGATCGGTTCGGTAACCGGTGCGCTGCTCTCCGCACGCAGAGCGAAGCCTCGCATGGCTCTTCTGCTCGGCGCAGCGGCCGTTTTCGGCGTGGGCTGCACGATCGCCTCGCTCATGCCGAACTACGTCTTGTTCGGCCTGGCGCTCATCGTGGTTGGCGTGGCGACGCAGACCTTCAACACGTCGACGAACAGCCTCGTGCAAATCTCCACCGAGCCGGCCATGCGTGGCCGGGTCATCGCGATCCTGCTGGCCATCGCCCTGGGCGGCACGCCACTCGGCGCGCCGGTGGTGGGTTGGGTCGCGGATCGCTTCGGTCCGCGTTGGGCGCTCGGCGTCGGCGCTGCATCGGGTTTCGCGGCGGCGGTCGTCGGCTTGATGTATCTGGTCAAGTATCGTCAGTTGCGCGTGTATGTCGAGGCTGGGCGTTTGCGCTACAGCATCGATGATCCGCGCCAGGCGCCGCCTTATGTCAGTCCCGTCACGGCAGTACAGAATGCCGTGTTGCATGAAGCCGAAGAGGATACGTCGGCTGGGGTTTGAGGGGTGCTGCGCGGAACGCGTCGAAGCAGCGGAGCGCCCCGTTATTTCGTCGAGCAACGCGCCCTGCCCACAGCTATACTCGTGTGCATCATGAAGCCCGCCGCATGGTCATCCAGCCGCAGTTGCCACGCCGATCCGGCGTGCGCGCACGCGCGCCTCGCCACGGCGCGCCTCAATCCCCTGCTGAACGTGATTCTCGCTTTCTGGGCAATCTGGCATTGCCGTCACGCACGTCCCCCGTTGTTCTCTCTGCATCCGCTCGTCTGAGCTGAATCCGACGCCGCCATCCGCGGCTCTTCCGATTTTTTCGTCGCTCCGCGCGCCTGATGCGGAGGACGAGGCACGCGCCAATGCGCAGAGAGAACCGACATGCAATTCGCCCACGAACAGGAAGCGCTGAGTTTCCTCGAACAGAATCCCGATATCGATCTGATCGAACTCTTTATCGTCGACGCCGCCGGCGTGCCGCGCGGCAAGCTGCTTCATCGTGAAGAACTACTCGCCGTGTATCGCAGCGGACGGCCGCTGCCGAGCGCGATCATGAATCTGACCATCAACGGCGACGACACCGAGGACAGCGGCCTCGTCTGGGACGTGGGCGATATCGACTGCCGCGCCTATCCGCTGCCGGGCAGCCTCGTGCGCCTGCCGTGGCGCAAGATGCCGACCGCCGCCGTGCAGGTTCAGATGCATCCCGAAGAAGGCCTGCCCGCCGGCGTCGCCGATCCGCGGCAACTGCTTGCGCGCATCGTCGATGATCTACAAGCGGAGGGTTTCTTTCCGGTGATGGCGTGCGAACTCGAGTTCTATCTGCTGGATGCAAAACTCGATGCACAGGGTCGTCCGCAGCCCGCGCTCGATACCGACGGCCGCCGTACGCGAACAACCCAGGTGTATGGCCTGCGCGAACTCGAACAGATCGAGCCGTTCCTGAGGGATCTCTACGATGCCTGCCGCGAACAGAACATACCGGTACGCACCGCGATTTCCGAATACGCACCGGGCCAGGTGGAGATCACACTCGAACACGGCCCCGCGCTCGAAGCGATGGATCACGCCGTGCGCTACAAGCGCATCGTCAAGGGCGTCGCGAATGCGCACGGCATGAACGCATGTTTCATGGCCAAGCCGTTCGCCGATATCGCAGGTTCTGGCATGCACATGCACGTCAGCCTCGCCAATGAAGCCGGCGACAACCTCTTCGCCTCCGAAGACAAAGCCGGCACGCCACTGCTGCGCCAGGCCGTGGGTGGCATGTTGCACGGCCTGCTCGATTCGATGCTGATGTTCTGCCCGAACGCGAACTCGTATCGCCGCTTCCAGGCAAACAGCTATGCGCCGTGCACGCCGACATGGGGTGTCGATAACCGCACAGTCAGCCTGCGCGTGCCGGGCGGCCCGGCGCCGAGCCGGCACGTCGAGCATCGCGTGTGTGGCGCCGATGCGAATCCGTATCTCGCTGCCGCGGCCATTCTTGCGGCCTCGCACCACGGCATTCGCGAGCGCCTCGACCCGGGCGCACCGATCGAAGGCAACGGTTATGCGCAAGCCACCACACTGCTGCCGACCGACTGGTTAAGCGCCTTGAACGCACTCGAACAGTCAGACTGGGCGAGGGACGTATTTGGCACAAAATTCCTTAAGGTGTTCCTCGCGATCAAGCGCGCCGAGTATCGGCAGTTCATGGGCGAAGTCGGTGAACAGGACTGGCGCTGGTATTTGAACCAGGCTTGATTGCTTGTCACTGCGTGCTGCGTGCATGTTGCTGATTCATTAAAAAAGCCGCGCCTGAAATCAGGCGCGGCTTTTTTGACTACGGCAATACAGTTCTATTGCTTACTTCGCCACCGGCATCGTGAACTCAGCACCCTTCGCGATGCTATCCGGCCAGCGCTGCATGATGCTCTTGTAGCGTGTGTAGAAACGCACGCCTTCTTCGCCATACGCGTGGTGATCGCCGAACAGCGAACGCTTCCAGCCGCCGAACGAGTGCCATGCCATCGGCACCGGAATCGGCACATTGATGCCGACCATGCCTACCTGAATCTGCCGGCCGAACGCACGCGCCACGCCGCCATCCGACGTGAAGAGCGACACGCCGTTGCCGAATTCATGTGCATTGATCAACTCGACCGCGCTCGCGAAATCGGGCACGCGCACCACTGCCAGCACCGGGCCGAAGATTTCTTCCTTGTAGATTTTCATCTCGGTACCGACCTGGTCGAACAGCGTACCGCCGATGAAGAAGCCGTCCGCATTCGTGACCGGATGCGCGCGGCCATCGACGATAAGCTTCGCGCCTTCCGCCACGCCCGAGTCGATATAGCCGGCCACCTTGGCCTTATGTTCAGCGGTAACCAGCGGACCCATTTCGGCGTCGAGGTTCTCGCCGTTCTTGATCACCAGAGACTTCACGCGCGGCACGAGACGCTCGATCAGTTCATCGGCGACATTGCCCACCGCCACCGCGACCGAGATCGCCATGCAGCGCTCGCCTGCCGAACCGTAGGCAGCGCCGATCAGGGCGTCCACCGCCTGGTCCAGATCGGCGTCCGGCATCACCACCAGATGATTCTTCGCGCCGCCGAGCGCCTGCACGCGCTTGCCGCGCTTCGATGCTTCCGTATAGATATATTCGGCGATCGGCGTGGACCCGACAAACGACAGCGCCGCGACGTCCGGGTGTTCAATCAGCGCATCCACGGCTACCTTGTCGCCGTTCACGACGTTGAACACGCCATCAGGCAAACCGGCTTCCTTCAGCAGTTCGGCAATGCGCAACGAAGCCGACGGGTCACGCTCCGACGGCTTCAGCACGAACGTGTTGCCGCAAGCGAGTGCGACCGGGAACATCCACATCGGCACCATCACCGGGAAATTGAAGGGCGTGATCCCCGCCACTACGCCCAGCGCCTGACGCAGATTCCAGTTGTCGATGCCGCCGCCGATCTGGTCGGTGAAATCGGTCTTCAGCAGATTCGGAATGCCGCAAGCGAACTCGACCACTTCGATGCCGCGCACCACCTCACCTTGCGCGTCCGTGAACACCTTGCCGTGTTCGCGGGTAATCAGCATCGCCAGTTCGTCGTGGTGCTTGTTCAGCAATTCCTTGAACTTGAACAGAATGCGGGCGCGCTTGATCGGCGCGGTTTCGCTCCAGGCGGGAAAGGCGGCCTTGGCGGCCTTGACCGCCGCGTCCACTTCCTCGACCGATGCCAAAGCGACCGAGCCGGTCACCTGGCCCGTGGCGGGATTGAACACGTCCTTGAAGCGGCCGCTGGTCGACGCAGCCGGTGCGCCGCTGATGTAATGCCCCAACTGTTGCACCGACAACTTCGCTTGTTCGTTCACTGCATTCATTTCGTTCCTCGTGTTCGGGATAGGCCGCAAGGGTTGATCCGCCAACTGTATCGACGGCGCCGGTCATATTCCCGATACAGCACAATAAAACCGCGCCTCACTGTATTGTTTTTCACGAGGCAACTGTACTGGCCGACGAGGTTGGCGCAACTTCAGGAAAAACCGCTCAACTCAGCGCCATTGCTCGGTCAATTCATTGGCCAACACCATCTTTTCGCGGACGAGCTCAATAAAGCCGGCGTCCGCGCCGTTCTGGGCTTTGAGGAATTTCAGCGCCGCGGAATGAACGGTTCGCATCGACCTGCCGTCGATCCCAGCCATGCGCGCCGCGCTGCGACGGGTTTCCTCGACCAGATCACGCGCGCTGCTGAAGTCGGGTGACAGACCGGTCTGCGCTTCGAAGCCGGCGCGCAATCCGGCCGCATACTCACGCGACTGCCCCAGCCGGTCGATGTCGATCATCAGATCGACGCCGTCAGCCATGCGCAACGCACAGAGAATCCATAGCGCGACGAACGCCCGATATGCGTTATTGCCTTCCGCCGTGCGCGCGTATTGCTCGCACACCATGGCGTAAGCGTCATCCGACGTAGGCACGCCAGGCGGCAAACTCACGCCGCAGATTTCGATGGCCTGCCGGACCAGCGGCTCCGTCTGGTTCAGACCCAGCACGCGAAACGGCGCGGCCACGAAAAACGAATTGCTCCATTGCTGATTGAGCAGCCACCCCGAGGCGAACTGCGAAGCGGGATTGCGCAACACGGCTGCGTGCATGATCTGCGGGAACGCTTGCTTGAGCCACGGCAGCCGGCCCGACGAACGGCAAAACTTGAAGACGGGTACGCTGCCGTGCTCAGCGGTGCGTTCCCACAGGTTGGCCAGATAGGCCTGCAAGGCGGGGAATTCCGCGTCGGGTGCAGGCGCAAAGCGGTCGGTGCCGAAGCGCTTCCTGTATCCGGCCACGCCGCGCGCGCCCTCATGGAGAAACGGCCGGTATTCTTCGAAATACGGCGCGGCGAGCGGTGGGTGTCCAGAGGTCAATGTAGGACGGGACGCGGAAACGTCGGCGAGGCTCAGATCGGCGAGCACGTTGCTGAACGGTTCATAGAATCCGGTGACGGAATCGAGTGCGCGCAGACGCGACCAGACCCACGTTCCTGCGCTGCGCCAGCCCGTGTGCAGGAATACCCCCTGTTTCAGGGCATTTTGTTGCGCGGCGGCGCCCGGACTCGTTCCTTGTGACAACGGCATGGGACTTCTCTTCAAATGGAAGCAACAACGATTCGACGGAAGGCGGGTGCTGCCCGCCCCACCTGGTTCAAGTGCACACTGAAGTGCACACTTTAGCCGTTCAAGCTGTCGGCTTCGTTACGGACGTATCAGTTTACCTTGCAAGCACGTCTTGTGACGCACTGGAACAGCGCATCCAAACGCTTTAAGCTGCCAGACTCCCGAACTCAAAAGCTTCTGCCATGAACGACTCGGCCGATATCCGGTTTCTGCTGGCCATCCGCGAAAGTGGCAGCCTGATCGCCGCGGCGCGAAAACTGGGTCTGTCGCCCTCGGCGGTGACCCAGCGCCTGCAGCAGCTCGAAAAGAAACTGGACACGCAGTTGGTGACCCGCACGGCGCGCCGTTTGCAGTTCACGGAAGAAGGCGCGCTCCTATGCGAACGCGGCGCCGAACTGGTCGAGCAGTTCGACTCGCTGTTCGAAGACCTGCAGACACGCCGGGGCGGCCTGGTCGGCACGCTGAAAATCAATGCGCCGCTGGGCTTCGGCCGGCGTCACCTCGCGCCAGCCATCGCCGACTTCCAGCAGCAACACCCGGATGTCGACGTGGCGCTCACACTGTCCGACCAGCCCTTGACTGACACGATAGACCGCTTCGACATCGTCGTGCATATCGGCGACTTGCCGGTATCGAATCTGGTCGGCTATGCGATTGCGCCGAATGCGCGCTTCGTCTGCGCCGCGCCTGCGCTGCTCAAACGTACTGGTCAACCGGAGTCGCCGGAAGACTTGAGCAAGCTGCCGTGCATCGTGCTGCGCGAGAACAACGAAGACGTCTCACTGTGGCAGTTCAGCAAAGGCCGCACGCGCCGCAGCGTGCGAGTTTCTCCGCATCTGAGCTGCAACGACGGCGACGTGATCCGTCAATGGGCTTGCGAAGGCCGCGGCGTGATCCTGCGCTCCGAATGGGACGTGGCCGAGGACATTGCGAAGGGACGACTCGTGCGTTTGCTGCAAGGCTGGAAGACACCAGACGCCGACGTGATCGCCCTCACGCATCAGCGAACGGGAATGCCCGCTCGCACGCGACATTTCATGCAATACCTGCAGGGCCGATTCAGGCCGCTGCCGCCGTGGAGAAGATAACGCGTGAAACGTGACGAATTACGTCGCGGATGGCGCATTCAGCCAAACTGAATCTTAGAGTTACCTTGGCTGAACTCCGCGCGAATGATGAAACTTTATAATCGGCTCACCGTTCCTCGCCGGTTAAATCATGACCTCCATATCGACTCCGACCGCCTACCCCAAGGCCGTCCTCTTCGACCTCCTGACCGCCCTGCTCGATTCGTGGACGTCATGGAATCACGCCGCGGGGTCCGAACAGCTGGGCCGTGCGTGGCGCGCCGCCTATTTGCGTCTGACCTACGGCTGCGGCCGCTACATTGCGTACGAACAATTGGTGCGTGAGGCGGCCGCCGAAGTTGGACTGCCTGAATCCGCCGCGCTTGCGCTCGAAGTCGACTGGCTGAAACTTACCCCATGGAGCGGCGCTCTCGACGCCTTGCACGCACTCCGCCCGCATTGCAAACTGGCAATTGTCACCAACTGCTCCATCCGCCTCGGTACGCAGGCTGCCGGGATTTTCCCGATCCACTGGGACGCGATCGTCACCGCCGAAGAAGCCGGCATGTACAAGCCGGACCCGTTGCCTTACCGGCTCGCGCTCAGCAAACTTGGGGTAGACGCCCATGAAGCCGCGTTCGTGGCCGGTTCCAGCTATGACATGTTCGGCACAGCCGCGGTCGGGTTGAGGACATACTGGCACAACCGCGTGGGTCTGCCGCTGGTGGCGGGAGCACAGCCGCCCGAAATCGAGGCGCCCACGCTCGATTCGCTGGTCCCATGGCTCGGCCAGTTCGGCCAGACCGAAAGCCACTCCATTCCCCGGTGAAACCATGAAACTCGAGCATATCGACACCCCTGCCGCGCTGATCGACATCCCCCGGATGCAGAAGAACATCGCGAGAATGCAGGGACATATGAACGCACTGGGCGTCGCATTCCGTCCACACGTCAAGACCACCAAATGCATCGACGTTGTCCGTGCGCAGATCGCCGCCGGCGCGCGCGGCATCACGGTCTCGACCCTCAAAGAGGCGGAAGCATTCTTCGCGGCCGGCGTCAGCGATATTCTCTACGCGGTCAGCATCGCCCCTTCAAAGCTGCCGCGAGCACTGGCGCTGCGCCGCCAGGGTTGCGATCTGAAGCTGGTGGCCGACAATCCGACCGCCGCTGCAGCCATCGCCGCCTTCGCGGACCAGCACGGCGAATCCTTTGAGGTGTGGATCGAGGTGGACACGGATGGCCACCGCTCAGGGATTACGCCGGAACAGGACACACTGCTCGAAGTCGGCCGGATTCTGCACGAGAACGGCATCAAGGTGGGCGGCGTGATGACTCACGCCGGTTCCAGCTATGAGCTTCATACGCCGGAGGCGCTCGCCGCGCTGGCGGAGCAGGAACGCGCCGGCTGCGTACGCGCGGCGCAACGGTTGCGCGACGCAGGCATTCCGTGCCCAGCGGTGAGCGTCGGGTCGACGCCCACGGCGCTGGCCGCCGAGCAACTGGATGGCGTGACCGAAGTGCGGGCGGGTGTCTATGTTTTCTTCGATCTGGTCATGCACAACGTCGGCGTGTGCGCGCTTGAAGATATCGCGCTTAGTGTGCTCGCGACCGTGATCGGGCATCAGGCGGACAAAGGCTGGGCGATTCTCGACGCAGGCTGGATGGCGATGAGCCGTGACCGCGGCACCTCGAAGCAGCCGCACGATTTCGGCTACGGCCAGCCATGTTTATTGAACGGGACACCGCTTGGCGGTTTTGTCGTGAGCGGCGCCAATCAGGAGCACGGGATTCTGTCGTCGTCGGAAGACGGTGAGCCTGTGGACGACATCGCGCAGCGCTTTCCCATCGGCATGAAGCTGCGTATCCTGCCCAATCATGCGTGCGCGACCGGAGCGCAGTTCCCCGAATATCACGCGGTGTCGGCGGATGGCGGCAGCGTCGAGTGGAGGCGATTTCAGGGGTGGTAAGAGAATGGCCATGGCCTGCGCGAGCGCAGTTCATCGCCAGAAATTAACCAACAACGCGTTACTTCACTCACCTTCTTCTTCAAGCCCGGCAAGTAGATCGTCGACCGCGCGATACACGCGCTCGACGATTTCCGGCCCCACCTTGCGCTCCAGTTCGCGATAGTGCGCCTCGAGATCCTTCGAGATCACGCGCACCAGGTCCACGCTCGTATCGGTGAGCGACACCAGCACCCGCCGCTGGTCTTCCGCGAAACGCTCCTTGGTCACCAGCTCCATACTCTCCATGCGCGCGAGCACACCCGCCATGCTCGGGCTCGAAATCGTGCAGATATCGGAGATGTGGCGCGGCTCCATCGGCCCGTGTTCATTGAGCGCACGAATCACGCGCCATTGCTGCTCGGTCAGTCCGTGCGCAGTAATCAATGGCCGGAAACGCTCCATCATTTTTTCTCTGGCGCGCAGCAACAGCATCGGCAGGTTGCGGTGCAAAACTCGGGTAGAAGCAGATGCGGACATGGCAGATAAATTAAAAGCAGCTGTCGAAGCTTAAGGGAAAACCCGCGATCGGCCGACAGGCTATTGACCGTGGATGATATCAAGCGCAATACTACTAACATGTTAGTGTTTTTGCCGAGAGACAGCTAATTTATGTTTGCACTTGCCGATCACCTGTTGCATCCGGAAGGCGACGCGCTGCCTCGCGATGTGGATGCGCGCACCGTTGCCGCGCTGCTTGCACGCGGCATTGCCTGCCGCGCGCCGGTTTCCGGTGCTGTGTATGGAACCTTGCTGAACGACCGCGCCGCTTTGGCCGCGCTGGGCGACGCAGTGCATGCTGCTCCCTATAAAGCCCCGCCCAAAGCACCGATTCTCTATCTGAAGCCGCGCAATACGTTCGCCGGTCATCGCGCACGTGTTGCCGTGCCTGACGATGCATTGGGCGTGGAAGTCGGCGCTTCGCTGGGTATCGTGATCGGCCGCACTGCAACACGCGTTAGCGCGGAGCAGGCGTTCGACTACATCGCCGGCTATACGCTGGTCGCCGATCTGAGCGTGCCGCACGCGAGCGTGTACCGCCCTTCAGTACGGTTTCGGGCGCGTGACGGTTTTTGCGTGATCGGGCCGGCGGTGGTTGCAGCGCATCATCTTGTTGCGCCGGACAACCTGGCGATCAAGGTTTCGCTTCCTGGGCGCGAAGTATTCACTGCGAGTACTGCGTCGTCAGTACGCAGCGTGGCGCAATTGCTTGCGGACGTAACCGATTTCATGACATTGAGTGCCGGCGACGTCATTACGCTCGGCGTGCCTCATGGTTCGCCAGTTGCCCATATCGGCGACACGGCTACGCTGTCGATTGGCGGTTTGCCGCCGCTCGAGGTGTCGTTTCTCGGTGCAGCAGAACAGGATGGAGAACAGCAATGATGCGCGGCCGTGTTGCGTATGCAGGAGCGATTCATGAAGCCTATCCGGACGCCAACGGCGTGCGCCTTGCCGACGGCCGCGTGCGTCGTGAGGATGAAGTGGTGTGGCTCGCGCCGATTGAGGTCGGCACGATCTTCGCGCTTGGCTTGAACTACGCGGAGCACGCGAAGGAATTGCAGTTCAACAAGCAGGAAGAGCCGTTGGTCTTTCTCAAGGGTCCGGGCGCGGTCATCGGTCACCGTGGCTTCACGCGCCGCCCCGCCGATGTCACCTTCATGCACTACGAGTGCGAGCTGGCCGTGGTCATCGGCCAAACCGCGCAGAACGTCAAGCGCGAAAACGCCATGCAGCATGTGGCCGGCTACATGATCGCCAACGACTACGCGATCCGCGACTACCTGGAAAACTACTACCGCCCCAACCTGCGCGTGAAGAATCGCGACGGCGGCACGGTGCTCGGCCCCTGGTTCGTCGATGCCGCCGATGTCGAAGACGTCACGCAACTCGAATTGCGCACGTTTGTGAACGGCACGCGGCAGCAACACGGCAACACGCGCGATCTCGTCACCGATATCCCGGCGTTGATCGAATACCTCAGCGGCTTCATGACCCTCGCACCCGGCGACGTGATCCTGACCGGTACGCCGGAAGGCATCGTCAACGTCAATGCGGGCGACGAAGTGGTCTGCGAAATCGACGGCCTTGGCCGTCTCGTCAATACGATTGCATCCGACGCGGACTTCGGCCGCGGCTGATACAACGGCTTTGCATGGGATCAGAGTAAGGCGCTAAAGCGCGCACTCTGATCGACAGCTAAAGAGAAAGGACAACACAATGCGAATCGACCATCTGATCAATGGCAAATCGAGCGCCGCGAAAGACTACTTCGAGACCGTCAATCCGGCGACGCAAGACGTGCTCGCTGAAGTGGCGCGTGGCGATGCGGAAGAAGTCGACGCCGCCGTACGCGCCGCCAAAGAAGCGTTTCCGGCATGGGCCGGCAAGCCCGCGGCGGAACGCGCAAAAATCATCCGCAAGCTCGGCGAGTTGATCGCGAAGAACGTGCCGGACATCTCGGAGACCGAGACGAAAGACACCGGGCAAACGATCTCGCAGACGCGCAAGCAACTCGTGCCGCGCGCCGCCGACAACTTCAGCTATTTCGCGGAGATGTGCACGCGCGTCGACGGCCACACGTACCCCACCGATACGCATCTGAACTACACGCTGTTCCATCCGGTCGGCGTCTGCGCGCTGATCTCGCCGTGGAACGTGCCGTTCATGACGGCAACATGGAAAGTGGCACCCTGCCTCGCATTCGGCAACACCGCGGTGCTGAAAATGAGCGAACTGTCGCCGCTAACCGCCTCGATGCTCGGCAATCTCGCGCTCGAAGCCGGCATTCCTGCCGGCGTGCTGAACGTCGTGCACGGCTTCGGCAAGGACACCGGCGAACCGCTGGTGGCGCACCCGGATGTACACGCGGTGTCGTTCACCGGATCAACTGCAACCGGCAACCGCATCGTGCAAACCGCGGGCCTGAAGAAGTTTTCGATGGAACTGGGCGGCAAGTCGCCGTTCGTGATTTTCGACGACGCCGATTTCGAACGTGCGCTCGATGCTGCCGTGTTCATGATCTTCTCCAACAACGGCGAACGCTGCACGGCCGGTTCGCGCATTCTGGTGCAACGCTCGATTTACGCGCGCTTTGCCGAGCGTTTCGTCGAACGCGCAAAACGTCTGACGGTGGGCGATCCGCTGGCCGACAGCACGGTCGTCGGCCCGATGATCAGCCAGGGGCATCTGGCCAAGGTGCGCAGCTACATCGAACTGGGTCCGAAGGAAGGCGCCACGCTCGCATGCGGCGGACTCGACGCGCCCGACTTGCCGGAAGCCATGCGCAAAGGCAATTTCGTGCAGCCGACGGTATTCGTCGACGTCGACAATCGCATGCGGATCGCGCAGGAAGAAATCTTCGGTCCGGTCGCCTGCCTGATTCCGTTCGACGACGAAGCCGATGCGATCAAACTTGCCAACGACATCTCCTACGGCCTGTCGAGCTACATCTGGACCGAGAGCACCGGCCGCGCGCTGCGCGTTGCTGCAGCCGTGGAAGCCGGCATGTGCTTCGTCAACAGCCAGAACGTGCGCGATCTGCGCCAGCCGTTCGGCGGCACCAAGGCATCGGGCGTAGGCCGCGAAGGCGGTACGTGGAGCTATGAAGTGTTCCTCGAACCGAAAAACGTATGCGTATCGCTCGGCTCCCACCACATTCCGCGCTGGGGCGTCTGAAACGCGGGTCATTTGCGCGCGAGGGCACCACGCCTTGCGCCACACAGAACAGGAGACCGCGATGGGCAAACTCGCGTTAGCAGCAAAAGTGACTCACGTCCCGTCGTTATATCTATCCGAACTCGACGGTCCGCATAAGGGCTGCCGTCAACTGGCAATCGACGGTCACCATGAAATCGGCCGCCGCTGCCGCGAATTGGGTGTGGATACGATCGTCGTCTTCGACGTGCATTGGCTGGTAAACAGCGAATACCACATCAATTGCGCGCCGAGGTTCGAGGGCGTCTATACGAGCAACGAACTGCCGCATTTCATCAAGAACATGCCGTACGCGTATCCCGGCAATGTCGGACTCGGCGATCTGATCGCGGAAGTCGCCAACGAGATGGGCGTCAAGAGCCGCGCGCACAGCGAGACCACGCTCGAACTCGAGTACGGCACGCTGGTGCCGATGCGCTATATGAACAGCGACCAGCACTTCAAGACCGTATCGGTAGCCGGCTGGTGCATGTGGCACGACCTTGAAACGAGCGCGCGCTTCGGCCTCGCGGTGCGCAAGGCCATCGAGGAACGTTACGACGGCACCGTGGCGATTCTGGCGAGCGGGTCGCTGAGCCACCACTTCGCCAACAACGGCACGGCCGAGCAGTTCATGCACAAGGTATGGAGCCCGTTTCTCGAACAGATGGACCGCCGCGTGGTCGAGTTGTGGGAAGCCGGCGACTGGAAGACCTTCTGCGAGATGCTGCCGCTCTATAACGAGAAGTGCTGGGGGGAAGGCGGCATGCACGACACCGCGATGCTGCTCGGCGCGCTCGGTTGGGATCGATACGACGGCAAGGTTGAAGTCGTCACCCCGTATTTCGGCAGTTCGGGCACCGGCCAGATCAACGCGATCTTCCCCGTGACACCCCTGCCCGCTTGAGTCCTGAGAGAGGAGCTTACCGTGCCACATCTGACACTCGAATACAGCGCCAATCTTGCTGATGAAGCAAGCATCGGACAGCTTTGCACCTCGCTGGCGGCTTGCCTTGACGCGCAGCGCGACAACGACCAACGCGTCTTTCCGCTCGGCGGCATCCGCGTGCGCGCCTTGCGTTGCGACCAGTACTGCATAGCCGACGGCCGGCCCGACGCCGCCTTCCTGCATGCAAACCTGAAGATCGCCGCGGGCCGCTCGGATGCCGTAAAGAAGGCGACCGGCGACGCATTGTTTGAAGCGATCAAACAGCACTTCGCCGCGGAGTTTGAAAAACACGGCCTGGCGTTGTCGCTGGAGATCAATGAATTCAGCGAAGCCGGCACGTGGAAACACAACAATCTGCACGCGCGGCTTAAGGCCTGATACCGAGGCTCGAGGCTCCGGCCTAACATTGCGACCCGGTAAATGGGTCTGGCAGCCGCTCAAAGAGAACCATCATGCTAGACGAACAGACAATCCGCGACCTTGCGGCGCAACTCGACAACGCCGAGAAGACGCGCACCCAACTGCGCCACTTCTCCGCGAAATATCCCGAGATGACGGTACAGGACGGTTACGCGATCCAACGCGAGTGGGTGAAGCTAAAACTGGCCGAGGGCCACGTGATCAAGGGCCGCAAGATCGGCCTGACGTCACGCGCGATGCAGCGCTCTTCACAGATCGACGAACCCGACTACGCGCCGTTGCTCGACAGCATGTTCATCGAAAACGGCCAGGAAATCCGCGCTGATCGCTTCATAGCGCCGCGCGTGGAAGTCGAACTGGCCTTCATATTGAGCAAGCCATTGAAGGGCCCGGGCATCACGCTATTCGACGTTCTGGACGCCACAGCCTACGTGACCCCAGCCGTGGAAATTATCGACGCCCGCATCGAACAATTCGACCGCGAGACGAAGGCGCCGCGCAAGGTCTACGACACCATCTCTGACTTCGCGGCGAATGCCGGCATCGTACTGGGCGGCCGCCCGGTACGTCCTATGGACGTCGACCTCCGCTGGGTTGGCGCATTGCTTTACAAGAACGGCGCCGTAGAAGAAAGCGGCCTGGCCGCCGCCGTGCTAAACCACCCCGCGACGGGCGTTGCTTGGCTCGCTAACAAGATCGCCCCATACGACGAAGTCCTGAACGCGAACGACGTAATTCTGAGCGGCTCCTTCACGAGCCCGATCCCGGCGCGAGCGGGCGACACCTTCCACGTCGACTACGGTCCGCTGGGCGGCATTGGTTTAAATTTCATTTGAGCTCATTTGAGTCAATCGACATGTCTCTACCGCAAAACACGTTCAAGCATGCGCTAGCAGAGGGCAAACCACAATTCGGCTTATGGGCAGCACTTGCCGACGCCTACGTGACCGAACTGCTGGCCACGGCTGGCTTCGACTGGTTGTTGATCGACAACGAGCACGCACCGAACGACGTGCGCAGCACACTGGCGCAATTACAGGCGGTGGCAGCCTACACATCGCATCCGGTAGTACGCCCGGTACGAAGCGACAGCGCACTGATCAAGCAACTACTCGACATAGGCGCCCAAACCTTGTTGCTCCCAATGATCGACACGGCGGAGCAAGCCGCGGAAGCCGTAGCGGCAACGCGCTACCCACCGCAAGGCATCCGCGGCGTGGGGAGTGCGTTGGCACGAGCATCGCGCTGGAACCGAATCCCCGACTACCTGACCACGGCGGCACAAGAGTTATGCGTACTGGTCCAGGTAGAAACCGTGCAGGGGATGGAAAACCTACCGGCGATTGCAAAGGTGCAAGGCATTGACGGCGTATTCTTCGGCCCAGCCGACCTAAGCGCATCAATGGGTTTGCTAGGCAAACCAGGCGACGCAAGCGTACGCGAAGCGATTTGCAACGGCATCAAGAAGGTACGAGAAGCCGGCAAAGCAGCGGGCGTACTAGCACCGGACCCGGGCATAGCAGCCGAATACCTGGCGGCGGGCGCAACATTCGTGGCGGTAGGAACAGACACGGGCCTACTAAGCAAAGCAGCAGCTGACCTCGCGGCTGCATACAGAAAGACAGCGCCAATGGCAACACCGACAAAAGGCGGCTACTAACAAAACCCACGGATCGGTTTTATGAGCTACTCTTCGGCGCGCGCAGCGCCGCCGGAAGTATGACGCCCTTGTCACAAGCTTAT
>NZ_JALPRI010000023.1:0-128350 GCF_030464785.1 Paraburkholderia sp. SEWSISQ10-3 4
ACAGGGGCAACGCTAATAGACCACTAACAATGCAAGGAAAGGCACCAAGGCCAGAACAAGGAAAGGCCAAAGCCCCAGGAACACTGACAACAAGCGCCCCGCAGGCACAAAAACCATTTCACTCCCCGTTCTAAGAATCAGCCAAATACTTGGTTGCCCGCCCCCTTCCCGTCCCGTACCGTTCTCAGATTGCGCTCGGCGCCCGGCCCGCTCTGGAGAACTCATGCCAACTTCTGAATTGCACGCATTTCCGAACCTCACAACCGCCGACGCAGCAGCCCCGTTCGGCGACAACGAACTAACCCAACGCTTCGCGCCCGTATTCGCCCGCATCGCCGAAGGCGCAGTAGAACGCGAACAGAATCGGGAACTGGCCTACGCGCCGGTGGAATGGCTGCGCGAAGCCGGCTACACCAAACTGCGCGTACCCAAGCGCTTCGGCGGCGAAGGCATCTCCCTGAAAGCGTTCTTTGCGCTGATCACGCGTCTCGGCGAAGCAGACTCGAACCTTCCGCAAATCCTGCGCGTGCACGGTGGATTTATCGAATCGCTGCTGGAAAACGGCGATGAATCGTTGCGTGACCGATGGTTCACGCGTATCGCACAAGGTGAAATTATCGGCGGCGCCGTTTCCGAACGCACCGGCGTGACCAACAACAGCGTGCGTCTTACCCAAACCAACGGGGCGTGGCATCTCGACGGCGAGAAGTACTACACCACGGGCACGCTCTACGCTGACTGGGTCGACGTTACCGCGCACGACGGCGAAAGCGACGTCCGCGTACTCGTCAAAACCGATACGCCGGGCCTCGCCCGTATCGACGATTGGGATGGGTTCGGGCAGCGTCTGACCGGTAGCGGTACGGCACGTTTCGATCACGTGCCGGTCTCGCTCGACAATCTGTACCGGCGGTATAACGCCTCCGAACCACGCCGTAACAGTCTGCTTACTGCCTACTATCAGGCACTGCATGTCGCGAACCTTGCCGGCATCAGTCGTGCGGCGTTGCGCGATGCGGTGGCGTTCACGCAGGGTAAAACGCGGACCTTCGGTATTCCGGGTGAATCGAGCCCGCGTGACAATCCCTTGGTGCATCGTGTTGTCGGCCGGCTCGCGAGCCTTGCTTACTCGACGCAGAGCATCAGCGCTTCGCTAGCCAACGCGATCGATGAAGTGTCAGTTGCGCGGCAGGAAGGTCGCACTGGTGAACAGACCTATGTGCGTCTCGACATCCAGACTTTCCAGGCGCAGCAGATCGTTATCGAACAAACCCTGCAGGCGGCGACGTTGTTGTTTGAAGTGGGCGGTGCTTCGGCGACCAGTGAAAAGCGTCGCTTCGATCGCTACTGGCGCAATGCTCGCGTGCTGGCGTCGCACAATCCGGCGATCATCCGTGAAGCTGCTATCGGTGATTTCTATCTGAATGGGAATGCGCACAAGGAGAGGTTTGGTGTGGCGCGGAATCAGGAAGTCCTCACCGCGACTGCTGCTCAACTGTAACGACTAAGGCCGCTCGCGCGGCCGTAGAACTTCTTGCCCGGCCGCTGCTAGATGCAGCGGCTCCCCTGAATCACTTCGCCGAGGGCGTCCAGATACGGATGTCCGTCGCTTTCAAAGTAGCGGGAATCAGCCCCGCCGCGCGATACGTGTCGGCGATACGCTGCTGTTCGGCCAATTGATCGCGTTTCACCGGCACGATGTCGTAGCTGCGGCGGCTATTGGCCAACTCAACAGTCGGCCCAGGAATATTGCCCCACACCGGGCCGAGAATCTGTGCGGCTTCCTGAGGATGCGCCTTGACCCACTTGCCGGTCGTGTTCAATTCGTCGAATACGACGCGCAGCACATCCGGATGCTTGTCGGCGAAGGCCGTTGTCGCTGTATAAAACCGGTTGTATTGAGCGACGCCGCCGCTGCCGTCCGCAATCACGCGAACATGCGCCTCACGCTGCTGAGCCGCGAGAAACGGGTCCCAGATTGCCCATGCATCGATATTGCCGCCACGGAATGCGGCGAGCGCGTCGGGCGCTTCCAGATAGCGCACCTGTATATCGTTGATCGTCAGACCCGCCTTCGCCAAAGCGCTCAACAACAGGAAGTTGCAGCCCGATCCTTTGGACACCGCCACGCGTTTGCCCTTCAAGTCCGCAACGGAATGAATCGGCGAATCCGGCGGCACGATGATCGCCTGGGCGGTCGGCGCCGAAGTCTCTTCGGCGTAGTAGGTCAACGGCGCGTTGGCGGCCTGCGTAAAGAGCGCAAAGGCATCCGCCACATCCGCATGCAGATCGACGCTGCCGGCGTTGAGCGACTGCAGCAGGCCCGTCGAGAACTCGTGCCAGCTCACGTCATAGCCGAGCGCGTTGAGCTTCTTCTCGAGCGCGCCAGTTCGTTTCAACAGAATAAATAGCGTCGATGAACGCTGGTAGCTGATCGACACCGTTTCGTTGGCGTATGCCACGTCAGTCGACAGCACGCCGCCGATCAACGTCAGGCATACGCAGAGGCGTCGCAGGCTTCGGGAGCCGGAGAAAGCGAGGGGCATCGATCGAGATCCATGTGGTGGGAGTATGCGGAATCGCTGAATATATAAAAGAACGACGCATGGCCAAAGACTGATTTCATCGATCGATATGGGTAGAAATTGGAACGCGTGGCGGCGGCATCGCTCATCATTCGAGGTTTGATGCGAGTTGAAGCACACGCTTTTACCGTGGAGATTTCTGCTTTATGTCGACACTCCCTCCCCGCTTCGGTATCTGGGCGCTGGTTCATGGCAGCCGCGCAGCGCTGCAGGACCCCGATGAACCGTACGACGCGTCGTGGGCGCGGAACAAAGCCCTCGTTCTCGAAGCCGAGCGGCTTGGCTACGACTCCGTGCTGGTCGCGCAACATACGATCAATCCGCACAATCCCGACTTCGATCAGCTCGAAGCGTGGACCGCCTCGGCTGCGCTCGCGGCACTGACCGAGCGCATCGAGATCATCGCCGCCATCAAGCCATATCTGTATCACCCGGTGGTGCTGGCGAAGATGGCGCAGCAGATCGAACACATCAGTGGCGGGCGTTTTGCGATCAATCTTGTCAACGCGTGGAATCGCCCGGAGCTGGAGCGCGCCGGTATCGGCTTCGCGGAGCACGACGCGCGTTATGCGTACGGACGTGAATGGATCACGGTGGTGGATTCCTTGCTGCGCGGCGAGCGTACGCGCTTTCGCGGCGAGCATTTTAATGTGGATGACTATCTATTGCGTCCCGCGGATCCGTTTCGCAGCCGTCCGCGCATCTATGTGGGCGGCGAATCGGAACCGGCGCGGGAGCTAGTCGCCGACAAGGGCGACGTGTGGTTCATCAACGGCCAACCATTGGATGCCGTCAAAGCGTTGATCGCGGATGTCTCCGGCCGCAAGCGCCCTGCTCCGCATGAGCCGTTACGTTTTGGTTTGTCGGCCTTCGTCATCGCTCGCGAATCCGGCGAAGCCGCCGATCAGCACCTTGCCCATCTGTTCGCACTGGCCGCAAAAGATGCTCCGCTCCGTGAACAACAGAAATCGAACATCGACCCCAAGGCGGTGATGTTCCAGACCTTCGCGCAAACGCCGCGCGTGGGTTCGAACGGCGGCACGGCGGCCGGACTGGTCGGCAGCTATGACACAGTCGCGCAACGGATCGCCGATTTTCATCGTGCGGGGATCGAGTTGTTCATGTTGCAATTCCAGCCGTTCGAGACTGACATGCGCATTTTTGCCGAGGAAGTGATTCCACGGGTACGTCGCCTGCTCGGCTGATCTGGGCGAGGTGCGCGGCTTTCAGCGCGTCGCACTCATGTGGCACAGTATCGTCAAACGCATGCGCTACGCTTGCGATACTGGACAGCCCCGATGAGCGAGATGAAGAACCTGACTGCGTACGAGCCCCCGGTCGACGAAGACCAGCTTCTGCTGAAGTGGATCCGGCGCGCGCGTGAATCCCAGATGAGCCATTACGACATGGCCGACCTGCTATCGGCGCGCGACCGCAGTGTCGGCTGGCTGGTCACGGCATTGACCGCGTTCGTGGGGACGGCCGTGTTTGCGTCGTTGAGTTCGACCGCTGTCTCGCCGGCGCTCAGGATCTTTGTGGGCTTCGTGAGCGTTGCGGCGGCGGTCTCAGCCGCGCTGCAAACCTTCCTCAGATATGCGGAGCGCGCGGAAAAGCATCGCGCAGCGGGGGCCCGCTATGGCGCTGTACGGCGCAGGCTGGAAGCGATCTTCGCCGGTGACGCCGACGCACGCGATGGCCACTATCTCACCGCGATCCGCGACGAACTCGACCGGCTCGCAGAAGATTCACCCAACGTGCCGCCGCGCATTTTCTATCGCACCCAGCGAACCCTGTCCGCCGAACCGCGACGCAGTCGCGATGCCTGAGCGGCCGCGCCACTCATTTGTAAATGGCATCAACTTCAATTTGCGGTCCTTAAGCGTCACTTAAGGACACTGCCTGCACAATCCACGCTGGTGAGAATACCCCTAATCACAGGTATGTTTTTCCGCCCCCCATTCGAAACACGATAGCCCCGCCCGGCCTTCCGGTATTTACGTCTTTCCGGGCCTTTGCGTCCGCCCGATTATGGTATCGTCCGACCTGCGCTTAAAAGCGCAGTGCCACACTCAATCGGGAAGCGCAATCGCTCCCTAAAAAAAAGATTATGGAAGTCCAAAACGCCCGTCGTTGGGCACCACGGGGAACCCGCGTCTGGCTCACCGCGGCCGCCGCATTGGCGATCGCGAGCGGAGTACGCCTGGTACTCCATCCGCTGCTGGGACCGATCATGCCGGGCACCGCGTTCTGTATCGCGGCGGCCCTGGTCGAGTATTTTTGCGGGCTGGCCCCGGCGCTCACCGTCATGTTTCTCGGCCTCGGTATCGCCGACTATCTGTTCGTCCCGCCCTACGCCACCATCGCCGTATTCGATCGCGCCGACGTGGTCCTGCTGGTCTCGTATCCGTTGGTGACGCTGATTGTCATCGTGCTGATTGAACGCCTGCGCCGCTCGCAGTTTCGTGCCGAACTGATCGCATCGGTTGCGCAATCGCGCTATGAAATGCTGCTGCGTCACGATAACGAACGCATGCTGGCGCGCCGCGGCGTCGACGAAACGCATCGGCTGCTGCGCCACCTATCCCATCACCACAGAACTTTCATTTTCATTCAGGCGCTCGAGCGCAACGCGCTACAGCCCGGCAACGACATCAAATCGCAAGGCATGCTGCCGCGTCTGCCCAACGAGATTGCGCCAGGCCCGCGCTTTACCGACGTCGATCCCGACGACATCCAGCGGCTCAGCAAAGCGCTGTGGCCTGGCAGCCATCGCGTGCACCTGAAAAGCGGCGACGGTCCGTCGAAGCTGACCGAGTGCATGTGCGAGCGGTTCACCACCCACGCCGGCGAGTTTCTCGTCCTACGGATCGGAGCCTGATCCATGAGTCAACCGACGAGTCTCTTCTTACCCGGCGACGATCATGCCGTGCTGATGTTGCACGGCCTGTCGAGTTCGCCGCTCGAATTGCGTTTTCTCGCCCGCTTTCTGAATGCTGAAGGCTTCACTACGTGCGCGCCGGTCCTGCCGGGCTACAGCGCCGGCTCTGAAGAAGAGGCAATGGAGGCATGGCTCGAAGCCGCCGTGCGCGAGTACGACGCTTTGGCCGGGCGCTTTGCCCGCGTCTCGATCTGCGGACTATCGATCGGCGCGGCCTTGGCGCTGGCTCTCGCGCATCGCCGTCCAGGGGCGCAGTCGCTCGTGTTGTTGTCGCTGACGCTCTCATACGACGGCTGGGCGATCCCCTGGTATCGTTTCCTGCTCAACTGGGCGTACTTCACGCCGATGCGCAAACGCTGGCGCTACCGTGAAGAGGCGCCGTTCGGCCTGCGCAATGAAGCGCTACGAGCAAAGATCGCTCGCGCGATGCAGCGCAGCGACTTCAGCGAAGTCGGTCCGTCGACGATTTCATTGCCGGCCTTGCACCAGGCGAGCCGCCTTGCCGCGAGCGTGCGCACGCAGGTACGCGACATCAAGACCGATTGCCTGATTGTCCACGCGATCGACGACGAGACGTCGAGCCCGCGCAATGCCCGCTTTGTCGCCGCGAATATCGGCGCGGCCTTCTTACGCACAATCTGGCTGGATGATTCGTATCACATGATTACGTCGGACAACGAGCGCGAAATCGTCGCGCGCGAAACCGCCCTGTTTCTGCGCGAAAGCGAAGCCGTCCATAGCGGCGACGACGGCAAACAGCAGGTCGTCTCGAAGGCATTGGCGCGACGCCTCAGGCAACTTGCGGCGCTTGGCAAGGAGCGCGCATGACGGCGAATACCACGCTGAGGTTCAGCAAGCCCGCACGTATGTCGCTACTGCTCGCCGCGGCGCTCGGTCTTTGCGCTGCACGCGCGGCCTACGCGGACGATGCGACTCCGAACACGACGACTGACTCCAGCACCGGCGCGGCCACCGACAGCAAATGGAAAATCGGCGTGGGCCCTGGCGTGGTGATTACGCCCAAGTACCCGGGGTCCCGCCAGTTGAGCGTATTCCCGTTCCCCGCGCTGGACATCTCATACGACGACCGGATTTTCTCGCAGGGCCCTGACGTGCTCGGCGTGAACGTGCTGCGCGGCCCTGCCTATCACGTAGGCGCGGCATTGACTTTCGATTTCCAGATGCGCAAGGAGTCCGACGATCCACGCCTGCATGGACTTGGCAATGTGAATGGCGGGCCGAAACTGAAGCTCTTCGCTGACTACACGTGGTGGGCGTTTACCGGGTCGGTGGCCTTGTACCAGGATATCGCCGGGCATCACCAGGGGACGACGGTCAGCACGGATTTCGTGGCGTCCGCCCCGGTTGGCGGCTGGTTGTTCTCGGTGGGACCAGGTTTCACCTGGGCGAATGGCACTTATACGCGGACGTTTTTCGGCGTGTCTGAGCAGCAGAGCGCGGCGTCAGGATTGCCTACGTACAGCACCAGTGCAGGCGTGCGGGACGTCCATATGAACGCCCAGGTGACTTACGACTTTTCGAAGCACTGGAATGGCTCGGTTTCCGCGACCTTCGGGCGACTGGAGCATGACGCCGCGAATAGCCCGATTACCGAAAAGAGATTCGAGCTCAACACGCTCGCTTCGGTGAACTATAAGTTCTAGTTTCTGGTTTCTTGCGCGCTCGCATGTTCCAACGCTCGCAGCGTGCGAGAAACCAGACGCAAATCGCGTTTCAATCCTCCGTGCGCAGCTCTTCAACTTCAATCCCCAATTCAGCAGCCATCCGGCGCACCACCACCTGAAGCCGGTTCACCTCGTCGGCAAGCCGCTTCTGTTCAGCTTTGACTGCCTCGAACGCCGACAGCGGCACGACCTCATCGTCTCCGCCAGGCTGGGCAAGATCGCTTGCGCTGACTTCGCCGCATAGCAGATGCATCCAGCGATTCTCGCGCTCGCCCGGCGTGCGGGCCAGCTTCGCCACCCGCGGCGGATCGTTGGCAGCCAGTTCGTCGAGAAACGCCTCGACCGAGGAGATGTCGGCGAATCCGTGCAGGCGCGCGCTGTTCAAACGCAGTTCGGCCGCGGTCTGCGGACCGCGCAGCAGCAGCGTAGTTAGTAACGCAGCCGACTGACTGGGCAAGCCCAACACCCGATTCATGTTGTGCTCGAAGCGCGGCACGCGGCTGCTGCTGCCTTCCATAACGAGGCTCAGCCGCTTCAATCCGTCGACGGCGGTCAGCACCTCGGCTTCGGTCGCATTCATCACGGGCGCGCGGCCGGTTTTCTGATTGCAGCCCAAAGTCAGTGCGTTCAGCGAAAGCGGATAACTATCCGGCACGGTGTGCTGCTTTTCGACGAGCACGCCGAGCACACGCCCTTCAAGCAAGGTCAAAGCGCGGATGGAGGGACGGGAAACAGCGTCGGGAGTGGAGTTCATAGAAGATGTCGCGGCATGCGCCGCCGGGTCTCGTGGATGGTGTGCCTTACCGTTGCACAGCCAGGCGGCAGGTTTTAGTTTGTGGCCACTATGATAAACGGCCCGGCCGCTCGCAGTGTACGAATCTCCGCAATGGCGAAGCGTGCCCGGAACGCATTCGTATCCGCTTCGGCGTTTTTTTGTTCCGTTGACGAATTCCCATATTCGAGATAATTTCCCGAATATGGAAAACGCACTCACCGACGACAACGCCATCGACCGTCGCATCGCCCAGCGTCTGCGGGGACTACGCGCCGAGCGCAACTGGTCGCTCGACGATCTCGCCAAGCTGAGCAACGTCAGCCGCGCCACTCTCTCGCGCCTCGAGAACGCCGCCGTGAGCCCCACGGCGAGCGTGCTGGGCAAGCTCTGCGTGGCCTACGGCCTGCCGATGTCGCGTCTCATGCACATGGTCGAAGAAGACTTCGCGCCGCTGGTGCCACGCGATGCGCAGCCGGTCTGGACCGACCCGAGCGTCGGCTTCCGGCGCCGCTCCGTGTCGCCACCGGCGCAGGCGCTGAGCGGCGAGGCGCTGGAGTGCGAACTCGATGCCGGCGTACGCATCACCTACGACGCGTCGCCGAGAGCCGGCCTCGAACATCATCTGATCCTGCTTGAAGGGCAACTGCAGATCACCGTCGACGGCCGAAGTCACGATCTGCAACCCGGCGACTGTCTGCGCTACCAGCTGTTCGGTCCCAGCGCGTTCGTCACGCCCTCGCATAGCGCGGCGCGCTACATCCTCTTCATCGTCTGAGTTCGAGCCACCATGAACGCGACCAGCATCACGACCTTTTCCGCCGACGACCTCGTTCGCCATCTGCCCGAACTCGGCGCGCTGCTGCGTGCCTGCGTCCATGACGGTGCGAGCGTTGGCTTCGTATTGCCGTATAGCGTCGAGGAAAGTGAGGCTTTCTGGCGCGGCAAGGTGCTGCCGTCGCTGCGTGCGGGCGCGCTGGTGCTTTTTGTTGCTCGCCATGGCGAGGCGATCGCCGGCACCGTGCAACTCGATTACGACACGATGCCGAACCAGCGTCATCGCGCCGAGGTGCGCAAGCTGCTGGTCCATCCGTCGTTCCGCCGTCAGGGCATCGCCAAAGCGCTGATGGCGGAACTGGAACAGCGTGCGCACCAGTTGCAGCGCAGCCTGTTGACGCTCGATACGCGCACCGGAGACAAGGCCGAGCCGCTCTATGCCGCGCTCGGTTATCAGACGGCTGGTGTGATCCCGCAGTTTTGCTGCGACACGCTGGAGGAGCGGCTTGATTCGACCACCATCATGTACAAGATGCTGTGAGCGTGACGCAGGCGAGTCTGCGTCGCGTGACTTAACGGCGCGAATCGAGCGCGATCCGTACGGCCAGACCGGCCAGCACGGTGCCCATCAGCCAGCGTTGCACCAGCAGCCATACCGGCCGCCCAGCGAGAAACCCGGCGATTGAACCTGCCATGATCGCAATCAACGCGTTGATCGTGACGGAGACGACAATTTGCACGCAACCCAGCGCGATCGACTGCGTGAGCACGCTGCCGTGCTCCGGTGAAATAAATTGCGGCAACAGCGACAGATACATCACCGCGATCTTCGGATTCGCGAGGTTTGTGACGAGCCCCATGGTGAACAGTTTGCGGCGGCTGTCGTGCGGAAGGTCGCGCACCTGGAACGGCGAGCGGCCGCCCGGCTTGACTGCCTGCCACGCCAGATATAGCAGGTAGAGCGCGCCGCCGAAACGCAGCGCGTCGTACGCGTAGGGCACCGTCAACAGCAGTGCGGTGATACCGAACGCCGCGCAAAACATGTAGAACACAAAGCCGAGCGCGACGCCGCCGAGCGACACGAGCCCTGCGCGCCGCCCCTGACAGAGCGATCTGGAGATCAGATAGATCATGTTCGGGCCGGGCGTGAGCACCATGCCGAGCGAGACCAGGGCAAAGGCGAGCAGCGTTGTGGCAGCGGGCACGGCGTTCTCCTGTGGGATTTGAAGTCGGGCAGTGCCGCTAAATATAGCCGATGCCACTGGTACTGTGCCGATGGCGCATTGCATCGAAAGAAACACTTGCGGCGAAATTTATTGCCCGGTATCGTCTAGCCGTTCTGCAATGCAGCGCGGGAGAGATCGTCAGAGGATTGTGACGACGCCGACGGAGCAACCGCCCCGGAAACTCTCAGGCAAAAGGACCGCGCAGCTGGAACATCTGGAGAGCGGCGCCATGCGCGCCCACCGAAGGGGATTCCCTGCATACCGCATGTATCGCGATGCGTATGCTCACAGGAAGAAACTCTCAGGTACATGGACAGATGGGGCATCGACGCCGGTTTCGACACGAAATCGACACCGGTGATGCTCAACTACTCTGGACCATGTCATGTCACGAATCGCCATTATCGGCGCCGGCATTACCGGCGTTACGACTGCGCACGCCCTTGCGCAACGCGGCCACCACGTCACTGTGTTCGAACGTCATCGCTATGCGGCGATGGAGACCTCGTTCGCCAACGGTGGCCAGTTGTCCGCCAGCAATGCCGAAGTCTGGAACAGCGCGGCCACGGTGCTCAAGGGCTTGCGCTGGATGCTCACGCGCGACGCCCCGCTGCTGCTCAATCCGATGCCCACGTGGCACAAGTATTCGTGGATGGGCGAGTTTCTAAGGCAGATTCCGCATTACCGGACGAACACCGTCGAAACGGTGCGGCTCGCGATTGCGGCGCGCGAGCATCTGTTTTCGATAGCCGAGCGCGAAGGGATCGACTTCGATCTGGAGCGGCGCGGCATCTTGCACATCTACAAGACGCGCAAGGAATTCGATGCGGCCAGCAAGGTGAATGAATTGCTGCGCGAAGGCGGGCTGGAGCGGAATCCGGTGACGTCGAGCGAGTTGCACGCGATCGAGCCCATGCTGCATGGTGATTTTTTTGGTGGATTTTTTACGCCATCCGATTCCACTGGCGATATTCACAAGTTCACGCGCGGGTTGGCTGAAGCTTGCGTGCGGCATGGTGTCGAGTTTCACTACGACGCGGAAATTACGGCGATCGAGCAGCCGGCTGAGGGACGCTTTTCGTTGATGGTCAATCTGGAGGGTGAGTCGCAACGGTTTGCTTTCGAGCGGATCGTGGTGTGCGCCGGTGTGAAGAGCCGCGACTTCGCGGCGATGCTTGGCGATCACGTGAACGTCTATCCGGTTAAGGGTTATTCGATCACCGTATGTCTCGATGATGAAGTGAGTCAGCAGAACGCGCCGTGGGTCAGTTTGCTCGACGACAGCGCGAAGATCGTGACGAGCCGGCTTGGCGTGGACCGGTTTCGGGTTGCGGGGACGGCGGAGATCAACGGGTTCAATCGGGATATCCGGTCGGATCGGATTGCGCCTCTGGTCGACTGGACTCGACGGTATTTTCCTGAGGTGTCGACTTCGAAGGTGATTCCGTGGGCGGGGTTAAGGCCTATGTTGCCGAGCATGTTGCCGAAGGTCGGGCGTGGGAAACGGCGAGGTGTTTTTTATAACACCGGGCACGGGCATTTGGGGTGGACGTTGTCGGCGGCTACGGCGCAGGTTTTGGCGGGGGTGATTTAGTAGGCGTTTTTGCGACAGGCCCGGTGCCCGCAAGGACACCGGCAGCACTCTCCACTGTTTCCAGTGCCTTCAAGGCAGTTTTCGACCTGGGCGCGGGACTGCTTGCGGCTTCCATGAAATCAGGATTCCCGCTTCCCCGCATAGCTGATTGATTGAATCCAGGGCGGCTTCTGGCACCAACCAGAGCCAAAGGTCATTCCCTATGGGCTGCAGGGATCCACGATTGTCTTCCGCGACAATCCATTCTTTAAGCTGAATGCCACCAACCACGATGTTAAGGTGACGATCACTTATAACATTGATCGGATACACCATCCTTAGCATGCTTTCTTGATAGCGAGCCGCTCCATAAGATCCGCCTGGCACTTCCTTGCCGAAGGCCGACGGATTCTCAAATGGCTTCAGTTTCGCGAGATTGCTCCCGGCTGCATAGTAAAACGCGGAGGTCATCTTCGGCGCTTCATATGCTATTCCATAAGAGACATTCAGACTCGTGGCTATTCGCTTGATGTAGTCGATAAACTTGTCGGCACTATCCGCAAGTTGAACATCGAGCTGTGCATCAATACCAAAAAAACCGCCAAAGGAAGGCGTGTTGTAGCCGAACGAAGCGCGCCAAGGTATCTGGCCACCTGCGTTGTTGTATATCCGGAAATCGGTTGCGACTCCAGATTCAATCAGGCTCTTGAGCTCGTCGAAAGGAACCTCAACAAGTTCGACGTCCCTCTCGCCAGCGACTTCAATGTAACGTGTATATCCCGCAGTCGTTATGTCGACCGACATTGCTGAAAAGAAATCATGGCCGGCCTTGTATGCTTCAAGCGGACTTATTCGATCTGTCCCATATAGCGCCATTCCTATGCACATGATCCGCCCACTAAATTCCGGAAATAAGGTCATCCAAAACGCTCTTGATGTCGGACGCGTTGTACGGATGATCGAGAACGATAATTTCGCCGCGATTTGATGCCGGCAGATTGCCCATGGCGGCCCTATTTCGAGCAGTCAACGTTGGAAGCTTGGCCCCCATATCAGTCCTCGACGCGAGCTCTATTGCATGCGTCTGGCCGTTGACATCGACCGCCATGATATCGGGGCGTCTGAGCGACACATCCCCACTGTTCGCGTAATTGTACGAGCGATTCAAATAGATATCAGTGAATTTTCCGCTCATTGCAAGTTTGTTTGCTATGACCTCGGAAAATTGATCGTGACCTGGCGTTCCGTCTTTCTGTCCGGTGCCGTGTATTTTCGCTCCGTTAACTTCTCGAACCGGACAGCTTGCTAACCCGAACGGATCAATCAACATGTCCGGGACCGTCACATAAGCATGGGTACGCAGGCCACCAGCGAGTCCAAGCGGGTCAACTGTCAGGTACTGCCCTGTTTGAGGATCGTAGAATCGGTGCAGGTTGTAGAACAGATCGCTTTCCTCATCGTCCCATTGTCCGGGAAATCGGAGGTTTACTTCTGACGGCTCGTCGGTCCCAACGTGATTGTTGACTCGATCTAACTTGAGATGCCGCCCCCATATCGTGTAGGAAGCGTCCCAGATTTTCGCGCCACGTTCGTCGAACATGGCCTTGGGTAAGCCGGACTGATCCGACAGAATTGGAAAGACACCACTGTCTGTTTCATGAGCTAGCGGGTTGACGTTCTCAGAAAAGTGCCAGCCCCTAACAAACGCACACGTTCCGTCCTTGTCTTGCCACTGCTCCGCGATCTGTCCACAGTCCCAAAGAAAGCGAATCGCTGTTCGCGCACCAACCAGCCTCTTTTCTACGCGCCTGCCGAACGCATCGTACCGATAGATCCAAACCCCTTTCTCCGGTGTACACACCTTCACCAATCGGTCCAACCCGTCCCACGCGTATTGCCAACTCTTCGGCCTGAACCCCGGTTGCTCCACCGTCTTTTCGATCGTCCGCCCGCGCGCATCGTAACGATAGCGCGCGTAGCCGACGCGTTCCGGAAGCCCTCCTGGAAGGTAACAGTGAGCGTCAGTGGGCCCCTGCTGGCCGTGCGCTGCAATGTTGAGGTTCGCGTCATAGCGGTAGTGCTCCGGTGGCTGACGGAGGCTATGCACGGACGCTATCTGTCCACGTAAGTTGCGTTGATACGTCACGCTGTCGGAATCAGTGTCTACACGCTCCAACTGCCCGGCCGCATCGTACGAATACAGTTGACGCGTGAGGTTTTCCAACGCGTGAACCGGGTTCGACTGTATCTCGTCGAACGCCGATCGCGGCCCCGCGACCTGCCGGCGCACACGGCCCAACGCATCGTATTGCCGCTGCATGACGAACTCGCCAGCCTGCCGGCCTGTTTCCCGCCCCTGACTATCGCGCAGGATCGACATCGGGCCGACCTTGGTCAGTGCGCCGAGCTTGTCGTATTCATACAGCGTTTGCCGATGTGGCGTTATTCGCGCACTGCGTCGACCTTCGGCGTCGTACATGTGTTTCAGGAGATCACCGTGCTGGTCCTCTCCAATCAGACGCCCCTTTTCGTCATAGCTGAAGCGCGTTACGTGGGCGGACCCGCCTCGCACTTCGGCCGTAGCGAGCCGACCCGCATCGTCATAGGTGTAGGCCAACCCTACGTCGCCGGCATCGACCGTGGCCAGGCGGCCAGACGGATCGTACCCATAACGCCATTTACCCCCGTCCGGCAGCGTCTTTACAAGTAGACGGCCAATCGCGTCCCGTTCGTAGTGCGTCGTGCGGCCACCCCAGTCGATCTCAGTGATGAGGCGACCTGCGCCATCGTAACGATATTCCCACGTCTCGCGCAGTGCATTAACGACCTTCGTCAGCCTCGTAGCATGGTCGTACTCAAATCGGGTAATGTGGCCGGCAGGGTCAATCGACGCCGTAACAAGGTCAAACGGCCCGTACTCGTGTCGGGTAACGCGGCCGAGTTGATCGCTCTGCTCTACGAGCAGACCTTCGGTGTTGTACCGCGCACAGACAACGGCGCCGTCCGGCTGGATAAGCTTTGCGACCGCGCCACGGGGATTCTCAGCGCCCGCCGAATGGTCATACCGGGTGACGTTACCGTCAGGATCAACTTCTTCGACGAGACGCCCAAGGACATCAAATACCGTACGGAATTCCGCGCCGGTCGGAAGTCGAGTCGTGATCAGCCGCAGCCGCGCGTCGTAGTCGAGCCGCACTTCGCCAACGCCATCGATGGCACGCAAGAGTTCGCCGCGCTCTCCATATCGGTAACGCTTAATCGTCCCGTCGGGCTCCGTGCGAGCTATCAGGCGCTGCAGATGGTCGTATTCAAACTTGATGCGTACTCCAGCGGGCAGCACGACCGCGGTCATCAGCCGAGTGTCGTCATATTCAAACCGTGTCGTGCGGCCAGTTGGTTCCTCGGCAGACACGAGATTGCCCGTATCGTCGTAGAGAAATTGGGTGCGTCGGCCGAGCGCATCCACCTGAGTCAACAGCCGTCCGAGTCTCCACTCCCGTACGGTGGTGTGGCCGAGCGGATTGCTCTCAACAGTGACCAGGCCGTCGGCGTTGTAGTCGTAGACCCATTCGCCGTCGCCGTCGATGACGCGCGTGCGACCGTCCTCGTAGACGAATTGCCCGGTGTGATACCCCTGCCGCGTACCCGTTTCGACCACACGGCCAACCTCGTCGTACAGGTAGTGGACATCGGTCTGATCGGTGTCTCGCCAGGCCGTCATCCATCCATTGTGATCGTACGTGTAATTGAAATGACCGTGCTGGAAGCTCGCGACGCGCGCCAGCATCGCCCCGTCATATCCGTATTCGACGAGTGTGTGCGGCTTGCCCGATACATCGTAAAGGACAATCTGGTCGACCTCGCGCTTCGTACCACGATACAGAATATCAAGCCTGTAGCCGTCCGTATGCACAAGCCCGTCGAGACGGCCATCCGCATCGTACGTAAATGTGCAAGCATTGCCGCTCAGATCCTCGATCCGCTCGAGCCTCGAAGTATGAGCTTCGGCAAGCGGTGCAAATACCAATACCTGTCGTGTCTCGTGATCGAAAATCCGCGGTTCGTCCCGCGTGCCGATCAGGCGATAACGAGGCTCGCGCAGGTTGATGCCGTCGAGACCGACTTCCGGCGCTATAAAGCTGATCGTCTGTCCGCTCGCACTATGGAATCGCACGAGGTGACCATCATCGAACGACAGACACTGCGACCAGTTGTTCGACCACTTCGGCCCGAGAACGCCTGTGTCTTCCGAACGCGTGCGGTAACGCCGCGTGAACTGCAAGGGCAACACACCTGGAATTGAAATGTCAGTGCGGACGTCGACCACCTCGCCAGTCGCTACATCGACCGGGTCCTCCTTGCACGTGGAGACTTCGTCCTTCTTTCCCGACACCTCAGCAGATTGGGTCGGCTCCCGTTTCGGAAGCGCATCTCCGAGCATGCCACCTAGTTTCGCGCCAAGCAGGCCGCCAAGCAAACCCGCGAAGAACTCTTCACCGGCGGTAAGCTCGGGATTCTTCGGTCCGTACTGCCCAGTCGTTCGGTCAACCCAAACGCTTTTACGACCCGAATTGACCTTAGCACTGCAATGAGTCGAATGGCCGATGCGCACCAGCGGCAGGCTATTGATCGTGATGGTCTTGCTGCCTTCGACCAGTGGCTCCGGGGAGCTCGAATGTTTGGAGCATGACGCAACATCGGTGACGCGAGCGGCGGCTTTTCCCTCAAATGTGACGTTTCCCGATCCGCTCGAGATCTTCCCGCAATTGCTACCCATACTCTGACTCGCCGAGGCAAGTGCGCTGCCCAGGCTCAGCCCACCGGCCATGCAGACGCCAACGATAAGTGCCCCTGCAAGTCCCCCGGTCACCACCGTCGCGGCGACCATTGCTCCAATGGCGATACCCACCGCAAGTCCAGCCATCATTCCGAGGAAGCCGGACGAGTGTGCAATATCGTCGCCAACGCACGCCGGGTGGGGATCACCCCGGCCGATGGTCAGGCCGAGTGCATCGCCAACTTTCGTCACACCCTCGGCGATCGCTCCAGTGACGCCCAACTTACCGAGCGCCCATGACCCTGCGAGAGCAACGACCGCGGGTACCGCAGCAAGCGCTGCGGCGCCCGCCGCCGCAGCCCCGGTCGCGCCGGCCCCAATGACTGCAGAACCTGCAGCGTATGCGCCGTAACCAACGTCGGCGCCGAGCATCCCATAGTTCGCGCCGTCGACCCATTCCATCTGCCGTTGCTTGACGGCCTCGCCATCTTCCAGTGTCTGCAGATGAGCCAGCCGTTCGCTAGCGGTACCAGTTGGTTCGCCGGTGCTAACGGGAATGTCGTTGTCCTGGTCAGCCATGGTCTTGCGGTGTTCAGTTAGGCTCGTTAAGCGAGAAGCTCTGGATCATCGCGTGTACCTGAGTTTTCTGCGTTTCGCTTATCGTGCCCGGAGCAGTAAACGTCAGCATGAGGACCCGCTTGCCATACTCGACCATCGTAAGCAGCTGTTGGATCGGCTTGCCGTTATTGAGCCATCTGAATTCGTGCGTGTACGCAGCGCGGCCTGACACCTCGGACTCCGCACCGGCAACTAGCTCGTAACCCGCGACCTGTTTCGAGAGTTTCTGAATTTCGTTGGCTGTGTACTCATGAAACTTCATCCCCCATGGCAAGCTCTCCCGGGTCACGACAAAGCTCACACCTTCCGTTCCCGTGGCCGCCGACACAAACACGTTCATCGTCTTGTCATGCCAGTCGGCCGGCAACGACAGTGAGCCTTCCTGTATCTGATACATGTTGTTCTTCCAGTGACACGGAGGTTGATATGAGTCGGGAATCAGCCGTTATCGGGATTGATGTGTGTGTTACCGGCCTGAACCTTGATCTGCCCGTCGTCGATATGGATGACCGACGAACCCTTGTAGATTTCAATCGCATCAGCTGTCATGTGAATCTTCGTCCCCCCCTCCCCACCCACCTTGATCCACAACTCCTTCGCCTCGATCGTGTGCACCCCTGCAGGTGTCTGCTGCGTCGTATTCCCCTTCGTAACAGCGTCCTGCAGATCGCCGACCGACACAGTCGTAAGGTGGTCGCCCTTAGCCACGGCAATCGACCTATCGCCCTTCAGCACCTGAGTACTCTGGGCGTTTTCCACCACGGTATTCATGTCCTTCTGCGCGTGCATGAAGAACTCCTGCGCACCGTTCACGTCCGAGAAACGCAGTTCGTTCGAGCCGTCCCCTTTGTGCGTCTGGCTTTTAAGGCCCATCGTCTGACCGCTGCTGCCGTGGTATGGATTGCCTGACTCGCCATTGAACACACGCCCAACGATGACGGGGTTATCCGGATCGCCCTCGTTGAACGCCACGATCACTTCCTGGCCGATGCGGGGAATCGCCGAGCCGCCCCAACCTTTACCGGCCCACGGCTGCGACACGCGGACCCACATCGAATCGGAACCATCCTGTTTGCCGCGCCGGTCCCACATGAAGTGAAGCTTCACGCGGCTGCCGTCGGTGTAGATTTCTTCGCCCTTCGGGCCGACCACGATCGCAGCCTGCGTGCCGTGCATGTAGGGCTTGGGCGTGCGTCGCTCGGGCCGGAATGGCACATCGCGCGGCAGGCACGTAAAGGTGTTGCGGTAAGGCATCTCGGCTTCATGCCGCGAGTAGTCGTTCACCGCCTGGTGCCGCACGTGCAGGATCACGAAATCCTTGTTGTAGGTGGATACCGGGTGGTTCACCAACGTAAAGCGGCCAACCGTGGTCATGCGAGAGGCGTAGCCACTGCCAGTGAACTGGCGGGCCTGCGCCTCTTCGGCCTCCATCGCGTACCGGGCGTAGCGCTCGCCGTCGTTGCCATGGTCATAGAGCGAGTGATACTCATACCGCTCCGTGCTGCCGATATTCGGATTCTTCAACGTAGCGGTTGGCACTTCGACGTGCATCAACGGCGACGACGGTGCGTTGTAGTTGAAGTCCCGGAAAGTGACTTTCCCTACGCGGAAACTGAATGCTTCGTCCCAGCGGTCGATACCGTTCAACTCGCTGGCCGAGCTATCCGCGTAATAGGGAATCGTCTTCAGATTTTCGATCGGCGCAAACGTCGAATTCGAGTCGCCGATCACGAGCACGTGCTTGTCTTTTTCATAGCGGAAGGTCCAGAACAAGCCCTCCTGCTCCATCAGACGTGCGCAGAAGTTGTAGTACGACTCCTGGTACATCACCACATACTCGAGTTGCGGGCGCTCGCTCTGGATATGGAACTCGAAATCCGAAAATCCCAGCTCCTTGAAGATCGACGTCAGAATGTCCTGCGCGGTCTCGTTCTGGAAAATCCTACAGTCCGACGAACGGGTGAGAAACCAGAACCACGGCACTACCGTCATTTCGTAACGGGTGACCGTGCCGGAATTGCCAACACGGCTGAACGATGCCGCATATCCATGAAAATACCGGCGACTGCTGTCGGGAGACGCAACGGTCGTTGTCAGAATATTCGTATTGGCGCTCTGCGGATCCAGCGTAATCTTCACGCGCTGGCCGACGATTTTTTCAACCTCGATATTATTCTGGTGGGATAGCAGATCGAGATGAATTTCCGGAAGCTGGCTGACGAATTCATCGGCAACCAGCGCACTGACCAGCAACACGTTGCCGCCAAGCGGCGACTCGATTTTGATAAAGCGGTTTTCCTGCGTCAGCTGGGGCTTTAAACCGGACGCACCGTTGATCGAATCGGCAATCGAGGCCGGCGTTCGCCCGAGCAACGACATGCCCGTCTGGGCAAGCTGCACAGCGCGCGCTACCCCGCCCATCAAGCCCGCGCCGGGCACGCCGGCGAGCGAACCCGCCTGACCGGCAAGGCCGGCGATCGAGCCGACATCACCCAGCACACCGCCCGCCGCAAGCGATCCGATGGGACTGCCACCGGCGCCGTTACCACTTCCAATTGATGCAAAACTCATGATTTACCCCGCCAGGTTATTGGGGAGTCTTATCGCCAATAAAAGCGATACACAGGAGGTTTCTTTTCAGGAGTTAATCTGACACCGCATGACGGCGGTCACTATATCAAGGCCTTGTGAATTAACGAACGTAATGTCGCAATTTTTAACAATTTCATAATCAATTCACATTGGAGTCACTATTGATTGTGCTATTGCCTGAATACTTGTGGGGATTTTAAGGGCGGTATCAGAAGGCGGTTTCCATAGCTGCGGCCAAAGGCAGAATCGTCTGCATCTGTTAGTGTTCGGTGACTTGGCACCTCGATGGAGTTCGTATGCGTAAATCCCGCCAGGCTGCGCACAGCGCAGGCATTATCGGCAGCTCGCGCCTGAGTGATGGACAGGTTGCGGCTGAAGCCAGAACGCGGCTAGCGTGGGACGCCGCGGTGCCTAAAGACGCGATAAAAGTAAAGGTCTCCCACGGCCGCATCACGCTGCAGGGCGAACTTCACCGTGAGCAGCAAAGAACCGCCGCACTCGAAGATGTCACCCGTCTGTTCGGTGTAACCGGCGTCTCGGACCGCACCACGATCAAAAACGAATAACCTCAGCCGGAACCGGCCTGCAACAGCCTCCGGCAATGCCTCGCAATCTGCTTCTCCTCCTCGGTATGAATGGCCCTCACCCTCCCCGCTGAATCCCCTTCGGATAGCCCCAAAAACGCAAGCCCCGCGCACACCCGCTTACGAATCTCCTCACTGTGCTCACCGATTCCACCCGTGAACACCAGCAAATCGATCCCGCCTAACAAAGCTGCATAGGCGCCAACCGTCTTGCGCACGGCGGTAGCAAACGCATCCAGCGCCAGCGATGCATTCTCATCCCCCGCCGCGGCGCGCTTTTCAAGCGCCTGCATATCGCTCTCGCCATCGGCGTAACCGGCGAGACCGCTCTGGCGATTCAACAGCGTCTCCAGTGCATCGGCATTGAGCTTCTCCACGCGCATCAAGTACAGCAGCACACCCGGATCGAGATCGCCACTGCGCGTGCCCATCGGCACACCACCGGTCGGCGTGAGACCCATCGACGTATCGACGGATTCGCCGTCCTGCAATGCACATAAACTCGACCCATTGCCCAAATGGGCGAACACCGCTCGCGGCGGCAAATCAGCGCCGAGCCGAGTTACCAACGATTCATACGACAGCCCGTGAAAGCCGTAGCGAATCACGCCAGCCTCAGCGTAACGGCGCGGCAACGCAAGCTGCGCCGCGCGTGCCGGCAGTGTTGAATGAAACGCCGTATCGAAGCAGGCGAAATGCGCCGCGTCGCCGAAAATCTTCGTTGCCTCGTCGATCAATGCCAGCGCCGGTGGAATGTGCAAGGGCGCAAAGTGCACAGCGTCCTGCAAGCGCTGCCGGACTTCGGGTGTCAGTCGTTGATGCGTTCGCAGATGCGGCCCGCCATGCACCACGCGATGCCCCACCGCAGCGGGACGCCCGTGCTTCTGTTCAGCAAGAACGCGCGCGAGCTTCTGCAACGCGTCGGTCTGCGACTCCAGCACATCCTTCTCCTGCACCAGCACGCGACCGTCAGGCGACTTGATACGCAAGCTTCCGTCGCCGCGCCCAATACCTTCAGCACTCCCTTCCAGCAACAATGTTTCATCGCCGCCAGCGTGCGCGGAGCGCGTAAACAGCCCGAATTTCAGCGACGACGAACCGCTGTTCAACACCAGAATCGTCGGAGCCGGGTCGTCGGTCTTCTCATGAGTCGCCATGGCACGCTCCGCTCAGCCCTTCCACGTCCAGTTGCGGATCTCTTCCTTGTCGATGCCCTCGGCATGCGCATAAGCAAGATGCTCGATGATCTGCCCACGCAGCCACTCTTTCGCGTGGTCGCCAACGCCGCGCAGCGCCGGCACGCGATCGATCACGTCGATAGCCAGCGAGAAACGGTCGACCTGATTGATGATCGCCAGCTCGAGCGGCGTATTGATGTTGCCTTTCTCGTGGTAGCCGTGCACATGCAGATTGCCGTGATTGGTCCGGTTGTACGTGAGCTTATGCACCAGCGAAGCATACGAATGGAAGTTAAAAATCACCGGCGTGCTGGTGGTGAACAACGAATCGAAATCGCGATCAGACAGACCGTGCGGATGCGCATGTTCAGGCATCAGGCGAAACAGATCGACCACGTTGACAAAGCGGATCTTCAACTCGGGAAAGCGCTCCTTCAGAATCTGCACGGCGGCAAGCGCTTCCATCGTCGCGATGTCGCCCGCGCAGGCCATCACCACGTCCGGCTCGACGCCCTGATCCGTCGACGCCCAATCCCAGATGCCGATGCCCTTGGTGCAATGCGTAACGGCCGAATCCATGTCGAGATACTGCAGATGCGGCTGCTTGTCGGCCACGATCACGTTGACGTAGTCACGCGAACGCAAACAATGATCGGCGACGCTCAGCAGACAGTTCGCGTCCGGCGGTAGATAAATACGCACCACGTCCGGGCTCTTGTTGGTCACGACATCGAGAAACCCCGGGTCCTGGTGCGTGAAGCCATTGTGATCCTGACGCCATACCAGCGACGTGATCAGCAGGTTGATCGACGGCACCGGTTGCCGCCAGCCGAGATCGCGCTTCGCTTTCTCCAGCCACTTGGCGTGCTGGTTGAACATCGAATCGATCACGTGGACGAACGCTTCATAGGTGGCGAACAGCCCATGGCGTCCGGTCAGCACGTAACCTTCGAACCAGCCTTCGAGCGTATGCTCGCTCAGCATCTCCATCACGCGGCCGTCCACCGAGAGTTCGCCGCCGTCCGCGTCGCTTGCCATAGTTTCGGCAAGCCAGGTTTTCTCGGAGACCTCGTAGATCGCCGTCAGTTTGTTGCTCGCGGTTTCGTCGGGGCCGAACACGCGGAAGTTCGTCATGTTGTTGCGCATCACGTCGCGCAGAAACGTGCCAAGCACCTCGGTAGGCGACGTGTACGAGCCGGCGGGCTTTTTCACCGCTACCGCGTAATCGCAAAACGCCGGCAGGTCGAGCGTTTTGCACAGCATGCCGCCATTCGCATGCGGATTGGCGCTGATGCGGCGCGTGCCTTCGGGCGCGAGTTCGCGCAGTTCTTCGACCAGACGCCCTGCTTTGTCGAACAAGGATTCCGGTTCATAACTGCGCAGCCAGCTCTCGACGAGCTTCAGGCTCTTGCTATTCGTTACCGGATCGAGCACCGGCACCTGGTGCGCGCGCCACGAGCCTTCTACCTGATGGCCGTCGACTTCCTTCGGCCCGGTCCAGCCTTTCGGCGAACGCAGCACGATCATCGGCCAGCGCGGGCGCGTCGCATCATTCGCTTCGCGTGCATGCTGCTGGATCGCGCGAATTTCGCCGACGCATTGTTCGAGCGTTGCGGCCATCTGTTGATGCATGGTGTCCGGATCGTCGCCTTCGACGAAATACGGCTTGTGGCCATAGCCGGTCAGCAAGGCTTCGAGTTCCTCGCGGGGAATGCGCGCGAGGATCGTCGGATTGGCGATCTTGTAACCGTTCAGATGCAGAACCGGCAGCACCGCGCCATCGCGAATCGGGTTGAGGAATTTGTTCGAGTGCCATGACGTGGCGAGCGGACCGGTTTCCGCCTCGCCGTCGCCGATCATCACCGTGACAATCAGATCGGGGTTATCGAACGCAGCGCCGTAGCCGTGCGACAGGCTATAGCCGAGCTCGCCGCCTTCGTGAATCGAACCTGGCGTTTCGGGGGTGCAATGCGAGCCGATGCCGCCGGGAAACGAAAACTGGCGAAAGAAGCGCCGCATGCCGGCTTCGTCCTCACTGCGGTCAGGATAGATTTCCGAGTAATGGCCTTCGAGGTAGCAATGCGCCAGCGTGGCAGGCGCACCGTGGCCGGGGCCGGCGATATAGATTACGTTCAGATCGAGCTTTTTGATCAGCCGGTTCAGATGCACCAGCAGGAAGCTTTGCCCCGGGTCCGAGCCCCAGTGGCCCAGCAGGCGGTTCTTGATGTGTTCGGGTTTGAGCGGTTCACGCAACAGCGGGTTGTCGCGCAGGTAGATCATGCCGGCCGAGAGATAGTTGCAGGCACGCCAGTAGCGGTCCATCTTGCGCAACATTTCGGGCTCCAATGTTTTCGGCGGGGTCGGACGGGAGGTTGCTTCGGCCATGGCGCCACTCCTTGAAAAGGACTGTCAGGCTGGTTAGCGGGTGCTTCAGCGATTGTTCGCGACGCGATCAGTGAAGAAAAACCGGCAACGACGGCCGCCTTGTCATGCGCATGACATAACGCAAGCGTAGGGAAAAGGTCCCTTGTACAAGGCTCCTGGGGGGCGGGCCGGTGATCGTCAGGGGTGTGACAGGAAGCGCGCGTCATGGTTCGGCGCGATCGTCCAAAGCTTGATCTTGCGACACGTGTACGTCGCTTTCGTGTGGGCGCGGGAAGCGCCGATAGGGAGATGGCCGATCCGATTGCCGACCCGAACGTTGGCTAGCGCCCGTTCGATTGTGTGTTCGTTCTTTCGCGGGTGTTCAGTTGCAGTCCTTCTTACACCGGCTCTTTCTCTTTCCGCTGTGGTGGCTGGTAGCGCCATTTGCTGGCATTGGGATCGTTGCGCGTGTCGTCGCGTTCGCGTTGCTCGGCACGCGCTTCGTCGGCGCGGCCCAACTCAGCGCGCCGGTCACGCACGGCGCCAGGCGAATCGGACTGACGTAACGGCGACGGCGAACGTCGCGGAGCGGGTACTGGTGACATGGTGCCTCCCTTTTTCGAGGATGTGGGACGAATCAACGTTTCTTGCCAGTCCAACGGGGGTCCGGGCGGTGCAGGAGACGAAGCTGACGCAGGTACATCGAAGCGCCGACCATCAGCGCCATGCCTGCTACGATGCCCCAGATTGCGGATGTCATGATTTCTCCTTGGCCCGCCGGCCGCACTGCGTTTGAGCGCCTGCGACGTGAAAGTGGGCATCCGATTGAGCGCGCGGCCGATTATGAGTCAATCAGGGGTTACAACGCGCGCCAAGCAAGGATCATGCGCTCAATTGGCCGCCGTGTCTGTACGGTGTTGGACGGTCCGGCTGGCGGGCCGTTGGCGCGGCAGAGGCTGGCGGTCTTGCGCCGGACTTTAAGTGAGCATTAAGTGAATGCGATTAAGCTCTTCATGCTAAATGCGCGACGGCGGGCCGCATCTGGCGCGCTCTCTGCTGCTCGCCCTCTATCTGAACAGCCATCATGTCGACTCCCAGCCGCCTCAAAGGGCCTCTGATTCTCCTTCTCACGCTTGTGCTGTTGTGCGCCGGCGTCGCCGTGCTGGTGGGCGTGTTCGGCTTGCTGGTCAAACTGCTGGGCCTTGGCTAGCAAGCCACTGAAGCCACCGGGTGGGCGCCGAAAGGCAGAAAATCTAGGCGCCGCCTACCGTCCCACCGCTCAGAAGCATGTCGACGTCGATATCAGCCAGCTCCCCAATCCGCTCGATGGTCACATCCGCTGGCGGATTGCTGGAAATCTCCTTGGGATCGAAGGCGTAGTGCCCCTGGCGAGGAAAAACCGTAGTCAGCGTCTCTCCCCAAGCCTTCTTCATGGCGGTCAAAATCCGTAATTTGTCGTCCACCATCACATAGTGCCGGGCCGGATAGCATTCCATCACCTGATCGAGCATCAGCTCCTTGTGGATGTAAATCAGAACCCGTCCCCCGACCTCTTCCCATAGGCCCGAGCGGGCGATCTTGCGCGGCTGGAACACTACATCGCCGTCGGACAGAATCACTGCAGGCCCCCACTGCGACACATGTTTGATCGCATCCAATGCGCCCGGATACAGCCGGTTAGCAAACGGATAATCGATCAGAAACGCCGACATCAACAACAGGCGCGTGTCCCGAGGGTTCTCCAGTCGATACCGCTGCAACGCACCGAGGTAATCGGCGTAGCCAAGCTCTGCACGCAGCTCCTCGAAAATTTCCCAGTACCGCGCACAGTTCTGCTCGCCGAATTCCCGTTTCATCTGCGCGCGTAAATCCGCCAGCACATGATCGTTGTCCAGCAACGTGTTATCGCAATCGAATAGAAAGACGACGTCGTGAGGGGTGGTATTGGAGGCTGGCATCGCGGCTTCCCTGAATTAGCTCTTGTGTCCATCGGCCGGCGTGGCCGCTTTCTCGACGTGACCGCCGAAGTCGTGCCGCATGGCCGACAACACCCGGTTCGCAAAATCCGCGTCGCCCCGCGAACTGAAACGCGCGAATAGCGCCGCGCTCAGCACCGGCGTGGGCACGCCTTCGTCGATCGCTGCCGCCACCGTCCAGCGCCCTTCGCCGGAATCCGATACGCGCCCGGCGTAGCTTTGCAGATCGGCGTCGCTGACAAGCGATCCTGCTATCAGGTCCAGCAGCCACGAGCCGATCACGCTGCCGCGCCGCCATACCTCGGTGACCTCGGCGAGATTCAGTTCGTATTGGTAAAGCTCGGGACGGCGCAGCGGCGACGTTTCGGCATCGGCTTCGCGCGCATGTTTGCCGGCATCGGCGTGACGCAGAATGTTCAGGCCTTCGGCATACGCGGCCATCATGCCGTATTCGATACCGTTGTGGACCATCTTCACGAAGTGCCCCGCGCCCTGCGGGCCGCAATGCAGGAAGCCCTGATCGGCCGTGCTGCCGCCGGCTGCGCGTCCCGGCGTGGCAGGCGCTGCGCCCACACCTGGCGCAAGCGTCGAGAAAATCGGTTCGAGCCGCTTCACCACTTCAGGCTCGCCGCCGATCATCAGACAGTAGCCGCGCTCACGTCCCGCAACACCGCCGCTCGTGCCCACGTCCACATAGTGAAGCCCGCGCTTCGCCAGTTCTGCGCTGCGGCGTATGTCGTCGTGGTAATAGGAGTTGCCGCCGTCGATCACGATGTCGCCGGGCTCCAGCAAAGGCACGAGGTTCTCGAGCGTTTTGTCGACCACCGCGGCGGGTACCATCAGCCACACCGCGCGCGGCTTTTGCAATTGCGCGACCAGGTCTTCCAGCGATGCGGCACCCGCGACGCCGTCCTGTTTCAGTTTTCCCACCGCTGCCGGTTGCACGTCGTAAGCGATGCATTGCTGACCGCCTTTCGTCAGGCGCCGCACCATGTCCGCGCCCATGCGTCCCAATCCAATCATGCCTAGCTGCATATCTCGCTCCGGAAAATGTCTCGTTGCGCTGCTCGGTCTGGCTCGGTGTGCTGCGGCCATGCCGTGCGCTTTGCATGCGGCAAGTGGCTCTCCTAACGGTAGTTGCGTTTCGCGTGGTCCGACGGACACACGGTAGCAGGCTCGCACCGTTCATGCATTGAATCGCGCATCCCCGTCTGCATCGAACGACGATACGCTTCTTTGCAGAGGTTTTGCGCAGCCGGAAGTTCCGGACGTGCGTCGGTGCACGCTGTAGTTAGCGCGAAGGCTTCGATTTAGCTAACTGCCTTCTTACACTTCTTGCACAGGATAAAGCGCGACGCTTTCGCGGGCGCCGCCGCATGTGGGCATGGACCGGATCGGTTTGAACGCGCGAAGGGCGTGGCACGTGCGAACGGCAAGCCCTATCACCGCCGCGCCTGGACCTTCTCGTATTGCGCGAGTGCAATACGTCGCACCGCGCGCCACATGATCGGATAACGATAACCCGGCACCGCAAACAGCACCAGCGCGCAAAGCGCCAGCAATCCGCAGAACAGGAACGTGCCACGATAGCTGAATGCCTGGACCAGCAAACCCGACAACACGCCTGAGAGAATCGAGCCGACCCGCGCAGCGTTGAAGAACAACGCCGTCGCGCGGCCCGGTGCGTGGGGCATCAGATCCTGCACGTAGACCATGCCGAGGCACGAAGTCACCGCAACGACGAACGCGTTGAGTATCTGCATCGGAATCAGCACGTGGACGCTCCCCGCCATCGACATCGCGACGAAATACAGCGCGTGAACCGCTGCGCAGGCGGCCAGCCAGTTCGGCTTGTGCAGCGTCGACGACTTCGCGCCGAGCGCGAGCATCATCGGAATTTCCGTCAAGGCGCCGAGCCCGAGCATCACCGACACGTCGAGATGCGTGCCGTTCAGGCCGTGCACGATGTAGAGCGGCAGCACGATCATGGTGGCGTTCGCGGCGAGACCCAGCAAGGTGAGCGCGGCCACGGCACGGCGGATGTCGTTCTGCGAGGCGACGCCCGGCAAGTCCTCGTGCGCATCTTCGCCGGGGGCGGTCAGCGGCGGCACGGTGATCGAGGCCGACGGCTCCGAGGCCGTGTCTTCGACCGTGTGATCGCCCAGATGGCCTTGCGGCTCCCGCATGCGCCAGACGATGGTCGCGCAGGTCGCGAAACTTGCCGCCGCGAACAGGAAGAGCCCATAGAAGCCGGCGCCGGCGAGCACCAGTGCGCCCACCGACGGCCCGAACACCCACGCCGCCGAGAGGATGGTCCGCAAGGTGGCGCTGGCAAAGGCGCGCTCCGCGGGGTCCGGCACCGGCAGCGCCGCGCGGCTGAAGGAGAACACCATCGAGATGGCCGAGCCACCCGCACCGATGAAGACAATGCCCACCACCAGTAGCAACCGGTAGTCACGCACTACGCATAGACAGAGATAACCGAGTGCGGCGGCCACCAGCGCCGCCAGCAGCAACGGCCGATGCCGTCCGCTCGCGTCGCTCCAGCGGCCGGCGAAGGTGCTGGCGAGCACCCCGCTAGCCGCGATCAGCGTCATGAAGATGCCGAGCTTGAGCGGCGTCATGCCGGCGCGCTCTACGCCGAACAGCGACAGATACGGAGCGGTGAAGGACATGGCCACACCGAGCATGAGCGTGGCGGCGGCCAGCGGCTTGAAGCCAGGGATGTGCAGCAGGTCGAAAAAACGGGAGGTTTTCAACACGGGTGGCGGTGGGTCAGGGAAAGCGAGTCTGCGACGCGCGATGCGCGGCGCAGACGTCGTGGCCGGAACAACCGGGGCATTATCAGCCTAGCTTGTGGACGCGTAAACCTGCGCCCCCTGCATCCCAAATCCATGTTGCGCGCCGTTGCGGACACGCTGACGGCATGGACGACGCTACTTGCCGTCCGTTGAACGCATTTGCTGCGCTTGCGACTTGTAATCGTAGGTCGGATAAAACTCGGTGCGATAGCCGCCCCACGCCGTCGTCTCGATGGCCCGGTTGACTTCACGCAGACGGCTCGCCGGCACGCGCAGCGTGACGACCTGGCCGATGCCCATCATCACGTACCACGACACGACCTCGATGCCGGGCGGCGGAAAGGCTTTGAAAAATCCTTGCGCGCGCAACTGATCGTTGATTTTCGGCAGCGGTTTGGATTCGTCGTGACGCAGGAAGATGGTGAGCAGAAAGGTGTCGTCGGGCGACGTAGCCGACGCTGCGGCTGGCATGGCGGCTTGCGCGCCTGGCGCGGCCGGTGCGCCAGGGCCAGGCGTTGGCGCGACGGCCGGATCGGCGCTGTACGCAAGCGGCGCCGCACTGAGCGAGGAGATAAGCGCCGCGCATAACAGGCTGCGGCGGAACATGGCGCGAGGCGTGGCAAACGAGTCAAACGGGGCGGAGGTCCTTACGGTAATTCCAATCGGCATCGAATATCTCCATGACAGCGTGAGAAGACCTGGCGGCCTGCTTCTTCAGGGGATTTGCTTAGGGGGACGTGCATGAGTGCCTTGAGCTTCAGCACTATCCACTCGCACCGAACTGCCCTCGCCCGCCGGACGCACCACAACGTATCCGCGCTGTTCGAGCGTCCAACGGTGCCACTGGTTGCCATAAACACCACAGGCAACGCCGAACAGCACCGACAGCACCAGCCCGATCGTGCCGATCGTTTCGCCCCACAAGCCCGAGAAAAACAGCAACGTGTTGACCGCCAGCATGATGAAAGTGGCAAACCACATTCTCTTCGACATGGCCCAGACGAAGCCCAATAGCAACGCGCCCCAGCTGAAACCGGTGGCGACCGCGACGGTTTCATCCTTGCCGGGGTGCCGAAGGTAGATCTTTTCTGCCATGTCCTTTCCTGAACGCGATGGTGCTTCGAGAGCGAATCATGACGTTTAACATGTCACGCTTGCAAGAATATGCGTTTGTGTGAAATTTGCGCGACGATGCACCCGCTGGTGGCTCCCAAACAGTGAGATGCATCCCGGCAAATTTTAGTTGCCTTGCTAACCATATTGAGTTTCAATAGCGCTCATGTTCGATCATTGCCTTTACTTCAATTCATCCGCATTGGCGCGGCTTGCCGAGCGCGAATGGGGTCTCGTGTACGCCGAATTCGGGCTGACGCCGCCGCAGGGTTTCGTGCTGCGCGTCGTGCTGGCCACGCCCGGTTGCTTGAGCAGCCAGGTGGCGGATCTGCTGGGCATCGCCCGCCCCACTGCCACGCGGCTGATCGATAACCTGAGCGACAAGGGCTTGATCGAGCGTCGTCAGGGAGAAACCGACGGCCGCGAATGGCGCGTGTATGCCACGCGGGCCGGCAAGGCATTGGACCGGCCGATCAACGAGGCCAGCGCGCAAATTGCAAAGAATCTGCGAGCGAAGATTGGGCCCGAGTTGTTTGAAGCGGCCGTTACCTCCATGCACGGCGTGCGAAAAGCGCTTGGATAAGGTAAGGCGCTTTTTTTTAACCAGATGGTTGTCTTGCTAACTATAACGAGAGGCGTAAATGGATGATCTGGCGAGTCAGCACTGCACAGCGATCCGCAAGGGTGCAAGATTTTCTGCCGGCCATGTGCGGTGGTCGGCGAACTGGATTTTTGGCGGCGTGATCGGGATTGCGCTTTGTGTCCTGCTTTGCGTCCTGCTTGGTATCGCGATTGCCTGCGCGCCCGCTGCCGTACGCAGCAACAACGAGCGTTGTTTGCAGGCGCTGGCCGAGGAACAGCACGTTAGCGTCGAGGACTTTTTCCAGAACCCCGCGGGTCAGGATGCTTTGGCTCAGGCGGTCACGCAATGCACGAGGTAGCAGGTTTTGCGCCTCGGGCGGCGTTGTGGGTTTGCCTGCGCACAGACAAAGCCATCCGCACTGACGATCCTGACCATAGCTGCTACTCTTACAAAAATCGACGGGCAGCGAGACTCCGCGACAGTGGAAAGCCTGCCGGCACAGGTAAAAAAGCACCGGAGCACTCATGGCAACCCGAACCGCCTATTCCCCCAAAGCACCCGCACGAGCCGAAATCGACGCCTTCCCGGGCGTCACGGTCATAGAATTCGGCACCGACTGGTGCGGCTACTGCCAAGGCGCACAAGCATCGATTGCAAAAGCTTTCGAACCGCATGCCGGCATCAGACATCTGAAAATCGAAGACGGTCCCGGCCGCCCGCTGGGCCGGTCCTTCAAGGTGAAACTCTGGCCCACGCTGATCTTCATGCGCGACGGCGCCGAAATCGCACGCATTGTGCGCCCGGCTAACGCCACCGAGATAGCAGAGGCTTTCGCGTCGGTCTGACAAGACTTCATCCGCTAACCGGATTACTGGGAGCACACTTCATGGACACCCGTAGCGAGCTGCAAGCCACCATCGATGCGATGGCCCAACCCGGCAAAGGTCTTCTCGCCGCCGACGAAAGCGGCCCGACCATCGCCAAGCGCTTCAAGACGATCGGCCTCGAATCCAGTGAGGAAAACCGCCGCGCCTATCGCAACCTGCTGCTGACCACGCCGGGTCTCGGCGAATTCGTGAGCGGCGTGATCCTTTACGAAGAAACGCTCGGCCAGAAAGCGGACGACGGCACGCCTTTCCCGCAACTCTCCGCGAGGAACGGCATCGTGCCCGGTATCAAGGTGGACCTCGGCAAGATTCCGCTCGCGCTCGCCCCGGGTGACGAAATCACCGAAGGCCTCGACGGCCTCGCCAGACGTTTCGTCGATTACAAGCGGCAAGGCGCGCGCTTTGCGAAATGGCGCGCGGTCTACAACATCACGGCAAGCTTGCCGAGCCGTCTCGCCCTCGAAGCAAACGCCGACTCCCTCGCGCGGTACGCGGCGATCTCGCAGGAAGCGGGCATCGTGCCGATCGTCGAACCGGAGGTGCTAATGGACGGTGATCACACCATCGGACGTAGCGCGGAAGTAACCGAGGCCGTGCTGCACGAAGTCTTTAACGCTTTGCATCGGCATCGCGTAGTGCTTGAACACATTTTGCTGAAGCCGAGCATGGTGCTGGCGGGCTCTGAACACGCGCAGCAATCGTCGACCGCGGACATCGCGGCGCACACGGTGCGGATACTCAAGCGCACGGTGCCGTCGGCGGTGCCGGGAATCGTATTCCTGTCCGGCGGCCAATCCCCGGAAGAGGCAACGGCCAACCTCGATGCAATGAATCGCCTCGGGCCGCTGCCGTGGAATCTGAGCTTCTCGTATGGCCGCGCGTTGCAGGAACCGCCGCTGCAAGCATGGAAAGGGCAAGCGAGTAACGTCAGGGAAGCCCAGGCGGCGTTGCTCAAGCGCGCCCGTTTGAACAGCGCGGCGGCGCTTGGCAAGTACGAAGCTTCTCAGGAAAAGAGCTAGTTCCACGACGGGCGGTTCGCGCGTGCCGCCCTTGCCAGGGCGGCCTTACGGTTCGCAAACAACCAGTGCGTGCAGCTCGTCGATGTTGAAGGGTTTGGCGAGTATCGCTATGCCGAGCCGGCGCGCCCGATCGAGTTCGTCGGCGTAGCCGGTCATCAGCGCGATCTTCTGTGCCGGCCACGCACTGCGTACTTTCTCCGCGAGGTCGATGCCGTTGAGCTTGCCCGGCATCTGAATGTCGGACAGCACGAGTTCGAACTTTGCACCGCCGCTCAGCACGTCGAGCGCCTGGTCGGCGGTCGGTTCGTGCCGCACCTCGCAGCCGAAGGTTTCCAGCACGGCGGCTACGCCGGCCGCTACATCCTCGTTGTCTTCCACCAGCAACACGACGCCCATTGGCTCCGGTGCCGGCTGCTGCGCTGTTTCTACGTCAGGCACTGTCGCCTTCTGCCGCTCGCGATAGCGCGGCAAATATAGTCTGACCGTTGTGCCACTGCCCGGCACGCTGTCGATTTTGGCCGTGCCGCCGGCTTGCTCGCACATGGCGAGGACCTGGGCGAGGCCGAGGCCGGAGCCCGAGCCGCGCAGCTTGGTGGTGAACAGCGGCTCGAACGCGCGACGGGCGACAGCTTCGGGCATGCCTTCGCCGTCGTCGGAACAGGCAATCAGCACGTATTCGCCGTCAGGCAGCAAGGTGTCGCTGCCCACCAGACGGTTGTTCTGGCAACGGATCACAAAACGGCCACCGCGTGGCATCGCATCGCGTGCGTTGACCGCCAGATTCATGATCGCGAATTCGAGGTCGGTCGGGTCGGCCAGCACCTGCCAGACGTTTTCGACCATGTTCAAGGCCATTTCGATGTTGTCGCCGAGCGCGGCGTCGATGAGTGGCGCGGCGCTCGGCAACCATGTGGCGAGGTTGACCGGCTCCTGCTTGAGCGGCTGTTTTTTCGCCACGCTCAAGAGCCGCCGCGTCAACGATTCCGCCGTGGCGGTGGCGCGCTCGACAGCTTGCACTTCTCTTTCCAGGTTGTTATAGCGCTTCAAACGCGCGAGTTCGGTGTTGGCCGATACGACCATCAGCAGATTGTTGAAATCGTGCGCGACATTGGCGACGAGATTGCCGAGCGCACCCATGCGCTGTAATTGCCGGCTAGAAGCCTCGGCCGAAAGACGCATCGCCACTTCGCCTTGCCAGCGCTCCCACGCGCGGCGCTCGTCGGCAAGTTGGCGCAATGAGAAAAACACCAGCAACCAGATCGCGACGCAAGGCACAGCCGTGATCGCCGCGATCGCCATGAAGTGCTCGCGCCACGCCGCGCCGATCGAGCCGGCTTCATAGGCGCTCATCACATAGAGCGGATAGTCGCCGACGCGGCGAAACGCCAGCAGCCGTTCGACGCCATCGACCGTTGACGTCAGACGGATGTGGCCGAATAGCTGTTTGTCGCGCAATGCCGCGGTGAACGCGCTCTGCTGGGTAGGCTTGGCGCCGCTCGGCCACGCCGGATAACGCACCAGCAAGCTGCCGTCCTGGCGGTACAGACCTAGCGAGAGCGACGTATCGCCATTCGTCAGCTCACGGTAGAAGCGCGAAAAGTAATCCGTGCGCAACGCTACGGACACCACGCCCAGGAATTGCCCATTCTCGCCCGAGCGGCCGGTCGCGGTGTTGAACACATTGGTTTGCGACAGCGGCCCGAATAAGGGCAATGAGAAATAGGGTTGCGGCCGCATCGCCTTGGCGGCAGTAAAGTCTTCACGTTGACTATTCGACATGACCGGCGCCGGATAAGCGCGGCTCGACACCAGCAACTTTCCATCCGCACCGAGCAGGTAAATCGACCCGACCTGCGGAAAGTCGCCGCCGATTTGCCGCAGACGGTCGTGCAAGCCGGCTTCCTGCGCGCGAATCTGCGCGTCATTGTCGTTGCCGAGCAAGTCGACGATGCGCGAGGCCATCTGCTGGTTGAGGTCCAGGACCTTGACGGCCTGTTCCTCGGTGACGCGCGCGAGCCGGTCGATCATGTCATTCGAATCGGCAATCCGGCGCTGGTAATCGAAATACCCATAACCCGCGAGGCATGCCAAAGGAAACACAATCGAAACCACGAGTACGATCAGAAGCACACGCCGTGTCGCCGCGAAATTACGCGACGGCATGGGGAAATCGACTGCGACACGTTCGGCACGTTGCACGGTCACGATCTCCATGAAAGATGGCTACGGGTCGGGGTAGTCATACACAACGACAACGCGCCCCGCGTTGTTCGTGCGCTATTTCCGCTCCCCGGAATTTACCGCACTTCCGCCGTTCTCCATAGCGTGGCTCGTGCCGAAAGTGACGCGCTTAGGGTTGCGGAGAGTCGGCACACGCATTGCTCTCGCGGGCGTTCATTGATAGGTTGTTCACCGTGTTGCAGCGCGGCGAAGATGGGGTAGGTCCTATTTAGTCAGACGTAATGGGCGTAACGGGTCAGTGAGCGGCACACGTCGACGGCCGCGGGCCGTCGACGATGCAACTCGCTTCTGCACCTCATCTGTGTGTTTCGATGGCGCCTGCGCGTCGACGTGTGGACCAGCGCATTGTCACTTCTTCGGCGCCCCAGCCACCGGGCCGCTTTCTGTCGGCGGCGCTTCCTTCTCGACCTCGTCGCGTGCCTGTTCCCAATACTCGTCAGGCGTGCCCTTCGGATCGCTCGCCTGTTGCCAAAGGTAGTAAGCGCGTGTGCGAATCTGCTCTTCCTTAGACGTTGCTTCCTGTTCCATTTGTGTTTCCTGTTCCATTTGATCACCCCTCGGTTGGAGCTGACGAAGACCGATATCGGCTGTACCGCGCGTCTGTCGATGAAAACTCAAGGCAAACGACGGGCGCGCAGCTATCCGGAATCGAGCAAGCGCTATACCTGGCTGCCAGCACTCGCGCGAGGCTCCAGCCTCGTCACGTTCCGGCCGGAGGTTCGTTTTCGTCAGTGGTAAGTTGTTCTTCCAGGCGATCAAACACGCGTTGGGTTGCGCGGCTCGGCGCTTCGAGTGCGAACAGCAGCAATGAACGGCCGGTCACCTGATACGCGTCGCCTGCGCTGAATTGCGGCAACTCGGCGCGCACCGGCATATTCGTATCCAGCAGACAGGTCCACTGATCGCCCTCGGGAACATCGGGCAGCGTGAAATTGACCACGTCGTGATGCGCGTTCAGCACCAGCAGCAAGGTCGCATCCGACGCGGGCCGTCGAATGCCGCTCGCCTGAGCACGTCCGTCGATCACGAGGCCGAAGCAGCGCATCGACGGATCGTCCCATTGTTCCTGCGAAAGATCAGTGCCGTCTGGAGAAAGCCAACGCGCGTCGGTCACGTCGAGCGCCTCGTTATATTCGCCGCTGAGAAAACGCCCACGACGCAGTACCGGCAGACGATGGCGCAGGGTGGTCAGGTTCTTGACGAACTCGATCAGCGCACGGCCGTCGTCGTCGACGCCTTCCCAATCGACCCAACTGATTTCATTGTCCTGGCAATACGCGTTGTTATTGCCCTTCTGCGTGCGGCCGAATTCGTCGCCCGCGAGGATCATCGGCGTACCTTGCGAGAGCAGCAGCGTGGCCAGCAGATTGCGTTTCTGGCGCTCACGTTGCTGCCGGATCTCCGGATCGTCCGTTGGTCCTTCAACGCCCATGTTCCATGACTTGTTGTCGGAGTGGCCGTCCTTGTTGTCTTCGCCGTTGGCCTCGTTGTGCTTGTCGTTGTACGAGACCATATCGTTGAGCGTGAAGCCGTCGTGCGCGGCGACGAAGTTTACGCTGGCCCACGGTCGGCGCCCGCGATGGTTGAACTTGTCGCCCGAACCGGTCAGGCGTTTGGCGAGATCGGGGACCTCGCCTTCGTCGCCCTTCCAGTAGCCGCGCACCGTATCGCGAAAGCGATCGTTCCATTCGGCCCAGCCGGGCGGAAAGCCACCCACCTGATAGCCACCGGGGCCGCAGTCCCACGGTTCGGCGACCAACCGCACAGCGGAGAGCACCGGGTCCTGCCGGCAACTGTCGAGGAAGCCACCGCCTTCGTCGAACCCATGCGTTTCACGGCCGAGAATCGTGGCGAGGTCGAAACGGAAACCATCGATCTTCATTTCCGTCACCCAGTAGCGCAGGCTGTCAGTGACCATCTGCAGCACACGCGGATGCGACAGATTGAGCGTGTTGCCGGTGCCGGTATCGTTGATGTAATAGCGCGGATTGTCAGGCATCAGGCGATAGTAAGACGCGTTGTCGATACCTTTGAAGGAGATCGTCGGACCGCGCTCGTTGCCTTCCGCGGTGTGGTTGTAGACCACGTCGAGAATGACTTCGAGGTTGGCGTTCTGAAAGCGATCCACCATCTCTTTGAATTCTCCAACCGAGTCGATCGACGACGCGAAGAAGCGCGGGTCGGCCGCGAAGAAGCCGATCGTGTTGTAGCCCCAGTAATTGGTGAGGCCTTTATCGAGCAGATGGCTGTCGTTGACGAAGGTCTGGATCGGCATCAATTCGACCGACGTGACACCGAGGCTCCTGATGTAATCGAGCACCACCTGCTGGCCGAGCCCTGCGAAGGTGCCGCGCAAATTCTCCGGGACTTCGGGATGACGTTTGGTAAAACCGCGCACGTGAGTTTCATAGAAAATCACGCGCTCCCAGGGCAGCGCGTTGCGTTCCGGATGACTCCACGAAAAGTTGGCGTCGACCACCTTGCACTTCGGTACAAAGGGCGCGCTGTCGCGCTCGTCGAATGACAAATCGCCCTCTTCCGAATCGAGCGTATAGCCGAAAATTTCCGGCGCCCATTTGAGCTCGCCGATATGCGCTTTGGCGTAGGGGTCGAGCAGGAGTTTGTTCGGATTGAAGCGATGTCCGTTTTCCGGTTCATAGGGGCCATGGACGCGATAGCCGTACACCGCGCCTGGCTTCAGATTCGGCACGAACACGTGCCAGACCTCGTCGGTGTACTCCGGAAGTTCGATGCGTTCGATTTCCGTCTCGCCGGTTTCGTCGAACAGACAGAGTTCGACGCCGGTTGCATGCGCTGAGAACAGCGCGAAGTTCACGCCGCTTCCGTTCCACGTCGCACCAAGCGGGAAAGGCGTGCCTTCCGCGATGCGCGTCGAATAGCTGGCTTGGAATGACATAGGGATTCCTGTAAAAGCTGAGGGCGCTCGCAGACGTGTTTTAAATGTGCAAGCTTGTTGCGTCAGCAAATTATGGGCCTGAGCGTTGCGCAACTGGAATGCAACGGAACAAGGCGCCCTTCAGGCAACTACGGAAAAACGCATGGACGTCGCAGTGCAAGCACTGCATACGATGCGTTCGCCGCGCATGAATGGAGACAGGAATGACGCGGACTAAAGAGCGTCCGCAGAACCGGCTAACCGGTGGGAACTTCGAAGAGAAATTAACGAACGGGCATGATTACGCCGTCTTTACTGCGGTCCCACAGTATGCAACGCGGCGGCAGACTCGAGCACGCGCAAGAGCCGCTCCGGTGTCAAGGGTTTGGCACAATGCGCGTCGAAACCGGCGGCCTTGGCCCGCACCTTGTCTTCGCGCGAAGCAAACGCCGTACAGGCCACCAGCAACATGTCCGAAGTCAACGGATTGGCCCGCAGGCGACGAGCCAGCTCAAGGCCATCAAGGCCGGGCATCTTGATGTCAAGCAAAACCGCGAACGGCTGCCACTCGCAGGCCATACCGCAGACTGCAAGCGGATCGCATAGCGCACGGCACTCGAAACCGTCGGCGTTCAGCAGCATCTGCAATGCTTCGGCCGCTTCGCGGTAATCGTCGACCACCAGTACGCGACGGTTTGATGCCATCGCATACTGAATAGTCCGCCAAACCACGACGTCATCGCTCTCGTCCATTCTGTCGTCGAACGTCACCCTGGTCTCCTGGCTTCTTTCTGGTGCCGCTTCTGGGCATCGAGGAACATGCGAGCAAGATTCGCTCCCACCGCGCGGCAAGCGCTTATCGCTCGCCAGGCATTTGCTTCGGTTTTCGCCACGCCGCGCTCGATCCACCGCTGCACATGCGCCACATCCTCACCATAGCGCAACGGGCGAACTGCCGCTTCCTGATTTATGCTGTCTTGACGCCTCGCGACACATCGTGCGCAAGCACGGGATATTGCGCTGAAATACAGATGAAACGCACTTCCGCCGTGCATGCCGCCCTTGCTGCGTGCATTGCGCATAGCTTCGTATTCACCATGGCATCATCGGCCCGTTGTATACGAACGAATATAGTCGCGACGAGTTGGGGAAAACACCCAAACCTCGGTCGGAGAAATGCGCGAAATTTTGTCGGAAAACGGCGTCGCATCGATAACGCTGCCTGCGGGTTATCCCGCACGGTCGCCGGGGTGGCTGCGTTCTTGCTACGAATTTACGGTAGGTGCTGAAACGGATTGCCTTTCTATCAGGCCCGAAGACGCACACCGTGAGGAGCCATGCCAACCATCATCGATGAGCACGCGCTGTATGTGGCGAAACATCCCGGCACGTTTGTGCTGCAGACGTTGAAAGCCTTCCGCGCGAACCAGGGTTTGCTGCTCGCGGGGGCGGTCGCTTATTACGCGCTATTGTCGATTGTGCCGCTCATGATTCTTATCGTGATCGTGTTGTCACGCCTCGTGCCGCAGCACGTTCTGCTGGCAGCGCTGGGACATCTGTTGCAGTGGCTGGTGCCTGGTCAGTCCACTGCGCTGGTACGAGAGCTGGCCAACTTTCTGGCGCATCGCGCGGTGATTGGCTGGGTTCTATTGCTGACCATGATTTTTTTCAGCTCGCTCGCATTCACGGTGCTCGAGAACGCGATGTCGTTAATTTTCGTACACCGGGTGGTGGTGCGGCGCCGACACTTTTTGCTCTCTGCGCTGCTGCCCTATTGCTACATCCTCTTTCTCGGCATTGGATTATTGATCGTGACGTTTGTGTCGAGCGGCCTGGAGGCCGTCGGGGCCGAGGGTGTCGAACTATTCGGCCTGCATGTTTCATTGCAGGGATTGTCGCGCGCGGTGTTATATCTGCTCGGCCTCGCGGGCGAGGTTTTTGTGTTGACGTCGATTTATATGGTCATGCCCGTTGGGCGACCTTCCCTCAAACACGCGCTCTTCGGCGGAATCGTTGCCGCCGTGCTGTGGGAGATCACGCGGCATGTGCTGGTCTGGTATTTTGCAACGCTGTCGCAGGTCAGTGTGGTGTATGGGTCGCTGACCATGGCCATCGTGATCCTGTTCAGTCTGGAGTGGCTAGCTACCTTGCTTCTGTTCGGCGCGCAGGTGATTTCGCAATACGAACGATTCGGGCTCGAGCCGGCTGAAGCTCCGCCGCAGGAAATAAAAACAGCGTGAGGGATATCGCACCCTTGCGGCTGCACATCGGGCACGGCCTCACGGCAAGACTGCGGTAACATTGCCTCATAACATGCCGGGCCTGGCGTTCCGCCACTTAGGCCCGCAGGCCTCAGGAATCGGTAATGAGCATCAGCAAGCGCAATAACGTGAAAGTTTCCGGTTCCGGCCAACGAACCATGGTGATGGCGCACGGCTTCGGCTGCGATCAGAGCATGTGGCGTTACCTCGCGCCGTCGTTCCATGGCGAATACAGAACCGTGATGTTCGACCTCGTCGGCAGCGGCTCTTCTGATCTGTCGGCCTATGACTTCGACAAGTACGGCTCGCTGAACGGCTATGCGGCCGACCTGATCGAGATCGTCAATGATGTTGGCGCCGAGGGGCCGGTGGTGTTCGTCGGCCACTCGGTCAGCGCAATGATCGGCTTGATCGCCGGTCTCGAAGTGCCAGATCTCTTTGCCGCGCACATCATGGTAGGTCCGTCGCCATGCTATGTGAATGACGGCGACTATGTCGGCGGCTTTTCGCGCGAGGATATCGAGGACCTGTTACGCACGCTCGAAAGCAATTACCTCGGCTGGTCGAGCACCATGGCGCCGGCCATCATGGGCGCGCCCGAGCAGCCCGAACTCGGCATCGAACTGACCAACAGCTTCTGTCGCACCGACCCCGAGATCGCGCGGCACTTCGCCCGCGTCACGTTTCTCTCCGATCACCGCGCGCTGCTCCCGCGCATCGTCACGCCTGCGCTGATCCTGCAATGTAGCGACGACATCATCGCGCCGCGCTCGGTTGGCGAATATATGAAGAGAATGATGCCGGCCAGCACGCTGCACGTCATCGAGAACGTCGGCCATTGTCCGCATCTGAGTTCTCCCAGCGCGAGCGCCGCGGCCATGCGCGCCTTCCTCGAGCCGATGAGTCTGTAAGACAATGCAAAGCACGGACCGTCCGCTGCCGTCTGCCGATGTGTTGTTCGAGCACGCCGCCTGCGGCCTGCTCGTGACCGACACCGACGGCGGCATCCTGCGCGTGAACGCGACCTTCTGCGGTTGGCTCGGCTATCAAGCGCTTGAGCTCGCCACCACGAAGCGCATTCAGGACCTGCTGACCACCGGCGGCAAAGTGTTCTACCAGACACACTGGGCGCCGCTTCTGCAGATGCAAGGCTCGGTGGCCGAGGTCAAACTGAACATGATGCATCGCGAAGGCCACGTGGTGCCGATGCTGCTCAACGCCGTACGCCGTCGTCATGGCGAAGTCACCTATGTCGAAGTGGCGGTACTGATCGTCGCGGATCGCCATAAGTACGAGCAGGAATTGCTACTCGCGCGCCGTAATGCGGAGGCGTCGGTCGCCGCGCATCAACTCGCACAGAAAGAGTTACAGGAAAGCCGCGATGTGCTGAGCCTCGCCATGCGCGGTGCGCGTATGGGTGCGTGGTCGCACGAACCGAAGTCGGGCAAGTTCTGGTGGAGCCGCGAACTCGAAGCGCTCGCGGGCTACGCCGAGGGACGGTTTGCGAAAATACCCGGTGGTTTTTTCGAACTGATTCATCCCGGCGACCTGATTGCGCTCAACGAGGCAGTCGATCATGCGGTGAAAAGCGGTGACGACTACGTCGCTGAATTCCGCTTCCTGCATGCAAGCGGCGACTGGTGCTGGATGGAAGGCCGCGGCCGCGCCACTTATAACAGCCACGGCGAGCCGCTGACGATCTACGGCCTCGGCATCGACGTTACCGAGCGCAAGGAAGCACAGACCGTGCTGCTGCGCCAGGCGGCGATTTTCGAGCATCTGAGCGACGCGATCGTGATCACCGATCTCCGTGGGAACATCACCGATTTCAACGTCGGCGGAGAACGCATGCTGGGTTATCGCATGCGTGAGATTCTCGGCAAACCGATTTCGATGTTCCATCCACCGGAAGATGCGCTACGCATCCGCCGCGAAGCGTTCGCCGGCCTCGCTGCAGATGGCACGTGGCGCAGCGAACTGACCTTCATGCGCCGCGACGGCTCACGTGGCGTGTGCGAAACGGTGGTCAAGCCGCTGGCGAATGCGCGCGGCGACATCTATGGCGCGGTCAGCGTGAGCCGCGACATCACCGGGCGCAGGCGTGCCGAACAGCAATTGCAGCGTCTGAATCTGGAGCTCTCAAAAGCCGATCGCCGCAAGGACGAATTTCTCGCCACGCTCGCGCATGAGCTGCGCAATCCTCTCGCGCCGATGCGCAATGTGCTCGAAATCCTGCGTCTGAAGGAATTCGCCGATCCGCAATTGAGCTGGTCTCGCGACGTGTTCGACCGGCAATTGCAACACATGACGCATCTGGTCGACGACCTGCTGGAAGTGTCGCGCATCACGCAGGGCAAACTCGAATTGCGCAAGCAGCGGCTCGAACTCGCGCGTGCGATGCAATCCGCCATGGAAGCGGCGCAGCCCACCGTGCAGGCGTCGGCGCATCATCTGAGCATGACGTTACCGCGCGAGCCGCTCTATCTCGATGCCGATCCCACACGCCTGTCGCAGATGATCCTGAACCTGCTGAACAATGCCGCGAAGTACACGCCGCCCGGCGGCAGCATCTCGCTCGCCGCGGAGCGCGAAGGCGATGAAGCCGTGATCGTCGTACGTGACTCCGGCATCGGCATTCCGCGCGAGCATCTGGACAGCGTGTTCGAAATGTTCTCGCAACTCGCCCCGGCGCTGGAGCGCTCGCAAGGCGGCCTCGGTATCGGTCTCGCGCTGGTGCGCGGCCTCGCCGAACTGCACGGCGGCACGGTCGCCGCATTCAGCAGCGGTCCTGGCAGCGGCAGCGAGTTCGTGATCCGCTTGCCCTTATCGAAAGCGACCCCGCAGCAGTCGGAGAATGCGCCGGCCGAAATGCCGCGCACGGCGGGCTTGCGCGTCGTGATCGTCGACGACAATGCGGACGCCGCCGATAGCCTCGCCATGGTGCTCGAACTCGAGGGCCACGAGGTGCGCACTGCCGGCGACGGCATCGCCGGCTTGGAACTGATCGGCGAATTCGCACCGCAGGCGGTGATTCTCGATATCGGTTTGCCGCGCCTGAACGGCTATGAATTGGCGCGGCGCATTCGCCATGATCATCATGACGCAGGCATTCTGCTGATCGCCGTTACCGGCTGGGGCCAGCAGCAGGACAAGCAGACCGCTGAAGAAGCGGGCTTCGACCACCATTTCACCAAGCCTGTCGATCCGCGAGAATTACAGCGCGTATTGAACCGCTAACAGACGGAACCTCCAGCCTATGCTTGATGAAGCTCATGTAGTCAGCGCCCTCGCCGCGCGCGACATCGTTCCCGATGCAACGCAACGCGATGCCATCGCGGCGCTCGTCACGTTACTAGGCGTAAGCGGAACAAGCGGGTCAAACGGGCGCCGCGCAAAGTCCGGCTCCACGCCCACACATCAGGGCGTCTACTGCCACGGCTTACCCGGTCGTGGCAAAAGCCTGGTAGTCGACACGGTGTTCGAGTTGGCAAGCTGCCGGAAGCGGCGCCTGCATTTCCACGAATTCCTGCGCGAGATGAACCGGCGCCTGGTGAATGAGCCGCGCGGCGACGACCGGCTGGGGTCAGTCTCGCGACAATGGCTCGACGGCCTGGAGTTGCTGTGCTTCGACGAATTCCACGTGCACGATATCGCCGACGCGTTCCTGATGGGCCGGTTTCTCGATACCGCGATCGGTTTGGGTACGCGCATTGTGCTGACCTCGAACTACGCACCAGACGCCCTGCTGTCCGACCCGGAGTTTCACGAGCGCTTCCTGCCCACGATCGAACAGATCAAACGTTGCTTCACGGTGATTCATTTCGACGGCGCACGTGATTACCGTTTCGGCGGCGAAGAAGCCGCGCTGTCGCACTTTTTTGCGCCGCTCGACGCGGCCACCGGCGACGCACTCCTGCAAATTTTCGAGCGCTATGAAGGCAACGAGACACTGGAGCCTGCCACCGTCAGCGCGGCAGGCCGGCCGCTCGCCGCGCACGCCGCGGGAGCCGCTTTGCTATGGGCGGACTTCGAAAACCTGTGCGTGGCAAGCCGTTCGCACCTTGACTACCTGGACCTCGCCGAGCATTGGCACGGCCTGATTCTCGATCAGGTGCGCACTGAGTGGCTTGCCCAGGCGCATACGCTGCAGCGGCTCATATGGCTTGTCGATATCTTCTACGACCGCAAATGCGCGCTGTTCATCGCGTCCGATCAGCCGATCGAGGCAGCGCTGAGCGGACTCGAAGGCGCGCACGATCTGTCGAGAACGCTCAGCAGGCTCGCCGAAATGCAATCGCGCGGCTATCGCAGCACGCTCGACAACGCTGCCGGCAGGATCGAGAGCGCCGCAGCGCAGGCGGTCGCCCAGCCGTGAGAACGGCGTGAACGACCCTCTGCCGACACACACCCTACGCCTTGCCGCGCTTCCCCTTCACTCGCGCAATCTGCTGCTTCGCCGCGTCATACACATGGTCTGGCGTGAAGCCGAACTTCTTCTTCAGATCGGCGAGCGGCGCCGACGCGCCGAACGTATGCATCACCACCTGCGCGCCGAGCCGGCCGACATAGCGGTCCCAACCCAACGTTCCCGCCTGCTCGACGGCCACGCGCGCATCCACATCGGGCGGCAGCACGGAATCCTGATAGGCCTCGTCCTGTAGCTCGAAGAGGTCCCACGACGGCATCGACACCACCCGCGCCGCGATCCCTTCACTCTTGAGCTTCTCGTAGACGTCGGCACATAGCGACAATTCGCTGCCCGTGGCGAGCAGAATCACTTCAGGCTTCTGCCCGTCAGGCGCATCGGCGAGCACATAAGCGCCCTTCTGCACGCCTTTCGCCGACGCATAGCGCGTGCGGTCCAGCGTCGGCAAGGCCTGACGCGACACGATGATGCACGACGGCCGCTGTGAATGCGACATCGCCACGCGCCACGCTTCGGCGACCTCATTCGCGTCGCCCGGACGCAGCACGGTCAGTCCCGGCACGCCACGCAGCGAAGCCAGTTGTTCGATCGGCTGATGGGTCGGACCATCCTCGCCGACGCCGATCGAATCGTGCGTGAACACGTAGATCGCCGGCACTTCCATGATTGCGGAAAGACGAATCGGCGGCTTCATGTAGTCGCTGAAAATCAGGAAGGTCGAACCGAACGGCCGCATATTCGACAACGCGAGCCCGTTCACCGCCGCGCCCATGCCGTGCTCGCGAATCCCGAAGTGCAGGTTGCACCCGCCATAGTCGTCGGCTTCGAAACTGCCGGCGCCTTCGAATTTCAGATTCGTCTTGGTGGACGGCGCGAGATCGGCTGCACCGCCGATCATCCAGGGCACGCGCGCGGCAATCGCGTTGAGCACCTTGCCTGAAGAATCACGTGAGGCGATGCCCTTCGGATCGGCATCGAAGGTGGGGATGCCACTGTCCCAGCCCTCCGGCAATTCGTGCGCTTCCATCTGCGCGAATTCGCGTGACAGTTCCGGGTATTGCTTGTTGTACGCATCGTACTTCGCCTGCCATGTCTCGCGCGCCGCCTTGCCGCGCGCGCCGATACCCTGCGCGAAACGTTCATGCACGCCGTCCGGCACGTAGAAGAACTTGTCTTCGGGCCAGCCATAGAATTTCTTGGTCAGCGCCACTTCGTCGACACCCAGCGCCTCGCCATGCGCGGCGGACGTGTCCTGCTTGTGCGGCGCACCCCAGCCGATGATGCTATGGACCACGATCAGCGTCGGCCTGTCCGTGATGCTTTTCGCTTCAACAAACGCGGCTTCGAGCGCCGCGGCGTCGTTGGCATCGTTCACATGCAGCGTGTGCCAGTTGTAGCCACGGAAACGGCTCTCCACGTCGTCGCTATAAGCGAGGTCGGTGTGGCCCTCAATGGTGATGCGGTTGCTGTCGTAGATCCAGATCAGATTCGACAACTTCAGATGCCCTGCCAGCGACGCCGCTTCGTGCGAGATGCCTTCCATCATGTCGCCGTCTCCGCATAGCGCGTAGACGCGGTAATCGAACAGCGGCGCATCGGGCTTGTTGAAGTGGCTTTCGTGCCAGCGTGCCGCCATCGCCATGCCGACGCTATTGCCCAGCCCCTGGCCGAGCGGACCGGTGGTCGTCTCCACACCGGTGGTCATTCGGTATTCAGGGTGGCCAGGCGTGTTGCTGTCGAGTTGGCGGAAATGTTCGATGTCGTCGAGCGAGACGGCGGGCGACCCGGTCGGCTTGCCGTCGTGGTCCACCGCCTTGACGTTCGCCAGATGCAACAGCGAGTACAACAGCATCGACGCGTGCCCAACTGAGAGCACGAAACGGTCGCGATTCGGCCACAGCGGCTCGTCCGGATCATAAACAAGGTGGTTTTGCCACAGATGGTAGGCGACCGGCGCCAGGGCCATCGGTGTGCCGGGGTGACCGGAATTGGCCTTTTGCACAGCGTCCATCGACAGCGTGCGAATCGTGTTGATGCACAACTGATCGAGGGCGGGATCGTTTTGCATGGGACACTCCTTGTTCGGCGGTTGGAGACATCGCCGGGACGCGCATTGAATCGGCGTGGTCGGCGACCGGTGTTCATTTGGAAGAACGTGGAAGAACGCTTGAGGACCACAAGGCTCATCGATGATGCGCCGATGCGCGTAAATCTGCACGGCGCGTTACATCCTGTGCCGCGTTGTGCTGATGATTGGAGGTAGTTCTTTCAAACGGCTTGCGGCTTTACCAGGCGCGTTACTTCTCGGGGGCCGCACGGTCGGCGGCCACAATCTCGCGGCCGTAGTCGATCGCCGCGCGGCGCGCCTCGTCGGCGGTCGCGTACGGGCCGATCTCGGGTGCGCCATCGAATGGAAACAGAATCCGCCGGTCGGCTTTTCTGACGACCTTCAATCCACCTATGTAACGGCCGTCGCCTGTTCCGTGATAGCTGGCGTAAATCTCGAAGTCGTCGTCAACCACGTCGGCCTTATGTCGCGCCATGTTTATATCCCTTATCCCTGCACCTCTGGTCCGGTGCGCCAATTCCAATGGCAGCAAGCTGCGTACCGGCGTCCAGCAATACCCGTTCCACCCGAAGCGGAATGGGCTCAGCGCGAAATTGGGAGGGAAGTAAAACAGCGCGCACTGGAAATCCGTTGAACCCGGTTCGAGTGCGCCTGGGCAAATCGACATGAGGTTGTTGCAGCCGCAACGGGTTGCGGCTGCCGTCGTATGGACGGCCGTTACGAACGTGCCGCGAAAGCTACCTTAAAACTGATGCAGCATCCCGACATACGCGCCGGTTTGCGATTCGCCCGCAAGCGGACTCGTGTTATTGGTGGCATCGCGCGGCGACGCTTCAAGCGAAAAATTCGAGTTGCTGCCGTTGCGTACGTAGCCCACCGTGCCGTACACGAAGGTCCGCTTCGAGAGGTTATAGGTGGTGCCGAGCACGTACATCATCGCGTGGCCGGACGGGTCGTGCGCGGCATCGCTGCCGCCGTCGCCGACCTTGATGTAATAGCCGCCCGCCGTCACCGCCCAGCGCGACTGGATGTTGTACGTCGCGCCGAGCCAGTAGTGATCGGCAGTGTCGGCCACGCCCACCGGGGAATCCGGCGCCGAGTAATGCGTATAGGCGCCCTGGATTTTCCACGCATCGAAATGCACGTTCGCACCGGCGAAGTATTCGCGCGAGGCCTGGAAGATGTTGGTGAAGCGGCCGTTGCTGTCACGCAGTTCGTCGTAGATGCCACGCACGTCGAAGAGCGGCGAATGATACGTCAGCATGATGCCGTCGGAGCGGCCAAACTCGCCCGATGCACCGCTGTTGAATGCGCCCGCCTGATTGCCGAAAGCGTATTGCGCCTGCACGTCGAAGCCCCAGAACACCGGGCTGTGATACTCGACGTTGTTGCTGGTCTGCTGCCAGTTGCGTCCGCGCACGAGCGATGCCGACGAAAATGCCTCCTGCACGAACGGGTCGAATTCCCATACGCCGTCGCTATCGATAAACAGATTGCGCCCGGCTTGCAGCGTGCCCCACTGGTCGCTCTTCAAGCCGACGAAAGCACGCCGTGACCACAGCCGTCCGCCACCTGTGGTGCCGTTCATGATTTGCAGACCGGTTTCGAGGTTGAAGATCGCATTCAACCCGCCGCCCAGATCTTCATTGCCTTTGAGGCCCAGCATACTGGTGCCCCAATCGCCGCCTTCAGCGCTCCAACGGGTCGAACTGCCGCCCGCGCCATTATTGATGTGATTCAGGTATTCCAGGCCGCCGTCGAGACGGCCATATAACGACACGCTGGTTTGACCATATGCCAGCGGACTGATCACCGCCAGAGCGGCCACTAATTTTGTATGTAGTCTCATCATTGTTTTGCCGTGAGTTTCTTCTGTCGAGAATAGAATGTTGTAAAACTACACGTTTCGCGCACGAACTATAGGTGATCGGTGCTTGCTGGCCTATCCGTTTGACGCAATAAGCTTTTGCGGACTGCGCGCCCGGCATTGAAAATCCGCAGTGGAGTCGGCGTGCCTCAAAAGAAATCCCCATCGGTGAGATCGAAAGGTACTCACGATAAGATAGTCGCTCATTCGGCATCAGCCAAATAGAAACGCGCTAATCGTTTGCCCATTCATCCATTGCCACTCGCCATGAACGTGCCTGAACTGACCGAAGACGAAAACCTTGGCCTTTACCAACGTGCGACGGAGAGCGGCGCGGAATGGTGGCGCGTCAGCGTAGCGGACCGGCCCGAAAACTACCGGCTCGAACATGGCGTCGATGACGGCAACGGCGCCGGATCGGTCGATATCGATCTCGTGGTCGATGCGGAAAACCTGCGCGCGAAGCTGAAGAAATGGCGCCGCGAGGGCTTTGCAATCGATACGCCCGATGCCGCGGACGAAGCAGGCGCCGCAGAACGCGTGGCCTTCATGCCGGAGCTGCAGCGCGTTGCGGCGCTGGCCTCGGCGGCGAAGCGCCATCTGCAAGTAGAGGGTGCGGGTGAAACGGTGCGCATCGGTCGTGTCGACGTGGCCTGCGGCGTGGACAACCCGCTCGTGCCGCGCGTCAATCCGGCCTATCTGTTTTCCGAACGCTTTAACGACATCGTCGAAGATATCGTGGAGAACCGGCGCGTCATGCTGATCGGCCACACCGGCGCCGGCAAGACCAGCCTGATCGAACAGGTCGCCGCGCGCTCGCATCACGGCGTGTTGCGCTCGAACATGAACGGGCAAACCACCGTCGGTGACTTTGTCGGTTTCTGGACCGTCAAGGGTGGCGAAACGATCTGGGTGGACGGCGTATTGCCCACGGCGATGCGCGAGGGCCTTTGGCTGATCGTCGATGAAATCGATTTCGCCGAACCGTCGATTCTCGCCGCCCTCACCGCCGTGCTCGAACCGCACGGGCGTCTCGTGCTGAAAGAGAAAGGCAATGAGATCGTCGCGCCGCATCCCGCGTTCCGGCTGTTCGCGACGGCCAATGCAGTCGGCGCGATGAGCCAGTTCCGTCATCTGTATCAGGGCGCGAATCTGATGAACGAGGCGTTTCTCGATCGCTGGCGCGTCTATATGCTGGATTATCTGACGCCCGCCGAAGAAGCCGACGTACTGATGCGCACCCTCGCCCCGCATATGACACGCGCGCTCGCCACCACCCTCGCCGCCATTGCCGCCGACTGCCGCGCGGCGTTCGCTCGCGAAGACCTGTCGAGCGCATTCTCCACGCGGCGCCTGCTCGACTGGGCCGAGCTGATGCTGCGCACCGGCGACCCTGAACGCGCCGCCGGTCCTGCGATCTATGCGAAGGTCAGTCCCGAGGACGCGGCCCTGATTCGCGGCATCGTTCGCCATCACATTGCGCCGGCCGCCTGACGCTAAGTGACCACAGCACACTGACCACGACACGCAAATGAACGCCATGCACGCAATGCGCGACACGCGAGGCTTCGCGTTTGAATCGACGCTGAGCAAAGTGGCGCGCGTGCTGACCGGGCAATACGGCGTGACGGTCGCCTTCAGCCCGGATGGGCCGCGTGTGGAACCCGGCCGCATCGTGATTCCCGACTACGAGCTGAGCGGCGGCGTCGAGCGCGACGTGCTGATCGGCTATCTGGATCTGCTGGTGGCACGCGCCAAACATTCGTCGCTCGCGCAGATGGACGCGCTGCCGCCGGGCGTGGCGGCGAATCTCGCGCAGGTGATCGAGGATCGCCGCGTCTGCGTACAACTACTCGACGAGTATCCGGGCGCGCGCTGGTTCATCGGCAAACTGCGTGTGCATGCCGCTGAGCAGGCGCGGCTGCGCTGGCCGAAGCTGCATTGGCGCGACCGGCTGGTCTGGCTGGTGGAGCGCGCGCTGTGGGACGAACGGCCGACCCGGACCGAAGCGAGCCATTCCCTGCTGGCCGCGCTGCACGCCGCGCAGGATCTGCTGGACGAGTCGCGCAGAAGCCGTTCGACCGCGCGAAGCATCGCGGCCGCGCAGGCGTTGGTGGCGCGCGTGCGGGCTTTATCGGCGGGCGATGTCAACAGCATGGTGTTCACCGCGGATCCGGTTGAAGACATCGACACGGAAACCGCCACGTCGTCCTCGGCGCCACTCAACGACGACGACACCACCCTGCCCGACCAGGACAACGCAGCCTCACCGCCGTCCGATAAAAGCGGTGGCGCACAAGCGGAAAACGCGGTGGGCATGGGGCAATCCCTAGCCGATGCGCAGCAAGCGTCGGCACGTTCTGAAGGGCAAGCGGGTACCGCGTCAGACACCACTCGCGCGCGACTCTCGATTCCTCTCGCCACCGAATTCGACGAGATCACCGACGTTACCGGTCAAGGCGATAGCGCGACATGGCGCGAGCTTCGCGCGCAGGCCCGCGCGGACACCGCGCCGCTCAAGGAGAAACTGGAGCGTGCGCTGAGCGCCGACGAACGCACCCGTTGGCGCCGCGAACAGGAACGCGGCGAGATCGACCGCACCGCGCTCGCCAAACTGGCGACCTCGCCCGGTTACCGCACGCCGTTTCGCACGCAGCGGGCAGCCAAAGGGCGCGACGTCGCCGTGAGCTTGCTGATCGATCGCAGTGGCTCGATGGCCGGGCGCAAGATCGAGCTCGCGCGCCTGTGCGCGACCGCGCTGTGCGATGCGCTGACGCAGTTGTCGTTCGACTGTGAAGTACTCGGTTATTGCTCGCTCGAGTCCGCGCCGATGAGGCAACTGTATGAGCGGCAACTCGCGGCCGGCGCTGATCTGCAGCGCTATAACCGCTTTGTCGAGCGACTCGATCTGAAAGTCTATAAACGCTTTGGCGCGATCGATCCAAGCGGGATCGCCACGATCGATTGCGGTCACGAGAATCCGGACGGCGAGGCGCTCGCCTGGGCGGCAACGCGGCTTGCGGATCATCAAGCCGAGCGGCGCATCCTGATTGTGTTCTCCGACGGCTATCCGTCGACCGGCGACGGCGATCCACAGGTATTGCGCCACGATCTGCGCGAACGCGTCGCGGCGATCCAGAAACGCGGCATCGAACTGCTGGGGATCGGCGTATTGACCGACGCGGTCGAGGACTTCTATCCTCACAACGTGGTGGTGAGCCGCCTGGCCGAATTGCCGTCGACGGTCTTCTCGGTGTTGAGTTCGATGCTGCTGACGCGCTAGCGCGCCTACGCCAGCTGCGGCCTGAACGGATACTGATCGATCTCCCCGCCCCGCGCGACCACGGCCGTGCTCTCCGGAATCTCTTCCCACCAGCCAGGCAAATCCGACAGCGGCTCCGACAACACGAGGAAGGCGTCTTCACCCGCTGTCGCGATGCGCGGGTCGTCTGGATACAGATCGTGCAGATGCCGGAACGAGGTGCTGTGGAAGAGCGAGCGCGACTGCCCTTCGCTCGAATAGCGAACCGCGACGATCTGTTCGCCGTCGGTGGCACATACGGTCATGTTCAGCGGCTCATCGACACCGTGTTTGCGCCCGATGTCCTCGACAAAACCCACCATCCGCTCGAGCGCGGTAACCGGCGCGAGTTCGAGACCGAAGGTCAGCGCGAGAAAAAACAACACCTCGGAATCCGTCGAACCTTCGATTGACGGGAAAAACTCGGGATCGATCGCCAGCATCAGATCGCGGCGTACCAGCGGAAAGTTACGCACCAGCCCGTTATGCATGAAGAGCCACCGCCCGTACCGGAACGGATGACAGTTGGTTTCCTGCGAGGGCGTACCGGTGGCCGCACGAATGTGCGCGACGAACAGCGGCGCGCGAATCGCCCGCGCGGCCTCGCGCAGATTGCGGTCGCTCCACGCGGGGTGGATGCAGCGATAGCGAAACGGGATGTCGGTGGGCTGACCGTACCAGCCGATGCCGAAGCCATCGCCGTTGGTGGTGGTCTGGCCGAGCCGCGAATGCAGACTCTGGTCGATCAGGGAGTGTTTGGCGTTGAACAGCACCGTTTCGAGTTGCAGCGCGTTACCGGTATAAGCGAGCCAGCGGCACATGAGTTCCCCTCCGGTTGCGACGTAATGCGATGAATTGCGACGAGATGTCTGACGAAACTCGCGCGAGCCTCGATCAGGCTCACGTGCCGCCGACCGCTATTTGACCACGGGTTGCAGCTGTGCGATCGGCGTCAGGAACTCCGAAAAACCGGTCAGGATAATTTGCACGCCAATGCACAGCAGCAGAAACGAAGAGACGCGCATGGCGACCTTGGTGCCGTCCACGCCGAGATACTTGGCGAACACCACCGCGCGGCTGTAGATCAGATACACGGTGGCCGCCACCAGCAGCGAGATCACCACCGAAGCGATGCTCGACAGCACGAACGCCGAGAGCTTATGCGTGCGGTTCGCGGTCAGCGCGACCGCGGTAGCGATCGAACCCGGCCCGGTGGTGAGTGGGATGGTGAGTGGGAAGAACGCCTTCGACATGGCGTTATCCGCGTCCACGCGCTTGACCGCGGGCTGCTCGGCCGGTTGCGTGTCGGGCGCGTTGAGCATCTGCCAACCGCCGACCGCGACCGCGAGGCCCCCGCCGATGCGCAAGGCCTCCATGGAAATGCCGAAGAAATGAAGAATCGGGGTGCCGACAAAGAAGGCAACAAGCAGCACGCACATGACGTTGAAGGCGATCTTCTTCGCGAGCGCCGTGCGGTCTTCCGTGGTGAGCGATGCTGTCCGGTCGAGAAAGACGAATGCCATGCCGATTGGGTTGATGATGCTGATCAGCCCGGTAAAGCCAAAGAGAATGTCCGAGATCAGACTTTCGACCATATGCGATCCGTTTCGGGCAGCGGCGCGGGCGGGCCGATCGACTGACCGCCCACCAGCGCGCCACGCCAGGTTGAAGTGCCGGACGCCTTCGGGCGGTCCAGATTGTTGCTCGCGTTGCGTGGCTCAGATGATATCGCGGCGCGGCACGCAAATTGGCGAAAAACGGGGCGATGCACACAGCGCGCGGCGCTGCACCGCAGCAGACGGGCGTAGAAAGATGCGCGCACAACTTTCGAAAAGCCTACACTTTTTTGACTTACTTTACGTAACAGAAGCATCAGGCATACAGTCCCCAGCGAAGCCGCACTTTCAACGAGACGTACTTACCGGTTCGAGGAGTCGCCCCTATGTTGCTTCGTGTACTCGCTGCGCTGCCGTTCATCGGCATTCTGCTCGGCGTCCCGTTTGTGAATCGTGTCGAGCCGCTGGTGCTCGGTATGCCGTTCGTGCTGGCCTGGATCGTCATGTGGGTGGTGCTGAGTTCAATCATCATGGCGATCATCTACCGTCTGGACCCGAGCAACCGGCAGCTTGCCACGGATGCCGAGGAGGTCCGATCATGAGCGCACTCGTCATCATTGCGGCCATTACGCTGTTTGCGCTGTACCTGGGCGTGCGCGCGCGGCGCGGCCACGACATGAGTCTCGAACAGTGGACCGTGGGCGGCCGCAGCTTCGGCACCGCGTTCGTGTTCCTGCTGATGGCGGGCGAGATCTACACCACCTTCACCTTCCTCGGCGGCAGTGGTTTTGCTTATGGCAAGGGCGCGCCGGTCTACTACATTCTTGCCTACGGCACGCTCGCGTACATCCTCTCGTACTGGATGCTGCCGCCCATCTGGCGCTATGCGAAGAATCACCATCTCGTCTCGCAGCCGCACTTCTTCACGCGCAAGTACGACAGCCCGGCGCTCGGCACCCTCGTTGCCCTGGTTGGTGTGGCCGCGCTGATTCCGTACCTCGTGCTGCAACTCAAGGGACTCGGCATCATTGTGGCAACGGCCTCGTATGGCGCGATTTCGTCGACGGCGGCCATCTGGATCGGCGCCGCGGTGGTGACGGCTTACGTGATCGTCTCCGGCGTGCGCGGTTCCGCGTGGAATTCGGTGGTGAAGGATCTGCTGATTCTGGCGATCGTGCTCTTCCTCGGGATTTATCTGCCGCTGCACTACTACGGTGGCTTCGGCGAGATGTTCCACGCCATCGACGCGGCGCGCCCGGGCTTCCTGACCTTCCCGGCCAAGGGCTCGAGCGTGACCTGGTTCCAGTCGACCGTGCTCCTGACCGCGCTGGGCTTCTTCATGTGGCCGCACACGTTCGGGTCGATTTTCACGGCGAAGGACGAGCGTATTTTCCGGCGCAACGCGATGGTGCTGCCGCTGTATCAGTTGATTCTGCTGTTCGTATTCTTCGTGGGCTTTGCGGCGACGCTGAAGGTACCGGGCCTGAAGGGCGGCGACATCGACCTCTCATTGTTCCGTTTGTCCTTGCAGACTTTCGATCCATGGTTCGTCGGCGTGATCGGTGCGGCCGGGATTCTGACGGCGCTGGTGCCGGGTTCGATGATCCTGACGTCGGCGTCCACGCTGCTCGCCAACGACGTGTATCGCGGCATGGTGAGCCGCAATGCCTCGGACGCGACGGTGGCCAACCTCGCACGCATCCTGGTGCCGGTGGTGGCGCTGGTGGCGGTAGGCTTTACGCTGCATGGCGGTGAGACGATCGTGGCGTTGCTGCTGATGGGCTACAGCTTCGTGACCCAGCTGTTTCCGGCGGTGATCTGCAGTTTGCTGCCGCACAACCGCGCGACCAAGTACGGCGCGTTTTGCGGGATTCTTGCGGGCGTTGCGGTCGTCACGGTGACGACGACCATGCATCTGAGTATCGGGCAATTGATGCCGTTTTTGCCTGACGCCCTGAAGGACATCAATATCGGCTTCCTGGCATTGGCCGTGAACGTGATTGTTTTTGCCCTGGTGAGCGCTATGACGCAGCCGCGCTCGGTCGAGCAGACTCACGCGCCGGTGCATTGAGGTTTTCTTCGTATCTTTTGCATGGCAGTTGAAGGGGCTGGTCGCTTTGCGCGCCAGCCCCTTTTTTTCACGAATCGCGCTAGACTTCGCCCGAATTGAAGTCGACCGAATCGAATGAGTATGCGGAGCGAATGAATGGACTATCGTCTTTACTACTCGCCGGGCGCGGCAAGCATGGCCGTTCACTGGATGTTGATTGAAATGGGCATCCCGTTCGACGTCCAGCTTGTCGATATCGATGCCGGCAATCAGCGAAATCCTGACTATCTGCGGCTGAATCCCGCAGGCCGCGTTCCCACGCTGGTAGTCGACGGAACGCCGCGCCACGAGTCAGCCGCATTGCTGATGCTGCTGGCCGAGCGGCATCCGGAAGCCGCCCTCGCGCCGGCGCCGGGTTCCGCAGACCGTGCCGCGTGGCTGGAACGGATGATCTATCTGGCTAACACGCTGCTGCCCGCCATGCGCGACTGGTTTTACGCCGACGTCGACGGCGAGCCTGCCGGCGCCGAAGCAGTTCAAGCACTCGCGCGGCGCCGCATCGAAGAAGCCTGTGACCAGCTCAACGCCGATCTCGCCGATGGACGTGACTATCTGGTCGGCGGCAAGCTCAGCACGGTCGATTTCCTCGCGGTTGTCGTGATGCGCTGGACACGCAACATGCCGCGCCCCGCTCTCGGCTGGCCGCATCTCGCCCGCTATATCCGCGGGCTGCGAGCGCTGCCCTCGTTCATCGAATTGAATGCGCGGGAGGGGCTTACGGAATGGCGCAATCAGGATGATTGATGCGCGTGCAACTAATTTTCGCTCGTCGTCGGTTAGCGTGACCGCGTAGCTATGAAAAACGTCAGTTAGTTCGAGTTCGCTCGCGTGCCGACGATCACGATGCCGCGTGACAGTCCGCTCACGTTGTCGACCGCTTGCGCCCCTGCGTACAGTTGCGTAACCGGTACCCAGACTGCCGGATACTTGTAGCGCGCTACGTCCAGAAGCAGCGCGCTGTCGCTCGCCGCGTCGTAGGCGGCGAGGGGTGACCAGTGACCGCCCCCTGCTTCGCCTATCTCCACCCGCCTGAAGTTCAATAAGGCAAAGCGGTCGCTGTGACCCGTCGTGTCACGAATCAGATCGCGAAACTGACCGAGCGTCAGGTCGCCGGCATGGAATTTCCTCACCTCGACAGGAAACGCGCTTAGGGCCGTGCTGAGCTGGTCGAGCGTCATACCCTCCCTCGATACTCGCGCGGCGCTGGCCACCTGCGGATCGACGCTGCGAAAAAAATCCTCTTGCGAGAAGTATGGGAAATCCGGGTACAGCGTCGACTCGGGACGGCGAATGCCCAATGCATTGAGCGCCATCACCGAAGTTGCGACCGAACAGTAGGCTTCGTTGCGCTGCGTTTCGAAGTACTGCGACAGCGGCCAGTACGACTGGTTGTGGGCAGCGTCCATCAAGCGCTTCTGGCCAGCCGGCTGTGTCAGCGCGATCAGGTTCGGCGGGACGGGCAGCGGCCCGTCGGCTGCGCGCGCCGTGCCCGCTGCGGGGGCTTGATGCGCGGTTTGATCCGAGGCTTGATTTGCAGCCGGCGGCAGCGGCGCGCAGGCCGTCAGTGTTGCCGTCAGCACAACAACAATCCACTCAGGCCGGCTTACGCGCTCAATGGCGCGCATCAACGAATGTCTGGACATTAACCCTTCCGCTGCGGATGACTTCGGAACGACTTCGGCCGTGCCGATGCGTTTTTCATCCCGCATCGGCAAGCCCCGATTTTTTAACACGAAACGGATCGGCGCGTGAGTTCGCGGCCCAGAAGCAGACGAACTGAATCGCCTCCGCTCGATCTGATAATATATACCCCCCTATGGTATTTTTCGAGAGCATTCATGGGCCACACGATTCGGGAAAAACAGAAGCTTCTCAACCGCGTTCGCCGCATCAAGGGGCAGATCGAGGCCATTGAACGCGCGCTCGAAGACGAACGCGGCTGCGCCGATGTCCTTCAGCAGATCACCAGTTGCCGCGGCGCGATGAATGGTCTGTTGGCGGTCGTGCTCGAGGACCACATCAGAAACCACCTGGTGGATGCGCATACTGACGAAGACCCTGCTGGCAGCGCCACCGAACAACTCATCGAAGTCGTTCACAGCTATTTCAAGTAAACCGGAGCAGGACATGAGTGACTTTAGAAACGCTGCCTTCGGCGCGGGACACGATCACATTTTTCTGGGCGCAGCCCATGAAAAGAACGAACGCAGAACATGGGCGGTGATCGCTTTGTGTGCCGTGATGATGGTTGCGGAAATCGTCGGCGGCAGCCTGTTCGGTTCGCTGGCGCTCGTGGCGGATGGCCTGCACATGTCGACGCACGCGGGGGCGATGCTGATCGCCGCGCTCGCTTATACGTACGCGCGCAAGCATGCGAGCGACTCACGCTTTGTATTCGGCACCGGCAAGCTGGGCGACCTCGCGGGATTCACAAGCGCTATTGCGCTGGCCATGATTGCGCTGCTGATCGGTTATGAAGCTGTGTCGCGCTTTCTCTCGCCGGTACCCATTCATTTCGGTGAAGCGATTCCGATTGCCGTGGCCGGGCTGCTGGTGAATCTGGCCAGCGTGTGGCTGCTGCGTGGCGATCATCACGGGCACAGCCATGGGCATGGGCACGGACATCACGCCCATGGGCATGAGGATCACGATCACGCGGAGGGTCACGCTCATGACAATCGTGGCAACCACGCTCACACAGCCCATCACGATGCCGAAAGCGCGGCCCAGCGGGACCACAACATCCGCTCGGCCTACATTCACGTGATCGCGGATGCCGCGGTGTCGGTACTGGCCATCATCGGCCTCGTTCTCGCACGTGAATTCGGCTGGCTCTGGATGGACCCGCTCGCCGGCATCATCGGCGCGCTGGTGATCGCAAACTGGTCATACGGGTTGATGCGCGACACGGGTGCGATCCTGCTCGATATCAACCCCGACCAACGCATGACGGAGAACGTGCGCCACGCGATCGAAGACAACGGCGACAAGGTGCTCGACTTGCACGTGTGGCGCGTGGGGCCTGGTCATATGAGTGCGGTAATATCCGTCGCGACCCAGGAAACGCGCCATGACTCGCGTTTCTATCATGCGTTGCTGAAACGCTTTAACGGACTCTCGCACGTCACCGTCGAAGTCAACCCAACGGAACAGATCGCCTGAAGATGGCAATTCAATCACCCTGCATCGACATTTGCAAAATCGACGGAAAAACGGGCTTCTGCATCGGATGCCTGCGCACCCGTGACGAGATTCGCGAGTGGAAAAACATGACCGACTACCGGCGCCATCAGGTTATCAATGACGCTTTGCGCCGCAAGGCCAAGGTGAAACCGGCGGTGCCTGAGATACCTGAAACGCCGGAAACGCCGGAAACGCAAACGCCGTAAAGACGCCAGTCAGTTCGCTTGATCCGCGAACGCATAACTGTTCTTGCCATTGCGCTTGACCCGGTACATCGCCTCGTCGGCCGCGGCTACAAGGCGATGGTAATCGTCGACGGAATCCGGAAAACTGGCGATACCGATGCTGGCGCGAACCATCCCGACCCCCATCGCCAGGTCCGTCTGAACCACGCAGGCAATCAGCCGCCGGGCGATTTCGCCGAGCTCTGCATTCGTCGAAAATTCGCGAACCAGGACGGCGAATTCATCGCCGCCGATCCGGGCGACGACATCGACTTTACGCACCGACTCACGAAAGCGTTTCGAAACCGCGATCAGAAATTCATCGCCGACACGGTGACCGAGCGAGTCGTTGACCTGCTTGAATCCATCCAGATCGATATACAGCACGGCAATTTTGGAAGGCGCGGCGCGCGCGGACAATTTCGTCGCCGCCGCTTCGAGCGTGGCAAACAGCTTGCGCCGGTTCGGCAAGCCGGTCATCGCATCGTGCAGCGCCGCCCATTCAAATTCGTGCGACTGCCCTGCCAGCAAACGATTCCGTTTGGCGTACATCCCCAGCGCGGTGATCAGCATACAGAACAGCAATGCCGCCGACGCGATCAGCGTGCGCGCAACGTGGGCAATCCTCACGCGCACGTCGGCGCTATCGGCATCGCGCTGTGCCCGCCACCAGGCCGACACGGCACCGAGCACGGCGTCCGTGTCGCGCAGATCGGCATCTGCTGTGAGCGAAGCTGGCGGCAGACGCGGCGCCGCCGACGGACTCTCGTTTACCAGCGCCGCGAGCGACGCGAGACGATGGGCGAGTTCGGTTCGTGCCTGCCGATACCCGGCGGCCTTGGCTTCCGTGGCGTCGGGCAACTGTTGCCAGACGCCGACCAGATTCCGGGCGCCTTCCGCCCGATCGACCGCTTCGAGAACGAGCCCCGCATATTCCTGCTTCAACTGATCGGAAAAGATCGTCCGGATTTGCAGCGCCAGATACAGAAGGCCGATCAGCAGACAAACCAGCGCGGCGGCGGCGATCGCAGCCGGGCCCGGCCTGAAGCGGATCGCGAGCGCGCCTCTGCGAGCGGCGCGGGGGGGACGCGTCCGCTCAGGGATGGGAATAGATGTCTTGCCGGTTTCCGGTGTCATGCTGGCGGTAACTTACGCGACGAAAGAACGAACCCATCCGGGCAAAAAGACTGCCTTTGTGCCTGGCATTTGCCGCCGAAGTAGCGCGACGATCCTGCTGCGCGAGACGCGCATCCCTGCCGGGCCGGCCGGACGCCAACTGCTGAGGCGCAGGATTGGACGGCGCCGCAGCAGGGGCGGACGACGCGGTCGGGGCGGGTTTTACATCGGCCACGACGGTTTCGCTAACCGTCGGCGCCGGGAGTCGCGTGACTGGACCGGACCAGGAGGCCAGTTTTCCGCCCTCTTCGCCGTCCGACGCTGCCGTTGCTGCCTGCGTTTGTGCTGTTGCCGGCGGATCTACCGTTGCCTGCGTGCTCGTGGTCGCCGACGCAACTGCTGTTGCCCGCGTGCCCGTTGTCACCGGTTTAACTGCGGGCGCCGGCATACCACCCGCTGCCGATCGCGGCGCTGCCGCGAAAGTTGCCGGTCGTGGCGTCACAATCGATTTCACCAACGCTGGTGCTGCAGCCGCTGACGCAGCCGTGCCGAGCGCCTGCCGCGCGTGCGCCATCGCCTCGGCATACGCTTGTTGATCGTGGTTGAACCAGACACCGTAAGCGACCGTACCCACTACGCCCAAAGCCAGCGCGCTTGCCGTCGCAACACACAGCGCAAGACGTCCGAATCGCACAGGCGGCGCCGCGACTGGCGGCTCAGCGCCAGAATCGAAGCCGGCATCCGGACTCTCTACGGCAGATTTTGAAAATTCGGTATCGTTGAGCATCGCAATACTCTCCGGAATCCTCACATGTCTGACCCGTTGGCAGACATTGTTCATACGATTCGGCGGGGTCGATCTGGCGTTGTTGTTGGAAGAATTTTTCCCGCTCGCCGGGTAGCGACAACACAGCAATGCTGCGCTTTAAACGCGAGCTTTGCGAGTCCGCTTTGCGTCGATGAGACAGGTAAAAGATTCAACGCCACGCGTATCCACGGGCTGGGCCGCGAGCGCTTGCAGGCCGCCTCCGCGTGGGGACTGGAGGCAGCGATGGGGGCACGCACGGCAGTTCTGCGTCACGCAATAAACACGCCTATCTGGAACGTGCCAATCGGTAGCGACCGCTTAAAACGCCATGCATGCCCGGTGGAGCGCAGGACGCCCCACACCCGATCCGTCACCTATTGCACGGTGATCGTTTCTTTCATGTTCGGGTGAATGCCGCAAAACACCTTGTAGACGCCCGGCTTGTCGAACTTGAACTGGAACGTGTCGTTCTGATCGAGCGCGGCGGAACGGAACATGCCCGCGTCGTTCACGACCGTATGCGGCTCGCCGTCGAGATTTTTCCACGTCACCGTCGAGCCGGCTTTGACCGTGATTGCCATCGGCGAGAACATGAAATTCTTGATGACCACGGCGTTCGGCGTTTCTGCCCGCGCAACGGAAAGTCCGGCCGACGCGGCGATCAGCGTCGAACTCCCGAGCAACACGAAAAACGTGCGACAAATAGTTTTAGTTTGCATAACTGATCTCCTGCGAAAGAAAAAATTCTGAAATCAAACAAGTGTCGTATCGGCAAGCGTCGCCTTGAGCGGATGACGCACGATCTTGATGCTGGTCACGCCGAGCATCTTCGGGAGCTCATCGCTCGCTACTGTGAGCGGACCGGGGCCGGGACCGTTGCCGGCGGTCGGCTGCGGATAGGCTGTCGAGCGGGCCGTGTGGAAAGTGATATTGCCTTCCACCTTCGACACGATCTGGTGAATATGGCCGTTGAGCACGGTCACCGAGCCGAAGCGCTTCAGATAGCTCATGGCCTGACCGGCATCGCCTGTGCCCCAACCCCACGGTTCGTAGATCGTCCACATCGGCATGTGGGCAAAAACGACGATCGGCGTGCTGGACGAGCGGCCCTTCAGGTCGTTTTCGAGCCAGGCGAGTTGCTCGTCGCCGAGACCACCCAGGCCGTTAGGCTTGAAATGCATCACGTTGACGAGTGCCACGAAGTGCACGCCGTTGTGATCGAAGCTGTAATAGCCTTTGTTGTCCGAAGCCTTGCCGAAGCGGCTGAAGTATTCGGTTCCGGGGCCGTCCGTCACGTCATGCTCGCCGGGCACGGTGTGGAGTTCGGTGATATTCAGACCGGACATCAACTGCGCCGCGAGATCGAACTCAGCCGGCTTGGAAAGATGGGTGATGTCGCCCGTGTGGATGGTCAGCGCGGGCTTGACCGGCATGGCATTGACGTAGTCGATCGTCTGTTTGAGCGTGCCCGCGACGTCCGGGTTGGCTTCTTTATTGAAGCCGATATGCGAATCGCTGATCTGGAGGAAAAGCGGGACGCCCATGGACGTCGCGGACGATTTCGCGTCGGCCGCGAGAGCCAGCTCCACCGGCGTAAGAATGCCGCCGGCAAGAACGAACACTGTACCTACGCCGCCGAAAGCGAGACATTTCAGGGCGCCACGGCGTGAAGGGTTAAAGGCAGGATCGGATGAATGATGTGACGACATGTTGACCTCACGATAAGGACTCGCAGGCAAACCGCGGGATCATCCGGCGGGCCACACGACTCGGTTCATCTGGAAGACTGGCGTGCCGCCGGTTTTATTCCCGGGACAGAAAAAATAGTGCTGGACTGCCAATCCAACCGCGCAGGCTGATATGGCGCATGCCAGGGTAAGCGTGGGAATAGCCGCGCCGCGGCGGCGGTCATGCAGGTGAGAGAACCTGAAAGGAGTCGCTATCATGGACATCATCGACATGGCCCGTGCCTCGGGCATGGCAGTCACCCTCGAGGGCAGGATTGGCCGCGAGGAATACCAGAGCGTGTGCGGTTCGCTATCCGCATTGCAGCGATTTGCCGAAGCGGTGCGTCAGGGCGTTGTTCAACAGAGCGGACATCAGACACGCGCCGTCGCGCCTCACTCGCAGAGCGTGAGGAGCGTAAGGAGCTTGAGAAGGCCGGCTCGCCCGCATGCCCGACGCGATTCGAGTGCGGCCTCCCATGCCGCTTCCGAGCATACAAACTGAAAGGAGAATAATGTGCGACCGGAATTGTGGCCCGTTCTGCGCCGCCTGCAACTCGGATCGGGCGTGATGCTGCTCATTTATCTGTTTTTGCACCTGGTCAATCACGCGCTCGGAATCTGGTCGCTCGACCTTGCCGGGCGCGGACTGACGTTCGCCCTGTGGATCTGGCATAGCGTGCCCGGCACGATCCTGCTGTACGGCGCGGCTCTCGTCCATTTCGCGTTAGCCGTGCGCACGATTTACGGACGTCGTCACTGGGTGCTTCCACCCGCTGAATGGATCCGGTTGTGGGCAGGACTCAGCCTGCCATTGCTGCTCATCCGGCATGCCGTAGCAACGCGCCTCGCGACGTCGCTGTATGGCTTCGAGCCTAACTACGAGCGGATCGTGATATCGCTGATCACGAGCGGCACGCAGGGTCTGCAACTTGCGCTGCTCGCGCCAGGCTGGATCCATGGCTGCCTGGGCGTGTGGTTCCGATTGCGTCACTATCCGGCGATGCAACGCGCGAGGCCCGCCCTGCTGGCCCTGCTCGTTGGTTTGCCATTGCTATCCGCCGTCGGCTTTCTGCGGATGAAGCAAGCCGTCGTGGCAATGCATGTGGTTCTCCCCGCGCCTGATTCGAAACTGGTGATGCACCAGCTTGCACTCGATACGTGGCGCCACAGTCTCGTCTCGCTTTACCTCGCCGTGATCGTCAGCGCGCTTTTAGCGGGTCTGTTGCGGAATTGGCTGGAGCGCCGCCCGAGTTCGGCCTGAGCGACACCGGCATTCGCCCACTCATCTATGCGGATGCAGATGTCAGTGCATGGTTGAAAAGGCGGCGCTCGCCCGATGCTGCAGACGTGCCGAGGCCCGCATCGTGTGAGGATGCGGGCCTCGGCCCTGCCCTTTACTACGGCCCGTAAAGCTACGGGCTTTCCTTGCTTATTGCCCTTGCTGCGATTGCGGCTTCAGCTTGAACTTGCCTTGATAGCGGATCGTCGGACGCAGCGACTGGGTCGTCGGCGCGGTCATCAGCAACTGACGCGCAAGCGGCGTAGCCGTCGGGCTAAGCGAGCCGATACTGGTTGCCCGCGACGGATCCGCCAGACCGTTCTTCACCAGCAGCTTGGCTTCGAGTTGCAGGCTGGTCAGCAAAACCGGATCCTTCAGCGCGTTCCCCTGCGCCAGCAACTGACTCCACGCGTTGTTGCTGTAGTTCGTCACGTAGTAGTCGAGACCGCTCGGATCCGCGAGCACCGCGGAACAGCCGTTCAGGCGCACCTGCATTTGCGTGTCCTTCATCGCAACCGTCTTGCGCGATGTCAGTCCGTCACCGTAGGCGAGCGTCAACGGAATGGTCCATTGCGTGCCGGGATACTGATTCTGGTTCGGGAATGGCTGCTGCTTGAGCGTGACCACGGTCTGATTGGTCGTCAGATCGCACTGGGTGTCGAGCGACAGCAAAGGCACCCCGGTTTGCCGTACGAAACTGTCGCCGATCGCGACCATTGGCTCGCCGCTCGCCTTGGCCAGTTCGTCCCACAAGCGCTTCGGCGTGCCGTTGCCGAGCGCATAGTCGGCCAGATACGACTGCAGCCCTTTGCGCAACACGTCCTCGCCCAGATAATTCTCCAGCATCTTCAGCACATGGCCGCCCTTGTCGTACGTAAAGGCGCTTGCGCTCAGCACGAAGTCGTTCGAGGCCCAACCGTTGAAGTTCGGCTGCACCGGGAACGCAGTGGATTTCAGATCGGCGTTGATCACCGCATACTTGTTCTTCACGTCGTCGACCCAGCTGAAGCGGTCCGGGAAGAAACGCACCTTGGTCTTGTTCTCGAAGAACGTCGCGAACGATTCGTTCAGCCACACGTCGTCCCACCAGTCGAGCGTGACCAGATCGCCGAACCATTGGTGCGCGGCTTCGTGCGTCAAAACCGTTACCCCGTAATCGGACATCGTGGTGCCGGGCGCCGGCAGAATGTCGTCGGCGAATTCGAGAATCGCGCCCCAGTTCTCCATCCCGCCGAAGTTCAGATCCTTCTGCTCCTTGAACGCGTCGTTAGCGGCGATCGTGTCGAACTTGGTGAGCGGCAACGGAATGCCGGTGTAGCGATAGTAGTAATCGAGTGCCTGCTTGGTCTGCTGCATGGCCGGTTTCGCCCAATCGCGCATGCCGGGTGGCGTGAAGATGCGCAAATGCAGACCCTTGTGATCAGGCAGCGGGCTCGAGAAGTCGTCTTCGAGAATGTCGAACTGGCCGCCACCGAAGAAAAGCAGATACGAAGGCATCGGCGGCGTCTTTTCGAACGACACCAGCTTGTAGCCGCTGTCCACATTCACAGCCGGCTTTTCCGCCGCGTTCGAGACGACGTTCCAGTTCTGCGGGACTTCCGCACTCACCTCGTAGGTGGGCCGGAAAGCCGGTTCGTCCCAACCCGGGAACCATTGGCGCGCGAGGTTCGACTCGCCTTGCGTGAGAATCGCGCCGCTCGTCGTGCCATCGGTCGACTTCAGGTCGACGCGGAACACGCCCTCCGCCGCGGAGCAACCCGGATAGGGATCGTCGCCGCAACTGCCACCGGTCTTGGCGACCGGATCGTCGTAGGTCTTGAAGTTGATGATGCCGCTCCACTCCATGTGCAGCGAGTAGTTGCCGGCGGCAATCTGTCCGCTCACTGGCCGAAGCTGATAGAAATCGCCGTCATCCTGCGGCGTGGCGATCAGCTGGATGTTGCCTGGCTGCAGCGTGATGGTGCCGTTCGTGAACTTGACGCGGTGCCCGGCAATCGTGATCGCGTTGACGGCCTTCAGCACCTTGATCTGGACATCCGCGCGGCCGTCGAATGAAGAGAGCGCCGGGTTCGGCCGGAACCACAGCTTGTAGTTGATCGGGGTGACCGTATCGGGCAATTCGACCGGCGGTACGCTCTTGTTGATCGATGCGTCCGCAACGATCGGCGCAGTGGGCGGCGCAAGTGCCACCTCGGAGGCGGCGGCAGGCGTCTGGGCGGACTTGCTCGAGAGCGTCGACGAGCTGTCTGAACCGCCGCAGCCCGCCAGGACCATTATTCCGGCTAAGGCCAGGCACTGTATCTGCAATCGGAAATTTATACGCATAGTTAATCCTCGACTGACAAAATCGGCATAAAGAAAGTGCGATGAGTGCTTAAGCTGTGTTTCTCTGTTTTTTCAGCACAAAAGGTCTCCCGCACTAGCGCCGGATTGCTAGCGAGAATATATGGACGTGTTACTGCCTCAGCACTTGTGGCTGATTTTAGAATTACGCTTCCTGATTATTACAATGCTTTCAAAAAGACGACGTAAGCCGTCTTTCTGCAGTTTCATACGATCGCCTGACTGACGGACAAAGCGGCGGCTTACCTGCGTCTCCGAGCAGGTGGACAGGAACCGGGTCAGTTTTTAGCGACAGTGCGTAGCCTAGATTGGCAAACGTTCTCGTGTCAACTTCCTTTCACAATCTTTCCGAAATGAGTGCGCGGCGTATGCAGATCGAATGGATGTGGTAATCGGCAGAGTTAATCCTCTAAAGGCGGGATACGCGCACATTTCTACGAGAAACTTTATTTTATTGCAGTGCGGAGTGTGCTATTAGACGTGGCGACAGCCAATGTTTTTAAAATTAACTAGCTGTTGAGTTCACGAGAGAAAATAAACCATTAGCGAATGAAGTGACCGCAAATCGGCATCGCACTCAGGCGCGCATAGAACGACGACTGTCTGCCGCGGACATCGGCGAATTGATCGGCCGCCAACGCGGAGCCGGCGGCGGCGCCGACCGCAATCAACACGATCGCGATTCGGCGCAGACGGCCGGCACGACCGATCAACGTACCCGACACGCTACGCCAGCTGGCGAGCAAGGTCATGGCGAGTGCAACGATTGCGCAGCACATGGTCGTATCTTCAGTCCAGTTGAGCCACCAATGCGTCGAGCTTGTCCAGTGCGGGGCTCCAGCCGTTCTGATGAGCGTCGCGTTCGAACTCGTCGAAGAACTGCGCATGCGTGAGAGTGAGCTCGGTGCCGTCTTCAATGGGGCGCAGCCTGATGGTGACGAGCGATCGTTGCTCGGGCGCGGTGACCCACTCCCACGTGAAGACGAGCTTGCGATCCGTTTCGACTTCCAGGTATCCGCCGCGGCAGTCGTGCGTTTTGCCGTCCAGTGTCTGGAACACCACGCGAAAGTGGCCGCCCACGCGCGCATCGGCTTCGGCGCTGAGCACCGGCCCCGCGTCAGGTCCCCACCAGCGCGCCATCAGTTCGGGTCTCGTCCACGCTGCATAAACTCGGGCTGGCGGGGCTTTGATGCGCCGCACGATAGTCAGGCTCGGCTTTTCCTGGGTCATTCCTCGTGTCCCTCCACAAAATCGGCAAGCCGGTCGAGGCTCGCGGACCAGAAGCGCTCATAGCGCCTCAACCATGCCATCGCCTCCTCCATCGGGCCTGGAACCAGATCGACCGAAACGGTCCGCCCGTTCTTGCTACGCGCCACCAGACCCGCGTCGCTCAGCACGTCGAGGTGCTTCATGACCGCCGGAAGCTTGAGCGGCAGCGGCCGCGCGATCTCCGTAATCGACAGGCCGGGCTCCCGCTCGAGGCGAGCGAGGATGGCCCGGCGTGTGGGGTCCACAAGGGCGGAAAACGTACGATCGAGTTGACTGACTGGAGACTTTGCCATATGGTGAACTATAGGCAGTGAACGAACAGTGTCAAGATTTTTTGTGAGCGAGCCACGGCGCACGCACTCCCGTTTGCGGCCCATCACCAGTCCGTTCTAGACTGCGGGTCGGCCACATTCGAGGGGGCAAGCCGGTATGGACATTCTTCAAGGCATGGCAGTGTTCAAGCGCGTCGTCGATGCATCGAGCTTCTCGAAGGCGGCTGATTCGCTGGAGATGCCGCGCGCGTCGGTGTCGACCCTCGTGCAGAATCTGGAGAGCCATCTGGGGGTGCGCCTGCTGAATCGCACCACGCGCAGCGTGCAGGTTACGGAGGACGGCGCGCTCTACTACGAGTACTGCTCGCGCATTCTGGCCGAAGTCTCCGACGCGGAGTCCGCGTTATCGAACAAACGCCTCAGCCCACGCGGCACAATTCGCGTCGACACGTCGGCCACGTTCGCCGCCAACGTGCTGCTGCCTGTCATGCCTGATTTCAATGCGCGCTACCCCGACATCACCGTGAAGCTGGGGTTGGCCGATCGCAACGTCGACCTCATTCAGGAAGGTGTCGATTGCGTGATACGGATCGGTGTTCTCGACGACTCGAACCTCGTCGCGCGACCGATCGGCAGCGTCCGCACGACCATCTGCGCGGCGCCGGCGTATCTCGATCAAATGGGCGAACCCACCACCCCCGACGACCTCGACCGTCATCGTGCCGTTAATTATTTTTCCGCGCGCACCGGACGCATCTATCCATTCGAGTTTGAAGTGGATGGAACGCGAATCAGAAAAACGGTGAACGGCATCATCGCGGTCAACGAGGGGCTGGTGTATGTCATGTCCGCGACCGCAGGTTTGGGGGTCATTCAGGTTCCGCGTTTCATGGTCGCCAAGGCGATTGAAGCCGGCGCATTGCGCGAACTCTTTAGCGCCTACCAATGTCCGTCCTTGCCGCTTTCCTTGCTGTATCCGCACCGTCGGCTGAGCATGTGCGTGCGGGTATTCAGCGAGTGGATTCACGAACTCGCGCAGAATAATCCGGACCTCAACGGTTAGCCGCGCGCTTAATCGCGTATCTCGCATCGCGCCCGCGCCACGGTCACATCACGTTGGCTCGATCAATCCGCAACGCTCCAACTCCGCCGACAACGCTTCTGCACTGACAAACCGATATCCCTGCAGACCGGCGTGGCGTGCGCCGGCTACGTTGGCATCCGTATCGTCGATGAAGAGCGTTTCGGCCGCAGGAACACCCAGTTGCTCCACACAGCGAAGATAGGTTTGAGCGGCTGGCTTCGCTGCGCCGAACGCGGCGGACGCATACACGTGAACCCCGAACAGTTGCGCGACGGGTGGATTGAGAAAGCCGATGTGGTCGGTGAGCAGACGGCAGTTGTTGGTGAGCACGGCGATCCGGTGATATTCGGCGACGCGTTCGGCGAGCGCGAGCACTTCTTTATTCGGCGTGATCGATGCGTGGCGCGCGCTCAGCCAGTCTTCCCGGCTGACGGGATAGCTCAGCAGTTCGCCGAGCGCGGCCAGATAGTCGTCGTCGCTGATCTGCCCAGCGTCGGCACGAGCTTCGAGCCCGGATCCCCAGATCGCGTCCCGAACAGCCTCCGGCGTCTGCCCGGAAATTGCCGCGAGACGATCGACCCGCGCCGAACGATCGTAGTGGGACAGAACACCCTCCATATCGAACAGGACCAGCGTGATGGATGCAGTCATGCTGTCGGCCTCGCATCGAAAGCTTCTAGAAATGAACATGCCATCCGACTGTAGGCCATCGGACGACGATCTGTTTCTATTGTGCCTCGGCTGGCCGGAGACGCCATGCGCCGCATGAACGAAAAGAGATCAGGCATACAGACGCAATCCACCGCCAGGCGGAGACCTTGGGCAGCGCGCCGAGTTCACAGCAAAAATTTATCGGATTCGCAGTCAGAATTTTTACTCTGCCTCGACTAAAGCACGCGTAGACTTTTGCGGCGAGGGATTTAGCGTGAACGATATCAATTTCGAATGCACTGCGTGCGGCAAATGCTGTCACGATTTGCGCCTGGCGCTGACCATTGCCGAGGCTATCGCCTGGCTGGAGCGCGGCGGCCACATGGAACTCATCTGCGAGGCCATACCGTGGCCCGTCGAGCCCGAGCCGGGCAATGCACAAGCCGAGTACAAACGGGCGCGTTCTTCGCCTGCAATGAGCGGAAGCCTGCCGGTCCGAATCTCGATCGTTCTCGCCGCGGCGTTCGATGGAGCCTGTCCCAACCTGGGCGCCGACATGCGTTGCGGCATCTACGAAGAAAGACCGCTGGTATGCCGGATCTATCCCGCTGAAATCAATCCTTTCGTCGTGCTGACACCGGAAAACAAGGCGTGTCCTTCAGATGCGTGGCAGAAGACGCCGCTGCAAAGGCACGGAATCCTTGTCGATGCTGCGACCGTCGAACGGGTCGAGCAGTCGCGTCGTGCGAATCAGCTCGAGGCGCCGCTGCGCATGCAGGCATGCCTCGAATTGGGACTGAACCATGCCGCGCTCGCGAACGAAGGCTTTGTCATGATTTCGCCGGATAGCGAAGCGCTGTTGACTGCCCTGCGCCATGTTCGCGCGGCGCCGGAATCGCAAGACGCAGCCGCGCAATGGACGTTTGTGTCGAATCGGGCGGGAACCCTGGAAACGCTTCTGTCGGTGGGCGCCACCGGTCACCTCGCTGAGCCCACCGCTGCCGGCAATTCCCGGTATCACGGATTTTTCCCGCCCTCATAAACGCAGAATCATCCGCAACTTCCCGCGAAGAACTAGGCGCCGCTGCCGCCCACCGTCTTGATGCTCTTCCATTGTCCTTGTTGGACCTGAAACAGCGTGTACGGCGGCTTGATCAGATCGCCATAGGGGTCGAAGGTGATGTTGCCTGTCACACCGGTAACTTTCACTTTCGACAGGCTGTCGACGATCTTCGCGCGATCGAGCGAGTCGGCGCCGTGAATCGCCTTGATCACGGCGAGCGCGGCGTCGTAGGCAAACGGTGCGTACAGTTCGACATCCTGATTGAAGCGCGCCTTGTAGCGCTTGCCGAACTCCTGCGCGGCAGGCAGCTTGTCGAGCGCGGGACCAGGCTCGAGATCCTGCGTGCCGTCACCCGCCGTGCCGGCAATCTGCAGGAATGCATTGCTCTTCAGCGCGCCCGCGCCGAACAGTTGCGCCTGCATGCCGAGCGAACGCATCTGCTTGACCAGCATCGCGCCCTGTTCATCCAGGCCACCGAAGAAAATCAGATCGACGTTCTTGCTCTTGAGCGTCGTCAGAATGGCGCGAAAATCCACTGCCTTGTCATTCGTGAACTCACGATCGACGATATTGCCGTTCGCTTCCTTTGCACCTTTTTCGAACGCATCGGCGAGCCCTTGCCCGAATGCCGTACGGTCATCGATGATGCCGATACGCTTCGCCTTCATCTGCTCCACCACGAAATGCCCCGCCACGACACCGCCAATGCCGTCGTGCCCCATGGTGCGGAACACGTTCTTGTAGCCTTGCTTGGTGAGTTGCGGATTGGTCGAGCCCGGCGTGATCATCGCAACGTTCGCCTGGTGATAGACCGTCGAAGCCGGAATGCTGCACCCCGAGTTGTAGTGACCGATCACGCCGACCACGCCGTCGTCGACCAGTTTCTGCGCGACCTGAATCGCCACGCGCGGGTCCGCCTGATCGTCCTGCACGTCGAGCTCGAACTTGACCGGCTTTCCGCCAATCATTGGATGCTTAGCGTTCTCTTCATCGAGCGCGAGTTGCGCGCCGTACTGCAAGTCTTTACCGACTCGCGCGACCGGCCCGGTCAACGGTCCGACGAAACCGATCTTGACGACTTCAGGATCGGCCGCCCACGCAGACGGTAGATATGTGACGAGTGCGCAAACTGTGGCACTCAACAGCCAATTGCGGCGATTCATGATGCGCTCCTTGCGAGATGTAACGTCGCGCGATGTGTAGGTTGGCCGATCCGATGCGCGACGCGTCGAATCTGTCCTGCGGTGCTAGTCGTGAAACAAAAAAATCGGTGCGGTCAAAAACTCAATGAAAATCAGAAACGCGTTGCCGAGTAAGGCGCGAGATCGAGTGGCGGCGCACGCTGCGCAATCAGATCGGCGACGATGCGTCCGCTCACCCCGGCTAACGTCAGTCCGAGATGCTGGTGGCCGAATGCGTAGATCACCCGTTCGCTCGCGCGCGAGCGTCCAAGCACCGGCACGCCATCCGGCAACGTCGGACGGAACCCGAGCCAGCTGCTATCCGGTGTATCGAGCGCGGGTAACGCGCGCTTCGAAGAAAACGTGAGCAGATCGATCAGTGAGCGGTTGCGCGTGTCGCCAAAACCCGCCAGTTCGACCGTGCCGGCGACGCGCAGGCCGTCGCTCATCGGCGTCATGTAGAAGCCGCGCTCGGCCCAGCCGACTGGTCGCGAAACCAGTTGTTGCGCGCCTGGAAAGCGGACGTGATAGCCGCGCTCCGTGTCGAGCGGAACTGGGTCACCGCATTGTTTGGCGAATTGGGCGGAGCGCGCACCGGTGGCGATCACGACGTGACTGAAGCGGCGCGTGGCGCCTTCAATCGTCACACTCGCGCCGTCAGTTGCAGGCTGCACTGCGTCGACAGTCGAGCGCTGCAGTGTCAGGCCCTGGTCGGCAAGCTGTAGATAAAGCGTCTGCAGAAAGCCTTGCGGATTAGAGAAATGCCAACTGTTACTGAACAACACACCGCGCTCGAAGATCGGCGCAAGCGACGGTTCGAGCGCACGGATGTCGTTGCCGCCCAGCACGTCGAAGGCAACGCCTAACAGGCGGCGCAGATCGAGTGCAGGACGCGCGGCATCGAACGAAGCCGAATTCGAATACAGATAGAGGCATTCGCGGGGCCGGACGAAACGCGCCAGTTCCGCGTCTGCCAGCAGCGGCGCATAGCCGTCGTGCGCGCGATCGAGCAACGCCGCGAGTGCCGTGGCGCTCGCCTCATAACGCCGCGGCAGCGAGCTCATCATGAAACGCGCAAGCCACGGGGCGAGATGCGGCAGGTAGCCCCAACGCAGTCTGAACGGGCTCTCGTTCGATAGCAGAAAGCGCGGCAAATCGCGAAACACGGACGGGTTGTTGACCGGAATGCACGCATAGTGCGCGAAGGTTCCCGCGTTGCCGAAGGACGCGCCCTGCCCCACGCCGGCCGGATCGAACAGCGTGACTCGATGGCCGTCGCGCATCAGCGCCGCAGCGCTCGCGAGGCCGATGAATCCCGCTCCGATGATGGCAATCTCCGGCATCACTTGCGTCCTTGCATGTCGCAGCCGTCGCCGGAGAGCGCGTGCATCGTGGCATGCCGCTCGCCCGCCAGCGCGCCGGGTTTCGGCGCGCATGGGGCTTGAGGAGACTGCTGAAAACTCATTGGGAAACTCCTGGGGACAGAATCCGGACACTGTCCGGTGACACCTTGGCGCACTCGCCACCAGACAAACTCTGGCAATCAGAATCACACAATATTTTTTTGTGTGCAATTAAAACTCACATTGTGTGGCCCTGGCATTTTCCCTGGATGGTCTATGGCGCAGTCCTTGCAAACACGGGCGCACCGGACGCGAACCGTTCTGGAGCGCCGTTTTTAGGCGTTGCGGCGGCGCTTGTCTGGTATAGAATCGGCAAAATTCCGCACAATCGCGGACAAAGTCGATTTTGTATGGAGACACCAGTTCTTATGGCTTCTGGCAAAGACACAGCGCGTGGGACCAACGGCGCGCCGGCGCAGGCGAAGCGTTCCACGTATGTCGAGGTGTCCAGTTCGATCGAGAACGAGATTCGCAGCGGCGTCTATCCGCCGGGCAGCCGCCTGCCGCCGCAGCGGCAACTGGCCACCGAACTGGGCATCAATGTGTCGACGGTGTCCCGCGCGTACAAGGAATTGCAGTTACGCGGATTGGTGATCGGCAGCAAACGGCGCGGCTCGCTCGTGACCGGCGGCGCCATGCCGAGCGTCGAACCGGCCCAGCCGGCCAGCAACGCGGCGATCGACCTGACCGTCAACCGGCCGGCCACCGGCGAATTCCTGAACTGCCTCGCGCGCACGCTGGCGGAATTGCCGCGCGATCCGCGGTACCCGCAATTGCAGGAGTACCAGCCGCCGCAAGGCCCCGCCTGGGCGCGCGCCGCCGGCGCACGCTGGATGGCCGCGCCAGGCTTCACACCGGCGCCCGACCACGTGGTGGTCACGAGCGGTGCGCAGCACGGCTTGTATGCGGTGCTGAACAGCCTGATCGGCACCGATGGCGTAATCCTCGCCGACCAACTCACCTACTACGGGTTGAAAGCTCTGGCTCCCGTGTTTCAGTTCGAGATCGTCGGCATTCCGAGCGACCGCGACGGCTTGCTGACCGACGAGGTGGAGCGTGCCTGCCGCCGCATGCCGGTGAAGGCGATCTTCACCGTACCGAATCTGCAGAACCCGACCGTGACGACGATGAGCCTCGAACGCCGCATGGCACTCGTCGACATTGCACGGCGGCATGGCGTGGCAATCATCGAAGACGACGTTTATGGGCCGCTGGTTTCGCAGCGCCTGCCGACCATTGCGAGCCTGTGTCCGGAACTGACGTTCCACCTCGCGGCGACCTCGAAAATTCTCGCACCCGGTTTGCGGCTCGGCTACCTGCTGAGTCCGCCGGACAGTTCCGCGCTGTGTGCGGAGGCGGTGCGCACCACCGCGTGGATGCCCGCGCCGATGTCGATGCTGATTGCTTCGATCTGGATCGAGGACGGCACCGCGCGCCACATCATGGACGCGCAGCTCGCTGAAATTCGCGCGCGGCAGGATCTGGCGCGCGAGCTGTTGCCACAGGAATTACTGCAGACCGACCCGGCGTGCATGTTCGTGTGGCTCAAGCTGCCGCCGCCGTGGCGTGCTGACGACTTTGCGGCGAATGCGAAGGCGCGCGGCGTCGTGGTGATGCCGTCGTCTGCATTTGCGGTGGACAGGTCGGAGATCGAGCACGGCGTGCGGATCAATCTCGCTTGCGCGACGAGCCGCGATCAACTCGTGAGCGCGTTGCGGCTGTTGACGGGCACGCTGAAGGATCGCCCCCGGGCACTGTTCGGCACGATCTGATAAATCAAATCAAAATTGTTCAACCACCAAAGGAATAAACCCACCACCTGCCTCGTTCAATAACCGCAACGACCATCGGTCTTGAGAGAGGTGCGGTCATGAAGTCTGTGCTTACAGTGTTCAGCGCCGTGGTGAGCGCCGCGGCTTTGACGAGTCTTGTCGCGTGCGGCGGCAGTTCCGGATCTATCAATTCGCAGTCGTTTACCTCGTCAGTGCTGGTCTCCGACGGCGCGGTCTCCGCGCCGCACACCGACCCCAATCTGAAAAATGGATGGGGTGTCGCGTTCAATCCAAAGGGTTTCGTCTGGGTCGCGGACAACGGGACCTCAGTCGCCACACTCTACGACGGCAACGGCGTGCCGCAGTCCCTGGTCGTCAGCATTCCGAATGGAACCAGCGGCACGGCGAATCCAACCGGCATCGTATTCAACGGCACGACCGATTTTACGGTCACACAGGGCGGCAAGTCCGGCGTAGGCGCCTTTATCTTCTCCGGCGAAGGCGGCACGATCACCGCATGGGCGCCGGCGGTCGCGCCCACGAACGCGATCGTCATGTTCGATGGCGGCAGTGCCGGCGCGGTCTACAAGGGGCTCGCGCTCGCCAGCAATGGCACGGCGAACTTCCTCTATGCCACCGATTTCCACAACAACAGGATCGACGTATTCGACACGAACTTCGCGAAAGTCGCGATGCCAGGCAAGTTTCAGGACGCAACGCTGCCGGCAGGCTTTGCGCCGTTCGGCATTCAGGCGATCGGCTCAAAACTCTTCGTGACCTACGCCAAACAGGACGCAGCCGCACATGACAATGTCGACGGTTCCGGCCTGGGTTTCGTCGACGTATTCGATACGTCCGGCAACCTGTTGCAGCACTTTGCGTCAGCAGGTCCGCTCAACGCGCCGTGGGGCGTCGCACAGGCGCCTGGCAACTTCGGCCGCTTCAGTGGCGACATACTGGTCGGCAATTTCGGCGACGGCACGATCAACGCGTTCGATCCGGCAAGCGGGCAATCCCTCGGCACCATCAACCTGTCGAACGGAACTACATTCGTGCAGCCTGGGCTCTGGGGTATCGCGTTCGGTAACGGACTCGATAATCAGCCGACCAACACGCTGTTTTTTGCTGCGGGGCCTAACGACGAAGCCAATGGCGTTTATGGCCGCATCGACGTGAAGATGTGAGCGCCTAGCTCTTTACGCTGCGCAAGGCGTAAGCAGACAGCGTCGCGAGGCGTTCGACACTGAGCAACCGGGCGAGCCGTTTCAACGCGTGACGTACACGGCCGCGCAGATGCGCCATGCGCATCTGGCGCCAGAAACGGTCCGGTGCGAACTCAGAAAAACGCGCCTCGCGTTCCAGCAACGCCTTACCGCCTGGCAAGTGAACGAACGAACAGCAGCGAAACCACCGCAGATCGCGATAATTATTGCCGGGCCAATGACGGCCAACGGCCTGATAAGCACCCACCTCGATCAGGCCCTGCCCTTCGTCGACCAGTACGTTGAGTGCCGCGGAAATAAACGCTTCGTCGCCGTGATGTCTCACGCGACCGATTTCGGTGACGTAGCGAGCGTAACTGGCACGCGCGCACGGAACCAGCCGGCGTAATGCGGCGGGCGTCGCCAGAAGAAACTCGCCGCCGTACCAGCGCGGATTTCTGAGCCGCCTGTCCGCCACGATCTCGAGATCCGCAACAACACAGTCGCTGCCGTACGGCGGAAATACTTGATCCGAAATATCGAATGCGCCGAGTCCGGCTTCAGCGCAGCGCTCGATCAGATTACGTTCGAGCGCACGCAACGCGACCATGTCGGCGTCGAGCAGCAACAGCATCGTGTCGGCCGGCAGCGAATCGGCCATCTGATCCATCAGGTCCAGTTTGAAATGCGCGGCATAGAACGGCGTGTTCTTCGGCAACTCGATTGTCGCCTTCAACGTCATCAGTGCCGGCCGGTGCTCCTTTGCCATGCCTTCGAGCCGTTGCGAGACCACCGCCGGCGCGTTGGTCATGATGGTCAGCTTCGGCATGCCGGCTCGCCGCAAGCTGTTGTTCAGGCAGATCGCCTGACTCACATACGCCAGCGGATCGCGATTCGTCGAGTTGGGACCCGGACTCACGTCCACATCCACATAAACCAGCGTGCAAGGAAAAAGATTCACGTTGCTCCTCACCAGGCGTGAGAGACGGTTCGCTTTTTTCCAGCGTGGCCGCTATCGTTCGCGGATTGATCCGCCTCTCCTTTCATGGGCTAAGTCAGAAGTCTGCGCAAGGTGCACAGCCATGCGCAGCCATCGTGCCGCGGCTCGCGCCTTTATGGCGTCACGCTCGAGCCGGGTGATCTGATCTGCGGCGATGGAGTCGGATGAACCGGGGCGCAGGCATCAGGTATGAACTATCGTTTCACGTCCCTGCGTTGCCTTTCCGCCAAAAGTCAGCAAGAGTCAGCAAGACGCAACGCGGGTGCCGTCAATCGGCTTTCAGCCGGTCGAAAGTACGCCAAAATATCTGGCGCCTTAACATTCGAGTGAACAAGTTACCTGCCTGCCGTACGCAATCTTTGCGTCGGGTGTCACATTTCGGCGGCGCTGTCTCCCCCGTATCGCATGCCATGCGCGCCGAGCAAACGGTACAGCGTCGCGCGTGAAATGCTGAGCTCGCGCGCGGCGTCGCCGGGGCGTCCGCGGTGGCGCAGCAATGCGAGTTCGATGGCCTGCCGCTCCGCTGTCTCGCGTGCCTGTGCAAGCGTCAGGGGCGCGGTCGCGACGTAACTCGCCAGTTCGAGATCGTCAGCGGTAATCGTCCGCCCCTCCGACATCACAATGGCGCGACGAACCCGGTTGATCAGTTCCCGCACGTTGCCGGGCCAGTCGTATTGATGCATCGCCGTGATCGCGTCGGGAGAAAAACCGTATAGCCGACGGCTCGCATCTTTCCTGTAGCGATCCAGCGTGTACAGCGCGAGCAGTTCGATGTCCTTGCCGCGCGCGCGAAGCGGCGGCTCGTCGATTCTCAGTACGCACAAACGGTGATACAGGTCAGTACGGAAGCGCCCGTCTTCGATCGCGGCCTCCATATTGACGTGCGTGGCGGAGATGATGCGCACGTCGACATCGATCGAACCGTTACCGCCCAGGCGGTCGATGGTGCTTTCCTGCAGGAAGCGCAGCAGGCTCGCCTGACTCTCGAACGGCAGATCGCCGATCTCATCGAGAAACACGGTACCGCCGTGAGCGGCTTCGACGCGCCCTATTCTGCGCTGATTCGCCCCTGTGAAGGCGCCACGCTCGTAGCCGAACAACTCCGACTGCAGCAGGTGCGGTGGAATCGCGCCACAGTTGATGGCGACAAACGGCGCGTTGCGACGCGCCGAATGCGCGTGAATCGCCGCCGCCGTCAGCTCCTTGCCCGTACCCGATTCACCGGAGACAAAAACGGGTGCATCGTTTGCGGCCACTTTGCGGATCGAGCGGAACAACGCGAGCATGGCATCGCAAGTGCCAATCATCTCGTCTTCTGCCGTAGACGTATCCACAAACACCGGCTCGCCGAGCGAGATCATGCCGCAGGCATGGCCTACCGTATCGATCACCCTGGCGTCCGCGGTGGGCAGCGTCACGTAATCGAAGCAGTAGTCGCGCACCAGCCTGCGTATGGCGGCGTCATCGAGTTCCGGCGCCGCGGTCATCGCGACCCAGCCGATGTTCGGCATCGCGAGGCAAGCTTCCAGCGCGGCAATGTCACCGGGATCGAACACGCTCGACAGATCGGCCAGGCCAGCCGCCAGCGAGCCGTCACCCACGGCCTCGCGCACGCCACGAACCGAGCCGATGACGTCAACCTGCCAATCGCGCTCCTCGAAACTCGCCAATAGCGCCGGCGAAGGATCGCGCGTGAAGTAGATGACACGCCGCTTGATGGCCTTCATTTTCTGCATTGTTTTTTTGTTTTCTCGCCGGGCCTGCTCTGAAACCTGGTGTGGCCAGGCCCCTCGCACGACATTGCTCTTGTTGCTCCATGGCCGCGGATGCCTGTCCTCGTGAATCAGGCGCGTACCGGGAGCTGCCATTTCATGGTGCATCGGGTTTCGGCGAGCCGGCGGCGCTGCGAACGTCGGCTAACGAAAAACCGGATGCGACAACGACCGTCGATCATACGCGGCTGTGCGGTCGCCGTGGTGGGTCCTGACCTTATTTGAAGATTAAGTCCGCAAGCGCACCACGCCGTGCACCAGAGTTGCTATCGGACTAGCGCCTCAACTTCCTGAAAAACTTGCGAATCTCGGCAGCGAGCAGATCGGGCTTTTCCATCGCAGCGAAATGGCCACCGCTCGGCATGTCGGTCCATTGCACGACGTCGAAGGTCCGTTCGAGCCACGTGCGCGGCGGATGGTTGATCTCCTTCGGGAAACAGGCGAAGCCCACCGGCGGCACGACGCGTTGCCCCTCGGCGAAGCGCATCGGCTGCAGCCGGTTCTCCCAATACATCTGCATCGCCGTGCCAATACTCTGCGTGTACCAGTAGAGCGAAATGTTGGTGAGCAACTCGTCTTTCGAAAACACCCGCTCGATTTCACCGTCGCAATCGCTCCACGCGCGAAACTTCTCACCGATCCACGCCGCGAGGCCCACGGGCGAATCGTTCAGCGACGCCGCCACGGTTTGCGGTTTCGTGGCGTGCATATGAGCGTAGCCGCCTTTGAGCGCGACCCATTCGTTCTTCTCCCGCAGATAGGCTTCCTCCGCGGGCGTAAGCGGTGTTTGCGCGGCACCGCTCGCGGGCTCGTATGAACTCGGCAGGAAGTTGAGATGAATGCCGTCGACATGCTCATGATGCCGTGCCGCGAGCGCGATCGAGACGCCGGCGCCCAGATCGCCGCCCTGGGCCCCAAAGTGCTCATAACCGAGGCCACGCATCAGCGCGACCCACAAATCCGCCACCTGAAACGCGGAAGTACCGGGCCCCACCGGAGCCTGCGAGAAGCCAAAGCCGGGCAGCGATGGAACGACGACGTCGAACGCATCGGCGGGATCGCAGCCGAATGCGGTCGGGTCGCATAGCCGGTCGAGCAGCGCGTGAAACTCGAAAAACGATCCCGGCCAGCCATGCGTAATCACGAGCGGATAAGTCGTAGGGCCGACGCCACGTCGATGCACGAAGTGCACACGCTGACCGTCGACCTCGGCAAGAAATTGCGGCTGCAGATTCAACCTGCGCTCCGCCTCGCGCCAATCGAAACGCTCGGCCCAGTGCTGCGCGAGCTCGCGCAGCCAGGCGGAGTCGGCGCCCTGCTGCCAGGCGGGCGACGGCGTCGCCGGTGCCCAACGTGTCGCGTGAATCCGCCGGTGAAGATCGGCTATGTCGGCATCAGGCACGGCAATCTGAAACGGCTCTATCTGCATGTCAGTTCATCCGGCACAGGGTGTGGGAATAACAGGCGCTTCGGATTCGATAGCGCTGTTCACGGCAATCCAGCGGGGGCTAAGGCACGAAGCGAGCTTGAGGCGCACTGAGCGCACAGAGCAATCTGCATGGTACACAATGAACGCGATTCTCGTTTAGCGCGGCGGAGGCCTTCATGGTTGCAGCGCTTACGGCTCTATTGGAAACAAGAAAGCCCGCGAAATGCGGGCTTTTTTTACAGCTTACTGCCTACACCAGCCGCTTAGAAGCGATGACGGATACCCACCGTGCCAACCACCTGCGAATCGGTTGACGAACGGCTCACACCGACGATATCCGCCGTGACGCCCGAATCACCCACGCTGCCGACGTGCTGGTATGCCGCTTCAACATACACGTCGGTACGCTTGGACAAGGCGTAGTCGGTCTGCAACGTCAGTTGTTGATACTTCGGGCTCGCGCCGTTCAGACGTGCGTCGGTGAACGTGTACGCGCCCGACACCGTCCATGCCGGCGTGAATGCGTAACGTGCGTTCACTTCATAGTTCGTGAAGCGCGCGCTGCCGCCGGTCAGCGCGAATCCGCTCGTCGTGCCCGACGCCGACGATCCGATCGACGTTGCGTTGTGCAGTTGCGTCTGCGTGAACACGAGGCCGACGTTGGCCGCGCCGAACGCATAGTTCACACCGGCGCCATAGGTGCGCTGAAGGCCTGCGTTGAACGTGGAGTCGCCGCTTGCCACGGCACCGCTCGTGTTAGTCGTCGAGCCGGCGCCGTTCAGTTGCAGGTAGCCCGCAGCGAACTTCAGGCCGCCGAATGCATACGATGCGCCGACGCTGTAGGCGCGGCTGTCCGCGAAGCTGCCCGCTGCGTTCGAGAAACCGTACAACGCACCGAACTTGAAGCCGCCGTAGTTGACACTCTGGAACTTGACCGAGTTGTTGATACGCACCGAGTTGTTCAGGTTGTCGTTGTCGTACGGGTGTGCCGAGAGCGTGCCGCCGTATTGCGTGCCGTTCAGCGCGAGCGGAGCGAGATAATCGACCACGCTGTCGTACTGGCGACCCAGCGTGACCGAGCCGAACTGGTCGCTCGACAGACCGACGAAGGCCTGACGCCCGAACTCACGGCTGTTCTGCCCCAGCTTGCCGTTCGACAGATTGAAGCCGTTTTCCAGCACGAAGATCGCCTTCAGGCCGTTGCCCAGATCTTCCGAACCGCGCAGGCCCCAGCGGTTGCCGTTCAGCATGCCGCTGGCTTGCTGAAAGTTGCTGCTGCCGCCCGAATTGCTGGTGTAGGTCAGGCCCGTATCGATCAAACCGTACAGCGTGACCGAGCTTTGTGCGTGGGCGGCACCCGCGGCGCCGATGAGTGCGAGCGAGAGGCCCGACAATACGAATTTATTCATGGATTTCTCTCCTGATTCGGATAGCGGATGCTATCGAGCGGCCGAGAATATCCCACTAATCGAAATACTGTTTTTCAGTTAATTACGACGTTGTGTATATACGACGCCACTGATTTTTTAGATTGCCGATCATTTCACGTAACAGCCAGTCCGCTGCCGAAAATGAAATGGGGCGTACTCCTCTCGCGAGCACGCCCCAAGTGCCTGATTTGATGCTGCTCTCGGAGAATCAAGCCAACGCAGAATAGCATGGCAAATATCTGTCAACAACGAATTAAGGCCGATTTATAATTCCAATTAATTCCAATGGAAATTAATTGGAATATCTTGGCAGATAAATAAACAAATTCAATCCATTATTGCTGAAATTGAAAATAGTTATTGTTAGTTTTAAAGGCCGCGCAGAAATCACATTGCACGGAGAAACCCAGTTCTGCACGGATCGCTGCGTCGCTGCACTAACTGCGGACTGAGCAGCTTCACGGACGCGGCGCCCCCGTCATGCTCGGTGCGCCGCCGGGGCCCGCGGGGTCCGGATTGCCGAACGTGGGCAGGCTGCCGTCGGCGCGGGCGCGGGCGATCTCCGCGCGTACCTGTGCGCGGGTTTTTGGCCCGCTCCCGGATTTCAACAACGCGCTGGCGGCGGGCGCGAGTTGAGGTGTCGATGGCGCCGGTATGGCTTGCGGGCTTAGCTGGGCTTGCGAGCCTGGCGGCGCTGATATCGGTTCTGTTGGCTCTGTTGGCTGTATCAGTCGTATCGGCGTTGACACGGCAGGCGCGCTGGTTACGCCGGAGAGTGCCTTCGCCTCGGCCGGAACAGAGGATGACGAACTCGCACCAGCAGGTGTGCCAACGCCACTCGCTCTCCCGTTCGAGAGGCTACCCGCACTAACATCGGCTACCGCGGTTTCGAGAGCATGCCGGGTCTTCGAGTAACTGGAGGACGCACGGTTCGAGCGTTCGCGCGTCGCTACGTAGCTTTCGTGCGTGCGGCCTGTTTTCCCGGAAGACGTCGCCGAAGATCGCGCCGATTTCGCCCCTCGCTGCGTCGGCTTGTCCCCATGCACAACGGCCAGCGCGTGCTGCGTCTGCTTCGCACGCGCCTCGACTTCTCTTTGCAACGCAAGAACCTGATCGTCGTTCCGATGTGCTGAACGCACCGCGTCCAGTTGCGCCTGCGCGGAAACAAGATCGTTGCGCTGCAGACTGTTGCGCGCCGCCTGCAAATCCCCGGCAATAGCCGCCGCTGAATCACTGCGTGCAACGACCGGCCCGGAACTCACTGAGCCCGTTATCGTATCGCCACGTGTGGCGTGAGATCCATTGTCGCGCTCCAGGCCGAGTTCGTCCGTCGGCAGCCAGCCTTTGTCCGACTGCGAAATATAAGCCGCGATCGCAAGCGCGCCGACAAAGAGGCTCGTGAGAACTATCTTCCTGGGTTCGACAACCATGACGTCTCCCTCTCAAATCGTGGACATGCGCGTTTGCCGTATCGCAAACGGGCCCGAATTCATCAGAGGGTTCGCAGCGAATCAATCGATGCCGCCGCAACGACCGCGAATTCGGGCCGGCGCAGTCACGTACGAATAAGAGTGCAAACTGGATGCGTGCTATTCACCATTTATAGTCGCCAAACGTCGATTCGTCCGCGCACGCAGGGTGTGTTGTCCGAAAAAGCCAGCTTACTGACCACGCTTTCCTAGGACGATTGTTTGAACTGCGAAGCAATGAAGGCGGATTTTAATCCGTCGTTTGAATTCGATGAAGGCAGCACAGACCTACACGAGCGGACCTTCAGTCTGCTTGCCGCGCACGGCGACCGCAATCGAGCTGCCGACAATCAACGCAATGCCGAACAACGACATGCTGCCGATCGTCTCGCCCCATACGATGTAGCCAAACAGCGCAGCCCACACGATGCTCGTGTAGTTATACGGCGCGAGCGCGCCGGCATCGGCCCGTCGAAATGCCATCGTCATCAGCAACTGCCCTGCCGTGGCAAACCCACCGAGCAGGGCCATCACCGCGAGCGCTTCGATCGACGGTGTGCGCCACGCGAAATATAGCGATGCCCCGGTGACGATCGTGCCGATCATCGTGAAGTACAGCACCGTGGTGCCCGAATCGTCGGTGGCGCGAATCCGCTTGATCTGAATGATCGACAAAGCACCGAAAAACGCGCTCGAAATCAGCAGGACCGGACCGAGCCAATTCGAATGCGAACCGTCCGGACGCACCACGAACAGCACGCCGATAAAACCGACCGCGGCGGCAAGCGCATCGCGCGGCTTGAGCGTTTCCTTCAGAAGCAGCGGTGCAAGCACGATCACCAGCAAGGTCTCCGAGTAGACGATCGCCACCGCTTCGCTGAGCGGCACATAGGGCAGCCCGGCAAAGAACAGCCCCGACGCACCGAGCAACGTCAGCGCGCGCAAGGTCTGTCCACGCACATCCATCTGCCTGAAACGCTCGATGAGCGGCTTGCCGCGCAGGCAAACCGCCACCGCAGGCAGCAAGCCGAACAGCATCCGGAAGAACGTCACTTCATTGGCCGGATACGCGAGCGCGACGGATTTCGCCAAAGCGTCGACCACGGCGAAGCAGAACATCGAAACGAGAATCAGCGCGACGCTACGCAGCGGCACGCCTGCACTCCGGACGGCGGTGATGGGCGGCATGAGTTTTCCTGGGAACGCGCGAAGCTGCGCGTCGCTTAGGTTTCGCCTCCAGTGAAAGGAAGGCGTAATCGGAAAACGGATTATGCCTGCGGCGCCGCGCGCGATCGACTGGAAAAACTGCCCTCACCCATTCCGCATCCGCGCCACCAGACAAGCCCGCGTGCCCCCACCTGACAAGCTGCCTCTTGTTTGCACCATTCCGGGTAAGTACCGATACAGCTCTCGCTAACTAATAATATTATTCATAGCAATTTCCGCATCCATGGGGATTGGACACACTGTCTATGGCCCCATGCAAATTTAATAATAATTATGACCATCAATTAAGCGGGGACATCAGGAGATACAGGTGCGCAATTACTTTGTGCTGGCGGCGCTCGCCATGTTGGGCGCTTGCGGCGGCAATGACGGTTCACCGGGCGGGACTGCGTCAGCGAACAGGCAGATCGCGGCAGTCGATTCCGCAGCGGCATCGGCAGCGTCGGCGGCCTCTGCGGCGGCTCTCGCGGACACCGCCAACGTCGAAGCCGAATTCAGGGCCGCGAAGACCATTCCATTGGGGATGAAAACGACGACACCCCCGCTTGTGATCACTGACCCCACCCTCAACCTTCCGCCGTACACCCCGCCACCGCCGCCCACTCCGGTTTCCACCACGACCCTCAACTTCGGCGACTTCACGAGCTACCTCGCGCCCGGATCGACACAAGGCTGGCAACCCGGCACGAGCAGTTCGACCATCACGATTGCCCCACCGGCCACCAACGGCACAGGCGCCGGCGACAAAACCGTTGCGCTCGCAAGCACCTATGCCACGGCGTCCTACGAAGCGGATGTGACGGTGAGCGCGCCCGTGGGTAACGGCGCCGCTAACGCCGGCTTTATCGTGCGCACGACCAACCCCACCGCCGGCGGCCCCGATAGCCTGACCGGCTACTACATCGGCCTCGATACCGGTTCGCACGTGTTGCAGGTCGGCCGCGAAAACAACAACTGGACGAACTTCATCGCGTATCCGATGAGCTCGATCGTGGGCGGCAGCACGCATCACCTGAAGGTCACGACGAGCGGCACGGCCATCACCGTCGATTTCGACCAGCAGCGCGTGATCAGCGTCAACGACGCCACCAACGCCCTCCCCGCGGCCTTCCAGTCGGGCAGCTTCGGGCTGCGGCGCTTCGGCGTCGGCGCGACCTTCAGCAACATCACAATCCACACGTATTCGACCGTTACGTCACCCAGCTTCGATTTCTCCAAGGTTGTCGGTGCGGTCTACACGCCGTCCAACGCGGTGAATGCGATCGACTTCTGGGAGAACTACGACCCCGAGATCGTCAACCGCGAGCTGACGTACGCGCAAACGTACGGTATGAACACGATTGCCGTGTATCTGCACTACCTCGTGTGGGCGAACGATCGCGTCGCATTCCTGAGCAAGTTCGAGAACCTGCTGAAGATCGCCGCGCGGCATGGCATCAAGGTCTCGCCGATCTTCTACGACGACTGCTGGAACCCGACGCCCGCATATGGTCCGCAGCCCGCGCCGGTCTGGGGCGTGCATAACAGCCAGTGGGTCCAGTCGCCCGGCACACCGGTCGAGCAGGCGTATTTCCAGCCGACAGCGGCCAATGCCAGCATCACGTACAAGGCGAGTCTCGCGAGCTACATCACCGACTTCGTCGCGCCGCACCGCAACGACCCCCGCATCATTTTCTGGGAGCCGATGAACGAACCGGGTTGCAGCGGCAACGGCTCGTTGCAGCAAACGCGCGCCGTGATGATGAACGATGCGCGCATCGCGATCCTGAATGCGGGTGCGACGCAGCCGATCAATTCGCCGCAGGTGCAGGAGGACGAAGGCTCGTATTTCTCGGACTTCTATGCGTTCCATCCGTACAACAACCCGTACACGGGTCCAGTGAACGGCAGCAATGTCAGCGCGCTGAATTCCGAAACGCTGCAGCGTGGCTTCCCTGGCACGACGGGTCAGACGATGCCGGGCATTGTGTCGAACTACGGCGGCACGACGGGCTTCATCGTGTGGGAACTGATGATCGGCCGCACCAATACGCGCTTCCACTGGGGCCAGGTGCCAAGCGCGCCTGCCACCGTCGAACCTGCCACGCCGTTCCAGGGAACGATCTATCCGGACGGTCATCCGTGGCAGACGTCGGAGACTCAGGCCTTGACGGGTGGGTTCGATGTGAAGCTGCCGGTGCTGCAGGTGGGCTACTACAACGATCCGACCTTCAGCAGCGCGCCGGTCAAGACATCGATTGCGCCGTTGATCGACTTCGACCTGAACACCGAGCGCGGCACCGATTCGCCGGATGCCTCAGCGGGCGTCAACGCGACGGGTTATGGCCTGCGGTGGACCGGTGCGATAGAGGCCGCCAGAACCGGGCTCTACACGTTCTCGATCAATAGCGACAACGTGGCTCGTCTGTGGATCAACGGGGTGCGGGTCATCAACAAGAAGACCTCGACGCCAGGCACCGTGAGCGGTACGACCTGGCTGAACGCGAAGCAGCGCGCGTCGATCAAGGTGGAGTATGTGCACGGTACGGGCCCGGCCAGCATGCACCTGTCATGGTCGAGCCCGGCGGCGCAGGGTCCAGGGGCACTGAGGATCGTGCCGTCGGATTCGCTCGTGACATCGAACTGAAGGAAGGCTTAATTAACAGCCCGGCAGCGCGCAAGCTGCCGGGCTGTTGGTAGCCGCCGTTAGCCATCGGCTTGCTCAGCGCACCTCGGCGCATTCCTTCCGCATAGTTTGAATCACCCTCCGTTTTGTGCGATGCTAGCCGCGCCCCAGCAATCATGAGAAGAACACGGGCGCGAGGCAGACCAATCCTGTTGTCCATTCCTCAGGAGGAGACATGATTGTGTCATCGCAATTGCGCCGCATCGGCGTCGCCCCTCGTCTGTCATTCGCCCCGCCGCTGGGCGCTGCCAGTTTAAGAAAAGCAAGCGCCGTTTCCAGCTTCGTTTTTCTCACCAGTCTCAGCGGCGTGTGTTACGCCGACACCCAGGTCGGCGGCACGCTCCCTCCCGCTCCTGACAAGCTATACGGCGATCTTTTCGTGGCCGTGCAAACCGCGCAGATCTATCCGGATCAGAAGACTTTCGTCGACGCAACGCCGAACGCCGATCCTGCCGCGATCGTGCAACTGTACGAACAGCAGAAGAACAATCCCGGCTTTTCGCTGGCGAACTTCGTCAACCAGTACTTCACGCCGCCGAGTGAACCCGTCATCACGCCGCCCGCGAATCAGACGCTGCGTGAGCACATCAACTGGCTATGGCCTGCCCTCACCCGCACCACCACGAGCGCGCCGGCAAACAGTTCGCTGATCCCGTTGCCGAAGCCGTACGTGGTGCCAGGCGGCCGCTTCCGCGAGGGCTACTACTGGGACACGTACTTCACGATGCTAGGCTTGCAGGAGTCGGGGCATGAAGATCTCGTCGACAACATGCTCGACAACTTCGCCTATGAGATCGATACGTTCGGCCACATCCCGAACGGCAATCGCACCTACTACCTCGACCGGTCCCAGCCGCCGTTCTTCTCGTACATGGTCGCACTGGCGGAGAAGGTCGAAGGCCGCGGCGTCTATCAGAAGTATTTGCCTGCCCTGCGCAAGGAGTACGCCTACTGGATGCAGGGAGAAAGCTCGACGCAGCCGGGCCAGGCCACCCGCAACGTGGTCGTGATGCCGGATCGCACGGTGCTCAACCGTTACTGGGATGAACTCGACACGCCGCGTGACGAGTCTTATCTGGAGGACATTCAGACCGCCCAGCAGGCAACGGGCCGCAATCCGAACGACGTCTACCGCGAGTTGCGGGCGACTGCCGAGAGCGGCTGGGATTTCAGTTCCCGCTGGTTCGGCGACAACATGACACTCGCGACGGTGCGCACCACGTCGATCATCCCGGTCGATTTGAACAGCCTCATGTTCCACCTTGAAATCACCATCGCGAAAGGCTGCGGCGAGACGCGCGATTTCCGTTGTGTCGGCGAGTTCGCCGAGCGCGCCGCCAAACGGGCGCTCGGGATCAACCGGTACTTGTGGAACGCCAAGGGCTATTACGGCGATTACGACTGGACGCTTGCGAAGCCGCGCGACAACAAGACTGCGGCAATGGTGTTTCCGTTGTGGGTCGGTGCAGCGTGGCCGGACCGTGCGCAGAAGACGGCTCAGCAGGTGCAATCCGTCCTGCTGCAACCGGGCGGCCTTGCGACCACCACCTACAACACCACGCAGCAATGGGATGCACCGAACGGCTGGGCGCCCTTGCACTGGGTCGCGATTGAAGGCTTGAAGCGCTATGGCCAGGATGCGCTTGCGCAGCAGATCGGCACGCGCTTTCTGACTGACGTGAAAGGGGTTTACGCGTCAGAGAACAAGCTGGTTGAAAAGTACGTGGTGGAAGGCGCGGGCACCGGAGGTGGCGGCGGTGGCGAATATCCGCTGCAGGACGGCTTTGGATGGACCAACGGGGTGACGCTCAAGCTACTCGATCTGTATAGCCCGGGCGACTGATCTGCACGGTGTAGCAATGCAAGGAGGCGCACACGTCGCCCATAGCGGCGTGTGCGCGGAAGCGTAGGTCCACTCAGCGCTTCGCGTCCTCGTCCAGCGTCGGGTAATCGGTGTAGCCTTCCGCACCGCCGCCATACATCGTGCTCTGATCCGGCTCGTTCAGCGCTGCGCCAACCCGAAGCCGCTCGACCAGATCCGGGTTCGAAATAAAAGGTCGGCCAAACGCAATCAGGTCTGCCCGTTTTGCCTTGAGCGTCTTCTGCGCGAGCTCCCGGTCATAGCCATTGTTCGCCATGAACAATCCATCGAATGCCTGGCGCAACACCTGCAGATCGAAACCGCCCTCGACGTCGCGCGTGCCGCCCGTGTCGCCTTCGATGACGTGCAGGTACACGAGCTTGCGGGCATTGAGTTGCTTTACCACATAGGTGAACAGCGGTTCGGGATCGCTGTCGGCGATATCGCCGAAGCTGCTGAGCGGAGAAATACGCACGCCGACGTGCTCACCACCCCAGACCTCCGTCACGGCATCGGCCACTTCCAGCAACAGGCGCGCGCGATTTTCAATCGAGCCGCCATATTGATCGGTTCGTTGATTGGTCCTGTCGCGCAGAAACTGATCGAGCAGATAACCGTTTGCCGCGTGGATTTCCACGCCATCGAACCCAGCGGCCTTCGCGTTTTGCGCGGCCAGACGATATTGCTCGACGATGCCCGGCATTTCCGAGGTTTCAAGTGCACGCGGCGTGACGAGCGGCACGAAGCCCTCGTCGGTATAGGCCTGGCCTTCGGGTTTGATCGCCGAAGGCGCTACGGGCAACGCATTACCCGGCTGCAGCGACGGATGAGAAATACGGCCCACGTGCCACAACTGCAGGTACATATGGCCGCCCTTCGCATGCACGGCATCGGTAATATGTTTCCACGCCTGTACCTGGGCGTCGTCATAAATACCAGGCGTGAACACATAGCCCTTGCCTTGCTGCGAAATCTGCGTCGCCTCGGCGATGATGAGACCGGCCGTTGCACGTTGTGCGTAATACTCGATGGCCAGTTCGCTCGGCACGTCGGCCTCCTTCGCGCGACTGCGCGTCAGCGGCGCCATCACGATGCGATTGGGCAACTGCAGCGGCCCGAGCGCGACCGGTTCGAACAGGTAGCTATCGACGTGCGCGGATTCGGTAGACATGGCGGCTCCTTGAAAAAGATCCAATGCATCGAAAGGCGGCTAGCTGCCTGGCTCGTGGCGCTCCATCGAGCGGCGTCATCGGCGCGTGTTGCAACAAGCGCTGGAGCGATGCCGCCTGCTTCAGGCGCTCTGGCAGTATAGGTTGCTATCCGGAACGCCGAAGAGGTTTTCCGGTTTTACCGCATGTGCTTTTCGTGGGGCTGCGGTCCGAAGCTAGACTGCATAAATTTCAGGGTTGTCCACCAACGGCAAAAACTCTCCTGTGCGCCCATCGAGTGCGAGCATGGCGCCGCTTTCGATATTGAAGATCCAGCCGTGCAGTCGCAACGATTTGTTCGTGAGGCCCACGGCCACTGACGGATGCGTACGAATGTTCGCGAGTTGCGCCATCACGTTGTCTTTGACGAGAGCGTCGAGACGCTCGGCATCTGACGCATAAGTTCGCGATGCGTTAATCGCTTTCGCCGCATCGGCGTGACGGAGCCAACCCGCCACGGCCGGCAGATGGTCGAGGTTCGTGCACGTGCAGATCGCCGTCATCGCCCCGCAATTGGAGTGGCCGCAAATCACGATATCCCGCACGCCCAATACTGCCACCGCGTATTCGACAGTGGCCGATACGCCGCCCGGTTCCGGGCCGTAAGACGGTACGATGTTGCCCGCGTTGCGGATCACGAACAGCGCGCCGGGCTCCACCTGGGTCAATAGCTCAGGAACGACACGGCTGTCCGAGCAGGTCACGAACAGTGTGCGTGGATTTTGCGCAATCGATAAGCGCTTGAACAATGCGCTTTGCTGCGGGAAGACTTCGCGTTGAAAGCGGATGAATCCTTCTATGATTTCCTGCACGACGTTCTCCGGATAGTCAATGCCTCGGCCTGCCAGGCACGCGGCAAAGGTCCAAGGCGTATCTGCGATCGGTTGGCGCGACTATACCGCAGCACATAAAAAAGCCGAAGCTCACGTTCACGTACTTGACGGCGTTGCAATTGATCGTGTCGGGACTCGATGGCATCGCTCATGCGCACCGGGCAGTTCAGATTATCCCTGTGATTACAGGCGAAGCGCGCTATTTGATTCGTTGCCACACGACTTTCGACGATCCATAGCCGAAGGCGCCGGGCGTGATGTACGTCAGCCGGTCGCCGTCGAGCGTAAATGGGCGGCGCTGAACATCCGCGTCCCAATTCGGAAACGAACTCTTTTGAATGTGAAAGACGATAATCCGCGCCGCGGGGTCCACGGTATACGTGCCGAAATGCGCGACACTGCCGCGAGCGATCTTCGCGTTTTCTTCCGCCGTGCCTTGCTGCCTTTCCCCAGAAGTGAACTTCGGCAGATCGGAACTCAGCACGAGCAGCACGTAGCGCCCGTCATTGCCGAAGATGAGTTGCCCCTGCGGATGCGGACCGAGCAATTCCACTTCGTTACCGCTCTTCGCCACCGTCAGCGAAACGAGCGACCACGACCCCACGAGGCTGTCCGCGGTTTGAGCAAAAACGCTTCGCATGGGCGCGCACAATACCGCGAACGCGACCACGATGGCGGCGAAGACCTTTGGCATTGGTTTCATGACGCTCTCCACGCGCGCGAGGACGTGAGACGTGAGGTCAGACGAATCCATCGCGCTTCGCTAGTGCGGATTGGGCTCGAGGGCTCGAGTGCTCGAGTGCTCGAGTGCTCGAGTGCTCGAGTGCTTTGAAGGGTAGGTGGTTTGCGAGTGAAAAGCTATCGGAGCAGGCCCGGCGAATAGATACCGGACCGCCCTCCCAGGTCAAGGCCCGGAACGTTGAGACCTCAGTTGAAATCCCCGGTTTCGAGCTCCACGGATCGTCCCCCGTTTTTCTCGAGGACTCGCCGCGTAGCATTTTCAATCCGCGCGCGATTGGCCTCGAAGGTACCGACCAGATTGTGGGCCGACGGACCCTCGTTGCCGAAATGGTCGTTCAGCGCATCCAGCGACACGCTGCACCAGACGTCAGCCCCATCGACATTAGCTTCGAAGGCTACGCGCGCCGCTGCCACCACTTCACGGCGTCCGGTGAATTCGATCCTCATAATGACCCTCCATTTAGCGAAAGTAGCGATGAGCGCGCAAAGGCTGTGCCAGGCTGATGCCTTGAAGCCGAATCAAAGCCGCTTGAGCCTGGCCATTGCTGGGCGCTCAGCACACATTCTCCGCAAGGTGCATACTCGACATCGGCCGCCTTCGTGCGGCCGCGCTTTTGCGTCGCGGCGTGCGTGCTACCTTTCAAGCCGTCAGACGCTTCCAACATCCTAATACTACCCGCCCCATGTCCCGCAGCCCGCAATCGTCGCGTCCCTTAGTCATTGCCGCAGTCATGGCATCAATGGCGATGGTCGCCATCGAAGCCACCATCGTTTCCACCGCCATGCCGCAGATCGTCGCCCAACTCGGCGATCTGCATCTGTATAGCTGGGTCTTTTCGTCGTTCCTGCTGACGCAAACGGCGATGACCGTGGTGTTCGGCAAGCTTGCCGATCTCTATGGGCGCAAGCCGGTCATACTCGCCGGCATCGCCATCTTTCTGCTTGGCTCGGTACTGGCCGGCTTCGCCTGGTCTATGCCCGCCATGATCGTGTTCCGCCTGATTCAGGGTGTCGGCGCGGGCGCGATCCAGCCGGTCACGCTGACCGTCGTCGCCGATCTCTATCCGGCGCGCGAACGCGGCAAGGTGCAAGGCTATCTCGCCAGCGTGTGGGCCATTTCAGCAGTGGTCGGCCCGATGGTGGGCGGCTTCATCATTCACAACATGTCGTGGGCGTGGATCTTCTGGATGAACGTGCCGATCGGACTTGCCTCAGCGGCGGGCTTCATCGCGTTCCTGCGCGAATCGGAACGGCATGCGCGCCCGTCGATCGACTTCGCGGGCGCGGCGCTATTCATGGCGGCGATCGCGGCGCTGATGATGGCGCTGACCTACGCGGGTGACGACGACATCGCCAAGGCATCGCTCGCGGGTGGCGCGTTCATGCTGTGCCTGCTGTTCTTCGTGTTTCAGGAACGCCGCGCGACTGAGCCGATGATCTCGTTCGCGCTCTGGAGCCGTCGGCCGATTGCCGCGTGCAATGCGGCAACCGTGCTGTCCGGCATGATCCTGATGGGCTCCACCACCTTCCTGCCGATGTATGTTCAGGGCGTGCTGCACCGCTCGCCGGTGGTTGCCGGTCTTGCGCTCACGATGATGATGGTGGGCTGGCCCGCGGGCGCGACACTCGCGGCGAAGACGTTTCACCGTATCGGCTTGCGGCGCATTCTGATCGGCGGCAGCGCGTTCATCCCGATTGGCGCGGTGCTGTTGCTGTTCCTGCAGCCTGGCGGCTCGCCGCTTATCGCGGCGTTCGGTTCGCTCATCATGGGCTTCGGCATGGGCACGTCGAGCGTCAGTTCGCTGGTGCTGATCCAGGAGATCGTCAAGATGGACGAGCGCGGCAGCGCCACCGCATCGAATCTCTTTTCGCGCAATCTCGGCAGCACGCTCGGCGCGACGCTGTTCGGCGCGGTGCTCAACTTCGGACTCAGTCACTCGAAGGACGTCGCCGTGGTGACGTCCGATCAGTTGAAGGCGCTGCTGCAGAATCAGGTGGCGAGTCTTGCCGATAGCGACATGATCCGCATGGTGTTGCATCAGTCGCTGCACCTGACCTTCATCTCGATCTTCGCGATTGCGATTTTTGTGGTCGTGCTGTTGGGCTTCGTGCCGGCGATCAACATCGGGCCGGCGAAGCAGGTGCCGCTTGAAGCGCTCTCGCCACTCGAGGACTGAGCTTTGCTACTCGCCGCCCGCAGGCAACGTGGCGGCGAAAAAATCGATCGCCCGTAGCGACACGGGAACGCTGACGTCCGCGAATGAGGTGCTGTCGAACTGGTGCAGAGCTTGCGAAATTTTCAAGGCGCAGCACGCATGGGCTGCACCTCAACCGCCGTCCCGGCAGAGCCTCACCATCCACGCATAAACCGCATCCACCGCAGCGGAACGCGCCGGTTGGGCGGAGCGCATCAACCAGAGCGGCGCGAGTGGGAAACCCGGGACCTGCGGCAAGACCTCGACGCGCCCGTTCGTCAACGCATCCCCGGCGGTAAGCCGGGACACCATCGCGATGCCCGCTTCCTGCTCGGCTGCCGCCACGAGGATGCGGGGGTCGTCGACCGTCATCGCACGCCGCGTGCGCAAACCACCGCGCCTCAACTCTGGCAACCACGGGGCCCACTCCGGACGCTGCTCGAGCACCAGCAAAGGCGCCTGCGTCAACACCTCGGGAAAGGACGTCGAACGCAGACGGCGCGCGGTCACAGGTCCGCAGATAGCGACCGCCTGCTCGTCGAGCAACGGCTCGCAGATCACTTCGGGCGTGCGGATCTCCTTCGCGGAAACGATCAGGTCGACATCGACACGATCGATCTCGTTGACTTCGTCCCCGGTAACGAGCCATATCTCGATGTTCGGCATGGCCGCCGTAAATGCCGGCATGCGCGGCATGATCCAGCCCGTCGCGAACTGCGGCGCGCAATAGATGATCACGGAATCGGGATTGCCATACGGCTCGATGCGATCGCGCCCATCCGCTAGGGTCGTCATGGCCGACGTCACGGTCTGCGCAAATAGCAGACCGGCCGCCGTCGGCGCGACGCCGCGTCCAATCCGCCGGAACAGCGGCACCCCGGCCCACTCCTCGAGTTGCTGTATCTGATGGCTGATCGCCGACTGGGTCAGCGCGAGTTCTTGCGCCGCGCGCGTGAAGCTGCCGAGGCGCGCGGCGGCGTCGAAAGCGAGCAAGGCCTGCAGAGGGGGAAGTCTACGCATCGGATCGCCACGGTCAGGGAAGATATTAGAAATATCGATACTTCCAGCAAGATTCTTCGCTTTTCGCCGGAATATTGCCTCGCAATCATAGCGCCAGTTGCTCTTCACACGCCTCGTGCCGTTTTTCAGACATGAGAAATATTTGTGTGACGGCGCTCATTGAAACTGACCGGATCGACGTGTATGACCCTGAACCTGAACGCTTTGCTCCCCGCCTCGACCGCTCCTGCCGCAGGCACTGACGCGGCCGGCCAACCTCATCCGCCCACCTACGCGGGCGTGCTGTCCTTCATGCGGCGGCCCTACACACGCGATCTCACCGGCGTCGACGTCGCCGTATCGGGCATTCCGCTCGATCTCGCGACCACCTTCCGTCCCGGCACGCGTTTTGGCCCGGCGGGCATTCGCGCCGCCTCCGTGCAACTGGCCGAACTGGGCGCGTTTCCGTGGGGCATCGACCCGTTCGATCATCTAAACGTGGTCGACTACGGCGACTGCTGGTTCGACGCCCACAACCCGCTCGGCATTCGCGACGCGATCATCGCCCACGCCCGCGAGATCCTCGCCACGGGCACCCGCATGCTGACGCTCGGCGGCGACCACTACATCACTTACCCGCTGCTGATCGCTCACGCTGAAAAGTACGGCAAGCCGTTGAGCCTGATCCACTTCGACGCGCATTGCGACACGTGGCCGGACGACAACCCCGATTCCCTCAATCACGGCACGATGTTCTACAAGGCAATCCGCGAAGGGTTGATCGATCCGGTGCGCTCAGTGCAGATCGGCATTCGCACCTGGAACGAGGACTTCATGGGCGTGCGCATTCTCGACGCGCCGTGGGTCCATCGCAACGGCACACAGGCGACCATCGACGAAGTGTTGTCGATGGTCGGCGATGCGCCCACGTACCTCACTTTCGACATCGACTGTCTCGATCCTGCCTTCGCGCCCGGTACGGGCACGCCGGTGGCAGGTGGCCTGAGCTCGGCACAGGCGCTGGAAATCGTTCGCGCGCTGGGCGCCGTGAATCTGGTCGGCGCGGACGTGGTGGAAGTGTCACCGCCCTACGACCACAGCGACGTCACCGCGCTCGCCGCGGCCCACCTTGCCGCCGACATGGTGTGCCTGATGCGCAATCAGAAACTGCAACGCCATCAGCGTATGTAAATCCATGACTGCTCTGCTGAACCCTCTCTGGACGACAACCATGCCCCACACCTTCATGAAGTCGAGGTCGAGCGCATCGCTGCTGGCAGCGCTGTTGTTCTGCTCGTTCGGCACCGCCGCGCACGCCGACGAAAAGCAGCTCAATCTGTACAACTGGGCCGACTACATCGCGAAAGACACCGTGCCAAACTTCGAGAAAGAGTCCGGCATTCATGTGCAATACGATGTCTACGACGGCGACGAAACCTTGCAGGCGAAACTGCTGACGGGTTCTACGGGGTACGACGTCGTGGTGCCGACCTCGAACTTTCTCGCCAAGCAGATCGAAGCCGGCATCTACCAGAAACTCGACAAATCGAAGCTGCCGAACCTGGTGAACCTCGACCACAATCTGCTCAAGCTGGTCGCCGATGCGGACCCCGGCAATCAGTACGCGGTGCCGTGGGCATGGGGCACCACGGGGCTCGGCTATAACGTTACACGGGTCAAGAAAATTCTCGGCAACGATGCGCCGCTCGATAGCTGGGACATCCTCTTCAAGCCCGAGTATCTGAGCAAGCTGAAGACTTGCGGCGTGTCCATACTCGACGCGCCGAGTGATGTTTTCGCGGTGACGTTGCACTATCTCGGGCGCGATCCGAGCAGCGTGAATCCGGCCGACTATCAGGCTGCGTATGACGCATTGAAGAAAATCCGTCCGTACGTCACGCAGTTCAACGCGACGAGCTATATCAACGATCTTGCGGGCGACGACATCTGTTTTGCTTTGAGCTGGTCGGGTGACGTGTCGATGGCGAGCCATCGCGCGCGCGAAGCCGGCAAGAGTTACGAGGTCAAATACTTCATTCCTCAAGGCGGTGCGCCGATCTGGTTCGACATGATGGCGATCCCCAAAGATGCGCCGCATCCGGAAGCGGCGCTCAACTGGATCAACTACATCGAGCGCCCGGAGGTTCATGCCGGGATCACCAACGAGGTGTTCTATCCGAATGCGGACGCCGCCGCGCGCAAATTCGTGCGGCCGGAAATTCTCAACGATCCGACCGTGTACCCGCCTGAATCCGTGCTGAAAACGCTGTTTCTGCTCAAGCCCCTGCCCGCCCAGATCAAACGTCTGGAAAGCAGGCTCTGGGCACAGTTGAAGTCAGGGGGATAAGGAATCGGCTGAATCGACGGTGGACGGGTCAGCCGCCTTTCGCGTACAACGTCGACTCCGCGAATCCTTCGGCCGCCAGCACCTGTCCCACCAGGATCAGTGCAGTCCGCTCAATGTTGGTGGACTGCACTTTGCCGACTATGTCGTCTAGCGTGCCGGTGATTTTTTCTTCATCCGGCCAGCTGGCGCGATAGATCACTGCGATCGGGCACGCGCCGCCGTAGTGCGGCCGTAGTTCATCGACGATGCGCGCGAGATGGCGCACGCCGAGGTGAATCGCCATCGTCGCGCGATGTCTCGCGAGGTCGCCGAGTTGTTCGCCTTCCGGCATCGTCGTTTTGCTTGCAAAGCGCGTGAGGATCAGCGTTTGCGAAATATTGGGCAAGGTGAGTTCGCAGCCGAGTGTCGCCGCGCATGCCGCGGTTGCCGTCACGCCGGGCACGATTTCATAGGGAATATCGAGTTCGCGAAGTCTGCGGATCTGCTCGCCGATCGCGCCGTACAAGGACGGGTCGCCGGAATGCACGCGTGCCACGTCCTGGCCTTTGTCGTGTGCGGCCTTGAGCAACGCGATGATCTGATCGAGGTCGAGTTCGGCGGTGTTCACGACCTGCTCCGCGCTATGCTCCTCGAGTACAGCGGCCGGCACCAGCGAGCCGGCATACAGGATCACCGGGCAGGTGCGCACAAGGCGTTGCCCTTTCACCGTGATCAGTTCCGGGTCGCCGGGACCCGCGCCGATAAAAAACACCGTCATTCACTACTCCATGATTCGTTTGGCCGGCATGTCATGCATGACATGCGCCACTTAACCTGAGACTTGCAATGCTTCCAGCAAGTCGGCCACGTTTGCAAACTCGCGATCGACTGCAGGCAATGCAGGACGCCGCAGCATGACCACCGGCAGGCTACGTTCGCGCGCGACTTCGAGTTTCGCTTCGGTGGCGCTGCCGCCGCTGTTTTTGCTGACGACGACATCGAATGCTTCGGCGTCGAACAACGCTCGCTCGCCTTCGAGCGTAAACGGGCCGCGTGTCGCCAGAATTCGCGCACGTGGATTGGTTTCGTGTGCTTCGAGGCAGCGTACGGTCCAGAATTGCTGCGGCCGGATTTCGTCGAGATGCGCGAGCGGTTCGCGGCCAAGTGTGAACAGCGGGCGATTGAATGAGGCTAGCGCGGCCGTGAGTTCTGGCCAATCGCCGACCACGCGCCAGTCGTCGCCGGCTTGCGGCTGCCAGCCCGCGCGACGCAGCGCCCAGCACGGTACGCGCGCCGCACTGCTCGCTTTCGCGGCATTGGCGCTGATCTGCGCGGCGTAGGGATGTGTCGCGTCGATTACGAGGCTAATGCGTTTGTCCTCGATATAACGCGCCATGCCTTCGCTGCCACCGAAGCCGCCTACGCGCACCTCGCATGTCAAATCGTCCGGCACCTTTCCGAGGCCCGCGAGACTGTACACGTGCTCAGGGCCGAGTTGCCTCGCGATTCGCAAGGCGTCGCCGGTTCCGCCGAGCAGCAGAATGCTTGTCATTGCGCGACCCCGATCAGATTGCCCTGGCGGTCAATCGCGAACATTTCGACCGCGACCTGCGGCGGCACGATATCGCGCGCTACAGCCAGCGCATGCTGGCAGACAATGTTGCCGAGCGGCACGTGTTGCGCATGCGCCAACGCGACCGCCTGCTGGCTCGTATTGGCGGCGAGGATCGCCGCTTGTAACGCGTCGTCGGCGCCATATTCGGCGGCCCATGTTGCAAGCCGTTCCAGATCGATGCTCGAATTGCGGCTATGCAGATCGAGGTGCCCGGCTGCCAATTTGCTGAGTTTGCCGAAGCCGCCGCACACGCTCAAGCGCTCGACCGGCGCGCGCTTCATATGTTTGAGCACCGCGCCGACGAAGTCGCCCATTTCGATCAGTGCGATGTCCGGCAGACCGTAATGCGCGCGCATCGCGTCTTCACTTGCGTTGCCGGTGCAGGCCGCGAGATGCAGGTAACCGTTCGCACGCGCGACGTCGATGCCCTGATGAATCGAGGCGATATAGGCCGAGCACGAGAACGGCCGCACGATGCCGGTGGTGCCGAGAATCGACAAACCGCCGAGAATGCCGAGGCGCGGGTTCATCGTTTTCAGTGCGAGTGCTTCGCCGCCTTCGACGCCAATCGTTACTTCGAAGCCGCCTGCGTATCCATGTTCCGCGGCGAGTTCGGTCAGATGTTCGGTCATCATCTTGCGAGGGACGGGATTGATCGCTGGTTCGCCGACTGGCAGCGTGAGGCCGGCGCGTGTCACCGTGCCAACGCCTGGCCCCGCGCGGAATATCACACCCGGTTCGGCAAGCAAACGCACGCGGGCGAATACGATCGCGCCGTGCGTCACGTCGGGATCGTCGCCTGCGTCTTTTACTGTGCCGGCTTCCGCGCCATCGGCGGTCAGGCGGCAGAACACCAGTGGCATCGGCACGAGCCGGCCCTTCGGCAACACGATCTCCGCGACCTCGCTGACGATACCCGCGAGCAACAGACGCGCGGCCGCGAGCGACGTCGCGGTGGCGCAACTGCCGGTCGTGTAGCCGCTACGCAGCGGCGCGGGTTGTTCGGGCGTTTCTTCGCGCATTACGGATGGAATGGTGAGTCGGCTGAACTGGTGGACGTGCTGGATGCGGCGCTCGTGCTTGAGGTGCCGTCCGCGCTGCTGGCCAGCTTCGTAACCTCCAGCAGCGTAATCGGCAACGCCTGGCGCCACGTATCGAAGCCGCCGAGCGGCTGCGCGTCAGCCAGCGCGATGCGAGTCAACGTGCCGCCGTGTTGCTCACGCCACGCCGCCAGCGCTGCCTCGCCTTGCAAGGTCACGGCATTGGCCACCAGACGTCCGCCGTCGCGCAGACGCGCCCAGCAGGCGTCAAGCACACCCGGCACCGTCACGCCACCGCCGATGAACACGGCATCCGGCACAGCCAAACCTTCCAACGCATCAGGCGCGCGGCCGGCCACCAGTTGCAAACCCGGCACGCCCAACGCATCGCGATTGTGTTCGATGAAGCGCTGCCGCTCCGCGTGCCCTTCGATCGCGATCGCGCGGCAGGTCGGGTGTGCGCGCATCCATTCGATGCCAATCGAGCCGCTGCCCGCGCCCACATCCCATAGCAATTCGCCGGGCGTCGGCGCGAGGCGCGCCAGCGTAATCGCGCGGACGTCGCGCTTGGTCAACTGACCGTCGTGGCGAAAGGCGTCGTCAGGCAAGCCGACGGTCAGCGGCAAACGCGGCGCGCCTTCCGTTGCGCGGCATTCAAGCGCGATCAGGTTCAGCGCCGCCACTTCCCCTGCGGGCCACTGGTGCGCGCGGCCATCTATGCACCGCTCCAGATCACCGCCCAGATGTTCCAGCACGGTCATCCGCGTCGCGCCGAAACCGCGTGCATTCAACAGTTCGGCCAGCGCGGCAGGCGTACGCCCGTCGGCACTCAGCACGAAGACGCGCGCGCCGTCGTGCAAATGAGCATTCAGCGTCGGCAACGGCCTTCCCACCAGCGAAACCGTGGCGACATCCTGCAACGGCCAGCCAAGCCGCGCGGCCGCCAGCGACAACGACGAGGGCGCGGGCAGCACCCGCAACTCCCCTGCCGGCAAGTGCCGCGCGAGCGTTGCGCCGACGCCGAACAGCATCGGGTCGCCACTCGCCAGCACACACACGGGCCCTGTCCGCTCCGCCAGCAAAGGCGCGAGATCGAACGGCTTCGGCCATGCCGCACGGCGCGCGGCGAGGCGCGCGGGCAGCATCGCCAGATGACGTTCACCGCCATAAACCACCGACGCTTCCAGCAAAGCGCGCCGCGCGGGCCTCCCCAAGCCGGCGAAGCCGTCATCGCCTATGCCCACCACGGTCAGCCACGCCGGCATGCATCCATCCTCTTTCTGTATCTTCAAATAATCCGCTGTGCCACGCCGATCAAAGCGTCCAGCCTCGTTGTACTGTTCGAAAAAAGGCATAATACAGCCGCCGGTGCCCTTCGGGGCCGAAGAGGGAACACAGTGTCGCTGTGGCTGCCCCCGCAACTGTATGCAGCGAGTCCGCCTGCGCTCCGCGCCACTGGTTCGACCGGGAAGGCCGCGGCGGACCATGACCTGCCAGCCAGGAGACCTGCCGGCCAGACTGTTCGTGCCAGCCTACATCGGGCGGGGTGTACCGATGCCGTAGCAAGGGCCGCTTTGCGGCTTGCTCGGGCCGTCGCGCGACGCTCAACCCGGTGTCCGTCTTGAATCAAGCTTCGCCCTCCACTGCTTTGCCCGACGCGGCTCTCGTGCTGCGGCCCTCGGCGTGTCCGGGGCTGCTGCGCATCGTCGCGGCGCGTGATGGGGGGATTTGCCGGATTAAATTGCCCGGAGGCGAGTTGAGCGCGGCGCAGGCGGCGGTGATTGCTGATGTCAGTGAGCGGCATGCGGCGGGTGTGGTCGAGCTGACCAATCGCGCGAATCTGCAGGTGCGTGGTGTGCGAAGCGGGCATGAGGCGGCGTTGATCGCGGCGCTGGTCGATGCGGGGCTTGGGCCGATTCCGACGGGCGGTGCGGTGGATGCTTCCGGCGTGCTGGTAGCGACCTCGGCGGACGATGTGCGCAATCTGATGGTGAGCCCGACTGCCGGACGCGATCCGTTTGCGCTGTTCGATACAAGGCCGCTTTGCGTCGAACTGCTCACCTTGCTGCAATCCGAACCGCGTTTCGCGGCGCTATCGCCGAAATTCGCGCTACTGCTCGATGGTGGTGAGCGCCTTGCCAGGTTGGATCATCCGCACGATGTCTGGCTAGCAGCCATGCAGGCCGAAGACGGTGTGCGATTTGTGTTCGGATTGGCGGGTTGCCCGTCAGCTGCGGCGAACTCCGATGCCTTCCAACACATCGCGCATAGCGCCGTTGACCATTCTCGTCCGAACTACGCCGGCGCTCTCGCCGCCGTGCTGCCTTCGCAAGTCACAGACCTCGTCTGCGCGCTGCTGCACACGTTCCTCGATCTGGCCGCTCCAGATGACACGCGCATGCGTCACCTGCTCGCCGCGCATTCCATCGACGCCGTATTGCAGCACGCTCAAACGTACGTCGATTTCCCGCTGTCACGCGACACATCGCTTGCAAACTGGCAACGCCCCACACCTGCCGATGCCACTTTGCGACTCGGCGCGCACGCACAGCGAGTTGTGGGAATGCTGCACGTAGGCGGCCAACCGCCGCTCGGACGCCTCGACGCCACGACCTTGCGCGGCCTCGCCACGCTCTCGCAACAGCAAGGCAACGGCACGCTGCGCATGACGCCCTGGCAAAGCGTATTACTGCCCGATATCGCTGCCGATGCCGCGCCCGCCGTGCTCGCTGAAATGAATGCGCTGGGGCTCGCCTGCGATCCCGCACAACCCATTACGCACTTAATCGCCTGCGCCGGTTCCACAGGCTGCGCGAAAAGCCTCGCTAACACCAAAGCCGACGCGTTACTTCTAGCGGATCGCCTGCCCGACGGCGTCGACGTCCATCTGAGCGGCTGTCCGCGCTCATGCGCCGCCGCACATTGCGCGCCGTACACGCTGCTGGCCGCGGCGCCCGGCACCTACGACCTTTATCGCCGCGACGGCCAGCCGGGTTTCGGCTCGTGCGTCGCGCACCAACTCACGATCGAACAGGCCGCCGATATGCTCGACCCATTGGCACACCCGGCCCGGAGCCCCTCAGATGCTTGATTACATTCGCGACGGTCAGGAGATCTATCGCCAATCCTTCGCGACGATACGTGCGGAGGCCGACTTATCGCGTATCCCTGCCGACCTCGAGAAACTCGCGGTGCGCGTGATCCACGCCTGCGGCATGATCGACGTCGTTGAAGATCTTCAGTTTTCCGAAGGCGCAGGCGCCGCGGGCCGTACGGCGCTCGCGCAAGGCGCGCCGATTCTGTGCGACGCCGGCATGGTGGCGCAAGGCATCACGCGCGCTCGACTGCCCGCGAACAACAACGTGATCTGCACGCTCACGCATCAGGACGTGCCTGCGCTCGCGCGCGAACTCGGCAATACGCGCTCGGCCGCCGCGCTCGAATTGTGGCGGCCGCAGCTGGCCGGCAGCGTCGTCGTGATCGGCAATGCGCCGACCGCCCTCTTTCATCTGCTCGATATGCTCGATGCCGGTGCGCCAAAGCCCGCGCTGATCCTCGGCTTTCCGGTCGGTTTCGTCGGCGCGGCCGAATCGAAAGCGATGCTGGCCGAAGACAGCCGCGGCGTGCCCTTCGTCGTGGTTCACGGACGACGCGGCGGCAGCGCGATGGCGGCCGCTGCTGTGAACGCGCTCGCGACGGAGGTCGAGTAAATGACCGTGCAAGGACGTTTATTCGGACTCGGCGTCGGCCCCGGCGACCCGGAACTCATCACGCTGAAAGCGCTGCGTTTGCTGAAAGCGGCACCCGTGGTCGCGTATTTCGTCGCGAAGGGTAAGAAGGGCAACGCCTTCAGCATCATCGAGGCGCATTTGCATGACGCTCAACAGCATCTGCCGCTCGTCTATCCCGTCACGACCGAAGCGCTCGAGCCGCCGCTGTCGTATGAAGCGATCATCGCCGACTTCTACGATACCGCTGCGGAGGTCGTCGCCGGCCATCTCGACGCGGGCCGCGACGTCGCGGTGATTTGCGAAGGCGATCCGTTTTTCTACGGCTCGTACATGTATTTGCACGACCGCCTCGCAGCCCGGTTCGAGGCTGAAGTCGTGCCCGGTGTGTGCTCGATGCTCGGCGGCGCAGCGGTACTTGGCTCGCCGCTGGTGTATCGCAATCAGAGTCTGTCGGTGCTCTCCGGCGTGTTGCCCGAAGACGAACTACGCCGACGTCTCGCCGATGCGGATGCTGCGGTCATCATGAAGCTCGGCCGCAATTTCGATAAGGTGCGGCGCGTGCTCGGCGAACTGGGGCTCGCGCATCGTGCGCTTTACGTCGAACGCGCGACCATGGGCAATCAGCGCATCGTGCCGCTCGACGAAGTCGATCCGATGGCCTCGCCGTATTTTTCGCTGCTCGTGGTGCCGGGGGAAAAATGGCAAGGTTGACGCCACCCGCGATCGTGATTCTCGGTGCGGGCGCGTTGGAGACCGCACGGCGTATCCAGATGCTGTATGCCGGATGCCAGGTTCATGCCTTGCAGGGCCGAGTCGAGGCTGACGTCTCGTACACGGAGCTCCGCGCGCACCTGGGTGATCTGTATGCGCGCGGCACGCCGATCATCGCGTTGTGCGCCGCCGGGATCGTGATCCGTTGCGTGGCGCCCTTGCTGTCGAATAAGGGCGTCGAGCCGCCGGTGCTGGCCGTTGCAGAAGATGGCAGTGCGGTCGTGCCCTTGCTCGGCGGCCTTGCAGGCGTCAACGTGATGGCTCGCGAGATTGCGGCTGCGTTGAACGTGTCGCCAGCGATTACGACGAGTGGCGAATTGCGCTTCGGAACATGTGTGCTCAATCCGCCTGAGGGCTATGCGCTTGCCGATATAGCGCAAGGTAAGCGCTTCGTGTCGGATCTTCTGGCTGGTGAAAGCACGCGCATTGAGGGTGAAGCGCCGTGGCTCGAAGACGCGCAATTGCCGCGCTCGGAATCGGCACGCCTCGCGATCCGCGTAACGCCGCGTGCGTGGGATGGGCGCGATGATGAGTTAGTGATTCATCCGCGGAGTGTGGTGGCGGCGGTGGCCGTTCCGGGTCCGGGTGCGTCTTCCAGCACCGATACAGACCTTGCTGCCAATTCTGATCCTGATACGCAGACGACTTCCGGCGAGCGAATCGCCGCGCTCGTACACGAGGCGTTGAACGCGCACGGTCTTGCACCGCTTTCGCTCGCGGCATTGCTGGTTCCTTCCGAACACATGGCGAACCCGGCGCTCGCCGATGCCGCGGCGAGCCTGAACGTGCCGCTGCGTTTTGCCCATGCGGGCCCGGAGGACGGCGAGCCGCCGAGCAATTTGCTGCACGCCGCGCTGCGCGTCCCTTATCAAACCTTGCATGACGACGCGGAAGCAGGAGTCGCGCTCGCGCTAGCAGCATTGGCAATCGACCCAGACACGATTGGCCGTACACGCGGCCGCTTGACCGTGATCGGCCTCGGCCCCGGCAGCGCGGACCTGATGGTGCCCGCCGCCCGAACGGCGCTGAATGAAGCCACCGATATTCTCGGCTACGAAACCTACGTGAAAATGGCCGGCCCCTTGCGGGCCGACCAACGCGTACACGGCACGGACAATCGCGAAGAGATGCAGCGGGCACGCCATGCGTTCGAACTTGCGAGCACTGGACGGTCAGTGGTAATGGTGTCCTCGGGCGACCCGGGCGTGTTTGCGATGGCGGCCGCGGTGCTCGAGGCGCTCGAAGAAGGCGCTTCGACGAACGCTGACTGGCGCGCAGTCCAACTTGCCATCGTGCCGGGAGTGTCCGCTGCGATGGCAACCGCGGCGCAAGCTGGCGCGCCGTTGGGCCATGACTTCTGCATGCTGTCGCTATCCGACAATCTGAAGCCGTGGAGCATCATCGAAAAACGCCTTCGGCATACGGCCGAAGCAGATCTGGTGATGGCGTTCTATAACCCGATCTCTCGCGCACGCCCGTGGCAGTTGGATAAAGCGCTGGATATCGTGCGGGAATATCGCACTGCCGCGACGAAAGTCGTGCTCGGCCGCGATATCGGCAGACCGGGTAGCACAATGCGCACGATCACGCTCGGTGAACTGCGTTCCTCCGATGTGGACATGCGCACGATGGTGATCGTCGGGTCGTCGACGACACGCGCGTTTGCTAACGGTATCGATGGCGGTGAATGGGTTTACACACCGCGGTGGTATGAGTGAGCACAGTGGGTCACCTTCGCCCCATTCCCTTCACCAACGCCTCCATTTGCACCCCATCGGCCCGCGCAAGGTCCTCAAGAATCGTAAAGTGATTACACCCGGCGAGCGGCACGAACTCCACCTGCTCACCCGCTTGCCGGCACGCCGCCACGTATTCCTCTGAATGCCGAACCAGCTCCGGCAACTCGGCCGTGCCGACGCTAACAGTCATCGGCACACCTTTGCCGATGTGCCGCATCGGGCTATACGCATCGATCTCCGCCGGCGTTAGCTGCAGCTTCTCGTTGAGCCATGACATCGCAATCGGTTCCAGGTCCACCAGTGCGCTGATCGGCATGGCGTGCACGACAGACTCATGCGTGCGATAAAGCGCACTCAATTGCCCGCCCGCAGAATGCCCCGCAAGGCAAACGGGACCACGCGTGCCGAGCCCATCACGATCAGCCGCCAGCGCCGCCAGCAGCGCATCGACTTCACCGACAATCTGCGTCATCGACGCGTCCGGCGCCAACGTATATTCCGCGAGCACAACATTGAAGCCGCACCCAAGCGGCCCACTGGCGACGAACGCAAAATCTTCCTTGCTGCGCGCCTGCCAGTAGCCGCCGTGTATGAACACGAAAATCGGCGCGTCAGGCTTCCCGCACGGAAACCAGTCGAAACGTTGCCGGGGCCGCGGGCCGTACGCCACATCACGCCGACACTGCGAAGCGGCATACAACGCCGCGCTGCGCTCCTGAAAGCCGAGCATGCGCTCAGCGACGTCGGCCACTGCCGCCACGTTGTCGTAGGCCGCACGCAGTGCCGCCTGATCCATGCCGCGATAAAGTTGAGTCATGACGTTCCCGGGTCATTCAACGAAACATTCAACGAAACCAAGGCGTCCCAAGACGCCCTATGCCGCCACTTTCAAATCCTCAATCGCCCGCTGCCTGACGCCCAGATCGTCCCAAAGCTCCGGATGGCACGTGAACACCAGAATCTGATGCCGCGTAGCCGCATCGATCAGCGCGCGCTTGATCGCATCGCGCCGCGTCGCGTCGGTATGCACGGCTGCGTCGTCGAGCATGAGCAAGGTGGGCCTACCCGACGCCTTCAATAGATCCGCATACGCGAGCCGCGTCAGAATGCCGAGTTGCTCCCGCGTTCCGAAGCTCAACGCATCCAGCGTATCCGCGCGGCCATAACGATCTAGTGTTGCCGGACTCAGATCGTCGCCGAGCGCAATCGTCGACTGTGGGAAAATCCGCTTCAGATAGTGCCCGAGACGCTCGGTCAACGGCGCACGCAGCTGCGCCACCGCCGCATCGCGTTCGTCGACAAGCACTTCGTCGAGCAGACTCAAAGCGCTTGCTCGCAAGCTGAGTTCTTCTTTACGCCGCGTGGCCTGTTCGACCGAAGCGTTCACTGTCGCGAGACGCTCCCCGAGCCCAGACGCGCCAACCGTCTCAAGCTGACTGCGCAACTGCGCGATCCGCAGTTGCCGTTCGTGCTGCTCGTTGCGCGCAAGTTCCGCAGACGCCCGATAGCGTTTCGCCTCAGCCGCCGGATCGTCGAGACGCGCCGCTTCCAACTCGCGTTCGCGACCTTCAAGCTGTTTCTTCAACGCCTCGACCTGCACGCGCTGCTCGACGATTTTCGTCTGCCACTGCGCGCGGTTGCGGCAGAACGCTTCGTCGGCCAGTTGCGCTTCCTTGCGCTGGAGTTGCGCGGCGAGCGATTCCGTCGTGGCCGTAGCCGTCGAGCGCTTTTCCGCCGCTTGCGCCAATACTTTTCTGGCGGCATCCAGCGCATCGCGTGCGATGTCGGCGTTGCGGCGAGCCTCATCGAGCGGTGGCGCGGCGGAGACATCGGGCAACGCCGCAAGCCGTCCGTTAGCCGTTTGCAATCGCGCATCCGCCGAAGCCAACGCTGCCCGCAGTGCGTCGATACCCTGCGGCGCATGCACCTCAAGAATCTTCGCCTGGCTTTTCTGCTGCGCGACCAGCGTCTTCCACTGCTCGAGCCTGGCCTCGGCCTCACCCAACGACGCCACGCCCAGCACCTGCAACAACTGCGCATGCTGGGCTTCGAGCGACGCCAACTCGGACAAGCGCGCCGACAGATCGGAAACGCCCGGAATCACCCGCAATTCGCCGAGTTCGCCAAGACCGATCAGTTTCTCCTCGTCGATCCGCAGCACGCCCTCGCCGCTTACCTTCGCATCACCGACTGTGATCGTGCCATTCAACCGGTATTCGATCCGCGTCATCGCCGCTTCGGTCCGCGCACGCAGCACTGTCAATTCCGCATCGAGCGATTGGAGCCGCTTCAATTGTGCTCCGTCGATTTCGAGCGCGGCCGCTGCGCGCGTCGCCTCCAGCACGGCCTCGTTCGCCTCGCCGGCAGCCGCGATCGATGCTTCGAGCCGTTCGCTTTCTGTGCGGTGCAACGCAATCTGACTGCGCAAATCGCCCGCGGTCACCGCGGCGTTCGCCAGTTCGTACGCACGGTTGGCATCGGCAGACGCCTGCTCAAATTTCGCCACGCTCGCCTGAGCCTGCGCATGCTCGTTCTGAACCGTCGAGACATTGGCTCGTGCGGCGTCGAGTTGCTGCCGCTCGCGTGCAACGGCGGTTTCGAGTTCAGTCGCCGCCTGTTCCTGTTGCAACGAAAGCGCTAACTCCGCGTCCTTCAATTGCAGCGATTGCGCCAAGCCCTGAAGACTCCGTTCGAGTTCGGCCGCGGCATCAGCGCGCTGTTGCGCCTGCACGGCCTTCTGCTCATGAAGCTCCCATGGGCGCTTGCGTTGCGCGTCGTCGAAGGCTTCCTGCTGCGTGGCAAGCCGCACGATGTTCTCGTCGAACTGCTGACGCTGCTGCTCCAGCTCGTCGCGCTCTTCGATCAGCGCTGCCAACGCCTGTTCGGCCTCAGCCAATGGCCCGGTGGACTTCTGCGTACGCGCCGTGAGCAGATGCCGGAGCTCGCGCTGCACCGCCGCGATCAGCGCATCCTCACCCGCCGATTCATGGCCGCCCGAGAGTTGCGACAACGCATCGCGCAGATACTGCGCAGCATGTCCCGTGGAATCGCGAACCTCCTGCGTGCCGCCTTGTTGCACCCACAACAATCCGGGAACGCCGGCGTTCTCCGCCTTTAGCGGCCCACGCGCTGCACGCGAAAAACCGAGGAGCACGGCGAGCTTGTCTTCCGCTTCGTCCTCGCCGAACACCGTCTGACCGATCTTCAATTCGCAGCGCTGCCGGGTGACGAACTGCTTCGACAACCTGCACGCCGTGCCGTCCATATCGAACGTCACTTCAACCGACGGCTGCCCGCTCGCCTTGCCCCACGGCAGGAGGTCTTTCAGATGCGAAGCCTTATAGCGTTCGAGGAACACGGCCCGCACGGCTTCGGCGATCGTGCTCTTGCCGGCCTCGTTCGGGCCGGTGAACAGATTGAGTCCGGGCTGCAGATCGTCGATAACGAGCCGTCCGGTGAACTGCTTGAACTCCTGAATCGCGATGCTTTCCAGCTTCATGCGGACCTCGCTTCGCGCGGCAGTTCACGTTGAAAACGCGCCAGAAGCAATAACGCCTCGGCCGCGCGTTTGACCTGTTGCGGGTCGGACTGCGGGTCTTCCTGCAAGCCTCGCAGACGCGCCACCACCTTCGCGAGGTAGCCGCTCTGCGCGCCGAGTTCGGCGAGGTCGGCGGCGGTGGGCAGCACCTGCAGACCACTCAGATCGACACGTAGCGCACGCACGCGCGCACGGGTTTCTTCCATCGCGACGTGAATCGCTTCGGCTTCGGCCAGTGCGGTCGAGCCGCTTACGGTCACGCGCAGCACGTCGTGACTGCCTAACGCGCTGAGGCGCAGCTTGAGCGAATCGACGTCGGTCGGCACGGAGATCGTCTCTTCCCAACGATGCCATTGATATTTTCCGACTCGCACCGCTTCAACGGACGGCACGGCGCCTGGCTCGGTCAGCGTGACGTCGAGCATGAAGCCCGGATCGTTGGCGCGGAAACGGTCCTGCTCGTGCGTGCCGGCATACCAGGTGCGTTCGTCGACGCGCAAATGACCGTGCCAGTCGCCGAGCGCGAGATAGTCCAGACGCGCGCTCGCGGCACGCGTCGGCGCGATCGGGTTCGATGAATCGATGCCCTCCTGCAGAATCCCGCTGACGCTGCCATGCGCGAGTCCGATGCGGTGATAGCCGGGCGGCGTCTCCGTCGTGTCGAAGAAGCCCGTCGTGTCGTCGTAAGTGATGCGTTGCGTGAGCGGCGAGCAGAGCAACGCGCACTGGCAGGCATCGAGCGTCACCACGCCGGGTTCGAGCACGAGCTGTACGTTCGGCGCCACGCAGTTCAGGCGTTGCGCACGGGTCCAGACGCTCTCGACCAGCGCCGCATCGTGATTGCCCGGCAACATGATCCACGGCCCCGAGAACGCCTGCAGCGCGCCGAACAAGCGGCGGATCACCGTGTCCGAGACGGTCTGCAGGTCGAATACGTCGCCGGCGACCAGCACGGCGTCGACCTTGCGCGCAGCCGCTTCCTCAGCGATCCGGCGCACGGTCTCGAAGCGCGCTTCCGCGAGATGCGCGGCTTCGTCCGGCTCGAACTGACCGAATTGCGTGCCTATCTGCCAGTCCGCGGTGTGCAGAAACCTGATCACTGTGCCTCCATTCCGTTCAATTGCGTCGTCGCTCGATGTTCATTCGGCGCTCATGTTACCGCGCCTGCGGTCAAAAACTGTCCCAAGCCGGCCCCACACGGCCGGAACAGCGGCGCTACACTCCCGTTTCTGGACCAGCGTCCCGATCGCACCGCACCATTCCAATCGAATAAAACCTCGCTGCTCTGCTGCCGATGAACAAAGAAACCGAATTGAAGAAGGCCAAGCGCACCCCGCTACTGCTGCTGGCGGCCGCCGCCTGCGTTTTCCTTGTGACCGCCTTCATGCCGCGCGGCCTCTGGGTGGACGGCATCAAGGCGATAGCCGAGGCCGCCATGGTCGGCGCGCTAGCCGACTGGTTCGCCGTGGTCGCGCTGTTTCGCCGCGTGCCGATCCCGATCGTCTCCGCCCACACCGCGATCATTCCGAAGAACAAGCACAAGATCGCCGACAACCTCGCGGTGTTCGTGCAGGACAAATTTCTGGACGTGCCGTCGCTGGTCGGACTGATCCAGAAACACGACCCGGCGCAAAGCATCACCGGCTGGCTGACGAAACCGGCCAATACCGCGCGGCTGGGCGACTACGTGGTCAAACTGACCGGCGGCATTCTCGAACTGACTGACGACGTGCGTATCCAGGTCTTTATCAAGGACGCCTTGCGCGACGTGCTGGCCAAAGTCGATCTGTCGCAATCCATGGGCTCGATTCTCGACACGCTCACCAAGGACGGCCGTCATCAGGAACTGCTCGACGCCGGTATCGAACAGGTCGTGGCGCTGCTGCGCGAACCGCAGGCGCGCGAGTTTATCGCTGAGCGGATCGTCGAATGGGTGAAGGGCGAATATCCGAAGATGGAAATGATCCTACCGTCGGCGTGGCTTGGGGAAAAAGGCGCCGAGGCGATCGCCAATGCGGTGAACCGGATGCTCGAGCAGATCAGTGAGAACCCTGCTCATCAGTTGCGCCAGAAATTCGACGACGCCGCCCAGAAACTGATCGTCAAACTTAAAACCGATCCGGCATTCCTGCAGAAAGGCGAGGAATTGAAGCGTTATCTGGTGGAAGGCGAAGCGCTCAGCACGTATGTGAAGGACATGTGGGGCGAATTGCGCGCATGGCTCAAACGCGATCTGCAAAGCAGCGATTCGGCCCTGCACGCCCGGGTGATGGCGATGGGCCAGTGGGTAGGCCGCGAACTGGCGCATGACCCCGCGCTGCGCCAGTCGCTGAACGACCATCTGGAAGAAGCGGCGCGCGCCATGGCGCCGGATTTTGCCCAGTTCCTCACGCGCCACATCAGCGATACAGTGAAAAACTGGGACGCACGCGACATGTCACGGCAAATCGAGTTGAACATCGGTAAGGATTTGCAGTACATCCGCATCAACGGGACGATTGTGGGCGGCTTTATCGGCTTGCTACTGTATGCAAGCTCACAGCTGTTCGAGCTGTTGCGTTTGCACATGGGCTAGGGATACGGCCGCCGCACTACAAAGCGCCTACAATCCGGGCATATGAATTGCTCGGGCGCTTTAACCGATCGCCGCCGTTCCAGCCGCGCGAACCCTCAGTAAAAACGTCAGCGCCACAACATCGAGAAGTGTGTCCATGAAAATATCGTTACCGCCAACCGGGCGGCCGAACCGCGTATACCCACCGGGCACGCCCAGTCTGCATGGGTTGGCCTCGGTCATCACCGGCGTCGTGGTGGTCTGCGCGCTGTACTTCGCCCGCGAGGTGCTGATCCCGATCACGCTCTCCGTGCTGCTCAGCTTTCTGCTCGCACCGCTGGTGCAGGCGCTGCGGCGCTTGCACATGGGCCAGTTGCCGTCGATCTTTATCGCGGTGCTGTTCGCCCTCGCCACCCTGCTGGCAGTCGGCGGGCTGATCGGAGCACAACTGGTGCAACTGGCGGGCGATCTGCCGCAGTATCAGGCGGCGATCGAGCAAAAGATCGAGACGGTGCAGGAGAAAACCGTCGGCCGGGCCGATTCGCTGATGAGCCGCGCCGCCGCCACACTGCAACGCGTCGCGCCGACCAAGCCGAGCCCGCCGCGCCTTACCGGACGTGCAGCGCGCAACGCACCCGCTGTGCCGACGCCCGTCGAAGTGCACGAGCCGTCGCCCACGCCGATGCAACTCGCTCAACGCGCGCTGTCACCGGCCATTGCGCCGATCGAGACCACCTTTATCGTGCTGGTCGTCACGATCTTCATCCTGCTGCAGCGCGAAGACCTGCGCGACCGTTTGATCAGTCTTTTCGGTTCGCGCGATCTGCACCGCACCACCACCGCGATCAACGACGCCGCCGGGAGGTTGAGCCGCTATTTTGTCGCGCAACTGGGCGTGAATCTCAGCGCGGGCGGGATCATTGCCATCGGGCTCGCGATCATCGGCGTGCCGGGTGCGCTGCTGTTCGGCGTGATTGCCGCGTTGCTGCGCTTCGTGCCGTATATCGGCATCTGGATCGCCGCAATTCTTGCTGTGTTTCTCGCGGCCGCTATCCAGCCGCAATGGACCATGGCGGTCTATACGCTGATCCTGTTTATCGTCGTCGATGTGGTAGCCGGGCAGATCGCCGAGCCGCTGCTGTACGGTCATCGCTCGGGGCTGTCGCCACTGGCGGTGGTCGTGGCGGCGATTTTCTGGAGCTGGTTGTGGGGGCCGATCGGCCTCGTGCTGTCCACGCCGCTCACGCTGTGCGTCGTCACGCTGGGACGCTACGCGGATCGTCTGAACTTTCTCACGGTGCTGCTGGGCGACCAGCCTGCTCTCACGCCTGCGCAGAACTTCTATCAGCGGCTTCTGGCGGACGATCCGCATGAAGCCATCGTGCAGGCCGAGCGCCTGCTGCGCGAGATGTCGCTGATCGATTACTACGACAATGTCGCGCTGGAAGGCCTCAAGCTCGCGCGCAACGATGCGATGCGCGGGGTGTTGATGCCTGAGCAACTGGCGCGAATCAACGACGCACTGGTCGATATCGTCGAAAACCTGGAAATTTCCGACGGCCTGCCGGATCGCCTGTCGCGCACGGAACCGGCTGACTCCGCTGGGGCAATCTCGGCATCGGCGACGGCCGACCTTTCGGATCGGCACGACAGCCACATTTCGGCCCATCCGGCGATGCGCCATGAAACCGACAGGACCTCGGTGCTGTGCGTACCGGGACGCGGCGCATTCGATGAGGTCACCGCCGCGATCGCCGTGCAATTGCTCGGCCGGCAGGGTCTCGCGCCGATGATGGCCACGCACTCGGGCTATCGCAGCGCGCATGCCGACGAACCGAGCTTCAAGGACGCGCCGATCATCTGCATCATCTCGCTCGACGCGCCGGAATCGCCGCCGTATTTGCGCAACATGCTGCGGCGCACGCGGGAATGGCGGCCAAGGGCGACCCTGGTTGTAGGCGTGGGCGGCGCGCCGGAAAGCGGGCCGGAGACTGGGGCGACCGGCGCTTCGCACGCGGCGCCGACGTTCCGCGCGATGATCGAGGAATGCACGGTGGGAGCGAGCGTCCAGCACTCGCGCCAGGCTTCGCATCTGGCCGGGGCCGATTAGGCAATTCCGCGCGGTCTGCATTGCATTGCAAGAATCAGAAGGGCCGCAGGGGGCGTGAGCGCCCTGCGGCCTTTTCTATCGCCGGAACGCCCAGTCCTTGTACCCAAAATGAGGACAGCCACGCGCTACCCCTCCTTCATACTTCACCAATCGATTCGCACCGCCTCCAGAGAGCACTCAAGCCGCGGCGGGCAATCCATCGGCAACGAAGATCCAGGAGACACGCATGAGCCGCAGTTTCAAACCCTATCCGTTCACGCCGCGTCACTATGCGGGCGAGGTGCCGCCGCTGGTCGACGGGTGCGACCCTCAGCGGCGCGCCGTAGCGATTGTCGGGGGCGGTCCGGTCGGCATGACGCTGGCGCTTGCGCTGGCTCGCCAGGGCGTACGCTCGGTGCTGATCGAAGCCGATGACGGTGTCTGCACCGGCAGCCGCGCGATCTGCATTTCACGCCGCAGCCTGGAGATTTTCAAACGCCTCGGCGCCGTGCACGGTTTCCTGAAAAAAGGCTTGCCGTGGACGGGCGGCCGCAGCTTCTACCGCGATGCCGAAGTGTTCCGCTTCGCCATGCATCAGGACGACGAGCAATCGCTGCCGCCGATGATCAACATCGCGCAATACCAGATCGAACAGTTGCTGCTCGACGAAGTGGAACAGCATGCCGATCTGATCGACATCCGCTGGCAAACCCGCGTGACCGGTATTGAACAACATACCGGCAACGGCGCCACTGGTGCAACGCTCGACCTCAGCACCGGCGATACCGCCTGGACAATGCACGCGGATTGGGTCGTCGCATGCGACGGCGGCCGCAGCACAATTCGCGAGGCGCTCGGCCTCAAGCTCACCGGCACCACGTACGAGGGGCGCTACGTGATTGTCGATATCGAACTGGAAAGCGAGCGCGCCACCGAACGTCTCGCCTATTTCGATCCGCCCTCCAATCCCGGCTCCACCGTGCTGGTGCACAAGCAGCCCGACAACGTCTGGCGCATCGACTACCAGCTTCGCGACGATGAAGATCCCGAGGCCGCAATCAAGCCTGAGAACGTGATGCCGCGCGTGCAGAGCGTGCTGGACTCGATGGGCGAAACGGGCGAATGGTCACCGATCTGGATTACGGTCTACAGGGCCAACGCATTGACGCTCGAACGCTACCGCCACGGCTCGGTGCTGTTCGCGGGCGATGCCGCGCATCTCGTGCCGATTTTCGGCGTGCGCGGCGCGAATTCCGGCATCGACGACGCCGACAATCTCGGCTGGAAACTCGGTTGCGTCGTCAACGGCATTGCGTCGGACCGCCTGCTCGACAGCTACAGCGACGAGCGCGTGTTTGCGGCGCGTGAGAATCTGAGCTACGGCATGAAGAGCACCGAATTCATGGCGCCGCCCTCGTTCGCGTTCGACCTGATGCGCCAGGCAGTTCTCGGACTTGCCGTTCATCATCCGGCCGTGCGGCCACTGATCAATCCGCGGCAAACGCATGCGATTGCATATGCTCAATCGCCGCTCAATTGGGTCGCAGCGGCTGCATCCGGCGCGTTCGCCAAGGGTCCGGCGCCAGGCACGGTACTACCGGAGTGCCGACTTCAACGCACGCGCGACGGCGTACCCGTCGATATCCATCTCACCGATCTGCTTGGGCCATGCTTCACCGTACTTCGCTTCGGCGCGGACACGGCGCAAGACGAGGCGTGGCAGCAATTGCACCATGCGCTCGCCGAACACGGCATCCCGTTCAAGGCGATCACGCTGGTCACAGGCGATGCACCGCGCGCGACCGTCCCGCACGTAGTCGATCCGGCGGGACGCTTGCATGAGATGCTCGATGCCACGCCGGGCACCGTCTATCTGATCAGGCCAGACGGTCATGTGCTCGCCCGCTGGCGCAACGGCAACGCGACGGACGTGCAAAGCGCCGTGACGGCCAGTCTGACGAATTGACGCAAGAGGAACCCACACCATGACCGATAGCGAACTCGACCTCGTCTACACGACGCTCTGCAAGACACTGACCGCTGAAGGCGAAGCGCAAGCGTCCTTATATCTGGCCCGTCTTGCGCTACTGTGCATGACGGAACTCGGCGATACGCAGCGAGCGCTGTCGTTGATCGAAGCGGCGAAGCTGCCGGCCTCTTCCGCCGTGACTGCTTGATGCGGCAAGCCCTTTAAATAACGCGCGAAACATAAGACGAAAAAAACCGCCCCGTTGATCACATGGGGCGGCTTCTTTTCGGAGGTCGTCGCAACCTTCACTGCCGCGGATACAACCCCAACGTACTCGCGTGCAAGCGCGCGAGCCCGAGCAATGCATCCGTGTAGGGAGTCGGCACGTCGGTGAGCTGCCCCAATTCACGCACCGCAGCCACCAGCGCGTCGAGTTCGACCGCCTTGGCGGCTTGTACATCCTGCAGCATCGAGGTTTTCATCGCGCCCAGTTTGAGCGTGACCTCGTGACGATCCGCCGGCGCCTGTTCGATAGGAATACCGAAGCGCGCGCCGATCTCCTTCGCTTCCAGCATGATGCTCGTGACAAAATTGCGCACCAGTTCGTCGCTGAGAATCCGGTCGGTGGTCGCACCGGTGATGGCGCTGATCGGATTCATCGTCATGTTGCCCCACAGCTTGTACCAGACGTCGCGCTGAATCTGCTCCGACATCGACGCGTTGAAGCCCGCTGCGGCCAGCGCGGCGGTGAGCGTTTTGACGCGCTCACTCGCTTGCCCCGACGCTTCGCCGACGATCAGCCCATTGCCCTGGTGATGCCTGATGACGCCCGGCGCCTCGATCAGACAACTGGCATGGACCACGCAGCCCACGGTCTGCGCGGTCGGAATCGCGGCGGCGATCGCACCGTCAGGATCGATCGACTTCAGCCGCTTGCCGGCAAAATCACGGCCGAGCCCGTCGCAGAACCACCATGGCACGCCGTTCATGGCTGTCAGCACAATCGTCTGCGGGCCGAGCAGCGGCGCAATATGCGCGGCCACCGACGCCATCGCGGGACCCTTGACCGCCACCACGACGAGGTCCTGCACGCCGAGATCCAGCGGCTGTTCACTTGCCGTCACCTTCACCGCATGGGTCACGCCGCCTTCGATCAGACGCAAGCCGTGCTGCTGCAACGCGCCGAGTGTCGCGCCGCGCGCCACCACGCTCACGTCGTGGCCGGCCTGCGCGAACTTCACCCCCATCCAGCCGCCGATCGCGCCGGCACCGTAAATACCTACTTTCATTGCTTCAATCCTTGCGTTAATCCCTGGGTCAATCTTTCGGCTCAATGTCCGCATTAATCCTTGTAGCTCGTGTCGATGCGATCCACGCGCCGCACCAGCGCATCGAATAGATCCTGCCCCGCACCGTGACGCGGATCGAATTGCAAGGAGTCGCGCGAGCAACGGATCGCCACGTCCTCCGGCACCGGCCGCGCGCGGCCCATCGAAAACGTGGCCATCTGGATTTCGCACGCGCGGTTGAGCGTCCACAGAATAGCGAAAGTCTGCGGCAAGGTGTGGCCCCATGCCAGCAGGCCATGATTGCGCAGGATCACCGCTTGCCTGTTGCCGATATGTTCGAGCAGACGCGGCCCTTCCTCCGCATGCACCGTGATGCCCTCGAAGTCGTGATACGCAATGCGGTCATGCAACTGCGCGCTATAGAAGTTGGTTTGCTCCAGGCCGTTTTCGAGGCAGGCTACCGCGACGCCGGCCGTGGTGTGCGTGTGCATCACGCAGTGCGCATCAGCCAGGCCTTCGTGAATCGCCGCATGGACGACGAAACCTGCAGGGTTCACCGGATACGGCGAGTTGTCGAGCACGCGGCCTTGCGCGTCGATCTTCACGAGATTGCTCGCCGTCACTTCGCTGTAGTGCAGGCCGAACGGATTGATCAGGAAGTGGCGCTCGCCGCTGCTCACGCTCGACGGCACACGCAGCGTGATGTGGTTGTAGATCATCTCGGTCCAGCCGAGCATGTCGAAGATGCGATAGCACGCGGCCAGTTGCACGCGCGCCTGCCATTCGTCGGGGTGCATCGCGGCGGCCTTCGCTGGGCTCGCCGCTTGCATTTCAAGAGTCGTCATCAGGGTCTCCGTATTTATCGTTCGTTATCGTCAAGCCGTTGCGAATGGCAGCCGTTATGCGCCCGCCACTACCGACGCGATTGACGACGCCACATAGTCGGCGTTGCGCGCATTCAATCCGGCGACGCACATGCGTCCCGAACGCAGCACATACACAGCGTGTTCGCTGCGCAAACGCTCGACCTGGGCTTCGCTCAAACCCGTGTACGTGAACATGCCGCGCTGCGCAACGTAACGTGCGCGCATCACTTCATCGACACGGCCTGCGAGGCCTTCGTGAATCGTGCCGCGCATGGCGAGAATCCGTTCGCGCATGGTGGCGAGTTCCGCTTCCCACGAGGCACGCAAGGATGCGTCGGACAGCACGTTGGCGACGAGGCGCGCGCCATGCGTCGGCGGATTGCTGTAGTTGGCGCGCACCGTCGACATCAATTGACCGAGCACGCGAGCTGCTTCCTCCTTGCTCTTGCACACCACGCTCAACGCACCGCAGCGCTCGCCATACAGCGAGAAGTTCTTCGAAAACGAATTCGCGGCGATCAAGGGCACGCCCGCATCGGCGAGCAGGCGCACGCAGGCGGCGTCCTCTTCAAGACCTGCGCCGAAACCCTGATACGCCATGTCGACAAACGCAATCAGTTTGCGGCGCTGCAATACCGGCACCAATTCTGCCCATTGCGCCGGACTCAGATCGACGCCGGTCGGGTTGTGGCAGCACGCGTGCAGCAGCACGACGCTCTGTTCCGGCAAGCGGCTGATCGTGTCGAGCATGTCAGCGAAACGCAAGCCGCCGGTGTGTTCGTCGTAATACGGATACGTGTTGACCGTGAGGCCCGCGCCTTCGAATACCACACGATGGTTTTCCCAACTCGGATCGCTAATCCAGATCTGCGAGGCCGGGAAATAACGTTTCAGAAAATCCGCGCCGACTTTCAGCGCACCCGAACCACCGATGGTCTGCAAGGTCGCGATCCGACCCGCCGCACGCGCTTCGTTGTCCGCGCCGAACACCAGCGCCTGTGCTGCGTCGCGGTAAAGCGGCAGGCCCGCCATCGGTAGGTAGGAGCGCGGGCCGATCGAATCGAGCAGCGCGGTTTCGGCGCGCCGCACGGCGTCCATCACCGGCAGCTTGCCGGCGTCGTCGAAATAGATGCCGATGCTCAGGTTGACCTTGTTGGGTCGCGGATCGAGTTGAAAATCCTCGTTCAGGCTCAGGATCGGGTCGCCCGGATAGGCGGGAATGTGGTCGAACATGGCAATTCCTTGAGTGGAGCCCTGCATACGGCTTGATTGCGGCCTGCGTATACCCTGAGTGTGGACTGTTGCAGGCTGGTCGTAGCAGCTTGGGCGAGTCGGAAGTCTAAGCGGGTTTCCAGCTTCGCGTCGATCGGGACAAGTGTCGATCAATGGCACGCTATCTACAATCAATCGATTTTTCACCATTCGTAAGTTTTTCTTTAGAATCGCCTGATGCCACTCACACGCGTCACCATCCGTCAGTTCGAAGCGTTTCTCGCCATCGTCGATTTGCACAGCATCGGCGCGGCGGCGGAACGACTCGGGCTGACCTCGTCAGCGGTCAGCCAGTTACTGGCCGAACTGGAAACGGAACTGGGCTTTCGCCTCTTCGACCGTACGACTCGGCGCGTCAATCTGTCGAGCGCGGGGCAGGATTTCCTGTCGTCGGCCGAATCGGTGTTGCGCTATGTGCGCGCCGCCGCCCAGTCCGCCGACGACATCCGCAATCGCGCGGCCGGGATCGTGCGAGTCGGCGCGCCGCTGGTGCTCGCGGCGACCGCGCTGCCGGTAGCCATCGCCGAATATGCGCGCGACAAACCGAAGGTGGTTGTGCGCATTTGCGACACCGTGGTCGAACAGTTGGTGGAGCGAGTGGAAAGCGGCGACGTGGATCTCGCGATCGGCCCGGATCGTCAGAGCGGCACGCGGGTGCGTTGCGATCCGGCCTTCGCGAGCCCATGGGTGATGTGGTGCGCGCCGACGCATCCGTTGAGCACGCGGCGCCGGGTGCAGTGGCAGCACCTGCGCGGCGTGCCCATTGTTGCCACCGGCCGCGACCACGAGCGTGCGGTCGAACAGATGCTGGCTAATCTGCCGGCGGAGGCGCGCATCATTCCGGTGGATGTGGTGGACAACGTTACGACAGCGTTCGGGCTGGCGTCACAGGGGCTTGCCGTGACACTCGCGCCCGCCTATGTCGCGCCGCTTGCGCGAACCTTTGGCCTCGTGATGAAGCGGATCGTGGATCCTGAAACGATCCGTGAAGTGTGTGTGTATCGTTCGACCGAACGTGCACTGTCACCGCCCGCAGATGGTTTCGCGGAATTCATCATGCCTTGGTTGAAGCGCTGGGATCGCGAGACGCAGGTGGATGCGCGGGCAAAGCGCGGATGATCTTTGGTGCGAGTTCCACGGCACCTCGGCAGTTCTTCTTCGGCCGTCTCGCGATTAATCTACGGCTGCAATTTAAGCGCGCCGGCTCAAGACCGCTCAGGCTGCAAACATAGCGCGAACAACTGGCGCTGGCTGGAAATCCCCAACCGCGCGTAAGCACGCTTCTGATACGTAATCACGCTGGTAGCCTTGACGCCCATTTGCTCGGCGATCTCGGCCGCGCTTGCGCCTTCGAGCGTGCCGCGCAGCACGTCGATCTCGCGCGGTGTCAGCGCCGGGCAGGCACGTCTGACCCGTGCCAGCATCGCGGCTGCCGCGCCTTGCTGATGCTGCCCATTGAGCGCGTAATGGGTTTTTGCAGCGTGCGCAAACAGATGCGCCATGCTTTCCACATGCTCCAGTTCGCCTGGCTGAAACATGCCGTATGCGCTGTCACGATACAGATTGATCGACAGCCAGACGCTTTCCATGGGTTGCAAAAGCAACGACAAGCGGTCGGACACGTTGGGCTGCGCGTAGCAGGCCGCGCGGTAGGCTTCGTTTTCGATTTCTTCGCTTTGCTGCTGATGCAGCACTAACGCCTCGCGCGCCTGCTTCGCTTGCGAGTCGCCGACGATGGCGCGGTTTCCGTCGAGCGCATAGAAGTGCGTGGCGTAGCGATCGGCGACATCGCGCAGGAACCGGCCGCCGCGATGGTCGGCGGCGGAGACGGTGCGCGGTCTCGCGTCGAATTCGTACGCGAAAATCGTGCACTGCGACACGGGAAGCGTGTCGCCAACCGTCTTCAGAATGCTTGCAGCAAGCGCGTCCGGATCGTCATGTGAGATCGACATGACGAGGTCGGTCACACGCGAGGTGTTGATGTGCCCGCTACGGGCCGATGTGGATATGCGCCAGGAACGCATGATGATGGCAAGGTCACGCTACGTGGAGTTTGGTCTGGCAAGCGTAGCACAATGAAGCATCGCACTTGATGCTGCGTTGCCTTCACGGCGAAATCCGCTCACGCCGCCGAGTCCTCCCAAACCCTTCGGCCGGCGATAAAACTACAACGCTCCCAACTTGACAGCAAGGAAATCGACCTTGCCTGCCTCGACCCATTCCCGAATCTGCCAGAGGGCCACGATCCTGCGTGCGGCAGTTCGCGCGGGTCAGGAAGTCTCGGGAGCGAGTCCGGTTATTCAGCACGCAAAAAAACTGGCCGGTTCGCCCCGGCCAGTTCTGCTTGATCAATCCGATTGCTTGACCCTTGCCCCTTGCTGCGGCTACGCCGGCACCGTCTCCGCCTGGGCGGCACGCGACCACACGCGATGCTGTTCGGCCACCTTGATGAAGGTCTTCAGCACCTCGGCAGCCTGCTTGTCGTCGCCGGTTGCCACACCATCGGCATTGGCTGGCAAGTGAGCTGCAGTCAACACGTCACGCCCCGCACCGATGGCCGCAATCGCCTTCAGGTGCTTGAACGCTTCGAGCACGAAATGCCGTGCGTCGCCCGATTGCGCCAGCTTCTTCGCGCCCGCCTCACCACCCACCACGATCACCGCATCGAACATGATCGACGGCAAGCCGGCAATCGTTGCGTCCGGCGCCATACCGTCGATGGCAGCAAGGTTCGGTGCGATCAACATCGGCGCTGCACCCTCGGCCTGCAGCACCTGTTGCAGCTTTTTGATCGCGGCACCATCGGAACCCGGCGCAGCCAGCAAAGCAATCTTGCAGGTCTTGATGCCGGGCTTCACGCGATTGAGCAGACTGAGTGCAGCCGACGCTTTGGTCCCCTTGAGCTTCGCCGTGCCTTTCTTCGGCGCGGGCAAGCCGAGACCATCGGCCACCTTCGCGGCAAGCCCCGCATCGAAATTGGCCAGAATCTCGTTGACCACACGCGCGCGAATCTCCGGCTTGGTGACCTTGCCGAGTTCGAACTGGTAAGCCGCGGCGATATGGTCTTTCTCTGGCTCCGACATGCTGTTGTAGAACATTGCGGCCTGCGAGAAATGATCGGCGAACGACTCGCTACGCACGCGAATCTTGTTGCCTTCCACACGCTCCGGATAGCTTTCGAAGCCACCATCCGCCGGCGCCGGATCGGTTTCCTTCGGCCAACCGCCACTCACCGAATTCGGCTCGTACGAGGCCTGCCCGACGTTGATCGTCTGGCGGTGCATCGCATCGCGCTGATTATTATGGAACGGACATACCGGCCGGTTAATCGGAATCTCGTGGAAATTCGGCCCGCCGAGGCGGCTGATCTGCGTGTCGGTGTACGAGAACAAACGACCTTGCAACAGCGGATCGTTCGAGAAGTCGAGACCCGGCACGATGTGGCCCGGATGAAACGCAACCTGCTCGGTTTCGGCGAAGAAATTGTCCGGATTGCGATTGAGCGTCATCTTGCCGATGATCTTCACCGGCACCAGTTCTTCCGGAATCAGCTTGGTCGGATCGAGCAGGTCAAAGTCGAACTTGTGCTCATCTTTTTCCTCGACGATCTGCACGCCGAGCTCGAACTCGGGGAAGTCGCCTCGTTCAATCGATTCCCACAAGTCGCGCCTGTGGAAATCCGGATCCTTGCCGGCGAGCTTCTGCGCTTCGTCCCACAGCAGCGAATACGAGCCCAGCACCGGGCGCCAGTGGAATTTGACGAAACGCCCCTTGCCTTGCGCATTCACGAAGCGGAACGTGTGAATGCCAAAGCCTTCCATGGTGCGAAGGCTGCGCGGAATCGCGCGGTCCGACATGGTCCACAGGACCATATGCGCGGACTCCGGCACGAGCGACACGAAGTCCCAGAAGGTATCGTGCGCGGAGCCGCCGGTCGGCATTTCATTCGGCGCTTCTGGTTTTACCGCATGCACGAAGTCCGGAAACTTGATGGCGTCCTGAATGAAGAAGACCGGCATGTTGTTGCCGACCAGATCGTAATTGCCTTCCTGTGTGTAGAACTTCACCGCGAAGCCGCGCACGTCGCGCACGGTATCGGCCGAACCGCGCGGGCCCTGCACCGTCGAGAAACGGACATAGACCGGCGTCTGCTCGTTCGGGTTCTGCAGGAATGCAGCTTTGGTGTACTCGCTCATCGACTCGTACACCTGGAACACACCATGGGCTGCCGAGCCTCGCGCATGAACGATGCGCTCGGGGATACGTTCGTGGTCGAAGTGCGTGATCTTCTCACGCATGATGAAATCTTCAAGCAGCGAGGGGCCGCGCGGACCGGCGCGCAAGGTGTTCTGATTATCGGCGATCTTCACGCCCTGATTGGTTCGCAGCGCCTCACCTTCGGGACTGACTCGAAACTGTTCGAGATCCTTCGACTTCGGATCGTTGGCGTGTCCGGGTTTCACTGCGGGCTTCCGTGTATTCGTTTTTCCTGCCATGAGATCTGCTCCTTGCGTTCGGGCGCGCCGGGGAATGTCCGGTTTAACGCACCCGAAGAAGGCAGCAAGCGATGTACCCGCGAACATTCAATCGCGGTTTGGATTTGCTGCTGGATCAGACTGATGACTGATGGACTAAAGAAGCGGCGCGCCTGAATCACGCGCCTGCGTCCATGCGGTCAATGTCGTCAAATAGAGAACCGCTGCGTCAGAAGCGATAGTTGATAGAGATGTCGGCCACGCCGGTGGCCCTGGTGTGTGTAATCGGACTATTGCCCGCACTGCCGACCAGTTGTTCGAATGCGCCGTCGGCAGTGGCGAACCAGTGCTTGTCGAACAGCCACACCGCGCTAATGCCGAAACCCACCGACTTGAAACCGGCACTCGCGTGATACTGCGAATATTGCGAGTGCGCCGCCTGGTTCTGATTCACACCGTACCAACTGTTCATGTAAGTGGAGTCCGCGAGCGTCACGTTCGGCCCGGCGAACCAGAAGAATTTTTTGGTGCTGCCCGGCATCGGCATATAGGCGCCCAGATCGCCGATCCAGCCGTTCGAGCCGCCGAAATAGCGTCGCACGTCGGCGCGTAGCACGAGCGGGAAATCTTTCGACACGACGTATTCGCCGGAGAGTTTGACGCCCGGCGCCGGGTTGATGTTGCCGAGGCCGTTCAACTCCTGCGGATCGTCGTGCGCACGACGTCCGAGATCGTAGACGGCCGCGAGACTCGCGCGCCAGTTTTGCCCCTGCGCGAAGTTAACCCCGAGGCCTTCACCGCTCGAAAAGAAGAACAGATCCTTGTAGCGCACGTCGATGCTCGGACCGGCCATCACGTGATACCGGTCGGAGCCCTCGTAACGCGGCTGGAACGATGTCGCCGCGCCGACGCGCAGCTGCCAGTCCGGAATGTCGGGCTGCCACATCTTCTGCAGCGGAATGCCCACGGAGTACTGCCATTCGCCCAATGGCGAGGGGGTTTGGGCGAAGGCCGAACCCGGCAGAATGCCAATACCGCCGAGGGTCACGGCGACCAGCGATGTTGCCGCGATGCTTGTTTGTTTGTTGCGGATCTTGCCGATCCGCTTTCTACGGCTGATCAACACCAGAAGCCTCCGTTTCTCGCGTATCGCGAAGAGGTTTATGTTCTCGCCCGAAGTCCACAACGGATTGGACACCATTCGGGCAACCGCCGCATTGCTACGCACGGCATGTAATTTTTTCAGCAAACGACACACCTTGCCCAGCAAAACGCACCATTCGGTCCTGATGCCGCCCCGTCAATGGGGCAATTGTATGAACAGATGCGTGCGAAAGATTTGCCGACGCACGCTGCTGTGCAAAATGCGGGCCTGGTCGCTGGGGAGCCAACTCTGATCGGAGAAACGGAAGGACAGACCGACGGACGCTGGCAAGCATGCCGTGGCGATGATGACAGGCAGAATACAACCACAAAAAAAGAGTGGCCGGCGCCGCGCGATGCGGCGCCGGCAAGTTCAGCGAGGGAAGATAGCCGCCGGCGTGGCGCTCGCCCTGTTACTGCGCCGCTTCGACCAGCACCGCCTTGTCGCGATAGAGATTCGGAAACAGACGCTTCAGGTTGGCGACCTTCGGCATGTCGTTGATAGTGATATACGCCGAGTTTGGATGCAAGGTCAGGTAGTTCTGATGGTAGGACTCAGCCGGATAGAAGCCTTTGAACGGTTCCGTTTTCGTGACGATCGGCGCCGGAAAGGCATGCGCCTTCTCGAGTTGCGCGATATAGCTTTGCGCGACGTGCCGCTGCGTGTCATTCAATGGGAACACGGCCGAGCGGTATTGCGTGCCGCTGTCCGGCCCCTGGCGATTCAACTCGGTCGGGTCCTGAATCACCGAGAAGTAGACCTGCAGTAACTGCCCGTAGGTGACCTTGGTGGGGTCGAACGTGACCTGCACGGATTCCGCGTGGCCGGTTTCGCCGCCACTGACGGTCTCGTACTGTGCGGTATCGCGCTGACCGCCCGAATAGCCCGATACCGCCTTTGTGACGCCTCGCACGTGCTGGAACACGCCCTGCACGCCCCAGAAACAGCCGCCCGCGAACACGGCGGTCTCTTCGTGTGCGGTCGTGGCGGAGATTGGTTCGTCGACCGCGGGCGGCGCAATGACAACCCCGGCTTCCGACGAGAATGCCATGCGCTGCGCCAGCAGCAGCGCAAGCGCGCCAAGTCCGACCGAAAGCGCTATAGCCGCCCCGCGCGAGCGGGCCGGTTTGCCGGTGATGCGTTTTTCGATGTTCATGATGTCCGTCCTGATTCGATCAACTCGTGCCGTGCGCGGCAGGCGTAAAAGTCAACGCGAGGCCGTTCATGCAATAGCGCAGGCCGGTTGGTTTGGGGCCGTCGTCGAATACGTGACCCAGATGACCGCCGCAGCGCCGACACAGTACTTCGTCGCGCGTCATGCCGAACGATTTGTCGGTATGCGTGATGACCGCGTGATCCATCGGCTGCCAGAAACTCGGCCAGCCGGTGCCGCTATCGAACTTTGTTTTCGACGAAAATAGCGGCAGCGCGCAACCGGCGCACGCGAATGTGCCGACGCGGTGCTCGTCGTTCAGCGGGCTGCTGAATGGGCGCTCCGTGCCCGCTTCGCGCAACACGCGGAATTGCGCGTCCGTGAGCAGCTTGTGCCATTCGGCGTCGCTGTGCGCAACCTCGTAGGCCGCCGCTGTGCCCAACTCTGCCGCGCCTCCCGTACGCCATGCCGCGGTGCCGCCGGCGAGCGACGCCGCGCCGATTAACCTGAAGAATGTCCGTCTGTTGCAAGCCATGATGATCGCCCCGGAAAGTCCGTACCGCCCACCCGCTCAGGCACTAAGCGCGTCGCCCGCGAGTGGTCCCGACACTTAGTCGTCCGGCAAGGGGATTTATGACAGCATGCGCGTCTTTTAACTTGGCGGCAGCGACTACAGCGGAAATTTGGTGGTCGACAGGATTTCCTTGAGTACCATAAACGAGCGGATTTGCCGGACGCCCGGCAAATAGAGCAACTGTTCCGCATGCAGACGATTGAAGCTGTCGCTATCGCGCGTGCGGATCGTCATGAAATAGTCGAACTCGCCGGTCACGACGTGGCATTCCATGCATCCCGCCACCTTCTGCGCCGCTTTTTCGAACTCGGCAAACGACTCCGGCGTGGAGCGATCCAGCACCACGCCGATGATGACCAGCATGCCCGCCCCGGCCGCCTTCGGGTCGATTAACGCGACGACGCCGCGAATCAGCCCCGATTCCTTCAGCCGCTCGACGCGCCGCAGACATGCCGGCGCACTCAGTTTGACTTTGGCGGCGAGCGCGACGTTCGAGATCGACGCGTCGGTTTGCAGTTGACGCAGGATCGCCCGGTCGATGCGATCGAGCGCGTGAAGCGGATCGGCTTCCGCGGATGAAGCGGCGGCAACTGCGGCGGCAGTCATCGGTGCCTTACGAACTTTTGTTGCGTTCATTGATTCCTGCCTGGCTGTTTATTAAGTCATTTTTGAGTGCGTCGCTCTAAAAGTAGGCGGAACAGAATTTATTTGCAAGCTCATTTCTAGCGCTTTTCCCTACCATTTGTTGTAACGCGACTGCTTGTTGCTCGCGTCAAACCTACAAATTCGGAGCTGCCATGAACCTGCAACGTTTCCCTCGCTACCCGCTGACTTTCGGGCCCACGCCGATCCAACCGCTGAAGCGTTTGAGCGACCACCTGGGCGGCAAGGTGCACCTATATGCGAAGCGCGAGGACTGCAACAGCGGCTTTGCCTTCGGCGGCAACAAGACACGCAAGCTGGAGTATCTGATTCCCGAGGCGTTGGCGCAGGGTTGCGACACGCTGGTGTCGATTGGCGGCATCCAGTCGAACCAAACCCGCCAGGTGGCGGCCGTTGCGGCGCATCTGGGGATGAAGTGCGTGCTGGTGCAGGAGAACTGGGTCAACTATTCGGACGCCGTATACGACCGGGTCGGCAACATCCAGATGTCGCGCATTCTGGGCGCGGACGTCCGCCTGGTTGCAGACGGCTTCGACATTGGCTTTCGCAAGAGCTGGGAAGATGCACTGGAGAGCGTGCGCGCCGCCGGCGGCAAGCCCTACCCGATCCCGGCCGGTTGTTCCGACCATCCGCTGGGCGGCCTCGGCTTCGTCGGCTTTGCCGAAGAAGTCCGTCAACAGGAAGCCGAACTGGGCTTCAAATTCGACTACATCGTGGTGTGCTCCGTGACCGGCAGCACCCAGGCCGGCATGGTAGTGGGCTTCGCCGCCGACGGCCGCGCGGACCGAGTGATCGGCATCGACGCATCCGCAAAACCGGCGCAAACGCGTGAGCAGATCACCCGAATCGCCAGGCAGACCGCCGAAAAAGTCGGCCTGGAGCGCGACATCACGAGCAAGGACGTGGTCCTGGACGAACGCTACGCCGGCCCCGAATACGGCCTGCCGAACGAAGGGACCCTGGAAGCGATCCGCCTATGTGCGCGCCTCGAAGGCGTGCTGACCGACCCCGTGTACGAGGGCAAATCGATGCACGGCATGATCGACATGGTCCGAAACGGCGAATTCCCGGAAGGCTCACGAGTGCTGTACGCGCACTTGGGCGGCGTGCCGGCGTTGAACGGTTACAGCTTCATTTTCCGGAACGGCTAAGCGGCGGTAGGCTTGGGAGTGGCGGACGGCGGCGGCGGCAGCGGGCGGCAGCGGGCGGTGATTAGTCTGCCGTGACAAGGTCCGCCGCTGCTCCGCGAAGTGTCGCTGATCAGTGGCGAAGCCGGGGACTGAAACGCAGCGATCGGTTTTATGAATTACTCTTCGGCGCGCGCAGCGCCGCCGGAAGTATGACGCCCTTGTCACAAGCTTA
>NZ_JALPRI010000024.1:0-125000 GCF_030464785.1 Paraburkholderia sp. SEWSISQ10-3 4
GGCGGCAAAGAAAAGTAGGTGCCCCCCCGCACAGGGGGAACGCTAATAAACCACTGACAAAACAAGGAAAGGCCAAAGCGCTAAGAACACTGACAATAAGCGCCCCGCAGGCAAAAAACCCCAAATCCTCTCCCATAAAAACAAAATTCAGCGCACACTATCCAACTAGCTCCCTCGCGGAGCGATAAAAGCCTACTGGGGAGCCCATCATGGCAAAAGGTCAAATGCGCAGTAACCGAGAAGTAAAGAAACCGAAACAGGCCAAGAAACCCACCCCGGCCACGACGCCATCGGGCGCACCTCCGATCCGCGTAGCGCCAACCGTTTCGGCAACGCCAAAGAAACACTAAAGAAGCACGAACCAGGCAGCAAGCCCGCCCCGCCAGGCGGGCCTCCCCACCATTACCTCGAAATATCCTCCAACGCGACATCCCGCGTCTTCGGCCCAAGCGTCCCGATCGCCAACATGACGATCATCATCGCCCCCGAAATAAACACAAACACCCCATTCACGCCAAAACGGTTCAGGCACCCCGCAATCACAAACGCGGAAAACATCGCCGAAATCCGGCTCCACGAATAAACAAACCCCACCGCCCTCGCGCGAATACTGGTCGGAAACAGCTCGGCCTGATATGCGTGATAGCTATAAGAAATAATGTTGCCAGCCAGCACCAGGCACACGCCCAAACTCACGAGCAATACCGTCTCCCGCGCCTGGCTGAACAGCAACCCACACACCACGTTCACCGCCGCCATGCAGATAATCACCGTCTTACGCTCGAAGCGGTCGGCAATCAGCATCCCCAGCAACGGTCCAAGCGGCGCCGCAATCGCAATGATGCTCGCGTACATCAAACTCGTCGTGACGGTAATGCCCTGCTTGATCAGCAACGTCGGAATCCAGTTCGCGAAGCCGTAATAACCCATCGTCTGGAACACGTGGAAAATGATCAACATCAGCGTGCGCTTGCGATACGGCGGCACCAGCAGATCGCGAAACGTCGCACGCGCGCGCACCGGTTCTGGCAACGCCGGCTCCGGCAAAGGCCGTCCATATTCTCGTTCCACGCGCGCTTCGAGTCGCTTCATCACGGCGTCGGCTTCATCGATGCGGCCCTTCTGCGCGAGCCACCGTGGGCTCTCCGGCAAACGCAGACGGATCCACCACACCACGATTGCGCCCACCACGCCGGTCAGCACGACCAGGCGCCAGCCGTCGAGGCCGAAGTAGCGGTGTGGCACCAGCAAATACGACAGAAACGCGACGATCGGCACCGCGCAAAAACCGACTGCCTGTGAAAAGGCCGATGCGCGGCCTCGCACATGCTTCGGCACGAGCTCGGAAATGTACGTACCGATCGTTACGATCTCCACGCCGATGCCAATCCCTGCGATGAAGCGCCAGAGGTTGAGTCCGAGCGCCGTGTCCTGGAACGCCATGATGATGTTGGCCGCGGTGTACCACAGCAGCGACCATGTGAAGATCGCGCGCCGCCCGAAGCGGTCAGCGAGAAAACCGCATGCGGCCGTGCCGATGAACAGACCCGCGAATAACGCCGCGATGAAGCTCGCCACACCGCTGGTGCCGAACAGACCGTGCGTCGTCGCGGTGAGAATGCCGCTCCGCACGAGGCCCGGCGCGATATAGCCGGAGAACATCAGGTCGTAGAGTTCGAAGAAGAGTCCAAGGCTCAGCAGCATCACCAGTTGCCAGATCGAACGCGTCGCGGGCAAACGGTCGAGTCGCGCCGAAATGCGCGCGCCATTCAGCGCGATCTCTTCAGCACGGCCGCTGGCCGACGCACCGGCGCCTGAGGGCAAACCACCCAGCGCGCCGGCATCGCCGACCGCTGTCGCATACACCGCATGATTCGACGATTTCATCGTCCGTCTCCATGATTTCCGGTCTGACGCCGGATGAGATTGATTGACTACGTTTGACACATCGTGCGCAGCGCTACCCTCACGCAGCCTCTCGCGGCGTCTGCGCTACGCCACCGCCCAACGCCGTGATCTGTGCTTCGTCGTAGCCCAAACCGCGCAGCACGTCGGCGGTGTGCTCACCGATCTTGGCGATCGGCGAGCGCGGTTGCAGACGCGCGCCATCCATCGAAATCGGCAGCAATGGCATCGCGGTTTCGCTTCCGTCATCGAGTGTCAATCGCGCGAGGCCGCCGCTCTCGTTCAGATGCGGATCGTCGAACAGGTCCTCGGGTTTCGTGATCGACGCGAAGGGAATATGGTCACGCTCGAACAGCGGCACGAGGGCCGCGCCTTCGAAGCGACTCAAAGTTTCACTGAGCGTCTGCAGCAACCACTCGCGCGCCAGCACGCGGTCGTTGTTGGTCGCGAGGCGCGGATCAGCCAGCAGGTCGGCGCGACCGAGAATCGCGCACAGCGCGCGCCACTGGCCGTCGCCGGTCGCGGCGATAAACATCTGCTCGTCGTTGGCAAGCCGGAACACGTCGTAGACGGCCCAGGCGCTGATGCGTTCGGGCATCGGCGCAGCGGGCACACCGGTCGCCGCGAACTGCTGCATGTGTTGCGCGGAAAGCAGCACGCAGTTTTCGAACAACGCACTCTGCACTTCCTTGCCGCGTCCGCTCGTATGCCGTTCGTGCAGCGCGGCAAGCACGCCGATCGCGCCGAACATGCCGCCCATGATGTCGTTGACCGAACTGCCCGCACGCAACGGACGGCCTACCGGTCCCGTCATGTAGGCAAGGCCGGCCATCATCTGCACGACTTCGTCCAGAGCCAGACGGTGCTCGTATGGCCCGTTAAGAAAGCCTTTGTGCGAGACGTAGATCAGCCTGGGATTACGCTCACGAAGCGACGCGTAATCGAGACCCAGGCTCGCCATGCGGCCCGGCTTGAAGTTCTCGACGAATACATCCGCGGTATCGACCAGCTTGTGCAGCGCGGCCAGCCCCGCTTCGCTATCGAGATCGAGCGCGACACTCTTCTTGTTGCGATTGAAAGTACGGAAAAATCCCGCGCCGGTGCCGAGCAAACGGCGCGTACCGTCGCCGCGCGGCGGCTCGACCTTGATGACTTCAGCACCGAGGTCACCAAGAATCATTCCGCAGGTCGGCCCCATCACCATGTGCGACAACTCGATCACGCGGATGCCTGCAAGCGGCAACGCGCCCTGTTGCCCTGCTGAAGACGTAGGTGCAGAAGAAGCAGACGTAGAAGAAGCTGAAGTCATTGCGACACCCGTGATTCGGAAGGTTCAAAACGTTGAGCAGCGGCATTGAACTGCTTCGGCAGACCGGCGCGCGCCAGATAGCCGTACAGCGGTTCGCCTGGGAGCGCGTCGGCGAGAATGTCGCGCGACGCGATAAGTCGGGTGAGGTCGATGCCGGTGTCGTAACCCATGCTGTCGAGCATGAACACGAGGTCCTCTGTGTTCACGTTGCCGGTCGCGCCGGGCGCATGCGGACAGCCGCCAAGGCCTGCCAGCGACGCGTCGAATTCGCGGATACCGTGCTGCAGCGCAATCAGCGTATTCGCGAGGCCAAGGCCGCGCGTGTCGTGGAAATGCAGCGAGCGCAGCTTGCTGCCCGCGACCTCTCGCACCAGCTCGATGATTTCGCCGACCTGGCGCGGCGTCGCTTCGCCGGTGGTGTCGCCGAGCGCGATAACGTCGGCGCCCGCCTGCACCGCAGCGCGCGCAATCGCGGCGATATCGGCGTAAGGCACCGCGCCTTGCAACGTACAGCCGAACACCGTCGACAATCCCGCGATCAGTTCGACGCGTCGCGCGTTCGCACTGGCCGCGCTATCGATCAGCTCGCGCATCGCGGCAAATGACTCGATCATCTCGACAGGCGTCTTGCGGACATTGGCAAGGCTATGCGCCGTACTCACCGAAATCGGCGCGACGATCCGATGCACGCCCGAATCGAGCGCACGTTGCGCGCCCTTCAGGTTCGGCACCAATGCCGTCACGATCAGATCGTCGTAGGTGAGCGCGTGGGCGATCACTTCGTCGGCGTCGGCCATTTGCGGCAATAGCTTCGCCGGCACAAACGACGCGACTTCCATATGCCGCACGCCGGCGGCATAGGCGGCGTCGATCCAGCGCCGCTTGAACTGGGTGGGCATTGTGCGTGCAATGCTTTGCAGGCCGTCGCGCATGCCGACTTCGGTCACGACGACGCGCTCCTGGGTGTCACTCATGGTCTTGAATCCCGGTCTTGAATCTTGCATGGAATGTGGGAAATGAAGCCGCTGAGTGACAGCGTGCCCGCGCGCGGCCGTGCGGCAAAGTCTGCGTTGACGACGCACTCCATCGCCGCTCGCGATGGCCGCAGTGGCATGCGGGGCGGGCGTGCGCCGTCGCAAAGGGGAAACCCTTAAGGGCTTTTCAGAGGATGCAGCAGATGGTCGAGTAAATGCGCCGCCGTCAGCGTCAGCGCCTTGCGGTCGCGCATGCAGATCACAAACCGCCGCTCCGCCCAAGCTTCGCGCAAAGGCACGGCGACGATGCCGTATTCGTCAGCCGCATGTTTGGGCAGCGCCTCGCTCGGCAGGATCGCGACGGCAAGACCTGCCTGGATGAAACGATAGGCGGCGTCGAAGGTCGATACATAGGTTCGATAGTTGAGCTCGCTGCCTTTTTCCACCGCAATGCGCTGCATCAGCGCATTCACCGATGCATTCGATGCGAGCCCGAGATGATCGAACGCCAGGGTCTGCTCGAAGCCAACCGCCGTCTCACTAGCCAGCGGATGATCGCGCGGCACGATCAGCGCGAGATGATCGGAGCGATACGGCAGCACATCGAGACTGCCCATCGGCACCACATCACGGCAGATGCCGAGATCGGCCACACCCTCCTCCAGACCGCGCACGATCTCGGCGCTGACGCGTTCTTCGACATCGACACGAACCTGCGGATTGGCCTTCAGAAAAACCGACAACGCCTCGGGCAGAAACTCGACCATCGACGAGACATTCGCCAGCACCCGGACATGACCGCGCGCGCCGGCCGCATATTCGCTGAGTTCGGCCTGCAAGCGTTCGTGGCCGCGCATGATGAGCCGTGCGTGCCTGAGCAGCGCCTCACCGGCGGCAGTCGCGCGCACGCCGCGCTGACTGCGCGAGAGCAGCGCGACGTCGACCAGCGCTTCGAGATCGGCGAGCCGCTTGCTGACCGCGGACGGCGCGATGAACTCGCGTTCGGCCGCCCGCGCGATCGTGCCTTCCTCGCAGACGGCGATGAACAAGCGCAACGTCACCTGATCGATTTGCCACATGAACGGGCGCGCCCTGGATGTTTGAAGTGGGAAAATTATGCCCGAGGAAGGCGGCGGCCAAGCCCATCCCAGGGTATCCACGGCCTGCACGCTGGTTGGCGATCGTCGAGCGCGCCCCGGGTTGCGGCCGTTAATCGTGTGGCAAACTGCGCAATCAGAACAACTGACAAAGGCTTTCCCATGTCCACCGCCAGTCTCTTCGTCACGTCCGCAGGCGTCGGCCTCGCGATTGCCGCACCGGTCGGCCCGATGGGCATGCTATGCATCCGCCGCACGCTGACGGGCGGTCCGCGCGCGGGGCTCGCAATCGGCTTCGGCATTGCGACCGGGGATGCGGTTTATGGCCTGATCGCGGCGCTCGGCCTGGTCGGCATTTCGCAGTTCATGCTCGCCTACGACCGGCCCTTGCATCTGGTCGCCGGTCTGTTTCTGCTTTATCTCGGCGTGCGTACGCTGCTGCAAAAAGCGCCCGCCGACGCGGCAAACGGCAACAGCGACGGCAACGGCAAGCTCGCCCAGGTAGGCCGCGCCGGCGCACTGCGCGCGTATGCAAGTTCATTGCTGCTCACGCTGACCAATCCGCAAACCGTCATTATGTTTGCCGCGCTGTTCACGACGCTCGCTCCGCGTGGCGCGTTTTCATCGAGCATCGCGTTGACCACCGTAGGCGGCGTATTTTGCGGTTCGATCGCGTGGTGGTGTTTTCTCGTGACCGTGGTGTCGCTCGCGCGTCATGCGATCGGCAGCAAGCTGCGCGTCGCGATCGACCGGATCGTCGGGATCACGCTGGCGGCGTTCGGTATCGTCGAGATTCGCCGCGCGCTCTGAGTAAGGTTAGCGGGGCTGCGCAACGGCGCTCAACGAACGATGCGCCTTCTGACTCACGAGCGGCCCCGCAGCGCCACGAACACCACACCGGCAATCGCCATCAATCCGCCGCAGAGCGTCGCAAGACCTGGACGCTCGCCGGTCAGCACGGCGGACAATGCCGTCGCCACCGCGGGCGTCAGATACAGGAAATTGGCCGCGCGCGCCGCGCCGAAGTAGCCCAGCGCGAATGTCCACGTTGCATAACCCAGCGCCGCTGGAAATACGCCGAGCACCAGCACCGCCTGCACCGTGCCGTGCGGCGCACTGCCCAGCGAACTCAACGCGCCCGGCAGCCACGGCGCCAGCAACACCGCTCCTGCCAGCAACGTGTAGGCGGTGCACGTCAATGCCCCGTAGACCGGAATCAGGCGCCGTTGCAGCACGAAGTAGCTCGCCGAACACAGCGCCGCGCCGAGAATCAGCGTGCTGCCCGCGCCGAGCGTCAGGCCGCCGGGCTGCCCTCGCGCAATCACCGCGATGCCGGCGAGACTGGCTAACGAACCGAGCCATCCCCACCGATTGAATCGCTCGCCGAGAAACACGGCTGCCAGCAGCGCCGTGAAAATCGGCAGCGTATTGACGATGAAACTCGCCGCCCCTGGCGCCACCGTTTTCTCGCCGGTATTGAGCAGCGCGTTGTAAAGCGCGATGCCGAGAAACCCGCACAGCACGAAACGCAGACCGTCGCGCCATGTCGGCAACGGCGGACGCCGATAGGCAAGCCATGCGATCACCAGCAGCGCCGCAGTGGCGAAGCGCGCCGCCGCCAAGGGCAACGGCGCCAGACCCTGCAAGCCGATACGAATGAATGGAAAGGCGGACGCCCAGGACACGATAGTGCAGGCGACCGCGCCTGCCGCCAGCAGCGGCTGCCGCGCGGAACGGGGCGATGGGGACGAAGTGAGTGTGTTCATGCGCAGATGGTGCCGCGCCGTGAGCTGCTAAGCTAGCGCACAAATACACATCGTGATGTGAATATGACTCACACCTCCTCACCGACCTCATCGGCGCGGCCGCCGCTTGCGAGCCTCGAAACCGTTTGCGCCGTCGCCCGCGAAGGCTCGTTTCTCGCCGCTGCCGAGGTCGCCGGATTGACGCACGGCGCAATCAGCCGGCGGGTGGCCGCGGTCGAAAACTGGCTCGGCATGACCTTGTTCGAACGCCATGCGCGCGGCGTGCGGCTGACGCCGGACGGGCAGCGCTTCGTGGGGCGTATCGAGCAGGCGTTTGGCATCATCGACAGTGCGGCGGATCAGTGGCGCTCGCCGCGCAGCCCGCAACTGGTCAAGCTGAGCGTAGTGCCCGCGTTCGCCAAACTGTGGTTCTTCGAGCGCCAGGCGGCATTCGAGAGCGCTGCCCCGGCGCTGCGCATCCAACTCGATATCGATCATCGCAACGCGGACATTGCCGGCGGCGAAGCAGATCTGGCGATTCGCTACGGGCGCGGCAGTTGGCGTCAGCTCGAGGTCAAGCCGTTCCTGCCGGAGACGCTTTATCCCGTCGCGCATCCCGCGCTCGCCGCACGCCTCGCGAAGCAGCGGCACAAACATGGCGATGCCGCACTGCTCGATGTGCCGTTGCTGCACGACTCGGATGTGACCGGCTGGCGCGCGTGGTTCGGCGCGCTGGCTATTCCGCTGAAGCCGCGCGCCCAGGACCGGCGCTTCGAAGACTACACACTGGTGCTGGCCGCCGCCGAAGCGGGACTCGGCGTGGCGCTGGCACGCGTGCCGTTGGCCGACGCGTATCTGCAGAAGAGTGGCCTCGTGCGCGTGAGCCGCCACGAAGTCGCCTCGCCGCTGACTTATTACTTCGTGCATGCGAAGGGCGAGAGCCGGCCCGAAGTGCTGGCGCTGATCGACCGGATGCAGGGGGCGCAGCAAGGCGTGTCATAGCACTTCATACGCAAGCGCGGCAGTTTTGCGACAATAGCGGCTTTCGCCGCGCCGTCGCGGGCCTGTCGCCGGGATGCGCCGGCGCTCAAAGGCAAGTGCGCGCCGGCCTTGCCGTCTAACCTGTTCAACCCACCCGACCGTCAGCGGTCTGCTCAATGGCTCTTCCCCACATCGATCTGCTGTACTCCGTCTCCGGCCTGTTCGTCGGCTTTCTGGTCGGCCTGACGGGTGTCGGCGGCGGCTCGCTGATGACACCGATTCTGGTCCTGCTGTTCAACGTTCATCCGGCTACCGCGGTCGGCACCGATCTGCTGTACGCGGCCGCCACCAAGGCGACCGGCACGCTGGTGCACGGCCTGAAAGGCACCGTCGATTGGCAGATCACCCTGCGTCTCGCGGCGGGCAGCGTCCCGGCGGCGACCATCACCCTGATCCTGCTGCATCGGTACGGGATGGACACACCGGGCGCGAGCCGGCTGATCCAGATCGTGCTCGGCGCCGCCCTGCTGGTCACCGCCGTGGCGCTGATCTTCCGCCCACAGCTCGCGGCGCTCGGCGCGCGCCGTCAGCGTGCGCCGAGGCAAGGGCGTACGCTCGCGCTCACCATGCTGACCGGCGCGGTGCTGGGTGTGCTGGTGTCGCTGACGTCGGTGGGTGCGGGCGCGATCGGCGTGACGGTGTTGCTGCTGCTGTATCCGTTGCTGCCGACCACACGCATCGTCGGCTCCGATATCGCGCACGCGGTGCCGCTCACGCTGCTGGCGGGCGCCGGTCATTGGCTGCTGGGTTCGGTCGACTGGTCGATGCTGCTGTCGCTGCTGGTGGGATCATTGCCGGGCATCGCGATCGGCAGTTATCTGTCGTCGCGTGCACCGGACGCGCTACTGCGCAACGTGCTCGCCGCCACGCTCACGCTGGTCGGCGTGCGCCTCGTGCTGTCGTAAAGCAGCCGCGCTATTTGAAAAACCGGCAGGTCAGGTCGGTCTCGAACTGCCTGACCCATTGGCCGTGATGGTCGTGATATGACTGCGCCCAGCCGCCGCGCCGAACCGTGACAAGGCGCTCGTGTGCGGCATCGCCCGGGTCCGGGCAGGCGCTGATGTCGAAATGCGCCGGCGCAAAACCATGCCGCGCGCATACCAGTTCGAAAGCCGCCCGATCGCTGATCGGCAGATCGGTATAACGCAATTGCGTGGTTTCCATGGCGTTGACTCCGGTTCCACTGGCATCACAGTACGCTTCGCGCCGCGTCGATAGTGTGTCACAGCGCACAAACGGGCTGTTGCGGCGCCGACGTTCAGTCCGGTACTGGCCGATTCATCATCACCGCTTCAAAAATCACCGCCAGGAAAAATAAAGCGAAAAAAAAGCTCCGGGTATTCGCCGGAGCCCTCGCTTATGCAGGCCGCTTATCGCGGCCTGCTCATTGCAAGCGTCTTACTGCTGCACAACGGTCAGCTTGTTCGACACCGACGTCACACCGGCGACGCCCTTGGCCGCTTCACCGGCAGCGTCGATCTGGCCTTGGTCAGGCACCGAACCCGTCAGCGTCACTGCACCGCCACGAGCACGCACGGCGATGTTCGAGACGTCGATGCCTTGCGCCTTGGCGAGCGCGCTGCGCACCTTGCGACCCAACTGGCTATTGGCCTTCTTGCCGGCCTTGGCACTTGCAGCCGGCGCTGCGGTCGTGCCCGTAGCCGTTGCATCGCTTGCCTGAGCGTACACATTGCACGCCACCACCATTGCCACAACCGAGCCCAGCGTTTTCAGAAAACCGACCGATTTCATAGTTTCTATTCTCCTTAGCTACACATTGGACCGCATGTACAAGCGGCTTCGTTACGACTACCGGCGGCCATGCTTAAGACGCGTCAACGCGCGGCTCAGCGACGGCCGACTATGGCTGCGACACGGTGTGCGAGAGGCGAGAGAGGCCGGCCGCCGTTAGTCGCATGCGATGCCACGCATGCAATGCGGTAGGGGAGCCGGCAAGCCGCGAAGTCCGCCAGCGCGCCCGGTTCTTGTCTGTCGTGCCGGGTCACGCTGTGCAAACATCTGTTCGCGGCAGCGATCCACAATTTAATCTAGCCGCGCCAGAAGCGCAAAGGGTTTAGTCATACGTTGCGGTGCGTTCCGGTTGTTACAGGGGGCATCGGGCGTGTTTCGTTCATGCGTTGTTCATATTCTGGTTCGGGCGTGCCTGGCCGGCCGGTCAATGTGTCGTTCATGGGACGTTCATATGCCGGTCATGCGCCGTTCACGAATTGTTACGGGTTTGACGGCGCCCGCGCCGGCTGGACGCTGCGCCGCCGCGCTAATCTCAGGTACCATCGGCGCGTCGCGCTGCCGCGCGGCTTGTGCGGTTTTTTGTATGTCCCGCACGGCAGCCAGGCCGGCATGGCGCGAATGCTTCGCCCGGTTCGCGCGCCGCGGAATGCCGCCATCCTGTTCACTTTCGACCGTAGCCGTCACGTCACCCGATGAAGCCAGCCACCGGCCGCAAACGCCCTCCCCGTCTCGTCGCCCGTTTTGTGGCGATCTCCTGGCGCGATCTGGCGGTCTCGTTCGGACCGCTCGTACTGATTGCCATCGCGGCGATCTGGGTCGCCGTGCGCCTGATCCAGCCCGCCCCGCCCAGCACACTGACGATCAGCGCCGGCCCCGAAGGCAGCACCTTCTGGAATGCGGCCCAGAAATACAAGGAGATCCTGGCGCGCAACCGTATCACCCTGAACGTCTTGCCCTCGGAAGGCTCGCTGCAGAATCTCAAACGGCTCTCCGACCCGAAGTCGAACGTCGACGTCGGCTTCGTGCAGGACGGGGTCGCGCCCGGCGCAGCGAACGAGGGCTTGATGTCGCTCGGCAGCGTGGCCTATGTGCCGCTGGCGATCTTCTATCACGGCCCGACGATCTCGCGGCTCTCCGAATTCAAAGGCTTGCGCCTCGCGGTCGGCGCCGAAGGCAGCGGCACGCGCGAACTGGCGCTGGCGCTGCTCAAAGCCAACGGCATCGTGCCGGGCGGTCCGACCAAGCTGCTGCCGCTCTCGGGCGACGACGCCGCCCAGGCACTCGTCGCCGGCAAAATCGACGCGGCGTTTCTGGCCGGCGATTCGGCGCAACCGGCGGTGATGGGCAAGCTCTATCGCACGCCGAACGTGCAGTTCTACGACTTCACCCAGGCCGATGCCTACACCCGCCGTTTTCCGTATCTGACGCAGCTCCAGATGCCGATGGGCGCGTTCGACCTCGGCAAGAATCTGCCGTCCACGCCGATTCATATGGTGGCGCCGACCGCCGAACTGGTGGCGCGCGATTCGCTGCATCCCGCGCTCTCCGATCTGCTGATCGAAGCGGCCCGCGAGGTCCACGGCAAGGCAAACATCATGCAGCGCGCCGGCGAATTCCCCGCGCCGCTCGCCCACGATTTCCCGATCAGCGACGACGCCGCCCGCTACTACAAGTCAGGCAAGAGCTTCCTCTACCGGATCTTGCCGTTCTGGCTGGCAAGTCTCGCGGACCGGTTGCTGGTGGTCGTAGTGCCGCTGATCGTGCTGCTGATTCCGGCGCTGCGCGTCGTGCCCTCCCTGTACACGTGGCGGGTGAAATCGCGCATTTACCGCTGGTATGGCGCGCTGATCGCGATCGAACGCAGTGCGCTCAGCGAGTACTCGGCCGAAGAACGCGCCACGCTGATCGAGCGGCTCGATGCGATCGAAGAATCGGTGAACGGGCTAAAAATGCCGCTCGCCTATGCGGATCAGTTCTACGTGCTGCGCGAGCATATCGGCTTCGTGCGCGAGCGGCTCACGCATAGCCGCGAGGCTCAGCGCGACGCGGCGGAAGACTCGGACGACGAGCCGCAGCCACCTGCTTCGGCGCACGCATCAGAAGCCGATGCCGCAACGGAATCACCTGAAGCGCGGGGAGCCGACGAGGCCGACGAGCCTTCGGCCGGCCGCCACGCCTAGAGACCCGTACCGACTCACGGGGTCGAGTTTGGCGCTCGCCGTGTCGGCCATCCCCGGTCCAAATCCATATTGACGGGTGCAAGCGGCGGCTGCACCGCGTAAGATCATTACAATTCCGACGGTCCAGCAGACGACACCGTTCGGAAAGGGCAATCCGGGAGACACTTATGACCGTAGGCATCGACGCCAGGCAACCGCAGTGGTTTTACGATTTTGTCTCGCCGTTCACCTACCTGTTGCTCGAGCAACACGACAAGTGGCCGGGTTTCGACTTCGCGTTCACGCCGGTCGTGCTGAACGAGCTGTATCGCCACTGGGGCCAGCGGCCCGCTTATAGCGTGCCCGCCAAACGCACCTTCCTGTACCGCCACGCGCTGTTTCGCGCGGACCAGCTCGGCATTCCGTTCAAGATGCCGCCGGCCCATCCGTTCGACTCGATGAAGCCGCTCCTGCTCGCCACCGCGGCGAAGGGCGACATCAGCTTCGTACGCGAGATCTTCCGTTTTATCTGGCGGGAAGGCCGCGATCCGTCGAGCAACGGCGCATTCGCCGAACTGTGCGAGCGTGTCGGCATGCCGGACGGCCCGGAACTGATCGAGGACGAAGAAGTGAAGGCGCAGTTGCAGCGCAACACTACGGATGCAATCGGTCTGGGCGTCTACGGCGTGCCGACCTTCCGTCTGAACGATCAATTGTTCTGGGGCGAAGACGCGTTGCCCATGGTGCTGTATTGCGCACGCACGCCGAACTGGCTCGACTCGAAGGAAGTGAAGCGGATCAGTTCGCTGCCTTCCGGCCTTGCCGACGATTAGAACGAAAGCAAGACGTAATATTCGTGCAAACAGGCGCGCCGTGCCTGTGCTTGCGCCGGTCTTTTCGGACGCAATGGCGTCAAAAAGGCCGTCCTGATGCCGGCCATACCGCGCCTGCTATGCCGCCACACCGCAAACGGGCCTAAGGTTATAACCTTTGCGCCCCGCTCTCGCGATCTGGCTCGCGGGCGGCTCCGTACGACGCTTCATCCGGACCCGACCTGCTTGCATCGCCTCGCCTAAACCATGGACGATTCCGCCGCTTCCCTCGATATCTGGCTCGTGCGCGTGCTGCGCACGCTGATCGTCGAGCGCAGCGTCACACAAACCGCGCTGCGTCTGAATCAGACCCAGCCGGCTATCAGTACCGCGCTGCGCAAACTGCGCGAAACGCTGAACGACCCGATCCTCGTGCGCGGCAAATCGGGCATGGTGCCGACCGAATACGGCGAATCCTTGCTGGCCTCGGCGCAACGCGTGCTGCGCGAAGTCGATTTCGTTGCGACGCCGCACGGCGACTTCGATGCCGGCCGCTCGCGCCGGACCTTCCGCGTGGCGGCGCCGGATTATCTGAACGACTTCTTCATGCCCACCGTGATCGCGCAGTTTCGCGAAGCGGCGCCGCATGCGCGTCTGGAGATCGATTCGTTGAGCCCGATGCTCGACCATTCGGCCGCGCTCGATGCCGGTGAACTCGATCTGGTGATCGGCAACTGGCCGAAGCCCGATCCGCGTTTCGAGCGCAGTGACCTGTTCTCCGATACGGTGGTATGCCTGATGCGCGCCGATCATCCGCTCGCCCGCACGCCGATGACGCGCGAAGCGTATCTCGCCGCACCGCATCTCGCGCCAACGCCTTATAGCGGCGCCAGCGGCGGCGCCGTCGACATCGGGTTCGCGAGAGCCCGCGCCGAGCGGCGCATCGTCACCACGCTGCCCTACTTCGGCCTCGTGCCGCAAACGCTGCTGCAATCGGATCTGATCTTCACGACCACGCGCCGTTTCGCGATGCACTATGCGAGCATCCTGCCGCTCGCCGTAGTCGAAGTGCCGATTCCGTTTCCGCGCATCAAGTGCTATCAGTTGTGGCATCCGCAGCCGGATCGGCCGAGCGATGTCGGCTGGCTGCGTACGCTGATGTCGCAAGTGTCGGATGAATTGATCGCGCAGAAGGTGCGGCGCGCGAAACGGCCGGCGAAAAAAGAAACGTCAGCCGCGGAGGGCTGACGTTGTGGTGTGGTGCTTGACGGCTCGATGTTGCGTTTGAAGGCTCTCTCCGCCTAGACGCTCGCGCAAAGCTTCTGCATTGCCGCCTGAGCCGCGGCTTGACGTGAACGGATCTGCAGCAACTCGGCACACACCGCGACCGCGATTGCCGAAGGCGCTTTATCCACAATGCCGGTCACGCCGATCGGGCACGTCATCTCCACCAGCCGATCCAGATCCACGCCTCGATCCAGCAAACGACGCTCGAATTTCACGCGCTTTGTCTTCGATCCGATCATGCCGAAGTAGGTGAAATCGCGCCGCCGCATGATGCGCGCGGCGAGCGAAAAGTCGAGCGCGTGGTTATGGGTCATCACGAGGAAATACGCGCCGGGCGGCGCAGTGTCGACGATCGCTTCGGGCGTGTCGGTCGCTTCGATCTGCACGTTGGCCGGGGTTTCGTCGGGGAACAGTTCGTCGCGCTCATCGACCCACTGGACGACGCACGGCAAGCTGCCCAGCAGCGTGACGAGCGCATGGCCGACGTGCCCCGCGCCGAACAGCACGATGTGCATCGGCGCCGGACGCGGCGCTTGCACGGCGCTGCGCCGGCCGATCTGAACGGAAGAGAAGTCGTTCATGGCGATCATTCCAGTGAGTTTCGATATTTGCACGATTGTCCTTAGCTAGCCAGTTGCGCTTTACTGCCGCGCCGCCGCGGTTGCCGCCCGCACTGCGCCGACTGCCTTCAAGATTTCCTCGCTGGTCGCGGGCGCATTCAGCGGCGGATTGACCTTGTGGTCACCCACGGCCGACACCGCATCGCGCACGGCAAAGAACACCGAGAACGGCAGCAGCAGCGGCGGCTCGCCGGTCGCCTTCGAACGGTGGATGCTGTCCTCCGCATTGCGGTTCTTGAACAGACGCACACGGAAATCGGGCGGCGTATCGTTGACGGTCGGAATCTTGTAGGTCGACGGCGCGTGCGTCATCAGCTTGCCGCCCGCGTTCCACCACAGTTCTTCGGTCGTGAGCCAACCCATGCCCTGGATGAACGCGCCTTCGACCTGACCGACGTCGAGCGCCGGGTTCAGCGATGCGCCCACGTCATGCAAAGCGTCCGCGCGCAGCACGCGCATTTCGCCGGTCAGCGTGTCGATCACCACTTCCGACACGGCTGCGCCGTACGAGTAGTAGTAAAACGGTCGGCCTTGCAGCTTCGATTGATCCCAGTAGAGTTTCGGCGTTGCGTAGAAGCCGTCCGACCAGAGCTGGACACGCGCGATGTAGGCCTTCGCGATCACTTCTTCGAACGGCACGATCATCTCGCCGACCACTACGCGGTCGTGCACGAAACGCACTTCCGAAGCGGCCACCTGCCCCGCGCCGAAACGCTCGGCAGCGAAGGCCGACAGACGTTCGCGCAACTGACGCGCGGCGTCTTGCGCAGCCTTGCCGTTCAGGTCCGAACCGGTCGATGCAGCGGTCGCCGACGTATTGGCAATCTTGCTCGTATCGGTCGCCGTGACGCGGATGCGGTTAAAGCCGATGCCCAATTCATGCGCCACGACCTGGGCGACCTTGGTGTTCAAACCCTGGCCCATTTCGGTGCCGCCGTGGTTCACCAGCACCGAACCATCGGTGTAGATGTGCACCAGCGCGCCGGCCTGGTTAAAGTGGGTCACGTTGAACGCGATGCCGAACTTGACCGGCGTGAGCGCCAGGCCCTTCTTCAGCACTTCGTTGTTCGCGTTGAACTCGTTGATCGCTGCACGGCGCGCGCGGTATTCGCTGGTCGCTTCGAGTTCGTCGATCAGTTCGTGAATCACGTTGTCTTCGACCACCTGACCATACGGCGTCTGGTTGCGCTCGGTCTTGCCGTACAGATTGCGGCGGCGCACGTCGAGCGAATCTTCGCCCACCGAACGCGCGACGTTGTCCATGATGTACTCGATCGCGAACGCGCCTTGCGGACCGCCGAAGCCCCGGAACGCGGTGTTCGATTGCGTGTTGGTCTTGCCGCAGAAGCCGTCGATCGTGACGTCGGACAACCAGTACGCGTTGTCGAAGTGGCACAGCGCGCGCGTCATCACCGGACCGGACAGGTCGGCGGAGAAGCCGCAACGCGAGGTCATGTCGACCGTCACGCCGTCGATCACGCCCTTGTCGTCGTAGCCCACTTCGTACGTGTAATGGAAATCGTGGCGCTTGCCCGTGACCATCATGTCGTCGTCGCGGTCCGGACGCAGCTTGACCGGGCACAGCAGCTTCCATGCAGCCAGCGCCGCGCAGCACGCGAACAGACCCGATTGCGATTCCTTGCCGCCGAAACCGCCGCCCATGCGGCGGCATTCGATCAGCACGTTGTGCGACGCCACGCCCAAGGCGTGCGCGACCATGTGCTGCATTTCGGTCGGGTGCTGCGTCGAACAGTAGACGTGCATGCCGTCGTCGTCTTTCGGTACCGCGTACGAAATCTGGCCTTCCAGATAGAACTGCTCCTGGCCGCCGAGCAGCATTTCGCCGGCTTCGCGACGCGCCGCGCGGGCGATCTTCGTATCGGCTTCGCCGCGCGCGAGTTTCATCGGCGGCAAGACGTGCTGGTTCGCGGCGCGGGCCTGTTGCGCGGTGAGGATGGCCGGCAGTTCTTCGTAGACGATTTCGGCGCGGCGCGCAGCGAGGCGCGCGATGTCATGCGAGGTCGCGACCACGATGAACATCGGCTGGCCGACGTATTGCACGACACCGTCGGCGAGAATCGGATCGTCGCCGTGGATGATCGGACCCACGTCGTTGACGCCGGGGATATCGCCCGCGGTGAAGATCGCGACCACGCCGGGCGTGGCGCGCACTTTGTCGAGCGCCATCGAGACGATCTTCGCGTGCGCTTTCGGCGACAGGCCGAGCGCGGCGTGCAGCGTGCCGGCGAGCGTCGGGATGTCGTCGGTGTAGGTGGCGCGGCCACTCACGTGCAGATGCGCGGACTCGTGCGGGCGCGAGACGTGGACCTGGGTAAAGTCGTCGAGCTCCTTGAGGTCTTTCAGGAACGGTTCGGCTTGCTGATTCATTGTGGTGTTCTCCGTATCCTTTGGCTTCTTAAGCGCCGACTGGGGCGCAGGCAGCGGCGACTGCACGAACATCCAGCGCGCTCTTGGGCAGCGGATTGTTCGGACGCGTTTCGAGCCAGAAGCGGTACAAGGTGTTCTTAGCCGCTTCGAGGCGGTAGTTGCTGGTCGCGCGCATGTCGCTAAGCGGCGCGTAGTCGTTGCCGAGCGCGAGCATCGCGGCCTGTGCGGTAGCTTCGTGCCATTCGGCATCGCGCAGCACGGCTTCGGCGTGCGTCGCGCGCTTCGAGGTGGCGGCCATGCCGCCGAACGCAATGCGCGGCTCGCGGATCACGTTGCCGTCGGCGATGAAGGAAAACGCGGCGCACACGGCCGAGATGTCCGAGTCGAAACGCTTCGACAGTTTGTAGGTGCGGAACTGCAGGTTCTTGCGCACGCCGGTACGGGTCGGCACCTTGAGGCCGACGACGAACTCATGCTCCGCCATATCCTTCTTCTGATACGCGAGGTACAGATCCTCGAGCGGCATTTCGCGTTCGATCTCGCCGCCGCGCACGATCACGCGCGCGCCGAGCGCGATCAGGCCCGGCATCGAATCGCCGATCGGCGAGCCGTTGGCGATATTGCCGCCGAGCGTGCCGGCATTGCGGATCGGCAGCGACGCGAAGCGTTGCCACATTTCGGTGAGTTCTGGATATTGCTTGGCGATCTCCGTGTAAGCCTTTTCGACGCTCACGCCCGCGCCGATCTCGATCCAGTCGTCGTTGGTTTCGAGCTTCTGCAATTCGGCGATCTGCCCGACATACAAGATGTTGCCGAGCTCGCGCATCATCTTGGTGACCCACAGACCGATGTCCGTGCTGCCGGCGAGAATACGCGCGGCCGGTTCGGCTTCCTTGATCTTCGCGAGCGCCGCGACCGTGCGCGGCGCGTCGAACTGCTGGCCGGCGTGCTGGTAATGAAAGGTGTCCTTGCGCTCGAGCGTGGCGAGTGCGTTCGACAGCGCTTCGATATTGACCGGTGCTTTCGGCGCGGGCGCTTCGAACATGCGCACGGCCGCATCGACGATCGGACGATAGCCGGTGCAGCGGCACAGATTGCCGGTCAGCGCATTGCTGATCTCGTCACGCGACGGCACGGATTTATTTGCGCAGCTATGTTCGTGACCGTGCTTTTCGTACAGCGACCACATTGACATCACGAAACCAGGCGTGCAGAAGCCGCATTGCGAACCGTGGCACTCGACCATCGCTTCCTGCACCGGATGCAGCGAGCCGTCCGGCTGACGCAGGTCCTCGACGGTGAAGAGCGCTTTGCCGTCCAGCGTCGGCACGAACTGGATGCAGGCGTTGACCGCCTTGAAGTCGACGCCGCCCGCCTCGTTACGCTCGCCGATCACGACCGTGCATGCGCCGCAGTCGCCTTCGGCGCAGCCTTCCTTGGTGCCGGTGCAATGCACGTCTTCGCGCAGATACTGCAGGACGGTGCGGGTGACGGGCGCATCCTTGATCTCACGGATCGCGTTGCGGTGGTAGAAGCGAATCGGCTCAGTCATGTCTCGTTACTCTCAATGTTCTGTGTCCGTTGGGACGTGCTGCGATGATGGTTCGAAAACTATCACCATCAATAAATACAACCCATAGCGGGGATCGCATGCGGGATATATTCGCGAAACGATATAGAGATGGGTTTGAGGATCGGTTGGCTTATGTTGAATTGGCTGTTTTGCCATATTTTTTGCGTAATTATAGTTTTTTGGCCATCCACAGCTAAAGTCCATTCATCCAGTTGGCATCGAAAGACCACTCGTGCAGGGTGAAAACTGACCACTATATCGATCCGGCACCGTTATTTAACCGCCGAAATTATTAAGCAACCCCTGCAAGGGAATCGGTTCCATGGGAAAATCACGCCTTCCCGCCGTTTTCAAGTCTCGTTTTCCCCATGTCCACCGACTCAGCGACACCGCGCAGCGAATTTGCGACGACCATGCAGATCATTCCGGTCGTCTTTTTCACGTTTCTTTGCTACCTGACGATCGGAATTCCGCTCGCGGTGCTGCCGGGCTACGTCCACGACGACCTGGGTTACAGCGCGATTCTGGCTGGCGCGGCGATCAGTGTTCAGTACCTGGCCACGCTGGCATCGCGGCCGCTCGCCGGCCGTTCGGCCGACACGTTAGGGCCGAAGCGGACGGTCACAATCGGCCTGATGGGTTGCGGCGCGAGCGGGATCTTGTTGCTGCTGGCCGTGTTGTGCGGGCGCTGGCCGGTGGTGAGCCTGGGGCTGCTGGTGTGTAGCCGTCTCGTACTCGGCTTCGGCGAAAGCCTGTGCGGTACTGGCGCGATTTTGTGGGGCATCGGCCGGGTGGGTACGAGCAACAATGCGCGGGTGATTTCGTGGAACGGTATCGCGACATACGGCGCGCTCGCGATTGGCGCGCCGCTTGGCGTCGCGATTGCGCACACGATCGGGTTTGCCGCGTTGGGTGTTCTGGTGATTTTGCTGGCGGCGCTCGGGTTTTATCTGGCGCGGCCTATCGCGCCGGTGCCGATCGTGCATGGTGAGCGGATGTCGTATCGGAGCGTGTTCACGCGGGTGCTGCCGCATGGGATCGGGTTGGCGCTGGGCTCGGCCGGCTTTGGGTCGATTGCGACGTTTATCACGCTGTTTTATGCCGCGCGGCATTGGCCCAATGCGGCTTTGTCGCTGACTGTTTTTGGCACGCTGTTTATCGGTGCGCGGTTGTTGTTCGCTAATACGATCAAGGCTTACGGTGGGTTCCGGGTCGCGATTGCTTCGTTTTCGTTTGAATGTGCCGGGTTGTTGATGTTGTGGTTGGCGCCTGAGCCGCATATTGCCCTCGCGGGGGCGGCGTTGACCGGGTTTGGGTTTGCTTTGGTGTTTCCTGCTCTTGGTGTTGAGGCGGTCGGGCTTGTGCCGCCCGCTAGCCGGGGGGCGGCTTTGTCGGCTTATTCTGTGTTTCTTGATCTTTCTCTGGGGATTACGGGGCCGTTGGCCGGGTATATCGCTGGGGAGTTTGGTTATGCGCAGGTGTTTTTGTTTGCGGCGGTTGCTTCCGCATTGGCAGTCGTGCTGTCGACGATGATGTATTTGCGGAACTCTCGGGCGCCGAATGCGCCCGCGGCTACTTGATTTTTTTGCCTTCGCGGCGCTTGTTGTCAGTGTTCTTAGCGCTTTGGCCTTTCCTTGTTTTGTTAGTGGTCTATTAGTGTTGCCCCTGTGCGGGGCGGCACTTACTTTCTTTGCCGCCGCAAAGAAAGATAAGCAAAGAAAGCGGCTAGAAGCCCCTGCTAAGCGGGTCCCGCAGCTCGCTCACGGTAGTGGTGCATCTGGAATCTGTGTTCGTGCCCGTGCATAAGCTTGTGACAAGGGCGTCATACTTCCGGCGGCGCTGCGCGCGCCGAAGAGCCGTTCATAAAACCATCCGCTACGTTTTGACTCCCACCCCTCGCCACCGGATCGCGGCTCGACCTTGCACCGCGTAGCCGCGACCGTGATAGCGGGGCACGGGCATATCATTTGAAGTTAGGGTTCCCAGGTGAGTGCAGAGCGCCTCGCCGAGGCGGAGCCAACGGCCCCCACAAACCAAAACCGAAGCCGGCGGTTTCCCGTGCAGACCCGTCCGCGACGCACGTAGTGCGGAGTGGGAGCTGATGACTCCTTTGTCACTAACGCCGAATGTGCGAGAACACGGATTCCAGTCGCACCACTACCCCAGGCAGACCACGGTGCCCACTTAGCAGGGGCTTCTAGCCGCTTTCTTTTGCCTACTTTTCTTTGCGGCGGCAAAGAAAAGTAGGTGCCCCCCGCACAGGGGGAACGCTAATAAACCACTGACACAACAAGGAAAGGCCAAAGCGCTAAGAACACTGACAACAAGCGCCCCGCAGGCAAAAAACCCTCATTTCCCTTCGGACAACCCGCGCTCCAACGCCGCCACCCCAGCCGGCAACTCAACCTTAACCCCAAGATCAACCATAGTCCTCCCAAGCGCATGCAAAGTCCTGAACAGATTATGTTCCCGGCACTGCTCGCCCATCTGCCCAATCCGCACAATCGGCAAACCAAACGACCCCGAGATTTCCACCTGATGATGCCGCGAGATATGACCGCAAATATCAGCAGGACTCAATCGCTCAGGCACAACAATGCCAACAACCGAATTCAACCGACAAGGCGCCGGCGCATACAACTGCAAACCCAACGCAGTAATCCCCGCCTGCAGCGCCACAGAACACTTCAAATGCCGCGCAAACCGCTTCTCAAGCGTCTCCGCGCACACAAGCCGCAACGCCTCGTGTAAAGCCAACACGCCCGACACGGGCGCCGTATAGTGATACCCCGCGTTGTGCCAGAAATTCTCCGCAAGCGAAGCGTCAAGACACCAATGCGCATTCGGCGCCGTGCGCCCCTTCACCCGCGCCCATGCCTCATCCGAAAACGCGATCAGCGAAACCCCCGGGATCGACGACAAGCCCTTCTGCCCGCCCGTAATGACCGCATCAATACCCCACGCGTCCATCTCCAGGGGCATCGTGCTCAACGTACACACCGCGTCGACGATGACCAGCGCACCGGCCGCTTTCGCGAGCGCCGCAATCTCCTTCAATTGATGGTTCCACACGGTGTTGGACGTTTCGCCCTGCACGATCGTCACGATCTCGGGACGCTCGCGGCGGATCGCCTCAGCCACCGTTTCGAGGCTCGCCACGGTACCGTCTTCGACGTCGAGTATCGCGACCTCCGCGCCGACGCGTCGACCCATCTCCGCCATCCGTTCGCTGAAAAAGCCGTTCTTGATGCTCAGCACTTTCGTGCCTTCCCACGCAAGGTTGGAGATCGCCATTTCCATCGCGGCAGAACCCGGCCCGGCTACGCCCAGCACCCACTTCGAATTCGTCTGGAACACGTAGCGCGCCATGGTCTTCACCTGGCCGATCACCTTCACCATTGTGCTGCCCAGGTGATTGATCACCACCGTATTGGCCTTGGCCACCGCCGCGGGAATCGGCACGGGACCGGCGCCCATCATCAGCAACGGCTCTTCGGGAAGAATGGCGTCGAGCGATTCGACAACCGGACAAGGCACAGCATAGGAAACCGGTGCGGCAGAGGTGGGGGAAGTCGGCATGATCGGTACGTGAATGTCAAAGTGCAAGGGACAAGCGGCCCCGCCAGCAATGACACTGGCGGGGCCGCTTGTCCGATCATTCACTGATCCGCGCAATTGCGCAAGTTTTTTGTCCATGCCACACCGCGCTCGAAGCCGAGTTCGAGCGCGGCCAGGCACGAATCAACCGTGAATTAAAGCCTCAATTCACGTTCACTTCACCTTGGACTTATCGAGCTTCTTGCCAGTGGCCGCGTTATATCGCTCGACATACTCCTCGATCAGCTTGCGCATCGCGCGGCCAATCTGCCGATAGTCCGACTCGTTCAGATTAGCCAGCGACACCCGTCCCGACGGATGCTGCGTACCGAAACCGCGTCCCGGCAGCAACACGACGCGCGCTTCGCGCGCGAGGCGGAACAGCAATTCCGAAGGCTCGGTGTTCTTCAGAAGCCACTCGACGAACTCGCGCCCGAACATACGCTCGCCGAGGAACTCGATGTCGAGAATCGTGTAGTAGTCGACCTGGTTCGGATCGTCGTCTTCGAACGAGATGCCGACCTCTTCGTACAGCGCCTGCTTGCGCTTGCGGATCAGGCGCTTCAACGCGTTCTTGTACGCGTCGGGCGTGTCCATCAGCGAAAACAGCGAGAACAGCACCATCTGCACCTGCTGCGGCGTCGACAAACCCGCCGTGTGATTCAGCGCAACAGTGCGGCTGTCGGCGACCAGCCGATCGATGAACTTGAGCTTGTCCGGTTCGGTCGTGATCGATTCATAACGCTCGTGCAACTGCTTCTTCGCGTCCTTCGGCAACTCGGCGATCAGCTTGTCGAGCACGTTGTCGCGATGCGTCGCGATCACGCCGAGACGCCAGCCCGTCGCGCCGAAATATTTCGAGTACGAGTACACGAGGATCGTGTTCTTCGGCGCGAGCGCGAACAGCGAGACGAAGTCGTCGGCGAAGGTGCCGTACACGTCGTCGGTCAACAGAATCAGATCGGGACGTTCCTTGACGATGTCCGCGATGTATTGAAGGCTCTCGTCGTCGATCTTCACCGAAGGCGGGTTGCTCGGGTTCACGAGGAAGAACGCCTTCACCTTCGGATCGCGCAGCTTGTCGAGTTCCTTCTTCGAATACTGCCAGCCGCTTTCAACCGTGGCTTCGAGATTGACGACGTTCAGCTGATAGTCGTTCAGGCGCGGAATCTCGATGTACGGCGTGAAAATCGGCAAGCCCAGCGCAATCGTATCGCCCGGCTTGATCAGGTGATTCTCGCGCATGGTGTTGAAGATGTACGTCATCGCCGCCGTGCCGCCTTCCACCGCGAACACGTCGAACTCGCCGACGAACGGATGGTTGCCGATCATCTCCTTGCGCAAATACTGCCCGACAATCTGTTCGGATAGCTTGAGCATCCGGTCCGGCACCGGATAGTTCGACGCGAGAATACCCTCGCACATTTCATAGAGGAAGTCGCCCGCGGAGAGCCCGAGCTGATCGCGCACGTACGACACCGCGCCGCGCAGAAAGTCGATGCCAGGCACGCCTTTGTTTTCACGCAGGAACAGATCGAAGCGCTCCGTCAACCCTTCGCGTCGTGGAAAACCGCCAACGCCTTCCGGCATGAACGCAAACGAACGCTCCGACTCGCGCATCGCAAACAGGCCAAGCTGCCAGAAGCCGTGGCGCGGAATCGTCGCGAGGAAGTTCGGATTGCCGCGGCCGGCATTGAGCATCGACGCGTTGGCGGCACGCTCCACTGCGCCGCCGCCCGCGGCCTTGATCAGTTCGTCCTTGAGTTCGAACGGGCTGAGCGCCGCAAAGCCGGCTTGAGCCATGTCGCCTTGTTTCTTGCCGCTTTTCTCTTTTGCCATGATGCGTTCTCCAATGTGCAAGTGAATGACGCCGGCGCCGCGAGTAATCGTTCAGTTGCCGCCGACGTAAGAGAGATCGATAGATGCGTACACTAAACCGGGCTAAACCAGCCCAACCACGAGCGGTCCGAGCAAGGTCAATGCGACGTTCGCAATTGCATAGGTGATCGCAAACGGCACGGTCGGCACGGCGCTTTCCGCCTTGTCGAGCACACCGCCGAATGCCGGGTTGGCACTGCGTGAACCTGTCAGCGCGCCGGCGAGGATAGCCGCGTTGTTGTAGCGCAGCACGTAACGCCCGAACAGCATCGTCAGTATCAGCGGCAGCACCGTGACAACCACACCGAGCAGGAAGATCGTCATACCGCTCTGCTTGACGGTCACCACGGCCTGCAGGCCGGAATTCAAACCGACCACCGCGACGAACGCCGCGAGGCCGAAGTCCTTCAGCAACTGCGAAGCCGCGGAGGGCATCGCGCCGTACATCGGATGCTTGCCGCGCATCCAGCCGAACAGCAGGCCGGCCAGCAGACAGCCGCCGCCGGAACCGAGCGTGAGCGGAACGCCGCCCACGTCGATCACGATCAGACCGATCAGCAGACCCAGCACGATGCCAACACCCATATAGATGAAGTCGGTCTTGTTGCTGTACGGCAGCTCGTAGCCGGCTGCATCGACGGCGCGCTTGGTATCTTTAGGTGAACCGTAGAAGGTGATCACGTCGCCGTGCTCGAGCTTGGTTTCGGGCAGGATCGGCAGCGGCTGGCCGGCACGCGAAGCGCTCTGGATATAGACGCCGTGGCGTAAGTCGCGATCCACGACTTCGCGTGCAGCGGCGATCGTCGTGTGGTTCATGCCCTTGCGTGTGAACACGCCATCGCGTGTCTGCATCACGACGCCAATGTCGTCGACGCTGGCGATCTCGTTGCCGTTCGCGCCGAATGCGACCACCGCCTCCCGGCGGCCCACCACCAGCACTTCGTCGTTGAGTTGCAAGGTCAGATCGGGCGTCGGCTCGAGGTTCTTACCGTCACGCTTGATCCGCTCGATCGTCAACATGTCCTGATGCAGGGTCTCGACGGCCTTGACCGTTTTCCCGGCGCTGACATCGATCTTGTACGCGCGCCCTACCAGTTCGGGCAACGCACGAATTTGCCCCGCGCCGAGTGAGGACGAGCCCGCAGACAGTTCGCGCTCGGCTTCGATCGAGGCGTCGCGCAGACTCTGCCCCATGAACTTAGGCAGGATGTTCACGCAGACAATGATGGCGCCGAGCGAGCCGAACACGTAGGTCACCGCATAGGCAATCGCCACGTCGGACTGCAGCGACTTGACCTGATCGGCGGGCAGACCGAGACGCGCGATGGCGTCGCCGGCCGTGCCGATAATCGCCGACTGCGTCAGCGCGCCGCCCGCGAGTCCGGCTGCGAGACCCTTGTTCAGATGGAACAGCTTCGCGCAGATCACCACGGTGATCAGTGCGGTGACGGCGAGAAAGATCGCCATCGCGATCTCACGCAGCGTCTTGCGGTTCAGCGAGTTGAAGAAGCCCGGCCCGGAGTCGTAGCCGACCGCGTAAATGAACACGGCGAACATCACCGATTTCACGCCGTTGTCGATCGTCACGCCCGCCTGACTGATCAGAACTGCAGCGAGCAATGAACCGCCTACGCCGCCTAACTGGAATTTGCCGAAGTTGATTTGCCCGATGAAATAGCCGGCTGCAAGTGACAGAAACAGCGCAATCTCGGGTGATTTCTGAAAAATGTGATGTAGCCAGTCCATCATGCCCTCGCTGGATAGTTTGCGGTACTGAGTACTGGGTACTGCATGTGCATACGAACCTCACGGCATCCGCATGCGGTCGACTGCGCGCCACGCTGCGCGCAGTCCATCTGCCCCGCCTAGCCGAATTTCCCGGCAAGGCCGACCACGACCGGCCCCATCAACGGCAGCAGAATATTCGAGAGTGCATAGGTGATCGTGTAGCCGATCACGGGTGTCGAATTGCCGGTTACGCCGACCAGCGCGCTGATCGCCGGCGTGCTGCATTGCTGACCGGCGATGGCGCCGAGCAGCATGGGCGCTTCGAGCTTCAGAAAGGCGCGGCCGATCCAGAGCGACAACAGACCGGGCACGAGCACCATCAGGATGCCGGCGACGGGCAACGCCAGGCCGTATTCGCGCACCAGCTTGATGGCATCGGGCCCCGCCGAAAGACCGACGGCGGCAATGAAAGTGGCAAGACCGAAGTCCTTAAGAATTTGCGCGGCGGCCGAAGGCAGCGAGCCGACTAACGGATGGCGCGAACGGATCCAGCCGAATAGCAATCCTGAGAGCAGGCAGCCGCCGCCCGTACCAAGCGCGATCGACACACCGCCGATGCGGCCGCCGAGATGGCCAATCGCCATGCCAAGCAACACGCCCAGGCCGAGATAGACGAAGTCGGTTTTCTGGGTTGGGGTGAGCACGTAGCCCAGATTCCGCGCGCCACGCTCGACGTCGGCTTTCGCGCCCACCAGCGTCAGCACATCGCCGCGATTGAGCTCGGTGCCGGGTAGCGCGGGCACCGTGGTTTCAAGCCGCGTGACGGCCGCGATGTAGATGCCGCGCCCGTCCTCCGGTTTTGCCCGTTCACGCAACTGCGCGACCGTCAGACCGTGCGCGTCGCTGCGCGTCAGCACGATGTCGAGCTTCTCCGCAATGATCTGGCCGAAGCCGGCATCCGCCACTTCTTCGCCGAGGCTGGCAGCGGCGGCCACCATCGCTTCGCGCCGCCCGCCCACGAGAATCAGGTCGCCGGTGGCCAAGGTCAGTTGCGGCTCGACCGGCACGTCCGCACCGTTGCGCCGAACCTGCTCGATGGTCAGGTTGAAGCCGTGCTTCTGTTCGAGCGCCTGGATCGTTGCGCCGGCCGCCGTGCCGACCCGGAACGCGCGGCCCACGAGCGCCGGGGCCGCGGCCTGCTGCCCCTCGCCGAAGGCGCCGTCGCCGCCGAGCTTGTGCCACACGCGCTCGGCTTCTTCGCGCAGATTGATGCGCAGCAGCAGGGGCGCAAACTGACTCGTGAACAGGACGATGGTGATCAGGCCGAACAGGTAGCTCACGCTGTACGCGGTCACGATGTTGGCCTGCAGGCGCAGCGTCTCAGCATCGCTGAAGCCGAGCTTGGCGATCGCCTCCGAAGCCGTGCCGATCACGGCCGACTCCGTCGCGGCACCTGCCAGCAATCCGGCCGCCGTACCGGCGTCGAGCCGCATCACGAGGACCGCGATCATGATCAGCACCAGCACCGAGACGATCTCGACCACTGACAGCAAGCCATAGCGCCAGCCCCGGCCAATGTTGGCAAAGAACTGCGGTCCGCCGGTGAATCCCAGCGCAAAGATGAACAGCGCAAAGGCGATGTTCTTCAGATCGGGGGCCAGCCGCGCGCCCGTCTGCCCCAGCAGCAAGGCGACGATCAACGTGCCGCAGACGCCACCCAGCTGAATTGGCCCCACGCGAAACGAACCAATGAAATATCCGATTGCAAGGCTTGCGAACAGCGCGATCTCCGGTTGAGACCTCAGCAATTCACCGATCATGTTGGCTCGCCGATTTACGGTTTATTAGCAGAAAGATGAAGAAATCTTTCTGGAATTTGAAATGAATTCGATCCGAGTCACCCCGACTCAGAAATTACTCATCCAGCATGACCGCATTCCATCGAATGGAAAGTTTATGGCAATGACATGACGCTCTCGGCGCCAAAGAAGGTATGCCGCAATGCAGCGACGATAGCGATAGTGAAATACTTTTCAGCAAGTTCGACAGTCACACTTTCCTCGCGAAGTTTGCCCGACGCCTTGAAAAGGGCATGCTCTGCTGGCGGCCGGTTCTCTCGTGGCATGATTGAACATGCTTTTTTGGGACTTCTTTTTTAATAAATATTGTAGTTCGGCATCGCTGTCAATATGATTTTCAATTGCGACCGTTTTCGCTTCGCAAAAGATGATCTTTAGTAAAGATCTGAATGGATTTCGAACTGTGCATCGTAAGCGGAGGTCACTGCCATTAAGTGCCGATATACTGACTTGCCTGCATGCCGCGTCGTGAATTGGCATTCGCCGCGCCGGCACTTATCCTTCGGAGCCACTCATGCGCATGATCCTGTTCAGCAGCCGCCAATACGACAGCGACACGTTCGGCGAGGCCAACGGTACGCATCGCTATGAACTGCACTTCCAGGAATCGCACCTCGATGTCGAGACCGCGATCCTCGCGCAGGGCTATGAAGTAGTCTGCCCGTTCGTCAACGACAACGTCGACGCTGCCGTACTGGAACGTCTCCACGCCGGCGGCACGCGCATGATTGCGCTACGCTCGGCGGGCTTCAATCACGTCGACCTGGCCGCGGCTGAACGTCTCGGCATAACGGTTGCGCGGGTGCCGGCCTACTCGCCGCACGCGGTCGCTGAACATGCGGTCGGTCTGATTCTGGCGCTGAACCGGCGCTTGCCGCGCGCGGTCGCGCGCACCCGTGAAGGCGATTTCTCGCTGCATGGGCTGCTCGGCTTCGACCTGCATGGCAAGACCGTGGGGGTGATCGGCACCGGCATGATTGGCCGCGTGTTCGGACGCATCATGGCGGGCTTCGGCATGCAGGTGCTCGCTCATGACCCCGGTGCGCCGGCCGAGGATCTGCTCGCGCTCGGCGCGCGCTACGTGCCGCTCGACACCCTGCTCGCTGAAAGCGACGTTGTCAGCCTGCATTGTCCGCTGGTGCCGGGCACGTACCATCTGATCGACGGGCCCGCGCTCGCAAAGATGAAGCGTGGCGCGATGCTGATCAACACGGGGCGCGGCGGACTTGTCGAAAGCAATGCGCTGATCGGCGCGTTGAAAGATGGCCAGCTCGGCCATCTCGGGCTCGACGTGTACGAGGAAGAGGGCGGCCTCTTTTTCGAAGACCACTCGAACCTGCCGTTGCAGGACGACGTGCTGGCGCGTCTCTTGATGTTCCCGAACGTGATCGTCACCGCGCACCAGGCATTCTTCACGCGCGAGGCGATGAACGAGATCGCGCAGACCACGCTCGAGAACGTCGCGGCATGGCAGGCCGGCACGCCGCGCAACGTCGTGCAAGCGCGCGGCTAGCCAGACCTCCGCCCGCTACCCGCTACCCACACCACCGTTGATTGTGCAAGGGAGGGGACTCGAACCCCTACACCGGCCTCGCATCTGCTTTATCGGAGCGGGCTGTCGCCGGCCACCGCGTCCGAGGCGCCATCCACCGTGGTCGGGCGGATTACCGTGCGGGCGTCGTCCGCTGCGCCGCATATCTCGCGCAGCAAGGCCGCCTCGCGTTCGTGCACTTCCACCGGAAACCAGCGCGCGCCCGCATCGGCCAGATAGCGCGCGCGATGCTGTCCGTTGCGAAACGCCACCACGCCCTCGCGTTCAAGACCGAACCAGCCCAGCAGACCCGGCGCGCGACGCGTCGAGATCGTCACATACGGCATCTGCGGAATACGCGGATTCTCCGGATCGAGAAACTCGCGAATACCACGCACCTTGCCCGAATGCCATTCGGCGACCGGCTTCAACACGTAATCGGTGTTGTCGCGATCCGCGCATTCCAGCAACTTACGCGCGTCGACCATGACCACCTGATGGCGCGTGCCGTCCGTCACAAAGACGCGTTTCAGGCGCACATGGTCGTACCATGGATGTTCATGTTCATGCAGAGGGACGTTCCAGACCATCTCGGCACTGGCCGGCGCGGTTTCGGGCGATGAATTGGACAAGGGCAAAAGCAGGCTCGATAAGCTGGCAAAAAAACGCCAGCGCGTTAAAAGAGCGCTAACGCTACGAGCCGATTGTGAAAGATGCATGACAACCAACGGTATTAGTCGCACTGCATGAGCGCAGCACATGAACCTCCGGCATGAGCAGCCGGATGCGAACCTTTACGGACACTACGATGATAACCACGCAAAATCTAAATGAACATGTGTGCATCGAAGCCAATGAGGACACCGGCGTCGCCACTATCGTGCTCTCACGGCCGGCGCGGCGCAATGCCGTCGACCGTCCTACTGCCGAAGCGCTCAGTGCCGCCTTCCTCCGCTTCGAAGCGGAGCCGGCATGGCGCGCGGCCGTGCTGTTCGGCGCGGGCGGCACCTTCTGCGCCGGCGCGGATCTCACCGCGCTCGCGGACGAGGCACGCCGCAATGAACTGCACGCCGACGGAAGCGGTCCCGGTCCAATGGGACCGACGCGGATGAGCTTCAGCAAGCCGGTGATTGCCGCGATTGCCGGCTATGCAGTCGCGGGTGGTCTTGAACTGGCAGCGATGTGCGATCTGCGCGTGGTCGAAGAAGACGCTGTGCTCGGCGTGTTCTGCCGACGTGTCGGAATTCCGCTAATCGATGGCGGCACGATCCGCTTGCCGCGTCTCATCGGACTGTCGCGAGCACTCGATCTGATCCTGACCGGCCGCGCGGTGAATGCGCAGGAAGCGCTCAGCATCGGTCTCGCCAACCGCGTCGTGCGCAAGGGCGAGGCACGCGCCGCGGCAGAACAGTTGGCCGCTGAACTCGCGGCCTTTCCGCAAGCGGCGCTGCTGGCGGACCGCCGCTCCGCATTGGAAAACAGCACGCTCGAGGATCTCGCTCTCGCCCTGCAACGCGAAGGCGCCGGCGGCTATCAGGCAGTATTCGACGAAGGCGTTACAGGGGCAGCGCGTTTTGCCGAAGGCGCAGGCCGTCACGGCAACACTTTCAAGTCAGACGAAAGCACGCCATAAAACAGCACCATTCCACGGGCGATGTGCAGTCGCGTGCACGCCCAATGCACGCTCCAAGGCGTGCTTTCAGCAAAAAACAACAGCCTGCTTGACGCTCAGCAAGGGTGTTTTGACTTAGGTAGAATCCCCTACTGTTTTCCCCTCGCATGGCGCATGCGTTCTCGCCCCGAAAAATGCGCGCCTGCCGCACGACGCTTCCCGTCGTGCTGATTCACGCTCCGTCACCATGCCTTTGCCCCTGCTCGCCCTTGCCGTTGCCGCTTTTGGAATCGGTACCACCGAATTCGTGATCATGGGGCTGCTGCCCGATGTCGCGCGCGATCTGTCTGTCTCAATCCCCGCGGCCGGCATGCTGGTGTCGGCTTACGCGCTCGGCGTCACCATCGGCGCGCCGATCGTCGCGATCGCCGTGGCCAACATGCCGCGCAAGAAGGCGTTGATGAGCCTGATCGGCGTCTTCATCGTCGGTAATCTGCTGTGCGCGGTCGCGCCGGGCTACGCGGTGCTGATGGCCGCGCGCATCGTCACGGCGTTTTGCCATGGCGCGTTCTTCGGCATCGGTTCAGTGGTCGCGGCCGGTCTGGTCGCGCCGAACCGTCGCGCGCAGGCCATCGCGCTGATGTTCACCGGCTTGACGCTCGCCAACGTGCTCGGCGTCCCGCTCGGCACCGCGCTCGGCCAGGCGGTGGGCTGGCGCGCGACCTTCTGGGCCGTGACCGGCATCGGCATTCTCGCTGCGGGCGCGCTCGCCGTGTGCCTGCCGGCGAAGATCGAGATGCAGAAGGCGAGCCTGATCCATGAATTCAACGTGCTGAAGAACCCGCAAGTGTTGATGGTGCTCGGCATCAGCGTGCTCGCGTCGGCCAGCCTGTTTTCCACCTTCACCTACATCACGCCGATTCTCGAAGACGTGACCGGCTTCACGCCGCACGCGGTCACCTTCGTGCTGCTGCTGTTCGGCCTCGGCTTGACGGTGGGCAGCACGCTCGGCGGCAAGCTCGCGGACTGGCGGCTGATGCCTTCGCTGGTCGCGTTTCTGCTGGCGATCGTCGTCATCCTGACTATCTTCGCCGGCACGATGCACGCCGAGATTCCGGCCATGATCACGATCTTCGTGTGGGGCATTCTGGCCTTCGCGATCGTGCCGCCGCTGCAAATGCTGATCGTCGACCGCGCGAGCCATGCGCCGAATCTGGCGTCGACTCTGAATCAAGGCGCGTTCAACCTCGGCAATGCAACGGGCGCGTGGCTAGGCGGCATGGCGATCGGCGCGGGTGCGCCGCTTACTACGTTGCCATGGGTCGGCGTGGCGACCTCGATCGGCGCGCTGGCGCTGACGCTGTGGTCGGTGTCGATCGACCGGCGCGCACAACGGATGGCCGTAGCCGGATAACCGAGGCACGCGCGCGCAGACTGCGCAGACGGCCTCAGCCAGGACAGGTTTCGTATCGCCGCCGCCGGCGAGCGGCGGGCATCACCTCGATAGCAAGCGAACGCGGCCCTCGACCGCGTTCATGCAATCCGCACACAGGTGCGAATGACTCGTGGCCGTAGTAGCATCTGGCCCGATGAAAGTCATCTTCACTCGCGATTTCCTCGCTCTGATTCTTAGTGTTGCCGTCGTCGGACTCGGCAGCGGCGCCACACTTCCCCTCACTGCCCTCGCACTGACGCAAGCCGGCTATGGCACCGACGTGGTCGGTCTACTCACCGCCGCGCAAGCGGGCGGCGGCCTGCTCGTCGTGCCGGTGGCCGCCTGGATCGCCGCGCGCTGCGGCGGCCGCCAGGTGATCGTCGGCGCGGTGCTGACGGTTGGGGCCGCCACCGCGCTGATGCAATTCACCTCGAACCTGTGGCTATGGGCCGCGTTGCGCGTACTCTGCGGCGCGGCGCTGATGCTGCTCTTCACGATCAGCGAAGCATGGGTCAACCAGCTCGCTGACGACGCCACCCGCGGCCGGGTCATCGCGATCTATGCGACCAACTTCACGCTATTCCAGATGTCGGGTCCGGTACTGGTGAGCCAGATCGCTGACTTCACGCACTGGCGCTTCCTGATTTGCGGCGCGATCTTCCTGCTGGCTTTGCCCGCGCTAGCCAGCATCCGCAAGACGCCGCAGGCGTCGAAGGATGAACACGCCGCGCACGGCAGTTGGCGCCATGTGTTGCCGCAGATGCCGGCGCTCGTGATCGGCACGGGGTTTTTCGCGTTGTTCGATACGATCGCGCTGTCGCTGCTGCCGCTCTTCGCGATGTCGCACGGCATCACGAGCGAAGTGGCCGTGCTGTTCGCGTCGGCGCTGCTGCTCGGCGACACGACAATGCAATTTCCGATCGGCTGGCTCGCCGACCGGCTCGGCCGCGAACGCGTGCATATCGGCTGCGGCGTGATCGTCGTTGTGTTGCTGCCGTTGCTGCCCTGGGCGATCCATTCGCCGTGGCTGTGCTGGCCCTTGCTCTATGTGCTCGGCGCGACGGCTGGGGCGATCTATACGCTGTCGCTGGTCGCGTGCGGCGAGCGGTTCCGTGGTGTCGCGCTGGTGTCGGCAAGTTCGGTGGTGGGGGCGTCGTGGAGCGCTGCCAGTTTCGGTGGGCCACTGGTGGCCGGCGCGTTGATGAAGGGGGTTGGTAACGACGCGATGGTCGGTGTGCTGCTGGTTGCTGCGCTTGCGTTTCTTGCTGCGGTTTGGTGGGAAAAGCGACGTGCGCCCGCGCGGGCGATCGGGTGAGGGTGAGGTTGCGCTGTTGTTGCGTTGAGGCGTCGAACCACCCTCGCCTCTGGATACGAAAACGGGGAAGCCACAATGGCTTCCCCGTTTTGCATAGCGCTTCCTTCCGCGTGATTTCCGCGCTACCTCTGCTCTACTTCCGCGCCGGCAGAATCTCGCCAACACACGTGCCGAAGCCCACACGATACCCATCGCCCTGGCACCATCCGGCGAGCGTCAGTTCGTCGCCGTCTTCGATAAACCCTCGTGTGCCGCCTTCCTTCAACTCCAACGGATTCTTGCCGTTCCAGGTGGACTCGAGCAGGCTGCCGCATGAGTCGGCGGTCGGGCCGCTGATCGTGCCCGAACCCATCAGATCGCCAACCCGCGTGTTGCAGCCCGATACCGTGTGATGCGCGAGCTGTTGCGCCATCGTCCAGTACATGTGCTTGAAGTTGGTTCGCGAGATCGTGGTGGCCTGCTTTGCCGCTTGCGGACGCAGTGTCACTTCCAGCGAGATGTCGAATGCGTGCTTGCCTTCGTGGCGCAAGTAGGCCAACGGCTGCGGTTCCTGCACAGGCTGCTCGACACGGAAGGGTTCGAGCGCGTCGAGCGTCACGATCCACGGTGAGATCGTGGTCGCGAATGTTTTTGCGTTGAACGGACCGAGCGGCACGTATTCCCATTGCTGAATATCGCGCGCGCTCCAGTCGTTCAGCAACACCATGCCGAAGATGTGCGCTTCGGCATCGGCACAGGCAATCGGCTCGCCCAATGTATTGCCGCTGCCGATCACAAAGCCAGTCTCCAGTTCGATATCGAGTTTGCGGCATGCGCCGAACACCGGACGCTCCTGATCCGGTAGTTTCAATTGCCCGTTAGGACGCCGCACGGGCGTGCCGCTCACGACCACCGATGACGCGCGTCCGTTGTAGCCGATCGGCATTTCGGACCAGTTCGGCAACAGCGCATTCTTCGGGTCGCGGAACATCGAGCCGACATTCGTCGCGTGCTCTTTCGACGAATAGAAATCCGTGTAACCCGGAATCTGCACCGGCAGATGCAGTTGCGCATCGGACTGACGCACTAGCGCTTTCGCGCGCAAGGCGGAGTCGTCGCGCAAAGTCGCGTTGTCACGCGCAAGCAGATTGCTCAACTGGATGCGCACACTGCGCCATGCATCGCGGCCAAGCGAGATGAAATCGTTGAGTGTGTCCTGCTCGAACGCCCGGTCTTTCGTTGCAATGAATTGATCGGCAGAGGCGAGCGGAAGCTTGAGCAAGCCGGCGGACTTGAGAACGCTCAGATCGACGATCTCATCGCCAATCGCGACTCCCACGCGGCGCGCGTCATTGTTCTTATCGCTGAAAATACCGAACGGCAGATTCTGGATCGAAAAATCGTTAGTCGAATCGTTTGCCGACTCGACCCAGCTCTTACGCGACGGATCGAGCGTCGCCTGAAGATCGCTCAATGCGCTCATCGTTGCTCCGGGTTGAAGTGTTTCTTGAGACCTTGCCAGCACTCGTAGTAATGCGCCTGCAGTTGTGCGGTTTCGAGCGCGAAGCGGGTCGGCTTGATCAGCGTGCGCGTTTCGAACATGAAGGCCATCGTGTCGCCGACTTTCTTCGGCGTGGACGTGTCACCATGCGACGCTTTCTCGAAGGTGTCCGCGTCCGGCCCATGACCCGACATGCAGTTATGCAGACTCGCGCCGCCCGGCACAAAGCCTTCGGCCTTCGCGTCGTACACGCCATGCACAAGGCCCATGAATTCGCTCGCGACGTTGCGATGGAACCAGGGCGGCCGGAACGTATCTTCGGCCGCGAGCCAGCGCGGCGGGAAGATCACGAAGTCGATCGTGTCGACGCCCGGCGTATCGCTCTGCGATTGCAGCACGAGGAAGATCGATGGGTCCGGATGGTCGAAGCTGATCGAGCCGATCGTGTTGAAGCGGCGCAGATCGTATTTGTACGGCGCGTAGTTGCCGTGCCACGCCACCACGTCGAGCGGCGAATGACCGATATCCGCGCGCCACAGGTTGCCGCTCATCTTGGCGACGAGTTCGAAGTCGCCTTCGCGGTCTTCGTAAGCAGCATGCGGCGTGAGGAAATCGCGCGGATTGGCTAGGCCGTTCGAGCCGATCGGGCCGAGGTCCGGCAAACGCAGCAACGCGCCGAAGTTCTCGCAGATATAACCACGCGCGGTACCGTCCGGCAGGCTCACCGCAAAGCGCACGCCGCGCGGAATCACCACGATTTCGAATGGCTCGACATCGAGTCGGCCCATTTCGGTAGCGATATGCAGGCGGCCTTCCTGCGGCACGATCAGCAATTCGCCGTCGGCGTTGTAGAAGAAACGATCCTTCATCGAGCGGTTCGCTGCATACAGGTGGATCGCGCAGCCGTTCATCGCTTCGGCTGCGCCGTTGCCCGCCATCGTTATCCAGCCATCGACGAAATCGGTCGGCTCGGTGGGCATCGGCAATGCGTCCCAGCGCAACTGGTTAGGCGGCGTTGGCGGCACCTCGGCGAAGTTGGCGACGAGCCGGTCCGAGGGCAGCAGCGTGAACGGCTTGTGAACTGCTGCCGGACGAATCCGGTACAGCCATGAACGGCGGTTATGTCCGCGCGGCGCGGTGAACGCGGTGCCCGACAGTTGCTCGGCGTACAGGCCATAGGCCGCGCGTTGCGGCGAGTTGCGGCCTTCGGGCAGCGCGCCCGGCAAAGCCTCCGTAGCGAATTCGTTCGCGAATCCCGACTGATAGCCCGGCTCGATTTCGAGTCGCGAGCTGGCGGTATTCGGCGTGCGGGTTGAGGTATCCATACAAGGTTCTCCGTTGATACTTGATCTGTCGACGTGCGCTGTCTGTCTCAGGCCGTCTGGGGCTCTGACGGGCTGCCGCGTTGCCGCGTGGCAGCGGCCAGCGCGATCACCAGCAACGCGGAGCACAGCACCGGTACCGCAGCCGCATGAAACAACGATTCATTCGACCAGTTCAGCGCGATCAGTTGTCCACCGACCAGCGGCCCGATCACCGAGCCAATGCGGCCGATGCCGAGGCTCCAGCCGATCCCTGTGGAACGCAACGTGGTCGGATAAAAATGACCGGCCAGCGCGTTGACCGCCGGCTGTCCGCCGACCACGCAGAAGCCGCCCGCGAATACGACAAGCAACAGCCACGGCAGCGCATGCGCGACCGTTCCGATGGTGCCGACCGCCAGCGCCGCGCCCGCGAAACACACGAACAGCACACGCACAAAACCAAAGCGCTCAATGAACCAGCCGAGCAACAAGGTGCCCACCACGCCGCCCGTCTGCAATACCGTGCCGACGATCACCGCCGTGCTCGGCGAGTAACCGGCATCGCGCATCACGGTGGGCAGCCAGTTCGACAGGAAGTAAAGATCGATCAGGTTCATGAAGCTGATCGCCCACAAAATCAGCGTGACCGGGCCACGACCCGCGCGGAACAGTTCGGCGACGGGCGCGCCGCCGTTGCCCTTTTCACGCACAACGATACGTGTATTCGCGTCAATCGGTAGCGCCGGATTGAACTTCGCGAGCCAGCGCAACGCGCGATCGCTGCGCCCTTTGAGGACCAGAAACTGCAGCGACTCCGGCAATGCGGCCAGCATCGCGAACGCGAGCAGCAAAGGCACGGCGCCGCCCACCCAGAACACCGCGCGCCAGCCGTACGCTGGGATCAGCGCGGCGCTGATGAAACCACCCAAAGCCGCGCCCAGCGTGAAGCCGCACGACACCAGCATCATGCGCTTGACGCGATGCGCGGGGGTCGAGAATTCGCCGACCAGCGCCATCGCATTCGGCATGATGCAGCCGAGTCCGAGGCCCGTGATGAAGCGCAGCGTGATCAATGCGGGGATCGTCTCAACGAAGGGCGTGGCCAGCATCGATAGCGCGAAGAAAAACGTCGCGCCAATCAATACCGGGCGCCGGCCAATGCGGTCAGCCAGCACCGACAAGCCCAACGCACCCAGCAACATGCCGAACAGACTGGCGCTGAACACGGGCCCGAGCGCCGCCTTCGAGACATGCCATTCACCGATCACGCTCGGCGCGACGTAGCCCATCGCTTGCGCGTCGAAGCCGTCGATCACGAGGCATAGCCCGCATAGCGCGAGCAGCATCAACTGGAATGCCGGGTGATGCGTTTCGCCGAGCACGCGCTCGACTTCGATCACATTGGCGGCGGCCACGGCCGGTTTGGCGCTCATTGGGTCGTCTCCTCGTCCTGACTGGATTGTTTGGGTTTGGTCGCGGCGCGCGCCCGGTCGGTCCGCGGTCAGGGACCACGCCCTTTCCCGCAAAGGAGACACAAACACGCCCGCCATCGCAGCCGCGCTGCAATTTACGTATAGTAAAACGAATTACGTATAGTGAAATTAACGTATACCCTGGAAACTCGCCGCGAAATCCGCGGCGGCCTGTGCCGACAAGCGTTCGGCCGATAACGTTATGAGCATTTTGTTCAAGTGCGCGCGGCGCGGACTGCTACCATCAATGGATGCGGCAACCGAGTCGCGTTGCCGAGCGCCGAGTGCGCACCTATCGCCATCCATTCGCCTACATGATTCCGCCGACCATCCCCAACCTGATTGCACGCGCCGCCGATCACCCATTTCTCGGTGAACATCTGGTGATGGGGACCGGCGTGCATAGCGATGTCGCGCTGGCGCAGTTCGACGGCTTCGAGCTCGCCAGTGCCTATGAGCCGATCTTCGATATCAGCGTGCATGCGTTGGCGCAGTCGTTGTCGTCGGGCGCCGAGGGCGTGGATCGTTTCGGCGATGAGCTCGGGTTCCAGGCCGTCACGCAGCGCCTCGACGGCGCGCCCTTCGATGCCTTCGATCCCTTCGACCGTATTGCAGACGATCAGGAACTAGTCGCCCTCGACCGCATGTCACGCGCGCTGCACGCCATCAATTTCTTCGGCGCGCAACGGCACGGCTTGCTATTTCTGCGCGTGCACGAGCGCCTGCTCAAGAGCGTCAAGTACGACCATGGACGGCATTTTTCGAGCGTGCTGCTGTCGTTCGGACTGAACCCGTCGCGTGTGGTAATCGAGTTGCCGGCGTCCGCGGTCGCACATAAGACATTCCTCGGCTATCTGACCACGAGCTATCAGCGCTATGGCTTCAAGGTGGCGGGAAATCTTTCGAACGCGGGGCAGATTCTGTCGGTGTCAGAAACCGCGCGGCTCGACTTCATCAAGATGGATGCGGCGGTCGCATTGCGCGACGCGATGGTGAAGCCGCTGGTCGGCTATGCGAGCCGGCTGCGGGTTCCGCTGATCTTCAATCGGGTGATGGATGAGCCGCAGTTCCTCGCGCTGCAGCAGTACGACGTGCGCTTCGTGCAAGGGCCGTTATTCACGGCCCATTATCACGATCGGGCGGTGTGAGTATTTCTTGTGCTGACGCTGCGCGGGCCGGTACTTCAGCCGGTATCGCCTAATCGCCGCGCCAATGCCTTCAGCCGCGGCGCGACGCTTTCCCGGAACACCTCCTCTCCCATCGACGACGCCGGCCCGCTGCAACTGAGCACCAGCCAGCGGCCTTCGCGCGGCTCGCGAAACGGCACCGCGACCGCGTTCACGTCGTCATGCCAGGCGCGGAACGAATAGCAGCAGCGTTCCTCTGCAAAGGCTTCGATTTCCTTTTCGGCATCGGCCAGCAACGCAGCGCCCTCTTTGCCCGCCAACTTCTTGAGCTCGGCCAGCAAGGCGGCGCGCACGTCCAATGGCTGGACCGCCAGATACGCGCGCCCCATCGAACTGGTCAGCATCGACAGTTTCGAGCCCGAGGCGAGTCCGAGCGTCAGCGCGGTTTCACTGCGGATCGTCTCCAGATAAATCATGTCGAGGCCGTCACGGCATCCAAGCGACACCGCCGCGCCCACTTCGCGCGCGAAGGTGCGCATGTGCGGACGCGCGAGTTCGAGCGTGTCGGTACCCGAGAGCAGCGCGAAACCGAGCGAGAGCACACCGGCGTCCAGCGCATATTTACCCAGCGTTTCGTCGAGCCGCAGATAGCCGAGCACAGTCAGCGTGTAGGCCAGACGGTTGACGGTCGCCTTCGGCAAGCCCGTGCGTTCGACGAAATCGCGATTGCCGAGCATCGTTTCGCCCGGCTTGAACGCGCGCAGCAAATCCAGCCCGCGCGCGAGGGCGACGACAAATTTGCGCTCGTCGAGCGGTTCGGAGAGAGTGGATATGGGCGTCATGTGGTGATACACTCGGGCGTGGTTTGCAAAACATTGTTTCGCATAGCGGAACTTAAGTCAAGCTCGAACACGTTTAACGAACACGTTCAAGTCAAGCAGGAAATCAGGAGATACGTCATGGCAGAGGCCGCGCAGTTTCACTGGGAAGACCCGTTGCTGCTGGATCAGCAGCTCACCGAAGACGAACGCATGGTGCGCGACGCCGCCGCCGCGTACTCGCAGGACAAGCTGCAGCCGCGCGTGCTCGAAGCGTTCCGTCACGAGAAGACCGACATCGAGATCTTCCGCGAAATGGGCGAGCTCGGCCTGCTCGGCCCGACGATTCCCGAGCAATACGGCGGCCCCGGTCTGAACTACGTGGCGTATGGTCTGATCGCGCGTGAAGTGGAGCGCGTCGATTCCGGCTACCGGTCGATGATGTCGGTGCAGTCGTCGCTCGTTATGGTCCCGATCTACGAATTCGGCTCGGAAGCGCAAAAGCAGAAGTACCTGCCGAAGCTCGCCACCGGCGAATGGATAGGCTGCTTCGGCCTGACCGAACCGAACCACGGCTCCGATCCGGGCAGCATGATTACGCGGGCGAAGAAGGTGGACGGCGGCTATTTGCTGTCGGGCGCGAAGATGTGGATCACCAATTCGCCGATCGCCGACGTGTTCGTTGTGTGGGCCAAGCTCGAAGAGGACGGCAAGGATTCGATCCGCGGCTTCATTCTCGAGAAGGGGTGGAAGGGGCTGTCGGCGCCGACCATCCATAGCAAGGTGGGTCTGCGTGCGTCGATCACCGGGGAGATCGTGCTCGACGACGTGTTCGTGCCGGAAGAAAACCGCTTCCCCGAAGTCAGTGGCTTGCGCGGTCCGTTCACCTGCCTGAACTCGGCGCGCTACGGTATTGCCTGGGGCGCGCTCGGCGCGGCGGAAGCGTGCTGGCACACGGCGCGTCAGTACGTGCTGGATCGCAAACAGTTCGGCCGGCCGCTCGCCGCGAACCAGTTGATCCAGAAAAAGCTCGCCGACATGCAAACCGAAATCACGCTCGGCCTGCAAGGCGTGCTGCGTCTCGGCCGCATGAAAGATGAAGGCACGGCTGCCGTCGAAATTACGTCGATTATGAAACGCAATTCGTGCGGCAAGGCGCTGGACATCGCACGGCTCGCGCGCGACATGCTCGGCGGCAACGGGATCTCGGACGAGTTCGGCATCGCGCGTCATCTGGTCAATCTGGAAGTCGTGAACACCTATGAAGGTACGCACGACATTCACGCGCTGATTCTCGGGCGCGCGCAGACGGGGATTCAGGCGTTTTTCTGAGGCACTGAGCTGAGTGCTTCGATGGCGGCGTTTCGTGCTGGCCGCTGAGTTGAAGATCGAACAGTAGAAAAGGAAAGGCCGGTTCTTTTGAACCGGCCTTTTTTTGTTGCGCCGCCTTGGTGCTAACGATGCGCTTCGTGACGCGTCAGCCGCTTACTTGTTCGGCTGCGGTGTCAGACGCAGATACGGGCGCAGGGCCTTGTAGCCCTTCGGGAATTTCTGCTTGATGACTTCTTCGTCTTTCAACGACGGCACGATCACCACGTCGTCGCCCTGCTTCCAGTTGCCGGGCGTTGCGACCGAGTGGCTGTCGGTGAGTTGCAGCGAGTCGATCACGCGCAGCACTTCGTCGAAGTTGCGCCCGGTGCTGGCCGGGTAGGTAATGGTCAAACGCACTTTCTTTTTCGGATCGATCACGAACAGCGATCGGACCGTGAAAGTTTCACTGGCGTTCGGGTGGATCATGTCGTAAAGCTCAGCGACCTTGCGATCGCCGTCGGCGAGAATCGGGAAGCCGACACTGGCGGCTTGCGTCTCGTTGATATCCTTGATCCATTCCTTGTGCGACTCGGCGCTGTCGACCGACAATGCAATCGTCTTCACATTGCGCTTCTCGAATTCGCCGGCCAGGTTCGCCGTCAGACCCAGTTCGGTCGTGCAGACCGGCGTGAAGTCAGCGGGGTGCGAAAACAGCACACCCCAACTGTCGCCCAGCCAGTCGTGGAACTTGATGCGGCCGACACTCGACTCCTGCTCGAAATCCGGTGCGATATCGCCAAGACGTAGACTCATATTGCAGCTCCTTGATTGTATTCGGACATTCCGCGCGAGCATTCGCTCGCGACGCGCAGCAAAAATACAGCATACGGGAGTGACAGTGAACAACTAACCAACATCGCGTCACTACTTTATGCGTTTTTGTAATTTTCACCGATTTAGTGGAAACTTTGCGGGACAGATCAACTCCATCTTATGCAAACTTCGCAACCCTGTGCCGCAAGGGTGGAGTTTTTAAGTCTTGCTTCAACCAGGAACGGTTCGTGCGATTGTTCATGAATCGAGCGCTGCGCTCGCCAGCAGCCGTTTCTTTGGTTACGATTCACGCGTGGCGTGAGACGAAGGGGAGCTGTCAATGTCGGAAGTCAACAAGGAGAGATTGATGTCGGATATCAAAACCGTCCTCGCGGACGCTGAGGATTTGCTGAAACAGGCCGCGAGCGCAACTGGCGAGCGCGCTTCGGAACTGCGTGAAACGGCGCTTACGCGCCTGAAGCAGGCTAAGGAAAAGGCGGCTGACGTGCAGGTCGTGGTGGTCGAAAAAGGCAAGAAGGCCGCACGCGCCACCGACGACTACGTGCATGAGCATCCGTGGGCATCCATCGGCATCGCCGCGGGCGCCGGCGTATTGCTCGGGCTGTTGATCAACCGCAAGTAACACTGGTGAGGCTGCCGGGGCGATTCCGCCTCCGGCACATCAGCGAATCGAGTTGACCGGCGCACGTTTGGCCGGTCCGCTTCTTTTGGCGCGCTCGTTTTCACGCGCCGGTTAAGCATTCACCCGCAACGCCCAGAGCCATGACGATCGAAACACAATCGCAGCACGGCGAACATAGTCCGTTGCGCCGTATCATCGGATCCGTGTTTGCCATTTTGCAAACCCGGCTTGAGTTGGTCGGCATCGAACTCGCCGAAGAAAAAGACCGTCTGCTCGGTGTGCTGTTCCTCGGCCTCGCGGCCATGATGCTCGCGACGATGGCCTTAATCGCATTGACGGCGCTGGTCGCCATCGCATTCTGGGACACCTACCGGTGGCAAGCGCTCGCCGGCATCACGGTGGTTTATGCGGTCGCGGGAATAGCCTGTGCACTGAAAGCGCGCAGCGGTTTGCGCAATGCTCCCATGGTGTTCGAAGCCACGCTTGCCGAGTTCGAAAAAGACCGCGACGTGTTCCGCAAACCGTGACGCAGCAGGCATAACAATGGGCTCATGGGCGGATGTCAACTGCCCTGCGCCGTCGAAGAGACTTCGCCAATACCTCGAGCGATTTGCAGCACAGTTTTACTGCCCCACCTCCACTGCCGCCGACACGCCATGAGCCAAACCCATTCCGATACCGCATTCCGCAACAAACGCCACCAGGTCAGAGATCTGAGTGCGCCGCACCTGCGAGCGCTACGCAAGGAACTGCTGCTGGTCCGCGCGGATGTCGAGCGCATGGAACTCGCTCAGGCAACCATCGAATTGCGGCAGGCAGTCACGCATTTCAGCTGGCTCAAATTCATTCTGCCGGGCTTCGGCGGCATGCGCGTGGGCCGCGGATCGAAGGCGAGCTTCCTCAACGCCGGGAGCATAGGCGCGCTTCTCAAACAGTATCCGCTCGTCAGTTCGATCGCTTCGCTGGTGTTGGCGAAGCCGCTGCGCGCGACTATTGCAGCAGGTGCAAAACCCGCACTCAAATGGGGCAGCCTTGCACTTGCCGGATGGGAAGCGTATCGGATCTGGAAGCAGATAAAGAATGACCCCGCCGCGTCTGCCGACAACAAGAAAGAGACAGTTGATAGCGGGTATTGAAGCGCGGGGACCGTTGACCGTTTCCTGCGTGGGCCTTGCAGCAGCAGCTTGTCGCTTGGCCCTAAGGTTCGCAGGCACTAGAACGCCTCGACTCGCCAACCCTCGTTCTGCAGTAAGGGTCCCTAGCTTGTATTCCAGCACTCGCCGCTTGCCGGTGCTGTGCCGTTTGTTCCGCTTCTATTGCCTCGCAGCCCTGTCGCATCCAGCGTGAAGGTGCCGCAGGCGTCGTCTCGCATAGGGCTGGTTTCGATGGGCACGGCCTCTACCGAATAACCACCGTTTGCATCGTTTGCCGGCAGCACTTGCAACCGGTAGATCGGTGTGCCGAACTGCGGAGCCTGATCCAGACCCGCAGGCAACGTCGCGGGGCCATCGCTTGCCGATCCCTCGACGAATTGCGCCGCGCGATAAAGGGCTGACGCAGCGTCGACCCGATGTGCTCGCACGACATGGCTCCGATACGAGGGCACAGCAAACGTGAGCAGCGTGGCGGCTATTGCCAGCGCAATCATCAGTTCCAGTAGCGTGAATGCGGATGTACGCGGTCTCGCCATAAACCTCCCGTCAAAATGGGTGTGCGGCAACGTGACGCCAATGGCGCTCGATCTGCTCGCCTGTGATCACGAGCTCCATCTGCAACCACACCTGCGACTCTCCGGTCCGGCCGAAGCCACGCGAAGTCAGCAGATAAGCTCGGGCATCGGTGCGAGTGCCCAGACGCCACGCTTCGATCAAACATTGCGGCGCTCGCAGCGATCCGGGCCATTGCGCGACGGGCGTGACGGCACCGGCTTCAAAGGCGACTTTGTGTGTCCATTGCGTCGGCTCGCCGGGTGAGAGCGATGACACCGGTTGCGGCTCGAAAGCAGCCGCGGCGGCGACGCTCCTGGCGCATAAGGTCAGCGCCGAATCCGCGGCATGAAATGCCTGCAAATAGTCACGCACGTTGCTGGCGCCGCGCGCCGCTGCAAGCGATGTCTCAAACCAGGCCGCGGAGGTGGTCAACATCATCGCGGAAATCAGCAAAACGATCGGCAGGACAGTGCCGCTATTGAGAACGCGTGATCGACGACCCGTGCAGGTAAGACGCGTCAAATGTTTCGACGACGCGCGGCGGTGCGTTGGATTGCAAAGTCTTTCCGTCACAGGAGATCCTCCGCGTAATTGCGTATCGCCACGCGCCGCCAGAAAGCCTGTCGCGCGCGCATGTCGGCGCCAAGCACGCTCGCGCCGTCGCAGTCGACGTAGCGCATACGCCGTCCTTGCGGCGCTCCCCGGACGAGCACGCAGAGATCGACCGCGACGATCTTTGCCCATTGGCTGTCCGTCACCGCCGATGCATCTATTGCAGCCAGGCCACCGGCCAACCAGTACCTGAATCGCACGCGCTCGACGCCTTCGACCAAGGGCTGCGCAGACCCTGCCTTGCCGTTGCCTTCGCAGTAAAGCTCCGGCTCACCTGTCGACGCGCTGACTCTCGCGAAGTACCGGTTGACCACCAATACGCCCTGCTCGCCGAGTGCCGCGTTGTTGTTCGTTACAGCCTGGCCGAGACAGTCGGTCGTTTGGCCGGTCGCTGACGGCCACGTCGAAACGGCGTCCCCGACATAACGAACCACAATGCCATCCGAGCGACCCGGCAACGCCTCGCAGGCGACGCTGTCGTCCGCACCGGTCGGGCGACCGCCAGAACAACCGAACAACGGCGGTGGACTATTGAACTTCACGACGTCCGCGGGCACGAAGCCGGCCATTTGAATTTGCTGGCCCATCAGCGTAAGCGCGCTCAGGCCGGCTTCGCGGATCCGCATCACATCGCCCGCGCGCTCGAACACGTTACGCTGCGTTGTATAAAGCGCGACCGCGCCGGCGGTCACCACCAGCCCCAACGCAATTGCGATCACGAACTCGACGAGCGTATGCCCACGCGCGGTAGCCATACGTCGTGTCATTTTGCGAACGCCAGCACAACGCATGAGGAGCCCGCTGGAACATCCACCCCACCGCACGACTCGGGCTTGTCGATGACATCGCCGGCGCGTGGCGTGTCACGCAGGGTCGCCCACGTAACGCGTGCGGCAGATACACCGCCACTCTCGCCTACCGAAGCCTCACCATGCGGTAACAAAGTCGCTGCACACGCGCTCCATTGCCTGATCGCAGAATCGCCTGCCGAAGGCTCGCGCATTGCTTCGACAACGGAATCGGCTATCCATGCTGCGTGCTCGCGCATTGCCATCGCACGGGCTTCGCGCGCAGTCCACAATTGACCGGCGATCAACCCGAGCGCCGTCACTGCCATCAAGGCAACGGCGAGCATTACTTCGATTAGCGAACTACCCCTATGTCTCGTTGAACACGTTGCTGCGCAATTGCGCACCCGTGAGTTGGACGGATATCGGCTCACGACGCAGCTCCACACGCGCCCTCGACAATCCGCACGCGCCCGCCCGCCGCGATGCGGATGCAGCGCCGCCACTTGTCGCCTTGCGTCGCTTTCGACGGCACGCGTGGCGCGATCTCAAAGCTGCGAAAGGTGCCGATCAACTGCCCCGCCGGCGGCGTAAACGTGAGATTTGTCTGCGTCCCGGTGATGCTGACCGCAGCGAGCAAAGGATGCGCGCGCAGCAGTGAGAGCGTGCCATTCCGTTCGGCCAACACAGCCCAGCCACACGACCAGTCCGTGACGCCGTTGCCACAAGCTTGCCCTGCGGCAAGACAACGACGTGCCGCGTCGATCCGGCACACAGTGACGCGGGCACCGAGGCGCAATGCCTCGCTGCGCGCATAGGCGAGCGTCGAGGCAAGCGCTTTCGCACGCGCGTCCACCTGGTCCCGCAGGTGCCACGCAACGAACGACGGTGTCGCCATCACGGCGACTATCGCCAGCAGCGCGACAACAGCCAGTGTTTCGACAAGCGTAAAGCCGCGGCGCGGCCACAAACAGACTGCATCCCATTTCATCTGCATCCCTGATCGTTTCAAAGCACGCAGCCAATCTAACGATTCGCAAGCGGGTCAACAATCGGCCGAATGGCCAGGTGGCACTCAGACGCTATCCCGCGCAAAAATGCACGCGTGACGAACCATAACGGGAGCGGAGATGCAGATGCGCAAACCTACGCAGCGGAAAACAGAACCTGGCGCGCAACTTCAGGCGCGACAGAAATCAGCGCTTGCGGGACGGCTTGGGAGGAGAGGAGGCGCGGCGAAATTCCTCGATCACGTCCTCGAATTCGGAGACGTCTTCGAAGCGCCGGTAGACAGAGGCGAAACGAACATAGGCAATCGTGTCGAGCGCACGCAACTCGTTCATCACGAGTTCGCCGAGGCGCTCGCTGCGCACCTCGCGCTCGCCGCTGCCGAGCAGTTGATACTCGATGCGGGCGACTGCCGCATCGATCGCGTCCGCTGCCACTGGCCGCTTACGCAGCGCCAGTTGCATGCTTGCGACGATCTTGCGGCGATCGAATTCCGTGCGGCTGCCGTCCTTCTTGACGACCGACGGCAACGCCAGCTCAACCCGCTCATACGTCGTGAAACGTTTGTCGCAGGCCGGGCAGCGGCGGCGCCGGCGAATCGTCGCGCCGTCTTCGGATACGCGGGAATCCACAACTTGCGTATCGGCGTGACGGCAGAAGGGGCAGTGCATGGCGGCTTAGCGGTAAACCGGGAAGCGCTGGGTCAGCTCGGCGACTTGCGCGCGCACACGTTCGATCGTGGCTGCGTCTTCCGGGTTGTCCAGCACGTCGGCGATCAGGTTACCTACCTGCTCCGCTTCCTTCACGCCAAAGCCACGCGTGGTCATAGCCGGCGAGCCGAGACGCACACCGCTCGTAACGAACGGCTTTTCCGGGTCGTTCGGAATCGCGTTCTTGTTGACCGTGATGTGTGCCGCGCCGAGCGCCGCTTCCGCTGCTTTGCCGGTGATTTTCTTCGCGCGCAGGTCGACCAGCATCACATGGCTTTCAGTGCGACCGGAGACGATGCGCAGCCCGCGCTTGACCAGCGTTTCCGCCAGCACGCGCGCGTTCTCGACGACCTGTTGCTGATACGCCTTGAACTCCGGCGACAGCGCTTCCTTGAACGCGACGGCCTTACCGGCGATCACGTGCATCAGCGGACCACCTTGAATGCCCGGGAAAATTGCCGAATTGATCTGCTTTTCGAACTCGGCCTTCATCAGGATCACGCCGCCGCGCGGGCCGCGCAGGCTCTTGTGCGTGGTGGTGGTGACGAAATCAGCGTGCGGCACCGGGTTCGGGTAGACACCAGCGGCGACGAGGCCGGCATAGTGAGCCATGTCGACCATGAAATACGCGCCGACCGACTTGGCGATCTTCGACATCCGTTCAAAGTCGATGCGCAGCGAAAACGCCGACGCGCCGGCCACGATCAGCTTCGGCTTGTGTTCCTGAGCCAGTTTCTCAGCAGCGTCGTAGTCGATGTCTTCGGCTTCGTTGAGGCCATAGCTCACCACGTTGAACCACTTGCCCGACATGTTGACCGGCGAACCATGCGTGAGGTGACCGCCGTGCGCGAGGCTCATGCCCATGATCGTGTCACCCGGCTTGAGCATGGCGAAGAACACGCCCTGGTTCGCCTGCGAACCGGAGTTCGGCTGCACGTTGGCGGCGTCGGCGCCGAACAGTTGCTTAACGCGGTCGATCGCCAGTTGCTCGGCGATGTCCACGAACTCGCAACCGCCGTAGTAGCGCTTGCCCGGATACCCTTCGGCGTACTTGTTGGTGAGTTGCGAGCCTTGCGCAGCCATCACGGCCGGGCTCGTGTAGTTTTCCGACGCGATCAGTTCGATGTGCTCTTCCTGACGGCGGTTTTCCTGCTCGATGACCTTCCAGAGTTCAGGATCGACGTTGGCGATGGTGCTTTGGGCTCTATCAAACATACGGATTCCGTTGAGTGTGTGCAGGTTGACCGGATCGTGCGCCGAATCTTGCGTAGGGGGTACGCAGCGCTGCTGGCGGCTGGGCCAGCCCTGACGTGGCGGATGGAGAGTCGCCGCACACGCGAGGCAGGACAGCCACCGTCAGCGCAGATCAATGCGCGCGGATCACGGCTGCCCAGGCGAACGGCAAAACGGCTCCCTGCGCTTCACGGTGGGTTGCTCCACCTTGAACCCGATTGCTCGAATCGGTTCTATCGCCAGTCACGCAGGGATGAGCGCGTTAGTTTATTGGAAGAGGATCGAATAGGCAACCGGCTTCCTGCCGGGCCCGCGGATGCTCGCGAAGCCGGTCCTGGCGCCGCTGCGAGCGGCGCACAAACGTCTGATGAAAGCACGCCCGGAAGCCGCTCCGCGTCACTGCCGCAGCCACTCGTGCGACTGGTTCATCCTTGCCGCAGCGCCGCATTGGAAGTAGGCTTGGGGCCTTTCTCTCCTACCAACCAGGGAACTGCAATGATCGTGTTCGTCACCGGAGCGTCCGCAGGATTTGGCGCCGCTATCGCTCGTGCTTTTGTCAAGGGCGGCCATCGTGTCGTCGCCACCGCGCGCCGCAAGGACCGCCTGCAGGCACTCGCCGACGAACTCGGCGATGCCCTTTTGCCGTATGAACTCGACGTGCGCGACCGCGCCGCCGTCGAGGCCGTGCCGGCCTCGCTGCCCGCCGATTTCGCCGCACTCGACGTGCTCGTCAATAACGCCGGCCTCGCGCTCGGCATCGAACCGGCGCAAAGAGCGAGTCTGGACGAGTGGAACACCATGATCGAGACCAACTGCACAGGCCTCGTGCAGGTCACGCATGCGCTCCTGCCCGGCATGGTGGAGCGCAACCGCGGGCACATTTTCAATCTGGGCTCGGCGGCCGGCAGTTGGCCTTACGCGGGCGGCAACGTGTACGGCGCAACCAAGGCGTTCGTGCGCCAGTTCAGCCTGAATCTGCGGGCCGATCTGGCCGGCACGGCACTGCGCGTGACGGACATCGAGCCGGGCCTGTGCGGCGGCACCGAGTTCTCGAACGTGCGTTTCCGCGGCAACGACGAAAAAGCGGCCAAGATGTACGAGAACGTACAACCGCTGACACCCGAGGATATCGCCGACTCGATCTACTGGATCGCCACGCGTCCCGCTCACGTCAACATCAACACGATCGAGCTGATGCCGGTGGCCCAATCCTTCTCCGCTTTGTCCGTTCATCGCGGCTGAAATCCCGGCTGAGGCCCGCCAGACGGGGCGCACATCTTGAAACAGACCTCGGGGTGTGCGTTCCGGTAAAATGCGCCGCATGAATATGTCGACCAGCCAGCCCGGCACGGAAATCGGCTTCACGTGGCCAATCCGCGTGTACTACGAAGATACCGACGCCGGCGGCATCGTGTTTTACGCGAATTATCTGAAGTTTTTCGAACGTGCGCGCACCGAATGGCTACGCGCGTGCGGCGTCGACCAGAACCGTCTCGCCGGCGAATCGGGCGCAATCTTCATCGTGCGCAGCACCGCAGTCGACTATCGGGCACCGGCCCGGCTCGACGATGTCGTCAAAGTGGTGAGCAGAATCGAACGTCTTGGCCGCGCGTCGGTCGATTTTGCGCAGGAAGCGTGGCGGGACGGCACGCTGCTTGCTACCGGTTCCATCCGGGTCGGCTGCGTCGAGCGCATTGCGCTGCGGCCGGTCGCGATTCCTCCGCCGGTTCTCGCGGCTTTGCGGCGCGGGCCGGGCGTGAACGACGGTGGCATGTCAACGGACAACGACTGAACCCCGTTGTTACGGGGCCAGTGAACTCGTATCGATCAAGCAACACAAAGCATGGTTCGGCTTGCAATATCGCCGATGCTTCCGTTTTGCTCACGGCAAGCTTCGAGTGACCTTGCAGCCGGACGCCCCCTTCCGGGACGTTAAAACGAACCTTTATGAACACTACACAAGATCTGTCGATCGTTTCTCTCGTACTCAATGCGAGCCTGCTGGCGCAGGCCGTCATGGCGCTGCTGCTTCTGCTGTCGCTGTTGTCGTGGACTTTCATCTTCCGCAAGTGGTTTGCGATCCGCCGGGCGCGCGCGCAAACTGAGCGCTTCGAACGCGATTTCTGGTCGGGCGGCGACCTGCAGGCGCTCTATCAGAGCGCCGCGAACAACCGCCACACGATCGGCGCACTGGAACGGATTTTCGAATCCGGCATGCGCGAATTCCTGAAGGGCAAGGAAAAGCGGCTGAACGATTCAGGCGCGATTCTCGATGGCGCACGCCGCGCCATGCGCGCCGCGTTCCAGCGTGAAATGGACGTGCTCGAGGCAAATCTGGCATTTCTCGCGTCGGTCGGCTCGGTCAGCCCGTATATCGGTCTGTTCGGCACGGTGTGGGGGATCATGAATGCGTTCCGCGGCCTCGCCAACGTGCAGCAGGCTACGCTTGCGAACGTAGCTCCAGGCATTGCCGAAGCGCTGACCGCTACCGCAATCGGCCTGTTCGCGGCGATTCCGGCCGTGGTCGCCTACAACCGCTACGCACACGACATCGACCGTCTGGCGATCCGCTTCGAGACCTTCATCGAAGAGTTCTCGAACATTTTGCAGCGTCAGGCACAGTAAGGAGTCCACGATGGCAGGCTCTTCCTCCAGCATGCGCGGCTCCCGTCAGCGCCGCGCGATGGCCGACATCAATGTCGTGCCGTACATCGACGTGATGCTCGTGCTACTCGTGATCTTCATGGTGACCGCGCCGCTCGTCGCCCCGTCGATCGTCAATCTGCCGACCGTCGGCGGCTCCGCGCCTCAGCAGCAGACCCCACCGGTGATCGTCAATATTCGCGCAGACGGCAATATGAGCGTCAAATACAAGGACGACGCGGGCGCGCAGCAGCAGGAAGACATGACCAAGGCCGATCTGCACGGCTTTATCGCCGACCGTGCGCAATCGCACCCTGACCAACCTGTCGTGATCGCCGCCGACAAGACCGTGAAGTACGAAGTCGTGATGAACGTGATGTCCGAGTTGAAGGCTCAGGGTGTCAAGCGCGTTGGATTGCTCGTCAAATCACAATGATCCGCAAGAATTCCGAATACCCGCTTCAGCCGCCGCGTGAACGCGGCACCTGGCGAGCCTTTGTGTTCGCTCTGGTTATGCACGCGCTGCTCGGGTTCTTCCTGTATCACGGCATTCAATGGCAGAACAGCACGCCTGAAGGCGCGGAAGCAGAACTGTGGACCGAGGTGCCGGATTCGGCTATTCCGCGCCCGCCCCCACCGCCGCCTGTGCCGGTTGCCCCTGCCCCGCCGCTGCCGGACGAACAGGCCGACATCGCGCTGCAGGAAAAGAAACGCCAGCAGCAGGAAGCGGCCCGTCAAGCGCAACTGGCCGAGCAACTGCGTCAGCAGAAACTGCAGGCCCAGCAGGAGGCCGAGGCGAAGCGCCAGCAGCAACTGGCGGCCGATCAGGCTGCGCAAAAAGCAGCGGCTGCCAAGCAGAAACAGTTGCAACAACAGCAACAGCAGCAGGCCGACAAGCTGAAACAACAGCAATTGGCCGATCAGCAAAAGCAGCAACAGGAACAGCAGAAACAGGCCGACGCTGAGGCGCAGAAGAAGGCTGATGCGCAGAAAGCGGCGAAGGCCAAGGCTCAGGCCGATGCAGCGGCACAAGCCAAGAAGCTGGACGCGGAACGTCGTGCGCGGCTGGCCCAGATGCAAGGTTCGGCGGGCGCTCCTGGCTCGACCGGCAATGGACTTGCGAAGAGCGGCACGGGTAGCGGCTCGGGTGGCACGGCGACATCGCCGGGTTACGCGGACAAGGTGCGCCGTGTGGTGCGTCCGAACATCTCGTGGGGTGGCGAAACGGAAGGTCTGGAGACAGTCATCTCCGTGCGCTGCTCGCCGACAGGCACGCTGCTGGACGCGCAGATCGCGCACAGCAGCGGTAACTCGGCGTGGGACGATGCGGCACTGCGGGCCGTCCAGCGTTCCAATCCGATGCCTCAGGACATCGACGGGAAGACGCCGACCAGCTTCAAGATTACGTTGCGCCCAGCAGGTTGATTGCAACAGTTTGACAGTCAGTTGACAGCAGACGCCGCGCCCCGCCCAGCGCGGCGCGCCCGGGAACGAATTAGTTGTTTTCGGGTCTCTCTGCTGTCATGAAGTGTTAGTAAAACCGTTTTTGGGGAAACCATTCAGCATGAGTTTGATGACCAAGCTAGGCCTGCGGACACTTGTAGCATCGTGTTTGATCGCCGTCGGCGGCGCCGCCCACGCACAACTCAACGTCCTCGTGACAGGCGTCGGGTCCACCCAGTTTCCAATCGCAACGGCGAATTTCGCCAATGAAGCGAACTCGCCGCAGCAGGTCAGTACGATCGTGCGTCAGGATCTGCAACGCAGCGGCAAATTCACGAATATCGACGCGGGCAGCACGCCCGTCGCAGAAACCGATTCCGTCGACCTCGGCAGCTGGAAGGCCAAGGGCGCCAACGCGTTCGTGTCAGGCAGCGTGAACCGCTTGCCGAACGGCCAGTACGAAGTGCGCTTCAAGCTGTACGACACCGTCAAGGGCGAAAGCCTGGGTGGCCTCGTGCTGGTGAGCCCGGAAAGCGGCTTGCGCATGAGCGCGCACAAAGTCGCGGACTATATCTACGCGAAGCTGATGGGCGGCCGCGGCGTGTTCGCCACGCGCCTCTCGTACGTCATCAAGACCGGTGGCCGTTATCAGTTGCAGATCTCCGATTCGGACGGCCAGGACGCGCACATCGCGCTGTCGAGCCCCGAGCCGATCATCTCGCCGGCATGGTCGCCTGACGGCACCAAGGTCGCTTACGTTTCGTTCGAAAAGAAGAAGCCGATCGTCTACATCCACGACCTGCCTACGGGCCGGCGCGTGGTCGTATCGGACCAGAAGGGTAACAACAGTGCGCCGGCATGGTCGCCAGATGGCCGCACGCTGGCCGTCGCGCTCTCACGCACCGGCAACACACAGATTTTCGCCGTCAATGCAGACGGCAGCGGCCTGCGGCGCCTGACGCAAGGCAGTTCGATCGACACCGAACCGTGCTTCTCTCCTGACGGCCAGTCGATCTATTTCACCAGCGACCGCGGCGGTCAACCGCAGATCTACAAGATGTCGGCCCAAGGAGAAAACGCCGGCGCCGCGCAACGCGTGACCTTCACGGGCAGCTACAACACCAGCCCGCGCGTGAGCCCGGACGGCAAGCAACTCGCCTATATCTCGCGCGTCGGCGGCGGCTTCAAGCTGTATATCCAGGACCTGCAAGGCAACACCGCGACGGGCCTGACGGACACCACACACGACGAATCGCCGAGCTTCGCGGCGAACGGTCAGTACATTCTTTACGCCACAGAGGTGAACGGCCGTGGCGTGTTGGCCGCAGTATCGACCGACGGTCGCACTCGGCAGGTCCTGTCCGTTCAGGGTGGCAGCGTACGCGAGCCATCCTGGGGCCCGTTTATGCAGTAACGTTCATGCAACAACACAAGGAGAGTAACAAAATGATGTCAAAACTTCGTTTCGCATTTGCCGTATTGATGGTCGGTGCGCTGGCCGCATGTCACTCGGGCGTCAAGCTCGACGAAAACGCTAACAAGGGTGGCGCAGTTTCGACGCAACCGAATCCGACCGATGTCGCTCAGGTCAACGTCGATCCGCTGAACGATCCGAACAGCCCACTCGCCAAGCGCAGCATCTACTTCGACTTCGACAGCTACTCGGTCAAGGACGACTATCAATCGCTGCTGCAACAACACGCGCAATACCTGAAGAGCCATCCGCAACGTCACGTCCTGATCCAGGGCAATACCGACGAACGCGGCACCAGCGAATACAACCTGGCACTCGGCCAGAAGCGTGCAGAAGCGGTTCGCCGTTCGCTGTCGCTGATGGGCGTGACGGACTCGCAAATGGAAGCCGTGAGCCTCGGCAAGGAAAAGCCGCAAGCTACCGGTCATGACGAATCGTCGTGGGCACAAAACCGCCGCGCCGACCTCGTGTACCAACAGTAAGTAACAGGTGATGAGCCGAATGACGCATCGTTTCTCCTGGCTGCGGTTTGCCGCAGCGGCCTGCGTCGCGGGCACGGCCTTCGCGGCTGTGCCCGCGCATGCGGGCATCTTCGACGACGATCAGGCCCGTCAGGCCATTCTCGATCTGCGCTCGAAGACCGATAGCCTGTCGAGCCAGCTGTCGGCCGCACAACGCACGATCCTCGATCAGTCCAACCGCCTCGATCAGCTGAATCAGCAGGTCGCGACGTTGCGTGGGCAGAACGAAGATATGGGCAACCAACTCACCACGCTGCAAAAGCAGCAGAAGGACTACTACACCGACCTGGACACGCGCCTGAAGAAATTCGAGCCGCAGCAACAGACGGTGGACGGCGTCCAGGGTGAGGTGCAGCCGGGTGAAACCGATTCGTTCAACGCGGCTTCACAGCAGTTCCGCAACGGCGACTTCAAGAATGCGGCGGCGTCGTTCCGCAGCTTCATCGCCAAGTTTCCGAACAGCCCCTACCAGCCGACCGCGCAGTACTGGCTCGGCAACGCGCTGTACGCGCTGCGTGACTACAAGGGCTCGACGGCGACCTGGCAAGGTGTGGTGGCCAAGTATCCGCAGCATCCGCGTGCGCCGGAAGCGTTGCTCGCGATTGCGAACAATCAGCTCGAGCAAGGTCAGAAGGCTGCGGCCAAGAAGACGCTGGAGCAGATCGTTGCGCAATACAGCGGCACGGACGTCGCGCAGTCGGCTCAGAGCAAGCTGTCGCAGATCAAGTAGTCAGCCGTACAAGGTTTGGCAGTTGATGTAACGCGCAGTGGCCACGCAGTCTTCAAATCAATAGTCACGCGCGCCTCTCGCTGGAAAGCCCAGGGTAGCGATACCTTGGGCTTTTCACTATCTGAAGTGCGGAAAACTCGACCCACCACCATGGGTTGACAACCTGCGGGTGTCATCGCTATAATCTCGCTTCTCTTTTGGGTCGTTAGCTCAGCTGGTAGAGCAGCGGACTTTTAATCCGTTGGTCACAGGTTCGAATCCCGTACGGCCTACCAAAAGATTCAAGGGCTTGCACGCGTCAGCGTCGCAAGCCCTTTTCTTTTTGCGGCTCGAATCCGCGCGAGGTCCAGGCGAATCACGCCGTCACCGTTCACCTCGTATCCGCTCGCATCACCCCGACCGAATGACGTCGCGAAAACGCCGTTTGAGTGACGAGCGAAATCGGTGAAATCGGTGAAATCGAAACGATATCGCCGCACCCTTTACACGCGCGCGAAGCATTCTCACAGCGTCAATCACAAAACCTCACGCAACCACAAGACCTCTCTTACATCACGCCTCTTCGATCCTGAACAGATACAACGGACTCCGAACATTGATATTTATTGAGACATAAAGACGTGCAATGATCGCCGCCGATTCTGCGAATCACGCTGCAACGCTGCGTGAGCAAACGCTTTGGCAACGCCACAGACCTCTGCGCTTTCATTCCGTCAACATGACCAATTTTCTGTTCGACCTCGTCTCAAACCTCGTTTTGCTCGCTATCGTGCTGAGCGCATGTCATCTGTGTAACCGGCTCGTACCCAGCGCTGCGCTCAATGGCGCGCACGTTTTCGTCGTGCTGGTTTCCGCCGCCTTGCTTCTCGATGCCGCGCTGACCTTTCTCGTGTTCGCCGATGCGCAGAGCCGCTACGGCAGATTCAGCACGCCGACCGCGTTCTTCGAACGCGCCGGCGCGTATGCGCTTGCAGCGATTACCGCATTGGCGTCGCGCTACGTGACACGTCGCGCGCGCGCCGCCAAAACCAACCACAACACGCTGGTCATTCGCACGTCCCCGTATTCCGAATCTCATCTACCGATGTAATCTCACGCGGGTCGTTTTCTTCTATTACGCAATCCGCATCATCAACAGGAACGGACCTTGCGGTTGCGCGCGCCGTCGCGTATAACTTTCGAAGACCGAGATTTACCGTGTGCGCCCGTCGCCGGGCATTTGCCGCTGTATTGCACTACCGCCGTTCAATCAGTCGAAGGCAACTCAACCAGCGAGGAACATCTTGGATCTCGAAACCGTGCGCGTATTCATCATGACCCGAGGCATCGACCTCGGCACCAAAGTACTCGGCGCAATTGTCTTGTGGATCGTCGGCCGGTGGGTCATTGGCCTCATCACCGGCTTGCTTCGCAAACTGTTGTCGAAAAACGGCCGCGTCGATCCAACACTCGCTCATTACCTCGGTTCGATTCTCGGCGCACTGCTGAACCTGCTGCTGATCCTTGCAATCCTGCAGGTGTTCGGCGTCCAGACTACTTCGTTCGCCGCGTTGCTCGCCGGACTCGGCCTTGCAATCGGCACGGCGTGGGGCGGCTTGCTCGCCCACTTCGCGGCAGGCATCTTCATGCAGGTGCTGCGGCCGTTCAAGGTGGGGGATTTCGTGATGGCGGGTGGCGTCACGGGCACGGTCTCGGAACTGGGGCTATTCGGCACGACCATCGTAACGCCCGACAATGTGGTAACCATTGTGGGCAACAACAAGATCTTTTCGGACACAATCTCGAACTACAGCGCATTGCCGGTGCGGCGCGTCGAGCTGACCGCGAAGATTGCGAACGGCGTCGATCCTACGGATGCGATGGTCCGGTTGAAGGCAGCCGTTACGCAGATCCCCAACGTGGCCGAGAGTCCTGCACCGGATATCGAAGTGTTGAGCTTCACGCCGGAGGGACCGTTGCTGTGCGTGCGGCCCTACACGCACACCGACCATTATTGGCAGGTCTACTTCGACACCAACCGCGCGATCATCCAGACCTTCAAGGATGCGGGCTATCCGACACCGGAAACACCGATCGCACCGCGCATCATCAGTTGAGCATGATCGGGGTTTAGTAGGTCTCTAGATCCAGCCCGACGTCCGCTAAGGTGAAGCGTTCTTCGCTGTCTCAGCGCTTCAACCGATCAGACGCCAGAGCGCAAAACGAAAACGGCGTCGCGAGATTCGCGACGCCGTTTGTTCGTTCAGCTTCTTACTAGGTGAAGCGTTAGTGGCTACCCGGCTTGGCCGCGGCGTTTTTACGTGTCATCTTCCATACCGCGCCGAGCACAACCGGCACCACGGCCGCGCCGATACCCACCAGCACGATCAGGTTCAAATACTGACGGATGAACGGAATGTTGCCAAAGAAGTAACCGAGAAACACTAGCAACAACACCCAAAGCAGCGCACCCAGAATATTGAAAAGCTGGAACCGGCTAACCGTCATCTCCGACGCGCCCGCCACGAATGGCGCGAAAGTCCGCACCACCGGAATGAAACGCGCCAGCACGATGGTCTTGCCGCCGTGTTTTTCGTAGAAGTTATGAGTCTTCTGCAGCGCGCTGCGGTCGAGGAAGCGTTCAAGGAAAGGGATGTGCGAATTGAACACCCGAGGCCCGATAGACCGCCCGACCATGTAATTAACCGTGTTGCCGACGACCGCAGCGATGAGCAGCAGCACGATCAGCAAACCGAGATTCATCTCGCCGGTCGCGCAAAAAGCGCCACCGATGAACAGCAGCGAATCGCCCGGCAAAAACGGCAGAACGACCAGCCCGGTTTCGCAGAACACGATCAGAAACAGCACCGCGTAAACCCAGGCGCCGTACTCGTGAATAAAGACTCCCAGAAACTTGTCGATGTGCAAGACAAGGTTGGCGAACTGTAGCAGCGTGTCCAAAAAGCGTCCTTTATTAAGCGAATGTGAGCGTGGCGGGAGCGGCCGCGTCAGCAGCCTTGCGGGCGATGCGCAGCGAGCGCGTGCTCGTCGCCGGAAATTGACCGCGTCATGATACCGAAAGTGCCCGGCTGCGATTAAAAAACTGCCGTGCGCGGGCAATTTCGGCGCCGTGCAGCGATTCGGCAGTTCTGTGGTCCCCGGCCGCAAGACCGCGGCGATTCCTACCTTCGGCCCGCATCCAGCCTGTTCGCGCCGAATCGCTATAATTTCGCCATGTCAGAATTCTCCGAAACGCCTGCCGGCATCGCCGACGCGGCCGCAGTTTCCGCCGCAGCGCCCGTCCCACGCCCGTTGCGGGCGATCCAGCCCCTGCCCGATCAGTTGATCAGCCAGATTGCCGCCGGCGAAGTGGTCGAGCGGCCGGCCTCGGTGGTCAAGGAATTGCTGGAAAATGCGCTCGACGCCGGCGCGCAGACGCTGCGCATCCTGCTCGACGAAGGCGGCGTCAAACGCATCTCTATCACCGACGACGGCTGCGGCATCCCCGAAAACGAGCTCGCGCTCGCGCTGATGCGTCACGCGACCAGCAAGATCCGCTCGCTCGCCGAACTGGAAGCGGTTGCCACGCTGGGGTTTCGCGGTGAGGCGCTGGCGTCGATTGCATCCGTCGCGCAGATGGCCATCACGAGCCGCACGGCCGACGCACCGCACGCCGTGCGCGTCGACGCGCAGACCGGAGTGCTCAGCCCCGCCGCGGGCACCCAGGGCACCACGATCGAAGTCCGCGAGCTGTACTTCAACACGCCCGCGCGCCGCAAATTCCTCAAAAGCGAGCAGACCGAACTCGGCCATTGCCTCGAACAGATTCGCCGCGCTGCGCTGGCGCGGCCGGATGTGGCGATTTCGGTCCTACACAACGGTAAGGCGGTCGAACACTGGAACGCCAGCGAACCGCCCGCGCGGGTCGCGAAAATTCTCGGCGAAACCTTTGCGACGGCTCATTTGCCGCTCGACGAATCCGCTGGACCCCTCGCCGTCTACGGCTGCGCCGGCTTGCCGACCGCGAGCCGCGGACGCGCCGATCAGCAGTATTTTTTCGTCAATGGCCGATTCGTGCGCGACAAGCTGCTCACGCACGCCGTGCGCGCCGCCTACGAAGATGTGCTGCACGGCGACCGCTATCCGTCCTACGTGCTGTTTCTCGATCTGCCGCCAGAAGCGGTCGATGTGAACGTGCATCCGTCGAAAATCGAAGTGCGGTTTCGCGATTCACGCTCGATTCACCAGTTCGTATTCCACGCCGTGCAGCGTGCGTTGGCGCGGCACGCGGGCGCGTCGCCGGAAACGACCGCCGGTGGGCACGCGGCGCATCTGGAAGCATCGCCGGCTGGTCCGGCTTCGTTCGGCGCTACACCGCTCGGCGGCGCGGGCGTTGGAAGCGGCGGTGGCTTTGGCACCAGTGCAGGCGCAGGCGGCTTCGGCGGCGGCTTTGGTGGCGGATCCTCGCAGCCGGGCAATACCTGGATGCGTCAGGCGCGCATGACACAAGGCACGCTACCGGTTGCCCAACCGTTGGCCTTCTACGACGCCCTTTTCGGCCGTAGAGACACGAACACCGGCACAGCGGAAGGCGCGACGCTCTTCGAAGCGCGCGACTCGGCTACGGACGCGCCGTCCCTGTACAACACCGCAGCGCCATACGCATCGCCTGCGTTCAATGCCCCAGACGAGCAGCCGCTGGGCTTCGCCCTCGGCCAGATTCACGGCATCTACGTGCTCGCGCAGAACGCGCATGGACTCGTAATTGTCGATATGCACGCCGCGCACGAGCGCATCCTGTACGAGCAGTTCAAGAACGCGCTAGCCGATCGCACGATTGCCGTGCAGCCGCTGCTGATCCCGCAAACCATGCAGGCCGATCCGATCGAAATCGGCACAGTCGAAGAAGAGCGCGACACGCTGGACGCACTCGGCTTCGACCTCGCCGTACTGTCGCCAACTACGCTCGCGATCCGCGCCGTGCCCGCCTTGCTGAAAGACGCCGATCTGCAGGCGCTGGCCCGTGCGGTCCTCACGGACCTGCACGCGTTCGGTGGTTCACACGTATTGACCGAGCGTCAGCACGAACTGCTCGGCACGCTCGCCTGCCATCACGCGGTGCGCGCGAACCGGCGTCTGACGCTCGACGAAATGAACGCCCTGCTGCGCCAGATGGAGGCGACCGAGCGCGCCGACCAATGCAACCACGGGCGTCCGACGTGGTATCAGTTGACGCTGTCCGATCTCGATCGGCTGTTCATGCGTGGGCAATGACGGTGCGCCTGATTACGTTGATTTGGTGCGCGCCGTCTTGCCCATGACCTCAAGCATTTCACGCACACCCACGCCGATCCCTTGCCTGCTCGGCCCGACCGCGTCCGGCAAAACCGCTGCCGCGCTGGCGCTGGCCGCACGGCGGCCGGTGGAAATCATCAGTGTCGATTCGGCGCTGGTGTACCGCGAGATGGATATCGGCACCGCCAAGCCGACAGCGGAAGAACGCGCGGTGGCGCCGCATCATCTGATCGACATCGTCGATCCGACGGACGCATATTCGGCGGCGGAATTTCGCAGTGACGCGTTGCGCCTGATCGGCGAGATCAGCGCGCGCGGACGGCTGCCGTTGTTGGTCGGCGGAACAATGCTGTACTACAAGGCGCTCACTCAAGGGCTAAACGACCTGCCCGCCGCCGATGCCGATGTTCGCGCGACACTCGACGCCGATGCCGCACGCGACGGCTGGCCGGCAATGCATGCGCGGCTTGCCGCTGTCGACCCCGTTACGGCCGCACGCCTCGCGCCGAACGATTCGCAGCGAATTCAACGCGCGCTCGAAGTTTTCATGCTGACAGGGCAAGCAATGTCCACTCTGCTAGCCGCGCCCGCACAAACGGATGACGCCGCTTTGGCTTGGCGCTTTGTGCCCATTGCGCTCGAGCCATCCGATCGGAGCTGGCTGCATGCGCGCATCGAAAAGCGCTTCGACGCCATGCTGGCCGACGGCTTTATCGACGAAGTGGTGAAATTGCGCGAGCGCGGAGATCTATTGCCCGAGATGCCGTCCATGCGCTGCGTGGGATATCGGCAGGCCTGGGAATATCTCGACGGAGCGGTCGATTACTCGACCATGCGAGACAAGGGGGTGTTTGCTACCCGGCAATTGTGCAAACGACAGCTCACATGGCTGCGCAGCATGACAGAGCGGGTTGTTGTTGATTGCTGCGACCCCAATGCTACTGGGCAGGTCGTGAGTTTGATTGAAGAGCTAACTTGAGGTTTCACCCGCGCGGCGCGTTCTTTCTGTACGCCGCGCAGGCAAACCAGCCTTGGGTCAAGCTGAGGCTGGTTACACGACTACCGTCTGCGCTTCACCGGGCGCGCTTTCGCGAATCACGCCGATTTTCCAGACCTGCTCGCCAGCCGCCGACAAAGATGCGATCGCAGCGTCAGCATCCGCAGCTGCAACCACCACCGCCATGCCGATCCCGCAGTTGAACACACGGTGCATTTCCGCATCCGCCACGCCGCCGTGCTTCTGCAGCCACGAGAACAGCGGCGGCATCGGCCAGCTATGCTGATCCAGCTCAGCCGTCAGACCTTCACGCAAAACGCGCGGAATGTTCTCGACCAAACCACCGCCGGTAATATGCGCCATACCCTTCACAGCGATCTGCTGCATCAAGGCCAGCAAAGGCTTCACATAAATATGCGTGGGCGCCATCAGCGCATCGGCCAGCGAGCGGCCGTCGAAATCCGCATTCAGATCCGGCTGTGCGCGCTCGATGATCTTGCGCACCAGCGAAAAACCATTCGAATGGATGCCGCTGGAGGCCAGGCCCAGCACCACATCGCCGGGGGCGATCGTGCTGCCGTCGATAATCTTGCTCTTTTCCACCGCGCCGACCGCAAAACCGGCCAGATCGTATTCACCGTCCGGATACATGCCCGGCATTTCAGCCGTCTCGCCGCCGATCAGCGCGCAACCCGACAGTTCGCAGCCATGCGCGATACCCTTCACGACCGTCGCCGCGGTACCGACGTCCAGCTTGCCGCAAGCGAAATAATCGAGGAAGAACAGCGGCTCAGCGCCCTGAACCAGAATGTCGTTCACGCTCATCGCCACCAGATCCTGGCCGACGGTGTCATGTTTGTTCAGTTGGAACGCGAGGCGCAGCTTGGTGCCGACACCGTCCGTGCCCGAAACCAGCACCGGTTCCTTATATTTCTTCGGCACTTCAAACAGCGCGCCAAACCCGCCGATGCCACCCAGTACGCCGTCGCGCATCGTCTTTTTGGCAAAGGGCTTGATCGCGTCGACAAGGGCGTCGCCTGCGTCGATGTCCACGCCAGCGTCGCGATACGACAAACCTTGGGCCGAATCAGTTGAATTCGGGGCGGATTTCGGTTGATTCATGGGGAAGCGCTCGAAGGTCGGTAAAATGCGATTTTACCCGATGCCGACCAGAGTTGGCGCTTCGGCGCTTACTCTGATCCCATACAGTTGCCGGCCGGCTGGCTGGAATTTGAATCATCCTGAATCCTCCGGTCACGACGACACCAGGGAAATAACTTTGCAACAGAACTCCTCGATCCTGACACCTGTGCAGCGCCGCGCCTTTATCTGGCTGGCGATCGCGCTAGTCGTCGGCATTCTGCTCTGGCTCCTGAGCCCGGTCCTCACGCCGTTCCTGCTGGGCGCCATTCTCGCGTACATTCTGCAACCGGGCGTCGCGTGGATGGTGCGCCGGCGCGTGCCGCGCGGACTCGCCGCCTTGCTCATGATGCTGCTGTTCTCGTTGCTGATGACGCTGCTCGTACTGCTGGTGCTGGCCGTCATCCAGAAAGAAGGGCCACAACTGAAACAGCAGGTGCCCGTGCTGTTCGCCCACGTGAGCGCCTGGCTGCAACCCAAGCTGGCGCTGCTGGGCCTCGCCGACTCGCTCGATTTCGCCAGCATCCGCGATCTCGTGATGGGCCAGCTCGAAGGCAGCGCGCAGCAGGTCGCGCTCTACGTATGGACCTCCGTTCGCACCAGCGGCAACGTGATGATGACGGTGGTCGGCAATCTCGTGATGGTGCCGCTCGTGCTGTTTTATCTGCTATACGACTGGAACCGCATGCTCGCTCGCATGCAGAGCACGGTGCCGCGCCGCTGGCTCGACAAGACGCTGCAACTCGCGCGCGACATGGACCAGATGCTGTCGCAATACCTGCGCGGCCAGCTGCTCGTGATGGGCGTACTCGCGGTCTATTATGCGATTGCGCTGACCATCGCCGGCTTCGAGATTGCGCTGCCGGTGGGTATTTTCACGGGCCTCGCTGTGTTCATCCCGTACATCGGTTTTGCAACCGGTCTCGCGCTGGCGCTCCTCGCGGCACTGCTACAGTTCGGCGACTGGTACGGCTTCGGCGCGGTCGCGCTGATTTACGGCGTCGGCCAGATCGTGGAGAGCTTTTATCTCACGCCGCGCCTCGTCGGCGAACGGATCGGCCTGCACCCGCTCGCGGTAATCTTCGCGTTGCTCGCGTTCGGGCAGCTGTTCGGCTTTTTCGGTGTGTTGCTGGCGTTGCCGGTCAGCGCCATTCTGTCGGTAGCCATGCGCGAGTTGCGTCAAAGCTATCTGACGAGCACGCTTTACAACAACTGAGTCACTGATTGCTCATTGACTCTTCATGGACGTTTTAGGGCCCGCGATCCGGGCCATTTGCGGCCTAAGCCTCATTTTCGGCATTAACCTACTGTGCTTCGTCAACTGACGCTCGATCTCGGCACCCCGCCGCCATCGACATTCGACAATTTCTTCGCAGGCGCCAACGCCGAGCTGGTCACGCGGCTGCGCGAGCTCGACAACGCGCTCGCGGCCGGGCCAGTGGCCGATCGCACCTTCTATGTCTGGGGCGAAGCCGGCAGCGGGCGCACGCATCTGCTGCAGGCGCTGGTCCACGAAGCGCCGCCGGGTCATGCACGTTTTGCCGGTCCGCAGAGCAGCCTCGCCGCTTTCACGTTCGACCCGCGCGTCGCGCTGTATGCAATCGACGATTGCGACGGCCTGTCTGCGGCACAGCAGATTGCCGTGTTCAATCTGTTCAACGAAGTGCGCGCACATCCTACCAGCGCGCTCGTCGCCGCAGGCAATGCGGCACCGATCGGCATGACGGTACGCGAGGATCTGCGCACCCGCCTCGGCTGGGGCCTCGTGTTTCACCTCGCGCCGCTGCCGGACGAAGGCAAGGCCGCGGTGCTGAAACACGCGGCGCGCGAGCGCGGCATCATGCTCGCCGACGACGTCCCCGCCTACCTGCTCACGCATTTTCGCCGCGATATGCCGAGTCTGATGGCCTTGCTCGACGCGCTCGACCGCTTCTCGCTCGAACAGAAACGCGCGGTTACGCTGCCGCTCCTGCGCACCATGCTGGCCTCGCCCGACGCCGACGATCGGCGAGCCGCGCCGCCTTCATCCGCCTCATCCGCGTCCCCCGCCGCCGCTTCAAGTAAAATAGGCCCCCATGGCTAACCTCGCACTCTTCGACCTCGACCACACCCTCATTCCCACCGACAGCGACCACGAATGGGGCCGCTTCATGGTGAAACAAGGCATGGTCGACGCCGAAAACTTCGCTCGTGAAAACGACCGCTTTTTCGCCGACTACAAGGCCGGTAAGCTGGACATTCACGCTTATCTGATCGCCATGCTCACGCCGCTCGCCAAGTACACGCGCGCCGAGCTCGCCGACCTTCACGCGCAGTACATGCATGAAGTAATCAAGCCGGCGATCTTTCCGGTCGCGCTGGAGCTGGTCAGGGAGCATCGTGAAGCCGGCGATCTCTGCTGCGTGGTCACGGCAACCAACGAATTCATCACCCGTCCGATCGCGCAGGCGTTCGGCGTCGACGCGCTGATTGCCTGCGAAGCGGAAACCGTCGACGGCCAGCCGCATTCGCCGTACACCGGCCGCCCCACCGGCACGCCGAGCTACAAGGAAGGCAAGATCGTCCGTACCGAGGCGTGGCTGGCATCGCTCGGCAAGACCTGGAGCGACTTCGAGCACAGCTATTTCTATAGCGACTCGCACAACGACATCCCCCTGCTCGAAAAGGTCACCGATCCGATCGCGACCAATCCCGACGACACATTGCGCGCCCATGCGCAGGCCAAAGGCTGGCGCATCCTCGAACTCTTTCAACCCTCGTGATCAAAAAACTTATCCGCAAGCTATTCGGCCAGGACCCGGCGCCCGCTGACGACACCCCGCCCGCCGAAGCAGACGAAGCCGGCGAGGCGCCGGCACGCAACGCGTCCAGCGCCACCAAAGCGCGCCGCAAACCGGCGCGCCCGGCCGCCAAAACCGTGCGGGACCCCGACGTGCCGGTCATCATTCCGCACGACGTGCATGGCATCGATCAGTCGCTGATCTCGAGGAACGCGATTCGCGTCACCGAGGGTCTGCAGGAAGCGGGGCATCGCGCGTTTATCGTCGGCGGTGCGGTGCGCGATCTGCTGCTCGGCATCAAGCCGAAAGACTTCGACGTCGCGACCGACGCCACGCCCGAACAGGTGCAGAAGCTGTTCCGCCGCGCGCGCATCATCGGCCGCCGGTTCCAGATCGTGCACGTGCAGTTCGGCCAGGAAATCATCGAAACCTCCACGTTCCGCGCGCTGGTCGATCCGCCCGCAGCCGACGCGGCGCCGCCGCGCCGCCTGAAGCGCGACGAGCTCGACCGCCGCACGCACGCCGTGGACGCCAGCGGCCGCGTGCTGCGCGACAACGTCTGGGGCGAGCAGCACGAAGACGCCACGCGCCGCGACTTCACGATCAACGCGATGTACTACGATCCGGCCACGCAAACCGTGCTGGACTATCACAACGGCATGGCCGACATGCGCGCGCGTCTGTTGCGCATGATCGGCGACCCGGCCACGCGCTATCGCGAAGATCCAGTGCGCATGCTGCGTGTGGTGCGTTTCGCCGCCAAGCTCGAGTTTGAGATCGAAGACACGACCCGCGCGCCGATCGCCAAAATGGCCGATCTGATCAACAACGTGCCGGCCGCGCGTCTGTTCGACGAGATGCTCAAGCTGATGCTGTCGGGCCACGCGCTTGCCTGTTTGAAACGTCTGCGCCAGGAAGGCCTGCATCACGGTCTGCTGCCGCTGCTCGACGTGGTCCTGGAGCAGCCGATCGGCGAGAAATTTATCACGCTCGCGCTGACCAATACGGACGCCCGCGTGCGCGCCGGCAAACCGGTTTCGCCGGGCTTCCTGTTCGCCACGCTGCTGTGGCACGACGTGCAGACGCGCTGGCAGCAATTTGAAGCGAACGGTGAATATCCGGTGCCGGCCCTGCATCGCGCGATGGACGAAGTCCTCGACATGCAAACCGAGAAACTCGCGATCCACAAGCGCTTTTCGTCGGATATGCGCGAGATCTGGGGTCTGCAGCTGCGCCTGGAGAAACGCTCGGGAAGAAGCGCGCTGAAGCTGCTGGAACACCAAAGATTTAGAGCGGGGTATGATTTCCTCCTGTTGCGCTGCGAATCGGGCGAACTCGAAGAGTCGGTCGGAGCGTGGTGGACGGAGTTCATCGAAGGAGACGTCGCTGCGCGTGAGACATTGCTCACGCAAGGCGGGAAGGACCGAAGCCCCAGAAAACGACGGCGGCGCAGCAGTGGCGCGAGGAGCCGCAAACCGGGCGACGGAATGGAGGGCGGCACGCAAGCCGAACGCACAGCCAGCGATGCGGGTCATGACGGCCCGCACGAAGACTGACACAGCGTTGGCTATTGCCGTCGAACGATAGTTGCAGGAAGTTATGCCATGACGGTTGCCTATCTCGGCCTCGGCGCGAATCTCGGGGACGCGCGCCAGACCCTGAAAGACGCGGTGGTGTGCCTGGCACAACAGCACACCATCTCCGTGCTCGCCAAGTCGAGCCTGTATCGCACTGCCCCGATCGACGCGGGCGGTGACGACTATTTCAACTGTGTCGTGAAGGTCGAAACGACGCTCCCCGTGCGGCATCTGCTAGCGCTATGCCACAAAATCGAGCATCAGTTCGGCCGTGAACGGCCGTTTCGCAACGCCCCGCGCACGCTCGATCTGGACATCCTGCTATACGGCGATCAATCGATCGACGAAGCCGATCTGATCGTGCCGCATCCACGTTTGATCGAACGCGCCTTTGCACTCGTGCCGCTCATCGAGATCGACCCAACGCTGATCATCCCGCAACACGGCCGTGCCGAGGCGCTGCTGAATGGCGTGAGCGATCAACGCATCGAAAAGGTGAAGGGCCCCTGCCAGTGTCCGATGCTCAATGCATTGAGCGCCGGCGCCCCAACTGTGGACAAGGGCCGTTGCGAATGAATTCGCCGCCACTCACTGTCACTGCACCTCAATTACGACCGCCCTTCGGCTATCTGGCGATCGAAGGGCCGATCGGCGTCGGCAAAACCTCGCTCGCGCGGCGGCTCGCCCAGCGCTGGTCGATGCAGGAACTGTTCGAGCGGCCGCAGGACAATCCCTTTCTCGAACGCTTTTATCGCGACACCACGCGCTATGCGCTGCCCACGCAATTGCACTTCGCCTTGCAGCGCGCGCAGCAGGCCCAGGAGGTGGCAGCCGCGCATGTGGCGGGCACACCGCTGATCGCCGATTTCATGACGCAGAAGAACGACATTTTCGCGCGTCTGACACTGCAGGAAGACGAGTGGCAGCTTTATCGCGCCCTCGCCGCGCGAATCGACGTGAGCGCGCCAGCGCCGGATTTCGTGGTCTACCTGCAAGCCAGTCCCGAAGTGCTGTTCGCGCGCATCCAGAAACGCGCGGTGCCAATGGAACTGCAGATTTCCGATGCATATCTGCACGCGCTCTGCGACGCCTACAACGAGTTTTTCTATCACTACGACCGCACACCCGTGCTGACGGTCAACGCTGAACACCTGAATCCGCTCGACTCGGACGCGGACCTTGCGCTACTCGCCGAACGCATCGAAACCATGCGCGGCCGCAAGGAATTCTTTGTCAAAGGCACGTCGCTTTAAGCGACGCGCCGCTCTTCTTTCCAACGGATTTCCCCATGACCTATTTGCAGGAAGCGAGCCGGAACGCCATCACCGTGCCGAAACTGCAGGCAATGCGCGACGCCGGCGAAAAGATCGCCATGCTGACCTGTTACGACGCGAGCTTCGCCGCGCTGCTGGATCGCTCGGGCGTCGACGTGCTGTTGATCGGCGACTCGCTCGGCAATGTGCTGCAAGGCCAGACGACCACGCTGCCGGTCACGCTCAGCGAAATCGCGTATCACACGGCGAGCGTCGCGCGGGCGCGGCCCTCGGCGCTGGTGGTCGCCGATCTGCCATTCGGCACGTATGGGACGCCGGAAGACGCCTTCAGGAGTTCCGTAGAACTCATGCGCGCCGGCGCGCAGATGGTGAAACTCGAGGGTGGTGAGTGGCTCGCGGACACGGTGCGCTTTCTGGTCGAGCGGTCGATTCCGGTGTGCGCGCACGTCGGCCTTACGCCGCAATCGGTGCATGCGCTTGGTGGCTTCAAGGTGCAGGGCAAGACCGACGCCGGCGCGAGCCAGGTTCTGCGCGATTCCCTTGCCGTGCAGAATGCAGGCGCCCAACTGATCGTGATAGAAGCGATTCCCACGCTGCTCGGCAGTGAAGTCACCAAGCAATTGCGGATTCCGACGATCGGCATCGGCGCGGGTCTGGATTGCTCGGGTCAGGTGCTGGTGCTGCACGACATGCTGGGAATTTTCCCAGGCAAGCGGCCACGCTTTGTGAAAGATTTCATGCAGGGGCAGCCGAACATTCAAGCTGCAGTGGAAGCGTATGTGCGTGCCGTGAAGGACGGCTCGTTCCCGGGGCCGGAGCATACGTTCTGACCATGCGGTCCGTTCGCGGACTACATTGATCGGGCGCGGTTGCGCGTGTTTGGGACCCGTCCGATATCGCCTGAAAACGTGGTCGTCTATCTTCGTCTACCCATTAACGCGGCGCTGCCGCGAGCCGAAGAGAGATGACCATGAGCCCCTTTTGCCTGATCGACATAGCGGGAATCCGCGAGCACACGACCGCACCGCATGATGTGCGGGAATCGACTTGGCGCGAACGCCTGTTTGGATGGGTGATGCGCGTGCTACATGTTCGCCAGAGTTGAGCCGCCGTGGCGGCATGCGGCGCCCGAAGCCGGGAGCGCGGCTGTCGCGACGCCACGCCCCTTTCGCCTTAGCCCAGCACGCGCGCCTTTGCCGCGCCTCGCAGCGCGTTGCACACCAGAAGCGCTTCAGCATTCTGCACATCGACTCGAGTCAGTACGCGTTCAGCAGCGCGAAGGTCGGTATCCTCCAGCAACACACCTCGCATGATCCCGGGCAGCACGCCCGACTCTAATGGCGGCGTCCACCACCATCCCGCCAGCTTCACAAACACGTTCGACCGGCCGCCTTCGGTCAACTCACCGCGCTCGTTGAAGAACAGCGTGTCGAAAGCACCCTTCGATTCGGCTTCGCGCCAACCGCGATCGTATTCGGCGCGGCGCGTGGTTTTGTGGCGCAGCAGCGGATCATTGGCGTCCATCGTGGGGAAATTGTGATCCGGCCCGAGCAGCACGCCGACCGTCGCGTCGACCAGCGGCGTCAGCACTACCGTCGTTATTTGTAGCGTGCCGTCTTTGCTCAACGCGAGTCGCATACGGTGCGGAGTTTGCATTGGCAACGCCGCACATTTCTCCGCGATTTGCGCGCGAATGTCGTTTTCGTCGTCGAGCTTGAAACCCAGCGTCGCGGCGCTCGCCGAGAGTCGCGCGAGATGACGCGACAGATGCCGCACGCCTTCTTCCCGCGTCGCATACATCGTTTCGAAGAGCTCGAAACCCGGCTCGGCGCCGGTTAGAAAGCTGGCCTTCAATTGGCACTCCGCATATTCGTCGGCAGCGACGCTGTCGAGCACGATGCCTGCGCCGACCCCCATCTTGCCTTGCAGTTCGCCCGGTTGTGCGCTCGGGGTCAAGGTCAACGTGCGGATCGCGACGGATAGGCAAAAGTTGCCGCAAGCGTTTTCGCTTGTAGTGGCATCGAGCCAGCCGATCGCGCCAGTGTAGAGGCCACGCGGCGTGCTTTCCAACTCCTCGATCAGTTGCATCGTGCGATGCTTCGGCGCACCGGTGATCGAGCCGCATGGGAACAGCGCACGCATGATCTCGGCGAAAGACGTGCCGGCGCGCAACGTCGCATGCACCGTCGACGTCATCTGCCAAACCGACGCATACGGCTCGACCGAAAACAGCGCCGGCACGCTAACCGAACCCGTCTGCGCCACGCGCGACAGATCGTTGCGCAACAGGTCGACGATCATCACGTTTTCAGCGCGATTCTTCGGGTCGTTCGCGAGGAAATCGGCGGCACCACGATCGACGACAGGATCTTCCGAGCGTGGCGCCGTGCCTTTCATCGGACGGGCGCGCAACAACGAGCCTTCCTTCTCGATGAACAACTCCGGCGAGCACGACAGCACCCACTCGTCGCCCGGCAACCCGATCAACGCGCCGTACGGAACCGGTTGACGCACTCGCAGCCGCCGATAAAGCGCGGTCGGCGAGCCGAATACATCGAAACCAAGCCGATACGTGTAGTTGACCTGATAAGAATCGCCCGCGCGCAGAGCGGCATGGATCGCATCGATCGCTTCGTTAAATTGCTTTGGATCGACGCTCGCACGCACGTTTGCGGTACCCGCCACCGACGCCTCAACGGTTCCGCCGTCGCGCGCCATGAGCCACGCGTCGACCTCGTCGCGTGACAGCTTTTCGCAACGTTCGAACAATAAAAAACGCAGCGTGGCATGGCCACGCTGCGTTTCTTTCAATGCCTGGTGAGAAAGGCCGCCGTCCAGAAGATGCCGGCCAAACTCATAGTCGGCGAGCACGACAGCATGCAAACCACACCGTGTGTCCGCGGCCACAGTCTCGCACACATTTTCGAGTTGCGCGGCGTCCGCACAAACCCGTTCATGCACAAAACCCGTGTACAGACGACTCGAACGGCGCGCCGCCGTCGCGTCGCAGTCGTCGAGCAACGCGAACACTGCGTCGCGCTCATCTGCCGTCATGCTTACCGCCACATCAAACCGCTATTAATCGAAGAAGCTCTTCACCCGATCGAACCAGCTCTTGCTCTGCGGGCTATGCCGCGCGCCGCCTTCCACGAGTGCCTTCTCGAATTGCTGAAGCAACTCGCGCTGCGGCTCGGTGAGCTTGACCGGCGTTTCGACTTGCACGTGCACGTAAAGATCGCCGGCAATACTCGAACGCAGCCCCTTGATCCCCTTGCCACGCAGACGGAACGTCTTACCCGACTGCGTGCCTTCCGGCACCGTGAAGCTCGCGCGACCCGCAAGGGTCGGCACTTCGATTTCGCCGCCGAGCGCCGCCGTAGTAAACGGAATCGGCATCTGGCAATGCAGGTCATCGCCGTCACGCTCGAACACCGAGTGCTGCTTGATGTGAATCTCGACGTACAGATCGCCCGACGGACCGCCGTTGATGCCCGGCTCACCGTTGCCGGCCGAGCGGATTCGCATGCCGTCGTCGATACCTGCCGGGATCTTCACTTCCAGCGTCTTGGTTTCCTTCACCTTGCCCGCGCCGTGGCAATGGCCGCACGGCTCGGGGATATAGGTGCCGGTGCCGTGACACTTCGGGCAGGTCTGCTGGATGCTGAAGAAGCCCTGCGACATCCGCACCGAACCCGAGCCGCTACAGGTCGGGCAGGTTTCCGGCTTGGTGCCGGGCTTCGCGCCCGAGCCGTGACAGATCTCACACGACACCCAGCTCGGCACGCGAATTTGCGTGTCGTAGCCGTGCGCGGCCTGTTCCAGCGTGATTTCCATGCTGTAGCGCAGATCGGCGCCGCGATACACCTGCGGGCCTGCGCGGCCGCCACCGCCGCGTGCGGCACCGCCGGCCGCCTGGCCGAAGATGTCGCCGAAAATATCGCCGAATGCATCGGCAAAACCGCCGAAGCCTTGCGCACCCGCGCCGCCCATATTCGGGTCGACGCCCGCGTGGCCGTACTGATCGTACGCGGCACGCTTTTGCGAGTCCGACAGCATTTCATAGGCTTCCTTCACCTCTTTGAAATGCTCTTCCGCATCCTTGTTGCCGGGATTGCGGTCGGGGTGGTGCTTCATCGCAAGCTTGCGATAAGCCTTCTTGATTTCGTCGTCGCTCGCGTTCTTTGCGACGCCCAGAACCTCGTAGTAATCCCGTTTCGCCATATCGGTTCAACGCCACTCGCGCAATGCGACGCGGTGGCTCCTCTTGAATGCTGGAGTCTTGCGACTCGTCCGGCCGCTGCTCACGCCGTTTTTACGCGGCTTAAACAACGCCCTCCATAAAACAAATGTGCCCGGAGAGCCCAAAAAGGCTCACCAGGCGCGATAACCGCTTTGCAGGTTCATGCACCCGGACGGGAGCAAACCGTTTTGCAGCCAGGCCGCACACATCGCTGTGTGCGGCTTTACGGTCAGATTGCGACCCGGCTTTAGTCTTTCTTCACTTCCTTGAACTCGGCGTCGACCACATCGTCCTGCTGCTGGTGGCTCGCGCCACCTGCCGATGCGCCCGCACCTGCCGCGCCCGCTGCCGCAGCTTCGGCACCTTGCGCAGCCTGCATGTCGGCGTACATCTTTTCGCCCATCTTTTGCGAGGCGGTGGCCACCACTTCGATCTTGGCTTCGATCGCGGCCTTGTCGCTCGAACCGCTCTTCAGCGTTTCTTCGAGGTCCTTCAGCGCGGTTTCGATCGCTTCCTTCTCAGAGGCTTCCAGCTTGTCGCCGTATTCGGTGAGCGCCTTCTTCGTGCTGTGGACCAGCGCGTCGCCCTGGTTGCGGGCATCAGCCAGCTCACGCAGCTTGTGATCTTCTTCCGCGTTCGCTTCGGCGTCCTTCACCATCTTCTCGATTTCGGCTTCGGACAGACCCGAGTTCGCCTTGATCGTGATGCGGTTTTCCTTGCCGGTCGCCTTGTCTTTCGCGCCGACGTGCAGAATGCCGTTCGCGTCGATGTCGAAGCTCACTTCGATCTGCGGCGTGCCGCGCGGTGCCGGCGGAATGCCTTCAAGGTTGAACTCGCCCAGCAGCTTGTTGCCCGCTGCCATTTCGCGTTCGCCCTGGAACACCTTGATCGTCACGGCGCCCTGATTGTCATCAGCCGTCGAGTAGACCTGTGCGTGCTTGGTCGGGATCGTGGTGTTCTTGTTGATCATCTTCGTCATCACGCCACCGAGCGTTTCGATGCCGAGCGACAACGGGGTCACGTCGAGCAGCAGAACGTCCGTGCGGTCGCCCGACAGAACCTGGCCTTGAATCGCGGCGCCAACGGCCACGGCTTCGTCCGGGTTCACGTCGCGGCGCGGATCCTTGCCGAAGAATTCCTTAACCTTTTCCTGCACCTTGGGCATGCGGGTCATACCGCCGACCAGAATCACGTCGTCGATTTCGCCGACCTTCACGCCTGCGTCCTTGATAGCCATGCGGCAAGGTTCGATTGTGCGTTCGATCAGCTCTTCAACCAGTGCTTCCAGCTTGGCGCGCGTGATTTTCAGGTTCAAGTGCTTCGGACCCGACGCGTCGGCCGTGATGTACGGCAGGTTGATTTCGGTTTGCTGGCTCGACGACAGTTCGATCTTCGCCTTTTCAGCCGATTCCTTCAGGCGTTGCAGCGCGAGCACATCTTTCGACAGGTCGACGCCTTGTTCCTTCTTGAACTCGCCGATGATGTAATCGATGATGCGTTGGTCGAAGTCTTCACCGCCGAGGAACGTATCGCCGTTCGTGGACAGCACTTCGAACTGCATTTCGCCGTCAACGTCAGCGATTTCGATGATCGACACGTCGAACGTACCGCCGCCCAGGTCATACACCGCGATCTTGCGGTCGCCCTTTTCGGCCTTGTCCAGACCGAATGCCAGCGCAGCTGCGGTCGGTTCGTTGATGATCCGCTTCACTTCCAGACCGGCGATGCGGCCTGCGTCTTTGGTAGCCTGACGCTGGCTGTCGTTGAAGTACGCGGGAACCGTAATCACAGCTTCGGTGACCGGCTCGCCGAGGTAATCTTCAGCGGTCTTCTTCATCTTGCGCAGCGTTTCCGCCGAGATTTGCGGCGGTGCGAGCTTCTGGTCGCGCACTTCGATCCATGCGTCGCCGTTATCGGCTTTCATGATCTTGTACGGCATCAGCGCGATGTCTTTCTGCACTTCCTTTTCTTCGAAGCGGCGGCCGATCAGGCGCTTAACCGCGTACAGCGTGTTCTTCGGGTTCGTGACCGACTGACGCTTCGCAGGCGCGCCGACGAGAATTTCGCCGTCTTCCATGTAAGCGATGATCGACGGCGTGGTGCGCGCGCCTTCCGAGTTCTCGATCACCTTGACCGAATTGCCTTCCATGATCGCCACGCACGAGTTGGTCGTGCCGAGGTCGATGCCGATGATTTTGCCCATTTTTACTAATCTCCTGACTTTGATCGCTGCGGGAATCGCCGTTTTTGCCCATCTGGCGGTACGGCGATCCGCTCTGAATTCCTACCTGCACTCAACATAAGTGCGTCCGCATCGTTTTCAAGACCTCTTTTGCGATGCGGTCTTTAATTTTTTTCAATCGGTCGAACTTTTGCCGCTTTTTTCACCATTTGCCGTGCTGCCGACCACATTGGCCGCACGGATCGTTTCCCGCGCGACCACAACCGCCGCCTCGAACTGCCCGAGACTGCGCCAGCCGGCTGCCCGGCCGAGCCGCTTGCCTCGATAAAAGAAGAGCCATGTGGGCACGCTGTGAAGCATGACCGCAGTGGCGTCGACGGGAATGTTGGCCATGACGGCGCCTGTCAGCCGGACCGGCTGATACACCGCTTCTGCAGTAGCCCGTGCCGCGGCGCGGGCTGCTTACTTCGGTGCCGCGACAGTCACGAGAGCCGGACGCAGCACGCGGTCGGCGATCACGAAGCCTTTTTGCAGCACAGCAACGACAGTGTTCGGTTCCTGGTCGGCCGGCACCATCGAAATAGCCTGGTGACGGTGCGGGTCGAACTTCTCGCCAACCGGGTTCAGGGCGACGACGCGGCCCTTCTCCAGCGCGCCGGAGAGCTGGCGCAGCGTGAGCTCGACGCCTTCGCGGACCTTCTGCAGGTCGTCGGACGAGTGGGCAACCGCTGCTTCGAGGCTGTCGACCACCGGCAGCAAATGCTCAGCGAAGCTTTCGATCGCGAACTTGTGGGCCTTGGCGACATCTTCCTGGGCGCGGCGGCGCACGTTCTCAGTCTCCGCCTTCGCCCGCAGGAAGCTCTCCTGCATCTCGGCAAGCTTCGCTTCTGCCTCGGCCAATGCGGCTTCCGCGCCGGTTGCCGGCGCTTCAGGCGCTGCGTTTGCAGCCGCGTCCTGCTGGGGTGCCGCAGCCTCGGCGGCCTGGCGCGCGGTTTCGTCGGCGGGCGTGGGATTCTGGCTCGTCGGGTTCTCTTGCGTGTTTTCCATGTCGCTGAAAGTCGTTTAAAAGTTAAAGCTATCGGTGGCGGCAACGCGTCAAAAACTGCCGCAATTTGTGCGTTGCAAAATTGCGACAGACAACTTACTACGTTAACGCGTATCGAAACGCCAGATGGGGCCGGAAAGACCCAATTCAAGCGCCTCTCCCGGAACTTTTCACACCGCGGACGTGCGGCAGAAATGCCCGGTTACAACCATTATTGCGTCGCAATCAGATTGAGATTGAGTGCGCTCAACAAGTGGCCTATGCTCCATTAAAGCGTCGGAAAAGACACGTTAACCCTAATCTAACGTAAGCCTTACCGATAATTTTCAATTCCACCTGATTCGCCTGTTTCCATCTGAATCTTCCCAAGGGGAGTACCGTGAAACTGACCTTTGCAATATCGGTGGTCGCATTGGTACTGATCGCGGGCACCACGACCATCTGCATGTCCGGGGCCGTCAACGATCACACCACCGAGTACGGCGGTGTGCACGCGACGATGGAACAATTGTTCAATCCCCACCTGAAAGTTTGTCGATAGTGCGCCGGTCGCGCTTTGTCGGTCTGCCGTGCAAAGCGGCGGCCGGTTCGCGGTATGTCTTGCGCCGCTCCTGCTCGACCTGTCGCTTCACCTTGCTCTCTTCCGTTTCCGCATAGAGCGTCTGCGCGACGCTGGCCGGGCCGCGCACGTCGCACACGCCCAGCACTTCCACCTGCCAGACAATCCGCTCGATTTCGATCTCGACCAGGTCGCCTACGCGCACCTCCTTGGCCGGTTTGACGCTCGCGCCGCCGATGCGCACGTGCGCTTTTTCGACGGCATCCGCCGCGAGCGAGCGTGTCTTGAAGAAGCGCGCCGCCCAAAGCCATTTGTCGATGCGCAGCTTCGCGCCCGGTTCGGTTGAAATCCTGTAGTTCATGAGCCTGCTTAAGCCCCAGTCGTGTGCGGCACCGGCACTGCTTGCACGGGCCAGCCCTGCAGATTCTGCGCGACGATCTCGCCAAGCGCGGCAATCCACGGCTGCGAGGCGTTCAGGCAGGGAATCCGATGAAACTCCTTGCCGCCCGCCTGCAGGAACTCGTCGCGCACCTCCATGCCGATTTCTTCGATCGTTTCAAGGCAGTCGGCGGTAAAACCCGGACAGAACACGTCGGCACGCCGCACGCCCGCCGAGCCCAATTCCTTCAGCGTGGGCGCGGTGTACGGCTGCAACCACTCGGCCTTGCCGAAGCGCGACTGAAACGTGACGCGGCATTCCACCTGCGTCAATCCCAGCGCCTGCGTCAACAACGCGCCGGTCTGCTGGCATTGCTCGTGGTACGGATCGCCGAGATCCATCGTGCGCTTGGGCACGCCGTGGAAGCTCAGCACCAGCTTGTCGCCCGCCGCGAAATCCGGCCGGCCGTGCTGATGCCAGTAGTGGTGCACCTGAGCGGCGAGCGCGGCGATATACGCCGGATGCTCGGCGTACTGCCGCACCGTGCGGATTTCCGGCTGATTGCGCATGCGCTTCAAGGCCGAAAAGGCGTCGTCGAAAGCCGTGGCCGTGGTCGACGACGAGTATTGCGGATACATGGGCATCAGCAGCACGCGCTCGGCGCCCGCCAGCTTGAGCTGGTTCAGCATGGCCGGAATGCCCGGCGTGCCATACCGCATTGCGTAGTCGACCAGTACCGTGTAGTCGTTCAATTGCAGCAGATGGCGCAAACCCTCCACCTGCTTCTCGGTGAAGACACGCAGTGGCGAGCCTTCCGGCATCCACACGGCCGCGTACTTCTTCGCCGACGCGGGGCTCCGGAACGGCAAAATCAACGTGCGCAGGATCACCTGCCACAGCAGCGCCGGAATTTCGACCACACGCGGATCGGACAGGAACTGCGCAAGATAGCGCCGGACCGCACGCGGCGTCGGCGCGTCGGGCGTGCCGAGATTGATCAGCAACACGGCGACACGGTGTGACGTGGCGTTCTGTGATGGCCGCTCGAGGTCGAAGCGCATAGGCAGCAGGGATAACCGCTTGGGGCGGAGAGTCGGTTCAGGTGGAATTCATTATAGCGGCGCGGTCCATTGCAAGGTCCGCCAGGGCCCCCTGGCCATTCGGCCAATTGGCAAGCCGCGCGCCGTCGCGCATTATTTGCAGCATGAGATGTACCGCAGCCAACGGTGACCGCAGGTTACTGCTGGCTGAGCGTCAGGGAAAGCAGCCGCGCAGTGATGTCCACGATTGGGATCACGCGGTTGTAAGCCATGCGGGTCGGCCCGATCACGCCGAGCGTGCCGACGATCTTGCCGTTCACCTCATAAGGCGCGGTGACGACGCTCATTTCCTCGATCGGCACGAGATTCGACTCGCCGCCAATGAAAATCTGCACGCCCGCGGCGTGACTCGACACGTCGAGCAACTGAAGGAGACTGGTCTTTTGGTCGAATACATCGAACAGCTTGCGCAAGCGCGCCATGTCCGACGACAGGTCGGCGACTTCGAGCAGGTTGCGCTCGCCGGAAATCAGCACGGTCTCGCCGGTGTCGGACTCATCCGTGCTGGCCGTGACCGCGGCGTGCATCAGCGTGGTCATGTCGCCGCGCAATTCGTCGATTTCTTCGCGCAGGCGGCGGCGCACGTCGTCGAACGAGAGGCCCGCGAAGTGCGCGTTGATGTAATTGGAGGCTTCCACCAGCTGCGACGGCGAAAAGTCGCGCTGGGTGGCCATGATGCGGTTCTGGACGTCGCCTTCGGGCGTCACGATGATCAGCAGAATGCGCTTGTCCGACAGGCGCATGAATTCGATCTGCTTGAACACGTGGCTGCGGCGCGGCGTGAGCACCACGCCGGCGAACTGCGACAGATTGGACAGCACGCTGGCCGCCGCGGCGACGACTTTCTGCGGTTCGCCCGCCTGCAGCGTAGTCTTGACGATACGCATCACCGCTTCTTCGTCCGCGGCGGATTCCACCGTCAGCATGGTGTCGACGAACAGCCGGTAGCCGCGCGGCGTCGGGATCCGGCCCGCCGACGTATGCGGACTGATGACGAGCCCCAGGTCCTCGAGATCGGACATCACGTTGCGGATCGTGGCCGGGCTCAGTTCGAGGCCGGAGTAGCGTGACAACGTGCGCGAGCCGACCGGCTGACCTTCGGCGATGTAGCGCTCGATCAGCGTTTTAAGGAGGGTTTGTGCGCGGGGATCTAGCATGACGGAAAATTTTAGCTCAATGGTGCGGCTACAGCGAGCGCTAACGGCGCCAACCCCTGACAATCGCGCCGCCGGTTGGCGGGGCGACGCCAGGTATTCTGTGCGGCGCCTTGACTGGCGCTGTGTGCAGCATCCTTGCCGGCGCGCATGTCATCAAGGCTTCACCATTCTAACGATAATCCTCCAATGCGCTGGCAGCCCGTTTGCGCAGGCCCGTCACCGGGTCTGTCTGCGGTTCTTTTCAGGCCCTACCTATGGTGTAATGCCGGCATGCAAGTGACCAGCCAGTTCAAGACCGTCGCGCTCGTCGGGCGCAACAATACGCCGGGCATCGGCGAGCCGCTGACCGCGCTCGCCTCGTGCATCGCGAAGCGCGGCTTCGAGGTCGTATTCGAAGCCGACACCGCCGCCGAAATCGGCGTCACCGACTATCCGGCGCTGCGCCCCGCCGAGATCGGCGCGCGCGCCGACGTTGCCGTGGTGCTAGGCGGCGACGGCACGATGCTAGGCATTGGCCGCCAGCTTGCGCCCTACCGCACGCCGCTGATCGGCATCAACCACGGCCGCCTGGGCTTCATTACCGACATTCCGATCTCCGACATGCGCGAGATCGTGCCGCAAATGCTCTCGGGTAACTTCGAGCGCGAAGAGCGCATGTTGCTCGAGGCGCGCATCATGCGCGACGGCGCCCCGATCTATCACGCGCTTGCCTTCAACGATGTGGTGGTCAACCGCAGCGGTTTCTCGGGGATGGCGGAACTGCACGTCTCGGTGGACGGGCGCTTCATGTACAACCAGCGCTCGGACGGCCTGATCGTCGCCACGCCAACGGGTTCGACCGCCTACGCGTTGTCTTCGCAGGGGCCGATCCTGCATCCGCAACTACAAGGCATCGTGCTGGTGCCGATCGCGCCGCATGCGTTGTCGAACCGGCCAATCGTGCTGCCGGACGACTCGAAGGTGAGCATCCAGATCGTCTCGGGCCGCGAAGTAAACGTCAACTTCGACATGCAGTCGTTCACTTCGCTGGAATTGGGCGACACGATCGAAGTGCGCCGCTCGCGCCATACGGTGCCGATGCTGCACCCGGTCGGTTACAGCCATTTCGCCACGCTGCGCAAGAAACTGCACTGGAACGAATACCCGTCGCACGAAGAAGATACCAAGCCCTGAGCGGTCCCCGAGCGCCGGAATGCCGGACCGCCGGGCTATCGGAACACGAACGCCGCTGCCGAACCCTGAATCTCAAGCTCACCAGACGACCTCCATGCTTCGCCACCTCTCGATACGCGACTTCGTCATCGTCGCCGCGCTCGACCTCGAATTCGACAGCGGCTTTACCGTTTTCTCAGGCGAAACAGGCGCCGGCAAGTCGATCCTGATCGACGCGCTGGCCCTCGCGCTCGGCGCCCGCGCCGAAGCAAGCGTGGTGCGCACCGGCGAGAGCCGCGCCGACATCACCGCGGAATTCGAGACGCATGCGCAAGTCGAGCAATGGCTCGATGAGCAGGCGCTCGGCACGACCGCCGACGACGGCCATCACGGCAGCACCGTCATGCTGCGTCGCGTGGTGGACGCAAATGGCCGCTCGCGCGCGTTCATCAACGGCACGGCGGCGACGCTCGCGCAGTTGCGCGAAGTCGGCGAGATGCTGGTGGACATTCACGGGCAGCATGCGCATCAGTTGCTGATGCGTCCTGACGCGCAGCGCGAACTGTTCGACACCCACGCCGGCCTCACGGAAACCGCGGTAGCTGTCACGCGGGCATGGCGGTCGTGGCGCGACAAGGTGCAGGCCGTGGAGCATGCGCAAACGCGCGACCGCGAGCTGCAACTGGAGCGCGAGCGTCTCGCCTGGCAGCTCACCGAACTGGACAAACTTTCGCCGCAACCGGGCGAATGGGAAGAGGTCAACGCCGAGCATCGGCGCCTGTCGCACTCGGCCAATCTGATCGACGGCGTGCAAGGGGCGCTCGGCGCGCTGTCCGAATCTGACGAAGCGATGATCACGCATCTCGCCTCGATCGTGTCGAAGGTGCGCGACCTCGCCGAGATCGACCCGGCGCTGAACGACGTGCTGGCGGCACTGGAACCAGCCGAGATCCAGTTGCAGGAAGCGGCGTATTCGCTCAGCCACTACGCGCAGAAACTCGAACTGGATCCCGACCGGCTTGCCCAGGTCGAAAAGCGTCTCGACGCGCTGCACTCGGCCGCACGCAAATTCCGCCTGCAACCCGAGACGCTGCCTGAAGAACACGAAGCGCGCCGCGCGCAACTTGCCGCGCTCGACGCCGCCGCCGATCTCGACAGCCTCCACGCGGCCGAAGCCAAAGCCAAAGAAGCCTTCCTCGCCGAAGCGAAAAAGCTCTCGAAGGCGCGCGCCAAGGCCGGCAAGGCTCTAGGTGCAGCGGTAACCACCGGCATGCAGGAACTGTCGATGAAAGGCGGCAGCTTCGATGTGGCGCTGGTGCCGTTGCCGGAAGGTGGCGCGCATGGGCTCGAACAGGTCGAATTCCGCGTCGCCGGTCATGCCGGCGTGCCGCTGCGGCCGCTCGCGAAGGTCGCCTCAGGCGGGGAACTGGCGCGGATCAGCCTCGCTCTCGCGGTCATTGCGAGCGCCGCGAGTCCGACTCCAACCCTGATCTTCGACGAAGTGGATACGGGAATCGGCGGCGGCGTCGCCGAAGTGGTCGGGCGCTTGCTGCACCAACTGGGGCAAGCGCGTCAGGTGCTGTGTGTCACGCACTTGCCGCAAGTCGCCGCACGCGGCGACCATCATTTCCAGGTGGCGAAGTCGGGCAATGGCAAGGGTGGCACGGTCAGCAGCGTGACCTCACTCGACCGCGCGAGCCGCGTCGAAGAAGTCGCGCGCATGCTCGGCGGTCTGGAGATCACCGCCACCACCCGCAAGCACGCGAAGGAAATGCTGGCGGCCTAGGAACGCGGGACGGAAATCATCGCGGAGCCTCAGCCGAACACCCGCTTCCACAGCTTCAGTACCGCTTCACGCTCCGTCACCACCAGCGCGGGATCGACCCGCGCCTTTTCCATCCCGTCGAGCCGCAACTGGTGCTGCAACTTCCGGTAGGTCCGATACGCCGCCCCGACCGTCTCCGCTTCCGCCTCGCTCATCAAGCCGAAGCGCGACACTTCGCGCAGCAACGCGATATTGCCGGTATTGCGGATCAGTTCAGGATCGCTCGCCGCATGCAGCAACACCCAGTACTGCACGGTGAATTCGATATCGACCATGCCGCCGCGATCGTGCTTCAGGTCGAACAGCGCCGTATGGTTCGGATGCCCTGCCTCGACGCGCTCGCGCATCTCGACGATTTCCTTCGCGAGCGGCGCGGCCTCACGCGGCGTGGTCAGCACCTGTTCGCGAATCTGCTCGAATTTCGCACCGATTTCGGCGTCGCCCGCGCAGTAGCGCGCGCGGCTCAATGCCTGATGCTCCCACACCCACGCGGTATTCGCGGCATCGCCTTCGCGTAGTTGATAACGGCGGAACGCATCCAGATCGGTGACGAGCAGGCCCGACTCGCCGTTTGGCCGCAACCGCAAGTCGACGTCGAACAAGGTGCCCGCGCCGGTCGCCGTCGTCAGCCAGGTGATGAGGCGGCGGGTGTAGGTGGCGTAGACGTCCGCAGCGGCATCGTCCGGATCGTCGTAGAGGAAGATGACGTCGAGGTCGGACGCGTAGCCGAGCTCCTTGCCGCCCAGCTTGCCGTACGCGATCACCGCAAACTTCGGCACCTCGCGGTGGCGTTTGGCCAATTGGTTCCAGACGGCTTCGAGCGTGACGTCGAGCACGGCATCGGCGAGCTCGGACAGGCGGTCGCTCACATGCTCGACGCTCAACTTGCCGGCCAGATCGATCAACAGGATGCGGAACACCTCGGCCTGGTGCGCGTGGCGCAGCAGATCCATCTGTTGTTCGATGCCATCCGCCGCGGCCAGACGCAAGCGCAGCGTGCGCTTGAATTCAGGCCAGTCGAACGGACTGTCCATCGCCTCTTCGTCAAGGAGTTCGTCGAGCAATTGCGGGTGGCGGATCAGGTAGCCAGCGGCCCAGTGTGAACCACCCAGCACCGACAGCACCCGATGCAGCGCCTGCGGATATTCCGTCAGCAGCGCAAGGTACGCGCCGCGCCGGCTCACGGCTTCGAGCAAGTCGAAGAAACGCGCCACCGTATCGCCGCGCCGTTCGACCGGCTCCAACGTACGCGCGGCTTCCAGCGCACGCTGCGCGACGATATCGAAGCGCTGGCGGCTACGCTCGGCGAGCCCCGCGTAACGCGACGACTGCCATATCGCACGCAAGCGCGCCAGCAACTCGTCCGGCTCGGACACACCCAGTTCGATCAGACGCGCGCGAAGCGCGTCCTCAGCGCTGTCGTCGGCGAGCGCGCTGCTCCAGATCCACACCGCCGCGCCGTCTTCCGGTGCGCCGCAGCCATCGCGGCCGCTCACCTTGTCGGCGAAAATCTGGTCGAACTGCTGTTCGACGAACTCGCGGTGCGCGTCGAGCTTGAGCATCAGCGCGGCATAGTCGTCGCAACCCATGGCTTGCGCGAGCGCCACACGCTCCTCAGGATCGACCGGCATCGCGTGAGTTTGCGCGTCGTTGCGGTATTGCAGACGGTGCTCGAGTTCGCGCAGGAAACGGTAAGCCTGTGAAAGCTTCACGCAGACCGAGGTATCGAGCAGCCCGTGCGTGGCCGCGTGCCGCAAGACTGCGAGCGTCGGTCGAACCCGGAAGCCGGCATCCTGGCCGCCGCGGATCAACTGAAACACCTGAGCGCTGAATTCGATTTCGCGGATGCCGCCGCGGCCCAGCTTGATGTCGTCGGCCTTGTCGGGGCGCATCGAGGCACGCCGCTGCGCTTCCTGGCGAATCTGCAAATGCAGCGCGCGGATTGCGCTGATCACACCGAAGTCCAGATAACGCCGATAGACGAACGGCGTGACGATCGCATCGAGCTGCTTCTGCAGCCGACGCGCTGCGTCGCTCGCGCCTTCGGACACGAGCCGGCCCTTGATCCACGCATAGCGCTCCCACTCGCGGCCCTGCACGTAGAAATACTCTTCGAGCATGCCGAGGCTGCACACAAGCGGCCCGGAATCGCCGTTCGGCCGTAAGCGCATATCGACCCGGAACACGTAACCGTCGGCGGTCACCTCGGCCAGTGCGCCGATCAGGCGCTTACCCAGTCGCGTAAAAAAGTCCTGCGTCGCAATCGGCGAACGCTGACCGCCCGCGGTCTCACCGTCCTCTTCATAAATGAAGATCAGATCGATATCCGACGACACGTTCAGCTCACGCCCACCCAGCTTGCCCATCCCGACCACGCCGAGCGCGAGCCGCTCGCCCTGCGGTCCGCGCGGTTCGCCGTAGAGCGTTTCGAGCTCGGCGGACACGACCGCAAGCGCACGCTGAATCGTCGTCTCCGCCAGATCGGTCATTGCGCCGGTGACTTCGGCGACATCCGCCTCGCCCGCCAGGTCACGCTCCATCACGGCGCAAAATACCTCCGTGCGCAATTGGCGTAAGGCCCGTTTGAGTGCATCCTCGCTCAACGGGCCGTCGGCCGCGCCGGCTGCCTCGGCGCACAGTGCGTCAAAGCGCGCGTCGATCCGTTCGCGCGTGAGGGGTGCGGAGGCGAGCGCCACCACCTGCGCCACGATTTGCGGACGGGCCGCCGCAGCACGCGCCGCGTAATGTGAATAGTTGGAACTCAGGAGTGTTGCGTCAGTCATCAAGGGTCTGGCTCGCTCGTTGCTTTATCAGCGTTGTTCAGTTCGCCGCAACACACAGGTCCGGCAGCCTCGCACAGGTCGCGAGACGGCATGGAGAAAGGGTTTGCCGGAGGTCCGCCGACGCTTTCCCGTGTGTTACATTTCGTCGTTAATTCGCAAAACTACCATACGCCACCCGCCGCAGCATGTCCGAGCGAAACGAATCCGCCGACCCGCACGAAACCAGGCAGGTCCGGCCTGCGAGCGGAAGCGCCCACATGGTGCTGCATCGGACGTCCCATGTAGTGCTGGCGCTCGCACTCGCCTTCTACTTTATCGCGGCGGGTCTGTTTCTCGGTTTGCGTTATGTCCTGCTGCCGCGCGTCGACTCGTTCCGCCCGCGCATCGAAGCCATCGTTTCCGAGAAGCTGCACGCACAGTTCACCATCGGCAAGCTGGCGCCGCACTGGAGCGGCTTTCAGCCAGGCCTCGACGTCACCGATATCGTCATCCGCGACCCGGAAGGCAAAGCGGCCCTAACCATTCCGCACGCCACCGCCGCGCTTTCGTGGAAGTCGCTCTGGCAGTTCCATCCCGCGCTTTCCAGCCTGATCGTCGATCAGCCGGACGTGCTGGTGTCGCGCAGCAGCGACGGCGTGATCTCGGTAGCGGGCGTGCCGGTGCCCACCCGGCACAGCGGCAACGACACCCTGTCCACATGGCTGTTGCGCCAGCAGGCGATCGTGGTGCGCGGCGGCGTGCTGCGTTGGCGCGACGCTGAGCATGACGCACCGGAACTCGCCCTGCGCGACATCCGGATCGCGATTCTCAACGAAGGCTACGATCACCGCCTCGCGTTGCAAGCGCCCGCCGACGGCCATGTCCTGCACGGGCCGATCGACTTCCGTACGCATTTCAAACACGCCCGGCTCTCGGCGATCGGCAAGCCGGTCAACTGGGCGGGCCAGGTCTATATGTCGACCGGTCCGGTCGATCTGCCGACCCTCGCGCGCTACATCAACTTCCCGATCGAGATGTTCGCCGGCCGCATCGACAATGCGATCTGGGCCGACTTCGCCGATGGCCGCATGAAGTCGGCGAGCGGGCAACTGGCCGGCACGGATGTCTCGATGCGGGTCCGCCCGACCCAGCCCAAGCTGGTGGTACCGATCGCCAATTTCTCCTGGGGTCTCGACGTCAACCAGGGCGACTACACGCTGCAACTGAACCACTTGCACGCCGAGCTCGGCCAGCCGCCGCTCGACGACGGTACGCCGCTCACCCGCACCCTCGCGCTAACCACGCTGCACGGCCGCTACCGGACCGCCTCGCTGCAGCATGGGCAACTCGTCAGCGTCAGCGGTGACCGCGTCGACCTGGGCATCCTCGCCGAATTCAGCCGCGCGTTGCCGTTGCCGCGCCCCCTGCTGAACAACCTGGTGCGCTTCAATCCACGCGGCATGGTGTCGAACTATGTGATCGAGGTCGAACGCGGCAAACCGGAGTCGGGCGAAGCGGGCAGCGACCACCGGCCAAGCGGCGCCGAGCCGATCGAGCGCTATCGTTTCAAGGGCGATCTGCAGGGCATCAGCATCGCCGCGCAGGAACCACCGCCAGGGCTCACCCCGCTGAATCACCCGCGCGCAGGCATTCCCGGCATCGAGAACCTGTGGGGCAGCGTCGATGCAGACGAAAACCACGGCACCGCGACGCTCAACACCTCCAACGTCGCGATTACGTTGCCTGGCGTGTTCGACGACCCGCGCCTGACACTCGACCGCCTGCATGGTCGGGCGGACTGGACCATCACGCCGAAGGCGCCGGGCGAAAACCACCCCGCCTTCACCGTCAAGCTGGCCGACTTCGGTATCTCGAACGCGGACGCCGACGCCACCGCCACCGTCGACTACAGCAACCCCGGCCATGGGCGCGGCTCGCTCAACCTGAAGGCCGACTTCCAGCGCGCACAGGTCACGCGCATCGTCCGTTATCTGCCGACCAGCATCAGCGAAAAGCTGCGCATCTACCTGGGCCATGGGCTGCAAGCCGGCGTCTCGCGCGGCGCGACGATCGAAATCCACGGCGATCTGACCAAATTCCCCTACTCGCGCGCCCCGGAGGCCGGGGTCTTCCATATCGTCGCGCCGTTCAAGGGTGGCAAGTTCGACCCTTCGCCGTACCCGCCGCGCAAGATGAAGAACGGCACGCCGAACGTGTGGCCGCCGCTGGATGGCATCGACGGCGTGTTCGAACTCAAAGAAAACTTGCTGCGCTTCGATATCGACCGCGCCCATTACAAGCGGGTCGCTTTGAACAAGGTGAACGGCAAGATCGACGATCTCGGCACCAGGGCTTCCGACCTCATCATCACGGGCAACGGCCGTGGGCCGCTTGCCGACATGCTCGACTACGTCAACGAAAGCTCTCTCGGCATCATGTCCAAACATGCGACCGAGAAAGTGCGCGCCGAAGGGCCCGCAGCGCTGGCGCTCAAGCTGACCGTACCGCGCACGCCGAAGCCGCACATCGCTGTGGAAGGCGCAGTGGGCTTCCAGAACAACCGTTTGACGGTCGATAACGTGCCGCCGTTGTCGCAACTCAACGGTAAAGTCCGTTTCACCGAACATACTGCGCAGGTCGACCGGCTCTCGGGCCAGTTCCTCGGCGGCGATGTCCACGCGAACGGCGGCCTGAAACAGGACGGCACGTACGCACTCGACCTCGGCGGCCATATCGCCGTCGACGCCGCGCGCGGCCTGAATCTGCATGGTCCGGCCGCGCAGGTGCTGACGCGCATGAGCGGCAGCGCGCCCTACGCGCTTAACGTGCACGGCGCCAAGGGGCGCTTGCCGGAAGTCACGGCGAACTCCGATCTGACCGGCCTCGCGCTCGACTTCCCCGCACCGTTCAATAAGCCCGTCGGCACACCGATGCCGCTGCACTTCGCGGTCAGCCCCTACGCCAGCGCAAGCGAAGCCGATCTGGAACGAGCCGACCTCACCTTCGGCCCGATCGCCGCCACCTACCTGCTGCGTTACCAGCCGAAAACGCCGCCGACGGTCGTGAGTGGCGCGATCGGCGTCAACAAGCCCGCCGACTTGCCGTCCGAAGGCGTGATCGCCGCCGTCGACGTCGAAGCGTTCGACGCTGATGCCTGGCGCGCGCTCGTCACGCAGATGCGCAACAAGGACGCGCCCACTCCCGCGCCCGCCGCTGCGCCGGCCACACCGAATCCAACCCTCGCGCAATTCCTGCCGAGCCGCTTCGCGGTGCACGTCGGCACGCTGACACTGCTCAAGCGGCACTGGGACAGTGTGATCGTCGGCGCGTCGCATGCGGACGGCAAATGGCAGGCCAACATCGCGTCGAACCAGGTGTCGGGCCACGTGTCCTGGCTGCCGGGCGCGAACAAGGAATCGCCCGGCACGCTGCAGGCGCGCTTTGCCCGGGTGGTCATCCCCTCGGCCACGGATAAAGACCTGCTCGGCCAGGCCATTTCGGCGCCGGCGCAGAACATGCCGTCGATCGATCTGGTGGTCAATGAGCTGATCGTGCGCGATCGCGACATAGGCCGGCTCGAAGTCGACGCGCACAACTTCGAAGAAGACGGTGTGCCGGTCTGGCAGCTCGACAAGCTGGACATCACCAACCCCGCCGCCACGCTGACCGCCACCGCGAACTGGCGAACCTCGACGGGTCTCGGCAACACCGCCGACGAAGCGACGCCGCGCCGTACCGTGTTCGATTTCAAACTCGACATCAAGGACGCCGGCGGGCTGCTGGAGCGCTTCGGCCAGCCGCACACGCTCAAGGCCGGCAACGGCACACTGTCGGGCAAGGTGGTGTGGCGCGGCGGGCCGACCACCATCGACTATCCAACGCTCAACGGCAATCTCGCCGTCGATCTGCGCCATGGGCAGATTCTCAAGGTCGACCCGGGCGTCGCGAAACTGCTGGGCGTACTCAGCCTGCAAAGCCTCGCACGCTTCGCCACGCTCAATTTCCGCGACGTCATCGGCGAAGGGTTGCCGTTCGAGCGCGTCACCGGCACGGGCGAGATTCACAATGGCATCGGCCGCACCGAGAACTTCGAGATGGTGACGGCGCCGGCGCGCGCCGAAATGAAGGGCTCGGTGGATCTCGCGCAGGAAACCCAGGATCTGCACGTGCAGATCGTGCCCACTGTCAGCGCCGGCGCCGCCGTGATCGCCGCGACCGTGATCAATCCGCTGCTCGGGCTGGGCGCGCTGGTGGCCGATCTGGCGTTCAGCAAATCGGTGTCCACGGCGTTTGCACGCGAGTACGCGATCACCGGTCCGTGGTCGAAACCGCACATCGAGCGGGTGAAGGGCGATCGCGGTAAGATGGACGCTCCGGCTTCGACCGTGGAAGCGCACTGAGCCCGATCCTGTGTTTGATCAGAAGAGCGCCGTGCCGCCCCGCAGTCCCCAGCCAGCCTTGAACGACGTATGCGGCGCCTACGGTTCGCGCCGCCGCCTTGCCGGGAGTTTTTCGAAACGCTCATGAGCGAAACACACGTCTCTTCATCCTCGTCCACCGCTTCGTCCACTGCCTCGCCCGGCGCGGCGTCCAGCGGATCTTCCGAAAGCGCGTTCCGCGTGGCCGCGCTGCAAATGGTGAGCACGCCGGATCGCGAACGCAACCTGGCCGAAGCGGAGCGCCTGATCGCGGAAGCCGCCGCCGACGGCGCGCAGCTGGTCCTGCTGCCCGAGTACTTCTGCTTCATGGGCTTCAAGGACACGGACAAACTCGCCGTGCGCGAGCCCTACCAGGACGGCCCGATCCAGCGCTTTCTCGCCGACGCCGCGCGCCGCCACAAGGTCTGGGTGATCGGCGGCACCTTGCCGTTGATGTCGCAGGAACCGGCGCGCGTGCTGAACACCACGCTGGTGTTCGACCCGCAAGGCAACGAGGCCGCGCGCTACGACAAAATCCATCTGTTCAATTTCGAAAAGGGCGAAGAATCGTTCGACGAGGCACGCACCATCTGCCCCGGCGGCGAAGTCCGCACCTTCGAGGCGCCGTTCGGCCGGGTCGGCCTGTCGGTCTGCTACGATTTACGCTTTCCGGAGCTGTACCGGCGCATGGGCGACTGCGCGCTGATCGTGGTGCCGTCGGCGTTCACTTACACCACCGGCCGCGCGCATTGGGAGATGCTGCTGCGCGCCCGGGCGGTCGAAAACCAGTGTTACGTGCTGGCCGCCGCGCAAGGCGGCAAACATGAAAACGGCCGCCGGACATGGGGCCACAGCATGCTGATCGACCCGTGGGGCGAAGTCGTCGCGGTGCGCGACGAAGGCCCCGGCGTGGTGAGCGGCAATCTCGAGCGTGCGCGCATCGACGAAGTGCGGCAGAGCCTGCCCGCCTGGCGTCACCGCGTGCTGAGCTGCTGACGTATTACCTGACATTGAAAGTGCGGCGCCCGTCACTCATATAGTGATGCAAGCGCTAACCGAATCCTTCGTATCGAGCAGAACATACTTCGCATGAACATCATCGAACCCGGTATCCGTAATCTCGCCACCGCCAAGGACATCCTCCTGACGCCCTACGGTCTCGACGAATCCCTGCTCACCCGCACGCTCGCCGAAATCTTCACGCACAAGATCGATTACGCCGACCTGTACTTCCAGTACACGCGCAGCGAAGCATGGAGTCTCGAAGAAGGCATCGTGAAGTCGGGCAGCTTCAGCATCGACCAGGGTGTCGGCGTGCGCGCCGTGGCGGGCGATCGCACTGCCTTCGCGTATTCGGACGATCTGTCGCCCGAAGCAATTCGTCAAGCGGCGCTCGCCACCCGTTCGATTGCCAAGGCGGGCGGCGGCAAGCAGAAGATCAAGGTGGCCTCGTCGCTGACCGGCATCGCCGGGCGCGATCTGTACCTGCCGTCCGATCCGCTGCATTCGCTCGACGCGACCGCCAAGGTCAAGCTGCTCGAGCGTATCGAACAGATGGCGCGCGGCCGCGATCCGCGCATCCAGCAAGTGATGGCAGGCCTCGCCGGTGAATACGACGTGGTGCTGGTCGCGCGCAGCGACGGCGGCTTTGCGGCCGATATCCGTCCGCTCGTGCGCGTGTCGGTTACGGTGATCGCCGAGCAGAACGGCCGCCGCGAAATCGGCAGCGGCGGCGGCGGTGGCCGCTTCGACTACGGCTATTTCACTGACGAAGTGCTGTCGGGTTATGTCGACGACGCCGTGCATGCCGCGCTCGTGAACCTCGACGCCCGCCCGGCTCCGGCCGGCGCGATGACCGTGGTGCTCGGACCGGGCTGGCCCGGCGTGCTGCTGCACGAAGCGATCGGCCACGGCCTCGAAGGCGACTTCAACCGCAAGGGATCGTCGGCGTTTGCGGGTCGAATCGGCGAGCAGGTTGCGGCCAAGGGCGTGACCGTGGTCGACGACGGCACGCTGCCGAACCGCCGCGGCTCGCTGAACATCGACGACGAAGGCAATCCGACCCAGTGCACGACGCTGATCGAAGACGGCATCCTGAAGGGCTACATCCAGGACACGCTGAATGCACGCCTGATGAAGATGCCGGTCACGGGTAACGCGCGCCGCGAATCGTATGCTGCGCTGCCGATGCCGCGCATGACCAACACGTACATGCTCAACGGCGACAAAGACCCGCAGGAAATCATCGCGTCCGTGAAGAACGGTTTGTACGCGGTGAACTTCGGCGGCGGCCAGGTCGACATCACGAACGGCAAGTTCGTGTTCTCGGCCTCCGAGGCGTACATGATCGAAAACGGCAAGGTCACCTACCCGGTCAAGGGCGCGACGCTGATCGGCAGCGGGCCGGAATCGCTCAAATTCGTCAGCATGATCGGCAACGACATGAAGCTCGATTCGGGTGTCGGCGTGTGCGGCAAGGAAGGCCAGAGCGTGCCGGTGGGCGTCGGTCAGCCGACGCTGCGTATCGACAAGATGACGGTCGGCGGTACGGCCTGATTTTGATGTAGACGCATACTTCGTGCATACAATGCTCGAAGTATGCGGATTTACCGCATTTTTATACCCTGCAGCTTGCCAGCCGAGCTTGCACGGGTTATAAAGGCACTCACCCTTTTTGACCAGCGACCCAATTTCGCCATGTCCGCCAAGTTTTACTTTTACTTTTTTTGGCATCTCAGACCGCTGGCGGATCGAGAGGGGTGTTAGTGCACGCAAGACACCCAGAATTCACGAAAACCGCCAGCTAGCCTGGCGGTTTTTTTTCGCCTCACGCCTTTGAAACTTTTGCCGTTGAAATCTTTTTGATTGTTGTTCGCCGTGGCATCGCTGCCTGATTGCCGTCTGATCGCAGCCTTCATTGCCCGCGCGAACACGCTACGACCGATTCAGGAGAATAAACATGCCCCCGCACAACACCGACGATGTCCGCATCCGCGAATTGAAAGAACTCACGCCGCCCGCTCACCTGATCCGCGAATTCGCTTGCGACGAAACGGTGTCCGACGTGATCTACAACTCGCGCAACGCGATGCATCGCATCCTGCACGGCATGGAAGACCGTCTGATCGTCATCATCGGACCGTGCTCGATCCACGATACGAAGGCGGCGATGGAATACGCCGGGCGTCTCGTCGAACAGCGCAAGCGCTTCGCCGGCGAACTCGAAATCGTGATGCGGGTGTACTTCGAAAAGCCGCGTACGACGGTGGGCTGGAAGGGTCTCATCAACGACCCGCATATGGACAACAGCTTCAAGATCAACGACGGCCTGCGCACCGCGCGCGAACTGCTGCTGCGTATCAATGAGCTCGGCCTGCCGGCCGGCACCGAATACCTCGACATGATCAGCCCGCAGTACATCGCCGATCTGATCTCGTGGGGCGCAATCGGCGCGCGCACGACCGAATCGCAAGTGCACCGTGAGCTGGCTTCGGGACTGTCGTGCCCGGTCGGTTTCAAGAACGGCACGGACGGCAACGTCAAGATCGCTGTGGACGCAATCAAGGCCGCGTCGCAGCCGCACCATTTCCTGTCGGTTACCAAGGGCGGCCACTCGGCGATCGTCTCGACCGCCGGCAATGAGGACTGCCACATCATCCTGCGCGGCGGCAAGACGCCGAACTACGACGCGGACAGCGTCAATGCGGCGTGCGCCGACATCGGCAAGGCGGGTCTCGCGGCGCGCTTGATGATCGACGCGAGCCATGCGAACAGCTCGAAGAAGCACGAGAACCAGATTCCGGTGTGCGCGGACATCGGCCGTCAGATTGCTTCGGGCGACGAACGGATTGTCGGCGTGATGGTGGAATCGCATCTGATCGCGGGCCGCCAGGATCTGCAGGAAGGCTGCGCGCTGACCTACGGCCAGAGCATCACCGATGCCTGCATCGGCTGGGACGAAAGCGTCGCCGTGCTGGAAGGTCTCGCCGAAGCCGTCAAGCAACGGCGTGTGACGCGCGGCAGCGGCAACTAAAAAGTCTCTGCGCGACTCTGCGCGATCGCTGTAGTTGGTTCATCGAAAACCCGGCTCATGCAGCCGGGTTTTTTGTTAGCCGAACGGACGAATGGTGCTCCGTGCGCCGCCTCTGTACCGTAACAACTCGTTGCCGGGTCGGATACGACTTGACCAGGCTGGGTGTTGCGTATAAGATTTTGTACATGAAAGGCGGTTATGGAGCACGAAAAAGAAATTCGCTGGATGGGTTCCAGCTATCACGATTTACACGCCTTTCCCGAAGAGCCACGTCGGCGAGCCGGATTTCAGCTTGGCAAGATTCAGGCAGGTCTCGACCCAGACGACTGGAAGCCGTTTGACTCGATCGGCGCTGGAACACGCGAGATTCGCCTCAAGGAGGCTGACGGTATTTACCGCGTGATGTATGTCACCAAGTTCGTGGAAGCGCTGTATGTGCTGCATTGCTTCCAGAAGAAGACGCAGAAGCTACCGCCGCAGGATAGAAAGATTGCCGAGATGCGGTACCGCGCCATCATCAATGATAGGAAAACTTAACAAATGACGATCGACACAAAAATCCGTCACGTAACAAAACCCGGCGCAAACCTGTTTCTCGAACTCGGTTTTTCCGCCGAAGAAGCGAAGCGCCTGCACGCCGCTTCGCAGAAACAGATCAACGACACGCGGCTGCTCAAGGAACAACTGATGACCGAGCTGTCCAGCTGGATCGAGCAACATCATCTGAAGCAGGCCGAGGCGGCCGAGATTCTGATGGTGTCGCGTCCGCGCGTGTCAGATGTGGTCAACAAGAAGACCACCAAGTTCACTATCGATACGCTGGTCGAAATGATGAGCCGGATCGGCAAGCCGGTCACACTGGCTGTTGGGTAAGGTGCACGGCGCGCCCTCGCTTTCGCACCTGGCTTGCCGCGCGCCCTTGTTTTACTGCACCGCGCCTGAACCGAACACTTCGGTGTGAATCCGCGCCACATCCACACCGAGCGAGGCCAACGCCTCGCATTGCGCGCGCATGAACGGCACCGGTCCGCAGATGTAGTAATCCGCATCGGGAACGATCACCTTGTCGGCGATTTTCATGAGGTCGAGGCGGCCCTCGAAGTCGTAGTCGATAGCAGCGCGGTCGCAGGCTTCAATGGCTTCGTAGAACACCGCACGCGTGACGTTGGGATGCGCTGCGACCGTATCGTTCAGCCACTGCCGGAACGCGTGCACGCGGCCATTGCGGCAGGCATGCACGAAGGTCACACTGCGCTCACTCTGGTCGGCAAGCAACGTAGACAGCATCGAGGTCATTGGGGTCACGCCCACGCCGCCGCTCATCAGCACCACGGGTGTCCTCTTCTTGCGATCCAGCGTGAAGTCGCCCGCTGGTGCGCTGACATGCACCACCGCGCCCACTTCCACACCGTCGTGCAGGAGGTTCGATACGTGGCCGGGTGCCATATCTTCCCGACCGGCTTCGCGCTTTACCGAGATACGCAGCCAGTTGCCGTTCGGCGCATCCGACAAGCTGTACTGCCGCGGCTGATCGACGCCGAGTTCATCCACGAAACGCTTCACGCTCAGATATTGGCCAGGCTCGAAACCGCAGGCCGGTGAGCCATCGGCGGGCGTCAGATAGAACGACGTGATTTCATCGCTCTCCACTTCCTTGCGTGCAACCTTGAAGGGCCGGAAGCCGCTCCACGCCGCACCTTCGTAAAGCTTGGCCTCTGTGCCGATAAAAATATCCGCGAGCTGCCCGTAAGCGACTTCCCACGCGCCGAGCGTCTCCTGATCGACTGCATCGCCGAGCACATCAACGATTGCGCCTAACAGGTGGCGTCCCACGATCGGATACTGTTCCGGCCGGATATTCAGACTCACGTGCTTATGCGCGATGCGTGAGACGGTGGGACCAAGGGCGCCGAGGTTATCGATATTGGCGGCATATGCGTATACCGCCTTCGCCAGCGTCTCCGGCTGATTGCCGCTCTTCTGGTGAGTCTGGTTGAACACGTTCTTCAACTCAGGATGGTGCGCGAACATGCGCTTGTAGAAGCGTTTGGTGATGGTCGTGCCGTGCACGGCAAGCACGGGAACGGTGGCTTTGACGCGGGCGATCTGGTCGGCGGTGAGTGCGGTCATAACGATTTCTCCTTAAAGATGCATTTACAATACCTCTTTAAGGAGAAGCTCTGCCCGGACAGATTGTCACAGGAGCTTAAAGGGACTGAAGCGTCGTGTTAGCCGGCGCTACGATCGTGCTGCCACAACACGTCGCTGCCACCGTCCGCGCGATTGAGCACCCGCGCGAGCACGAACAGCAGGTCGGACAGCCGGTTCACATACTGGCGCGGCGCCTCATTGACCGCCTCGCTTTCACCGAGCGCGACGATCGACCGTTCGGCGCGCCGGCACACCGTGCGGCACACGTGCGCAAGTGCGGCTGCGCGCGAGCCGCCGGGCAGAATGAATTCCTTCAATGGCGGCAGGGTGGCGTTGTAATCGGCCAACCAGTCGTCGAGCTGGCCGAGATGCGTGTCGGTAATCATCGTGTGGCCGGGAATGCAAAGCTCGCCGCCAAGATCGAACAGGTCGTGCTGAATCGCAACCAGCGCCGCCCGCACCGTGTCGGGCAGCGTTTCGCACAGCAACACGCCGAGATTCGAATTGAGTTCATCGACGTCGCCGATTGCGGCAATGCGCGCGCTGTCTTTGCGCACGCGCCGGCCATCGCCGAGACCGGTGCTGCCGTCGTCGCCCGTACGGGTGGCGATTTTGCTCAAGCGGTTGCCCATGATGTCTCCCATGCATTCATTCAGTAACGATGCGTCTGCGCGACGCCGGTGAATCCACCCGGCGAACCCGGTAAGCAAGCCACCGGGTTATCCATATTGCGCGCATCGTGAGGTCGCCGCCATTATAGGAGCGGCAGCCGTCCCCGACGCCGGCCCGCGGGTGATCGGCGTAAAATGAAGCACAAGCTGTAGAACAGCTCCGCCCCAATATCAGGAGACATGCGTGAATCATCCCGTGCCGCCGGCCCCGCTACGCCGGCCGTTTCCCGCCGAGTTACTGACTGCCCTCAAAGCCGTTTTCGGCGAACGCGTGTCCACCGCCGAAGCCGTGCGCACCCACCATGGCCGCGACGAATCGCCGTTCGATCCCCAACTGCCCGACGCCGTCGTATTCGCGCGCAATACGGAAGACGTGCAAACCATCGTCAAACTGTGCGGCCAGTACAACGTACCGATCATCCCCTACGGCAACGGTTCGTCGCTTGAAGGACATCTGCTGGCAGTGCAAGGCGGCGTGTCGATCGACCTGTCGGAAATGAACCGGGTCTTGTCGATCAACGCTGAAGACCTGACCGTCACCGTCGAACCCGGTATTTCGCGCAAGCAGTTGAACGAAGCACTGCGCGACACCGGCCTGTTTTTCCCGATCGACCCGGGTGCTGACGCGAGCATCGGCGGCATGTCGGCCACGCGCGCCTCGGGCACCAACGCCGTGCGCTACGGCACGATGCGCGAAAACGTACTCGGACTGACGGTGGTTCTCGCCGACGGCCGCGTGATCAAGACCGGCACGCGTGCGCGCAAATCGTCGGCGGGTTACGACCTCACGCGTCTGTTTGTCGGCTCGGAAGGCACGCTCGGCGTGATTACCGAAATCACCGTTCGGCTGTATCCGCAACCGGAAGCGGTCTCGGCGGCGGTCTGCACGTTCCCGTCGATGGGCGATGCGGTGCGCGCGGTCATCGAAACGATTCAGATGGGCGTGCCGATTGCACGCGTCGAATTCGTCGACTCGCTCGCGATCCGCTCGATCAATCGCCATTCGAACCTCACGTTGCGCGAGGCGCCTACGCTGTTCTTCGAATTCCACGGCACCGAAGCCGGCGTGAAAGAGCAAGCCGAACTGGTGCAGGAGCTCGCCGCGCAAAATGCCGGCGAAGGCTTCGAATGGGCAACCCGGCCGGAAGACCGCAGCCGCCTGTGGAACGCGCGCCACAACGCGTATTTCGCGATGCTGCAACTGAAGCCCGGCTGCCGCGCCGTCACGACAGATGTCTGCGTGCCGATCTCGCGCCTGGCGGAATGCGTGATGGAAACCGAGCAGGATCTGAAGACGTCGCCGCTGCCCTGCCCGATCGTCGGCCATGTCGGCGACGGCAACTTCCATGTCGCGATCCTGATCGACCCGAACAAGCCGGAAGAGCTCGTCGAGGCCGAGCGCCTGAACCATCTCATCGTGCAACGCGCGCTGCGCATGGACGGCACCTGCACGGGCGAGCACGGGGTTGGTCTGCACAAGATGAACTTCCTGCTCGAAGAACACGGCGAAGTCGCGGTCGACACGATGCGCTCCATCAAGCACGCACTCGATCCGCATAATCTGATGAACCCGGGCAAGATCTTTTCCTGGGCGGCTTGACGCTTCATCAGCACTCAGCTCAGCTCAGTTGCATCGGCGGCAGCGGCAACGCCTGCTGCCGCACAACGAGGCTTGACCGGGCACGCAGCGTGAAAGACACCAGGAGACAAGTCATATGAACGCACCCGTCGAACTGACGGCCGAAGTTCTCGCCCAGCGCCAGCGCGAAGTCGTGCAGGCGCTGATGGCCGTGCTGCCGAACCATTGTCTGCTGTATCGCGAAGAAGACACCGTTGCCTACGAGTGCGACGGTCTCGCCGCGTACCGGCGTCTGCCGCTCGCGGTCGCCTTGCCCGAGACGGAATCGCAGGTCCAGCGCATCGTGCAGATCTGCCACCGGCTCGACGTGCCGATCGTGCCGCGCGGCGCGGGCACCGGTTTGTCCGGCGGGGCGATGCCGATCCGGCACGGCGTGGTGGTGTCGCTCGCGCGCTTCCGCAAGATCGTCGAAGTCGACTCCTATGCCCGGACCGCGACCGTGCAACCGGGGGTGCGCAATCTGTCGATCTCCGAAGCCGCCGCGCCCTACGGCCTTTACTACGCACCCGATCCGTCGTCGCAAATTGCCTGCACGATCGGTGGCAACGTCTCCGAGAATTCGGGCGGCGTTCACTGCCTCAAGTACGGCCTGACCGTGCATAACGTGCTGCGTGTTCGCGCCGTGACGATGGAAGGCGACATCGTCGAATTCGGCTCGCTCGGGCCTGACGCGCCCGGGCTCGATCTGCTCGCGGTGCTGATCGGCAGTGAAGGCATGTTCGCGATCGTCACCGAAGTCACCGTCAAGCTGATCCCGAAGCCGCAAACGGCACAGGTCATCATGGCCAGTTTCGACGACGTCGTGAAAGGCGGCAACGCGGTCGCCGGCATCATTGCCGCAGGCATCATTCCGGCCGGTTTGGAGATGATGGACAAACCGGCTACCCGCGCGGTCGAAGAATTCGTCAACGCGGGCTACGACCTCGACGCGGCGGCGATCCTGCTGTGCGAATCGGACGGCACGGCTGAAGAGGTCGCCGACGAAATCGTGCGCATGACCGCGGTGCTGCGCGAACAGGGTGCAACCCGCATCCAGATTTCGCGCTCGGAGAATGAACGGCTGCGCTTCTGGTCCGGGCGCAAGAACGCCTTTCCCGCGGCAGGCCGCATTTCGCCCGACTACTACTGCATGGACGGCACCGTGCCGCGCCGCAGTATCGGACCGCTGCTGGCGCGCATCGAGGTCATGGAGAAGAAATACGGCCTGCGCTGCATCAACGTGTTCCATGCCGGCGACGGCAACATGCATCCGCTGATCCTGTTCAACGGCAACGATATGGACGAGTGGCACCGGGCCGAAGCCTTCGGTTCCGACATTCTCGAAACCTGCGTGGAGCTGGGCGGCACGGTAACCGGCGAACACGGCGTGGGCATCGAGAAAATCAATTCGATGTGCGTGCAGTTCTCGCCCGAAGAGCGCGACGCATTCCACGCGGTCAAACGCGCCTTCGACGCGCCGGGCTTGCTCAATCCCGACAAGGGCATTCCCACCCGCGCGCGTTGCGCCGAGTACGGCAAGATGCATGTGCGCGGCGGCTTGCTGCCGCACCCGGACCTGCCGCGGTTTTAAGACGGCTGACGACGCTGCCGGCCCAAGACGGGCTCGCAGCGTTGCATGGCGCAGCCGCCGCCCGGCTCCGTGCCGCCCGTCCACATATCGGGACCCCCGCCCACGACCAGCCCGCCCCCTGCCCGCCCGTTTCCCACCGACGCATCCACAGGCCCCAAGCCCCAAGCGCTTCCCCGCTCCCACCCTGATTACCCGATGCGGGTCCGCTCCGGGTTGCCAGCGCGCCGCCGCCCGGTACAATCAATCGAAACACAACGAAGCAGGACACCATGGAAGAGGACGACATCGTCGCCGTTTGGTCTGAACGCGTGCGTTCAGCCAGCGCCGAAGGGCGCACACTGCGCATCCGTGGCGGCGGCACCAAAGACTGGTACGGTCAGACGCTGGAAGGTGACATCCTCGACACGCGCGCTTATCGCGGCATCATCGCCTACGACCCGGCCGAACTGGTCATCACGGCGCGCGCGGGCACGCCCCTGCTGGAGATCGAGGCCGCGCTCGCCGAGCACCATCAGATGCTCGCCTTCGAGCCGCCCCACTTCGGGCCACAGGCCACCTTCGGCGGCTGCATCGCGGCGGGCATCGCCGGTCCACGCCGCCCGTCGGCCGGTGCGGCGCGCGACTTCGTGCTGGGTGCGGTCATCATGAACGGCCAGGGCCAGGTCCTGCATTTTGGCGGCCAGGTGGTGAAGAACGTCGCCGGATACGACGTCTCCCGCTTGATGGCGGGTTCGCTGGGCACCCTTGGGCTGATCCTCGAACTGTCGGTCAAGGTCCTGCCGCTACCGCAGGCCGAAACCACGCTCAAATTCGACATGAACGGCACCGATGCGGTCCGCAAGCTCAACGAATGGGGCGGCCGCCCACTGCCGATCACGGCGAGCGCATGGCGTCACGGCACGCTGGCCGTGCGGATGGCCGGCGCGGAAGCCGCGGTCAAAGCGGCGCGCACGGCGCTCGGCGGCGAAGTGGTCGATGCCGTCGAAGCGGAGCGCTTCTGGGCCGGCCTGCGCGAACAGACCGACTCGTTCTTTGCGGCCATCCCGCCGAAGGCCGCGCTCTGGCGCCTCGCGCTGCCGTCCATCACCGAGCCGATGCAATTGCCCGGCGCGCAACTGATGGAATGGGGCGGCGGCCAGCGCTGGTGGATCACCGACACCGACGCGCAAACCGTGCGTATCAGCGCCAAACAGGCCGGCGGCCACGCCACCATCTTTCGTAGCGGCTACGGCTACGACCGCAACGCCGGAGTCTTCACACCGCTGCCCGCACCGCTGATGAAAATTCATCGCGGCCTGAAAACCGCCTTCGACCCGGCCCGCATCTTCAATCGCGGCCGCCTCTACCGCGACTTCTGAGCGACGCGATGCAAACCAACCTCGCGGACTTCATTCGCAATACACCCGATGGCGACGAAGCCGACGCCATCCTGCGCAATTGCGTGCATTGCGGCTTCTGCACCGCGACCTGCCCGACCTATCAGATACTCGGCGACGAACTCGACGGACCACGCGGCCGCATCTATCTGATCAAGCAGATGGTGGAAGGCGCGGCGGTGACGCGCAGCACCCAGGTTCACCTGGACCGCTGCCTCACTTGCCGCAACTGCGAGACAACTTGCCCTTCCGGTGTGCAATACGGCAGGCTGGTCGAGATCGGCCGCAAGATCACCGAGGAAAAGGTCACACGCCCGTTCGGCCAGCGGATGGTGCGCCGGCTGCTTGCGAGCTTCGTGCCGAACAGCGCACTGTTCACGCCGACCATGCGAATCGGTCAGCATATCCGCCCGCTCCTGCCGAAGAAACTGCGCGACAAGGTGCCCGCGCGCCAGCGTCCGCTCGAATGGCCGACCGCGAAACATCCGCGCAAGATGTTGATGCTCGCGGGCTGCGTGCAACCGTCGATGATGCCGAACGTCAATGTCGCGACGGCACGGGTGCTCGATGCGCTCGGCGTGGAAACCTTGATCGCGCCCGAAGCAGGCTGCTGCGGTGCGATCCGTCTGCATCTGGGCTACAACGACGAAGCGCTCGACGACCTGCGCGCCAACATCGACGCGTGGTGGCCGTACATCGAACAGGGGGTCGAAGCGATCGTAATGAACGCGTCAGGCTGCGGCGCGACGGTCAAGGAATACGGGCATCTGCTGCGCAACGACCCTGCGTATGCGGAGAAGGCGCGCCGCGTGACCGAGCTGACGCGCGACGTCGCGGAGATCCTGCCGGAGTTCGAAGAAGCGCTCGTCGCCGTGACGCGCCGCCGCGCGATCCATACGGTGGCGTTCCATCCGCCGTGCACGTTGCAGCATGGTCAGCAGGTGCGCGGCAAGGTCGAACATCTGCTGACGGCGCTCGGCGTGGAAGTGCGCCTGCCCGCCGACAATCATCTCTGCTGCGGCTCGGCCGGGACCTATTCGCTGACCCAGCCCAAGCTCTCGTACGCGCTGCGCGACCAGAAGCTCGAGCGGCTGCAGGCGCAGGAACCGCAGGTGATCGTGTCGGCCAACGTCGGCTGCATTGCGCACCTGCAAAGCGGCACGTCCACGCCGGTCGCTCATTGGATCGAACTGGTGGAGCATATGCTGTCCGCCTGAGCGATACGTTTTGATGAGAAGCGCGGCACGTGGCTTGCGGCACCTCACCGCAAGCGCGTGCGCCTATCCCGCAGCGGCATAAAGCGGCACGAGATGGCGGCGTCCGTATAATTCGATCATCGCTTTTCGCCAGACTTCCGGTTCCGTTCCATGCCCGATCTGATTCACAACCTCGAAGCGGTGCAGCAGCGCATCGCTCTCGCCGCGCAGGTGGCCGGACGCGACCCGCGTTCGATCACCCTGCTCGCGGTCTCGAAGACGTTTCCCGCCGAAGACGTGCGTGCCGCCTACGCAGCCGGCCAACGCGCGTTCGGTGAGAACTACGTGCAGGAATCCATCACCAAGATCGAAGCGCTGGCCGATCTGCGAGCCGCGCTCGAATGGCATTTCATCGGACCGTTGCAATCGAACAAGACGCGCCCGGTTGCCGAGAATTTCGACTGGGTGCATTCGGTCGACCGCCTGAAGATCGCACAGCGGCTCTCGGAGCAGCGCCCGGACAACCTGCCGCCCTTGAACGTCTGCCTGCAGGTCAACATTAGCGGCGAAGCGTCGAAAAGTGGTGCGAGCATTCCCGAGGCCGTCGAAGTCGCACAGGCAATTGCCGCGCTGCCTAAGCTGAATCTGCGCGGCCTGATGGCGATTCCGGAGCCGGCCGGCAGCATCGAAGAACAGCGCGCGCCGCATCGGCAACTGCGTGAACTGTTCGAGCGTCTGCGTAACGACGGCCTCGAACTCGATACGCTCTCGATGGGCATGTCGAGCGACCTCGAAGCCGCCGTGCTGGAAGGCGCGACGATCGTGCGCGTCGGCACGGCGATCTTCGGTGCACGCGATTACTCTCACTGACCGTTTCAGACCTTTCCCTTCCCGACACCTCACGGCACTTCTTTCGGAACATCATGAAAATTGCTTTTATCGGCGGTGGCAATATGGCCGCCGCGTTGATCGGCGGTCTCATCAAGCGCGGCGTCGCGCCCACTGACCTGTACGCAATCGACCCCAACGAAGACGCGCGCAAACGCAATGAGCAACAATTCGGCGTCAAGACCGGCGCCGCCGCGGACGCTGCGCTCGCGTCGTACGACGCCGTCGTGCTGGCAGTGAAGCCGCAGATCCTGAAGAGTGTCGCCGAGGCACTGGCGCCGCATCTGCAGGCCTCGCAACTGGCAATCAGCATCGTCGCGGGTATTCGCATGGATGACATGTCGCGCTGGCTGAACGGCCACGCGCGCATCGTGCGCGTGATGCCAAATACGCCGGCGCTGATTGGCATGGGCGTCACGGGCCTGGTTGCGACCGGCAGCGTCGACGAAGCCGGCCGCGCGCTCGCCTCGCAGGTGCTGGGCGCAGTTGGCGAAACGGTCTGGTTCGACGACGAAGCGAAGATCGACGCCGTCACCGCGATTTCGGGCAGTGGCCCTGCTTACGTGTTTTATTTCATCGAGGCGCTGCAGGAAGCGGCACGCCAGCTCGGTATGGATGAAGCGCAAGGCCGCGCGCTGGCGGTCGCGACCTTCACCGGCGCGGCACAATTGGCCGCGAACTCGGACGAGCCGCCGAGCCTGTTGCGCGAACGTGTGACGTCGAAGGGCGGCACCACGGCGGCCGCGCTGGCCTCGTTCGAAGCGAGCGGGATCAAGGATGCGATCGTCCGCGGCGCGCTTGCCGCCAATGCGCGCGCCAACGAAATGGGCGACGAGTTCGGCAAGCTGTAAGGGCGATCAGCTGGCAATTGCCAGCACAAGAGCAGGAAAGTAGAAAGTACGCTCAAGGACGCTGCGCCTCGAACTCATCCGAGGCGGCGTCCGCGGCGGAACAGAAGCGCGCAAGAACTAAAACGAAGCCGCCGCGTAATGCGCTGCGATACCGACAAACAACGCGCCGCCGAGCCAGTTGTTATGACGGAACGCCGCGAAGCACGCCATGCGCTCGCGATTGCGGATCAGCGTGTAGTGATAGATTGCGCAGCCCACCGCCGCCGCCCATCCCAGCCAATACAACACACCGAAGCTGAGCATGACGCCGATGCCGACGTAAATCCCCAGCGTCGCCGCATAGCACAGCATGATCGCCGCCACGTCGAAGCGGCCGAAGGTGAGCGCCGACGTGCGGATACCGATCTTGATGTCGTCGTCGCGATCGACCATCGCGTATTCCGTGTCGTAGGCAACCGACCAGAACACGTTGGCCAGCAGCATGACCCAGGCGAGCATCGGCACGTGATCCTGAATCGCGGCGAACGCCATCGGAATACCGAAACCGAACGCGATGCCGAGATACGCCTGCGGAATCGCAAAGAAGCGCTTCGTGAACGGATACGACCCGGCGACGAACAGCGCCGCCACCGACAATTCCTTGGTCAACGTATTCAGCGGCAGAATCAGTAGAAAGGCCAGCAGCGACAAGCCGGCCGCCAGCGCCACCGCTTCCCATGCCTTGATCTTGCCCGACGTGATCGGGCGGTTTTCCGTGCGCTTCACGTAGCGATCGAAGTCGCGATCCGCGTAGTCGTTGATCGCGCAACCCGCCGAGCGCATCAGCACCGTACCCACCGTGAAAATCACCAGCAGCGGCCACGACGGATGACCGTCGGAGGCAATCCACAGCGCATTGAGCGTCGGCCACAGCAGCAGCAGGCTGCCGATCGGCTTGTCCATGCGCACGAGGCGCAGATACAGGGGAAGTCGGGCGAACATGGGCGGATTCGGTGAAGTGCAGACGGTGCCGCTATTTTACGGGATGCGGACTGAAGGCAGTCTTCAGGCGGGCGAAGCTGGCCTTCTGGGTGCCAGAACCGGGGCCGCAACCGTAGCCGGGCCTCGAGCTACAGCTGAATGCAGATCGGGCACCGCAAAAAACAAAGCCTCCCGCAAACGGAGGCTTTGTTTGTTTTGCTACTCAACTCAACTTAACGCTAAAGCATTTAAGCCAACATCGAGCGCAGCATCCACGCAGTCTTTTCGTGAGTTTGCATGCGTTGCGTCAGCAGGTCAGCGGTCGGCTCGTCGTTGGCGGCTTCCGTCGACGGGAAAATCGCGCGTGCAGTACGCACCACGGCTTCCTGACCTTCCACCAACTGCCGGATCATTTCTTCCGCCGCCGGCACGCCGTCCGCTTCCGGAATCGACGACAGCTTCGCGAATTCCTTGTAGCTGCCCGGCGCATGCACGCCCAGTGCGCGGATGCGTTCAGCGATCGAATCGACCGCGAGCGCCAGCTCGTTGTACTGCGTTTCGAACATCAGATGCAGCGTGTTGAACATCGGACCCGTCACGTTCCAGTGGAAGTTGTGGGTCTTCAGATAAAGCGTGTAGGTGTCGGCGAGCAAGCGCGACAGACCTTCTGCGATCTTCTTGCGATCCTTGTCGCTGATTCCGATATTGACGTGCTGTACAGCTTCTTTCTTGGCCATGATGACTCCTTTGAAGAGTGATACGAACCGGTAGGTAGAGTGACGGCGTGCGGCTAGCAAACCCGGCACGTCGAACGCCCGCCAGTTTAGCTTAGAAAGCCGCTGCGTTCGTGTGACGCGTGGTCGCTTGCCGCACCCGCGGTCCCGCGTTCAATCACGCACCCAATGCATGTTGCACGGCTTGCGCGACGATCACCACGAGTCCGCTCGAGAAGATCGCGAATCCGACTGCCTTGCGCAGCGTCGATGCGTAGTGCCGTTGCTTGCCGCGAGCGGCCGGCGAGCCGCCAATGGTGGACATCATCATCTGGATCATGATCGTGCTTCCTCGATTCGTATCAATACCGGCGGGGCGCCGATGCGCCCCGTCCTGCTACATCAACTCACTGCAACTGCTCACTTCTTGCCGCCTTCCGCAAGTTCGGCCAACGCGGCGATCACACCTTCCGCATAGGCCGGATCGGCGCGACGGAAATGCTCGATCTGACGCGCGACGATCTCTTGCGGCACACCGTTGATATGACGTGCGATGTTGCCGAACAGACGCTGACGCTGTGCCGCATCGAAGAGCGCAAACAGCATGCCCGGCTGCGTGTAGTAGTCATCGTCCTCGCGATGCTCGTAGCGATCGACCGTCCCCGCTGCGAGCGGCGGCTCCGCCGCGTTGGTGTCCTGCGCGAAGTCGCCGAAGCGATTCGGCTCGTAGTTCACGTTGCCGCCGAGGTTGCCGTCCGTGCGCATCGCGCCGTCGCGATGGAACGAATGGTGGACCGGGCAGCGCGGCGCATTCACCGGAATCTGATGGTGATTGATCCCGAGGCGATAACGCTGCGTGTCGCCATACGAGAACAAACGGCCTTGCAACAGACGGTCCGGCGAGAAGCCGATACCCGGCACCACGTTGGCGGGCGTGAACGCGGCCTGCTCCACATCCGCGAAATAGTTCGCCGCGTTGCGATTCAATTCGATCGTGCCGACGTCGATCAACGGATAGTCCTTCTGCGACCACACCTTGGTGATGTCGAACGGATTGAAGCGGTACTTCGCGGCTTCCGCTTCCGGCATCACCTGAATAGCAAAACGCCATTTCGGGAAGTTGCCTGCGTCGATGCTCGTGAGCAGATCCTGTTGCGCGCTTTCACGGTTCTGTGCGACCACTTGCGCCGCTTCGGCATCGGTAAAGTTCTCAATGCCTTGCATCGACTTGAAGTGGAACTTCACCCAGAAACGCTCGTTGTTGGCGTTGATGAACGAGTACGTGTGCGAGCCGAAGCCATGCATCTGGCGGAAGTTCTGCGGAATGCCGCGATCGCTCATCAGGATGGTGACCTGATGCAACGACTCCGGATGACGCGACCAGAAATCCCATGCCGCGATATTGCTGCGCATGTTGGTGTACGGGTCGCGCTTTTGCGTGTGGATGAAGTCCGGAAACTTCAGCGGATCGCGGATGAAGAACACCGGCGTGTTGTTACCGACCACGTCCCAGTTGCCTTCTTCCGTGTAGAACTTGATCGAGAAACCGCGCACGTCGCGCTCCGCGTCGGCGGCGCCGCGTTCGCCCGCCACCGTCGAGAAGCGCATGAAGAGCGGCGTGTCCTTGCCGACCTCGGCGAACACTTTCGCCTTCGTGAAACGCGAGATGTCGTGCGTGACTTTCAGCGTGCCGAATGCGCCCGAACCCTTGGCGTGAACGCGGCGTTCCGGAATCACTTCGCGATCGAAGTGAGCGAGTTTTTCGAGCAGCCAGACGTCTTGCAGGACGACCGGACCGCGCGCGCCGGCGGTCATCGAGTTCTGGTTGTCGGCGACGGGTGCGCCGGCTGCATTGGTGAGCTTACGTTCGGACATGCGGTACTCCTGAGTGGCTTTGATCGGAAACGGAATGCGGGGAGAGGTGCGGCGCGCTGATGCCTACGGCTTATGCGGATAGGGCCCGATCGACCAGCAATGACAATGCAACCGTGCCCATACCGCGCACCGACGCGGCGAAGGTGCCGGTGCTGCCGGTGGTCATGCGGACGGGTTGAGCGAGGACAGTTGGGACTTGCTGCGAGTTCGGCTGCGTCATGATTTCCTCCGGGTCTGATGGGATCGGGCGATCCATGGAGGAAACTATAACAATGCTATCGAATTAACGTGTTTGATTAATTATATCTATTCGATAGGGAGTGCGGTTGTCGGCGCCTTGAGTCCCGCCGGACCGGCTGCAGAAAATGTGCGGCGGTCCGGCGTGGGCGCGGTTTGGCCGGTCAGTTGACGGCGACAGGCAGATCGAGCTTTTTTACACCCGTCAGATCGCAGGCGTTGATGGCGTCACAGATGGCGTCGATCGCGGGCGTCCGCGTGAAGCTCTTACGCCAGGCAAGCACCACACGGCGATCCGGCACCGGTTCGTCGAAGGCGACGTAGCTGAGCAGGCCGGCGTCGATACCGCCGGCGTGCGGCTTGACCTCCTGAACCGACATGCGCGGCAACACGGTAATGCCGACGCCGCTCGCCACCATATGACGGATGGTTTCCAGCGACGAACCTTCGAAGGTCTTCTGGATGCCGTCCGCGTTCTGCGAGAAGCGCATCAGTTCCGGGCAGACGCCCAGCACATGGTCGCGGAAGCAGTGGCCGCTGCCGAGCAGCAGCATGGTTTCCTGCTTCAGATCCTCGGCGTCGATCTTCGCGCGGTTTTCCCACGCGTGACCGGACGGCAGTGCGACGACAAACGGCTCGTCATAGAGCGGACGTTGCATGAGACCCGTTTCCGGGAACGGCAGCGCCATGATGGCGACGTCGATTTCGCCCTGCTTGAGCAGTTCGATCAGCTTGACCGTGTAATTTTCCTGCAGCATCAGCGGCATCTGCGGGACGCGCTTGATCATCTGTTTGACGAGCGTAGGCAGCAGATACGGCCCGATCGTATAGATGACGCCGAGGCGCAACGGCCCGACCAGCGGGTCTTTGCCCTGTTTCGCGATCTCTTTGATGGCGAGCGTTTGTTCGAGGACGCGCTGTGCTTGCGTGACAATCTGTTCGCCGATCGGCGTGACACTGACTTCGCTGGTGCCGCGTTCGAAGATCTGTACGTTGAGCTCGTCTTCGAGCTTTTTGATGGCCACCGACAGGGTCGGCTGGCTAACGAAACACGCTTCGGCGGCCCGGCCGAAGTGCCGTTCGCGGGCAACCGCGACGATGTATTTCAATTCGGTGAGCGTCATTGGGGGACCAATCAGTGCGATGAGTTCGATAGGTTCTAGTTATACACCTATAGGGTCGGTTCGCCAACTTTTTGGTCCTTTGCCGGCCTGGCTGACGAGCGTATCTGCCGTCAAGGACCTGTCGTCAAGCCTTCAAATACTGCTCCCGCGCCCCGAGCCAGCGGGCCAGATGCTGCAACACCACCTCCGGATACTTTTCGAGCAAAGCCGCGGCGGCCTCTCTGGCCGGCTCGATGAGCCACTGGTCATTCTGGAGATCGGCAAACCTCAACATGGCCGCGCCCGACTGTCGGGCGCCAAGAAACTCTCCCGGACCGCGAATCTCGAGGTCGCGCCGGGCGATTTCGAAGCCGTCAGTCGTCTCCCGCATGGTCTGCAAGCGCGCACGCGCCGTCATCGACAGCGGACCGGTATAGAGCAACACGCAGACCGAAGCCGCACTTCCGCGTCCTACCCGCCCGCGCAACTGATGCAACTGCGCGAGACCGAAGCGCTCGGCATGCTCGATCACCATCAGCGACGCATTCGGTACATCGACACCCACTTCGATCACCGTCGTCGCCACCAGAAGCTGCACTTCGTTGCGCGTGAACGCATCCATCACCGCGGCCTTCTCCGCCGGCGCGAGACGTCCATGCACCAGTCCGACATTCAATTCGGGCAACGCGGCCACCAGCGTCTCGTAAGTCTCCACCGCGGTCTGCAACTGCAGGGTCTCGCTTTCCTCGATCAGCGGACACACCCAGTACACCTGGCGACCCGTCAACGCAGCCTCGCGCACGCGGCCGATCACCTCTTCGCGCCGCGCATCGGAAACGAGCTTGGTCAGAATCGGCGTGCGCCCAGGCGGCAATTCGTCGATGGTCGAGACGTCGAGGTCGGCGTAATAGGTCATCGCCAGCGTGCGCGGAATCGGCGTCGCCGACATCATCAATTGGTGCGGCTGGAAATCGCGCGCCCCGTCGGCGGCTTTCTGCGCCTTGGCGCGCAAGGCGAGGCGCTGCGCCACGCCGAAGCGATGCTGTTCGTCGACGATTACCAACCCCAGCCGCGCGAACTCGACTGCGTCCTGGATGATCGCGTGCGTACCGATCACAAGCTGCGCAGTACCAAGTGCCGCTGCTTCAATCGCAGCGCGCTTTTCCTTCGTCTTAAGACTGCCGGCGAGCCACGCGACGCTTACGCCGAGCGGCTCCAGCCAGCCGCGCAATTTGCGCGCGTGCTGTTCGGCGAGAATTTCGGTCGGCGCCATCAGCGCGGCCTGGTAGCCGGCGTCGATCGCCTGTGCCGCGGCCAGCGCGGCCACAATCGTCTTGCCACTGCCCACGTCACCCTGCAGCAAGCGCTGCATCGGATGAGGCTGCGTCAAATCGAGCGCGATCTCGCCACCCACGCGCTCCTGCGCCGCCGTCAGCGAAAACGGCAGCGCCTTCAGCAACCGCGCCACCAGTGCCGCTTCGTCGCCCAGCTTGCGGCGTGGCATGGCCGGCGCCGCGCGCGTGCGGCGCTCGTCATGGGCGCGCTTCAACGACATCTGCTGCGCCAGCAATTCTTCGAACTTGATCCGTACCCACGCTGGATGCGTGCCATCCATCAGCGCGTTTTCATCGGCCTGCACGCCCGGGTGATGCAGCGTGCGCACCGCCTCCATCAGCGCCGGCACGCCAAGCGGCTGCAAATAAGCCTGCGCGATCGGCTCGGGCAGCAACTCCGGCAACGAGGTGCGCGACAACGCGTTGTCGATCGATTTGCGCAGATACGCCTGCGTCACGCCCGCGGTGCTCGGATAGACCGGCGTCAGCGCCTGCGGCAGCGGCGTGTCTTCATCGACCACGCGCACCGCCGGGTGCACCATCTCCATGCCGAAGAAACCGCCGCGTACGTCGCCGCGCACGCGCAGCCGCGCGCCGATCGCCATCTGCTTGACCTGCGAGCCGTAGAAATTCAGAAAGCGGAGGACAAGTTCGTCGCCGGCGTCGTCGCGCAGTTTCACCAGCAACTGGCGGCGCGGGCGATAGGCGATCTCGTTGTCGAACACCACGCCTTCGGTCTGCGAGATGCCACCCGGCAGCAAATGCCCGATCGGTGTCAGCGAGGTCTCGTCTTCGTAGCGCATCGGCAGATGCAGTACCAGATCGATGTCGCGCGTGAGGCCGAGTTTGGCGAGCTTGTCGACGGGTTTGGCCGCGGGCTTGGCGCCGGCTTCGGCTGCAGGCTTCCTGGCGGCTTTGCCCGCGGATTTGCCGGCAGGCTTGTCGCCGAATGGGTCAACCATTTCGCCTTCACGCGCGGCTTGGTCGCTCTCCGGCGCGACACCCCCGCCAAGGTCGTTCTGGTCGGCCGCCGCTGCTTTGCCCCGCGAGACGCGGCGCTTCGGCTCGGCGCTCACTTCATCGGTAGCGGAGGGCAATCGGCGTTCGGACAAAGGCATGGGTTGCTTCGCAAGTACAATATCGGCTGTCAAAGGTGTCGCCGCCAAGCAGCACGCGGGCTCGCGGGCCGCTCCGGCGTCCCGCAATCATAGCCGCCCGGCTCCGGCTTCGGCTCAATTCAGTCCCAATTCGCTTCCAGTCGTCCGCATGTTTACGCTTTCCGATTTCGATTTCGATCTGCCGCCCGAGCTGATCGCGCAAGTCGCGCTGCCCGAGCGCAGCGCCAGCCGTCTGCTCGAAGTGGCCCACACGGCCGACGCGACCGACGCCGCGCACCTGATCGACCGCCGCTTTGCCGAGTTGCCCGAGTGCATCGCGCCCGGCGATCTGCTGGTCTTCAACGATACCAAAGTCCTGAAGGCGCGCGTCCTCGGCCAGAAGGCCAGTGGCGGCAAGATCGAAGTGCTGGTAGAGCGCCTCACGGGCGAACGCACGGCGCTTGCGCAGATCCGGGCGAGCAAGAGCCCGCAGCCGGGCACCACGATTCGTCTCGCCGACGCGTTCGACGTGACGGTCGGCGAACGCGTCGAGCCGTTCTACACACTGCATTTCCCGGACGACTGCCTCACGCTGATCGAGCAATTCGGCCGCCTGCCACTGCCGCCGTACATCGAGCACGACCCCGACGCGACCGACGAAACCCGCTACCAGACGGTGTTCGCGCAAAACCCGGGCGCGGTGGCCGCACCCACCGCCGGCCTGCATTTCGATGACGCACTGCTCGCGCGACTCGACGCTCGCGGCGTGGAGCGCGCGACGCTAACGCTGCACGTCGGCGCGGGCACCTTCCAGCCGGTGCGGGTGGAGAATCTGGCCGAGCACAAGATGCACAGCGAGTGGTACCACCTGCCGCAATCGCTCGCCGACAAGATCGCGGCGACGCGCGCGCGGGGCAACCGCGTGATCGCGGTGGGCACGACGTCGATGCGCGCGCTCGAAGCCGCCGCGCGCGATGCCGAAGCCGCCGGACGCCCGCTCGGCGCGGCCAGCACGGAAACCGACATCTTCATCACGCCGGGCTATAAATTCCGCGTGGTCGACAGGCTGGTGACCAATTTCCATTTGCCGAAGTCGACATTGCTGATGCTGGTGTCGGCGTTCGCAGGTGTCGAAACGATTCGCGAGGCTTACCGCCACGCGATCGAACAGCGTTACCGCTTCTTTAGCTATGGCGACGCGATGCTGCTCACGCGCCGCGACGCTTGAACCATTGTTTTTTACCCAGCCGCCGTGGCCTACCCGGCGGCGTTCACCATTTGCGCCGGACTGTTCTCCGGTAGCACAGGAGTCCCCCATGACCGACGGTCATACCCACGATACAAGCGGTACCTGCAGCACCTGCGCGAGCCACGGCGAGCGCCCTGACAACGGCCTCAAATTCGAACTGCTCGGCACCGACGGCCAGGCACGCCGCGGGCGCGTTACGCTGAATCATGGCGTGGTCGAAACGCCGATCTTCATGCCGGTCGGCACCTACGGCACGGTGAAGGCGGTCCAGCCGCGCGAGCTCGAAGAAATGCACGCGCAGATCATCCTCGGCAACACCTTCCACCTGTGGCTGCGCCCGGGCCTGGAGACGATCGAGGCTCACGGCGGCCTGCACGGCTTCATGGGCTGGAAGAAGCCGATCCTGACAGATTCGGGTGGTTTTCAGGTGTTTTCACTCGGTGATCTGCGCAAAATCACCGAAGATGGCGTCACGTTCGCATCACCTATCAACGGCGACAAGCTCTTCCTGTCGCCGGAAGTGTCGATGCAGATCCAGAAGGTGCTGAACTCGGACATCGTCATGCAGTTCGACGAATGCACGCCCTACGCGACCAACAACGTGCCGACTTCGCATCAGGAAGCTGCCGATTCGATGCGCATGTCGATGCGCTGGGCCCAACGCTCGATCAACGAATTCAACCGCCTCGGCAATCCGAACGCGTTGTTCGGCATCGTCCAGGGCGGCATGTTCGAAGACCTGCGCGACGAGTCGCTGGCGGGTCTCGCGGAGATGGATTTCCACGGTCTCGCGATCGGCGGCCTGTCCGTCGGCGAGCCGAAAGAAGACATGATGCGCGTGCTGAACCACATCGGCCCCAAGCTGCCCGCCGACAAGCCGCACTACCTGATGGGCGTCGGCACGCCGGAAGACCTGGTGGCGGGCGTAGCCGCCGGCGTCGACATGTTTGACTGCGTGATGCCGACCCGCAACGCGCGCAACGGCTGGCTCTTCACCCGTTTCGGCGACATCAAGATCCGCAACGCCGCGCACAAGAACTCGCTGCGCCCGCTCGACGAGCAATGCGGCTGCTACACCTGCCGAAATTTCACACGCGGCTACCTGCATCATCTGCATCGTGTAGGGGAAATCCTCGGTGCGCAGTTGAACACGATTCACAACCTGCACTACTACCTCGAGTTGATGCAGGAAATACGCGACGCGATCGACGCAAAACTGTTCGAGCCTTTCCGCAAGCGCTTCCACGAGGACCGCGCGCGCGGCATCGATTAGCCGGCATTTGGGAATCAGCTGACGAAATTGCCGGAGGAATCTGCTGGCGTCGCGCGGAAAACCTTACAATTAACTTTCGCGCACGGCAAAAAGGCCTTAAACGGTTGATCGGAAAGCCGATTCGCCGCGCCGACCCCTGTCAGGCCAGTGGTAGAATAACCGGCTGATTTTTTTGATCGTTTTGATTTATAACGGAGAGACCAACGTGTCGTTCATTTCCAATGCCTTTGCCCAAGGCACAGCAACAGGTGGCATTGAATCGAACCTGATGAGCTTCCTGCCGCTGATCCTGATGTTCGGCGTGCTGTACTTCATCATGATTCGCCCGCAAATGAAGCGCCAGAAGGAACACCGCAACATGCTCGCCGCCATGGCGAAGGGCGACGAAGTGGTGACGAATGGCGGCATCGTCGGCAAGGTGACCAAGGTGGGCGAAGCTTACGTCGGCGTCGAAATCTCGGAAGGCACGGAAATCACCGTGCAAAAAGCGTCGGTCACGACGATTCTCCCGAAGGGCACGATCAAGTCGCTGTAAGGCCTGCTCTCTCGCGTCCGGCGCGGCCTCGCCGGCAGTTCTCGCAGCACAACGCTGAACTGCCCGCGCTCATCGCCGGACGCATCGCTTCCAAGCCAACCTTCCCGTTGGACCACTCATGAATCGCTACCCCCTCTGGAAATACGCCGTGATGCTGGTGGCTCTGGTCATCGGCCTCGTGTACACGCTGCCCAATCTGTTCGGCGAAGCGCCGGCGGTGCAGGTGTCGAGCGGCAAAGCAACGGTCAAGCTCGACTCGACCACGCTGTCAGCAGTCGAAACGGCGCTGGCCGCCAATCAGATCAAGCCTGACGAAGTCACGTTCGACAACTCGTCGACCAACGCGAACATCCGCGTGCGCCTGCTGGACACCGACACGCAACTGCGCGTGAAGGATCTGCTGCAGAAGTCGCTGAACAGCGACCCGACCGACCCGCAATTCATCGTCGCACTGAACCTGCAAAGCGCGTCGCCGCGCTGGCTGACCGCCCTGCATGCGCTGCCGATGTACCTCGGTCTGGACTTGCGCGGTGGCGTGCACTTCCTGCTGCAGGTCGACATGGCCGGCGCGCTCAACAAGAAGCTCGACTCCGACGCTTCGGATGCACGCACCATGCTGCGTGACAACAACATCCGCGACGGCGGCGTGAACCGCGTCAACCAGACGGTGGTGATCAATTTCGCCGACCAGGCCACGGCAGACGCGGCATCCAAGCAACTGGGCCGCGGCATCAGCGAACTCCAGTGGGCCTCGCAAGCGAATCCGGACGGTGGTGTGCAACTGGTCGGCACGTTCACGCCGGCAGTGCAGAAAGCCGTGCAGGACGCCGCGCTCAAGCAGAACATCACCACGCTGCATAACCGCGTGAATGAACTCGGCGTGGCCGAGCCGGTGATCCAGCAACAAGGTTCGGACCGTATCGTCGTCGAACTGCCGGGTGTGCAGGACACGGCGAAGGCCAAGGACATCATCGGCCGTACGGCAACGCTCGAAGCGCGCCTCGCCGACCCGGTCAACACGCATCCGAATCCGTCCGATCCAGTGCCGCCGGGTGACGAGCTGTTCACCCAAGGCAACCAGACGCCGGTGCTGCTGCGCAAGCAGATCATCTTCACGGGTGACCGCATTATCGACGCGTCGGCAGGCTTCGACGAACATCAGCGTCCGTCGGTGAACATCCGCCTCGACTCGGCCGGTGGCCGCGCGGTGCGCAGTGTCTCGCGTGACAACATCGGCAAGCCGATGGCCATGGTGCTGTTCGAAAAGGGCAAGGGCGAAGTGCTGACGGTGGCGACCATCCAGTCGGAACTGGGCGACCGCTTCCAGATCACCGGCCAGGCCACGCCGCAAGGCGCCGCCGACCTCGCGCTGCTGCTGCGCGCCGGTTCGCTGGCAGCTCCGATGGACATCATCGAAGAACGCACGATCGGCCCGAGCCTCGGCGCGGACAACATCAAGAAGGGCTTCCACTCGGTGGTGTGGGGCTTCGTGGCAATCGCCGTCTTCATGATCGCGTACTACATGCTGTTCGGCGTGATCTCGATGATCGGCCTGTCGGTCAACCTGCTGCTGCTGATCGCCGTGCTGTCCATGTTGCAGGCCACGCTCACCTTGCCGGGTATCGCCGCTATCGCACTCGCGCTCGGTATGGCGATCGACGCGAACGTGCTGATCAATGAGCGCGTACGCGAAGAACTGCGCCACGGCGCGCCGCCGCAACTGGCGATCCAGAACGGTTACGCGCATGCATGGGCGACGATTCTCGACTCGAACGTAACCACGCTGATCGCCGGCCTCGCGCTGCTCGCCTTCGGCTCCGGCCCGGTGCGCGGCTTTGCGATGGTCCACTGTATCGGCATCTTGACGTCGATGTTCTCGGCTGTGTTCTTCTCGCGCGGTATCGTCAACCTCTGGTACGGCGGCAAGAAGAAGCTCAAGTCGCTGGCCATCGGCCAGGTGTGGCGTCCGCAACCGGAAGGTATCGACGGCGCCGCCGCTTACCTCGGCAATGAAGACGCCGCGACCGACACAGCACGTGCCGTCGCTGCGGCAAGCGCCAAGCCCAAGACCAAAGCTGCGGCCCAGGCGCGTACCAAGCCGACCGTGCGCCGTCGCGATGCGTCGGGTTCGTCGAACACGCCGCAGAAACCGGGTTCATCCCGCTGAGTCCCGGAGAACAAGACCATGGAATTTTTCCGCTTTCGCAAAGACATTCCGTTCATGCAGCGTGCGTTGCTGTTCAACGCAATCTCGCTGCTGACGTTCGTCGCTGCTGTGTTTTTCCTGCTGCATCGCGGGCTGCATCTGTCGGTGGAATTCACCGGCGGTACCGTCATCGAAGTGCAATATCCGGGTGCGGCGCCGCTCGAACCGGTGCGCGGCACACTCGGCAAGCTCGGTTACGCCGACGCTCAGGTGCAGAACTTCGGCACCTCGCGCGACGTGCTGATCCGTCTGCCGCTCAAGCAGGGCTACACGTCAGCTCAACAGAGCGACCAGGTGATGGGCGCGCTGAAGGCCGACACGCCGGAAGTGCAATTGCAGCGTGTCGAGTTCGTCGGCCCGCAGGTCGGCAAGGAACTCGCGACCGACGGCCTGCTCGCGCTGGCCTGTGTGGTAGTCGGCATCGTGATCTACCTGTCGTTCCGCTTTGAGTGGAAATACGCAGTAGCCGGCGTGATCGCTAACTTGCACGACGTGATCATCATTCTCGGCTTCTTCGCGTTCTTCCAGTGGGAGTTCTCGCTGTCGGTGCTGGCCGCCGTGCTCGCGGTGCTCGGCTACTCGGTGAACGAATCCGTCGTTATCTTCGACCGGATTCGTGAAACCTTCCGCCGCGAACGCAAGCTGACCGTGATCGAGGTGATCAACCACGCGATTACCAGCACGATGTCGCGCACGATCATCACCCACGGCTGTACGCAGATGATGGTGCTGTCGATGTTCCTGTTCGGCGGCCCGACGCTGCACTACTTCGCTCTGGCGCTGACGGTCGGTATTCTGTTCGGTATCTACTCGTCGGTGTTCGTGGCCGCGGCGCTCGCCATGTGGCTCGGCGTGAAGCGCGAAGATCTGGTGAAGGACAAGAAGGAACGCGTCGATCCGGACGATCCAAACGCAGGCGCGCAAGTTTGAGCTTGCTGTAGTCAGACCTCGCAATAAGAAAGGCCGGTTCTCTCGAACCGGCCTTTTGCGTTTACCGCGTTTATCGCCTTTGCCGCGCGTTAGCGAAACCCGAGCTTGCGCCGCGCCGCCATCAGCGCCACCAGGCTCACGACCGCGGCAAATATCATGTAGTAGCTCGGCGCCGCCTTCGACCCCGTGAAGCTGATCAGCCACGCGATGATGAACGGCCCAAAGCCGCCGAAGATCGTCACGGCGATGTTATAGGCCAGCGACATACCGGTCGTACGCGTCTGCACCGGGAACATCTCGGAGAGCAAACCCGGCAGCGCCGCAAAGTAGCCCGTCATCAGAAAGCCGAACACCACCTGCAGCGCGATCAGCGTGCCGAAGGTCGGATGCGCGACCAGATACACGAACGCCGGATTGATCAGCACGAGAAGCAACAGCGCCGAGATCAGCATGATCGTGGTGCGCCCGTGGCGGTCCGACAGATGGCCGACCAGCGGCGAAAACACCATCTGGATCACACCGGTCAGCGCAATCGCCGCGAACGCGACCGAAGGCGCCAGCCCCAACTGCTTCACGCCATAAGTCGGCATGAACAGCACCAGATAGGTCGACACGGTACCGAGCACCACCACGCCGATCGCAATCACGAGGCGCAGCTTCTGGTTCGTGAACGTGTCGCGCAGCGGCGTCGTGGTGGTTTCCGCCGCGAGGAACTCGGGTGTTTCGTCGAGCTTCGTGCGGATGTACCACGCGACCGGCCCGATCAGGAGCCCAAAGAAGAACGGCACGCGCCAACCCCACGAGGCCATCTGCTCCGGCGACAGCTTGCCGGTCAACAGCACGCCGAAACCGGCCGCGAGCAGCGTGGTGAGTCCCTGGCTCGCGACCTGCCAGCTCGCAAAGAAACCGCGCCGCCCCGGCACGTGTTCCGCGAGAAAAGCCGTGGCGCTGCCGAACTCGCCGCCGGCCGAAAAGCCTTGCATCAGGCGCGCCACCACGAGAATCACGGGTGCGGCAATGCCGATGCTCTGATACGTCGGCAGAAGCGCGATGATCAGCGTGCCGCACATCATCAGCAGAATCGACAGCGTAAGCGCCGCTTTGCGTCCGGCGCGGTCGGCGTAGGCACCGATCACGATCGCGCCGAGCGGCCGCATGAAGAACGACACACCGAAGGTGCCGAGCGTCAGCAGCAGCGAGATCGTGTCGTTACCCGCCGGGAAAAACAGCTTCGCGATGGTGACCGCGAAAAAGCCGTACACCACCAGATCGAACCATTCCAGCGCGTTGCCAATCGAGGCGGCGACCACCGCGCGCCACGAATTCCGCCGGCTCCCCGCCAGACTTGCCGCTGTCGTTGTATTCATGCAGATCTCCAATGCGCGCGAAATATTATTAACGTAGGTTTTACGCTGGATCTTGCCGAACTGGGTGCGCGCACAACCAATGCGGTGTCAGCGCTCTATGTACCTGAAAAATTAAAACGACGCGAGCGGCAAATCGCTCGCGGCCATTACACAAGGCTTCCGGCGTTTCAGGCAGGCAATAAAAAAACCGCTTCATCGCAAAAGCGAACGAAGCGGTTTTTTGTTGCGACGCAACGGCGGCGTCATAAGTGACATTGAATACGAGCCGGCTAAAAGGCTCGTTACAGCGCTTATTGCTTGATGCCTTCGGCCTGAATATGCAGCTTGGTATCCATGCTGAAGCCGTACTTGGCGCCGAAATCCATGCCGTAATCGCTACGGTTGAAATGCGCGCTCGCTTCCACGCCGCACACTTCGCGCTTGAGCACCGGATGCTGCATGCACTTGAACGATTCGATCGTCAGATTCAGCGGCTTGGTCACGCCATGCATCGTCAGGCTGCCGACCACCTGGACCGGCTTGTCGCCGTCGAACTTGATATCGGTGCCCTTGTAGGTCACCGACGAATACTTGGCCACATCAAAGAAGGCGTCCGTCTTCAGATGCTCGTCGAGCTTGGTGTTGCCGGTTTCGACCGAAGCCGGGTCAACCGTGACGTCCACCGTGCCGGTCTTCGCTGCGCGATCGAGCGTGACCGTGCCGGAGCTCTTGGTGAACTTGCCGCGCCACACCGAGAGGCCACCGAAGTGATCCGCTTCGAAGCTCGGATACGTGTGGGTCGGATCGAGCTGATAGGTGTCGGCAGCAGCAAACGCGCCGAGCGAGAAAGAAGAAGCCAGTGCGCCGACGGCGATCAACAGGGATGTTTTCAATTCATGCTCCTTATGTTTTTCGGAATTCCCGACTTGAAGGAAAGCGGCCGCGCCCAGAGAGCGCGGCGAACGTCACTTGTGTGCTGCAACGATATGAAACTTGATCACCACGTCATCGGCCACCACCGAGGTGTCCTTCCATTCGCCGGTGCCGATGTCGAATTGCGAGCGCTTGATCGGCAGCGAGCCGTCGAACGTCTGGTTCGCGCCCTGCTGGGTGACTGTGACCGGCACCACGACGGTCTGCGATTTACCCTTGATGGTCAGCTTGCCGGTGACCTTGAACTGATTGCCGCCGGCCGGCGCAATCGCGCTCGATACGAAGGTTGCAGTCGGATACGTCTTCGCGTCGAACCAGTCCTTGCCGCGCACCTGATCGTTGTAGCTTTCGTCACCGAGATCGTAGCTGGCCACGTCGATGCTGAACTGCGCGCTGCCGTCGGCCGGCTTTGCCGGGTCGAACTTGACTTGTGCGGTGAACTTGCCGAACTTCCCTTCCACCGGCACGTTCATCTGCTTCGAGGTTGCCGTCACCGAACTCTTCGCGACGTCGACCTGGGCCAGAGCACTGCCGGCGGCGGTCAGCGAGGCCGCAGCGAAGGCGGCGAGCATGTAGCGATAAAACGAAACTTTCATGGTTATCCTTATTTGATGAAAGGGAGCATGCGCGACAGCAGGCCGTCGCGGTCCAACCATTGATGCTTCAGGGCCGCCGCAACGTGCAATGCGACCAGCACGAGCAACGTGTAATTCAGGGCGATATGCACGTTCTTCAGCAACTCCTTGAGATGCGGGTCCGGTGCGATCAGGCGCGGCAGCGGAATCAGGCCGAGGTACACCACCGGGATGTTGGCCGCCGAGCTATACAGATAGCCGGAAGCGGGAATCACGATCATCAGCACGTACAGCAACAGATGCGTGAGATGCGCGGCGCCGCGCTGCCAGCCCGGCATGCGGCGCGGCATCGGCGGGGCCGCATGGGTGGCGCGCCACAGAACGCGCAGCACGGCGAGCGCGAACACCGTCACGCCGATCCATTTGTGCCAGGAGAAATAGCGCAGCTTGGTGGGCGTGAAGCCGGGGATGTCGGTCATCACCCAACCCAGCGAGAAGCCGCACACGATCAGCAGCGCGATCAGCCAGTGAAGGGCAATGGCAGTCCGCGTGTACGATTCCCGGCCACCGAAAGAAGGATTGTGTGCCATGACAGGTCAACGCAAGCTAAGAGAGGTTAACGGCGCAGTCGGCCCTGCTATTCCACGCCCGCCAATGCATGCTGCATTGCGCGACGCGATAGAAAACATGGCGGCTGCGGCACACGCCAAGGCCGCCATGCTACCGCAAGCGGAAAAAGCTGGCAGTGTCGACCAGAGTTAGCGCTTCAGCGCTTACTCCGGTCTCATGCAGAGCCCAGCACCCGGAAAGTTTTCCCGCGAGCAGAACGGTATTGAACAATTAGGGCCGGACGGTGTCAGAGGTAAGCTTTTATGTAAGACTATTCCGATTCCGAAGCCGCCTGGCCGGGCGCTTGCGCGAGAAGCAACGGCCTGCCCTCGGCGAAGCGCGTTTGGTACTATTGCTCCACGCTTTCTGCAGCCCTGCCCTGAAACGGGCATTGCACGCCTCCCATCACGTCGTTAGCCCTTCTGCCGTATGGACCATGACAACCTGATCGCGTGCCATGAATGCGATACGCTGTTCCGCAAGCCCCGGCTTGTCGGGCGGATGGTCGCGCGCTGTCCGCGCTGCGGCGCGACGCTCTATCGCGGCGTCTCCCGCAAGCTCGACAGCATCTGTGCGATGACGCTGGCCGCGCTGATCACCTTCGTCATCGCCCAAGCCTTCCCGATCGTCGAACTCGATGCCAACGGCATCACCTCGCAAACCACGCTGTTCGGCGCGCTCGTCGCGTTATGGGGCGAGGACATGCAGATCGTCGCGGTCATGGTGTTCTGCTCGACCATCCTGTTCCCGCTGACCGAACTGGTCGCGCTGCTCTATGTGCTGATCCCGCTGCGCTCGGGCTACGTGCCACCCGCCTTCAACCGTGTGTTGCGCGCCATTCAATTCGTGCGGCCGTGGGGCATGATCGAAGTCTTCATGCTCGGCGTGCTGATCACCATCGTGAAGATGGTGAGTCTCGCGCGCGTGATTCCGGAAGCGGCGCTATTCGCGTTCGGCGTGCTGACGCTGATGATCGCAGTGGTCGTCACGTTCGATCCGCGCGTGCTGTGGGATCTCGCCGACGAAATGGGCGAACGCGGTCAGCTGCCGTTGCCGCGTACTTCCGCGGACAGCGCGGCGGCTGCCGTCAGTTCGGTCGCCGGGCCGCCCGCGCCACCGGAAGTGCAAGGCGGATCGCAACCCGCCCTACCGCCGGGCGCGCCGCCGGCCCCGCATCAGGGATGAGCGCACGATGAAATACGTCACAGCGAAGCGCGCGGGCCTCGTCTCCTGCCATGCATGCGGGCGTGTCGAGCCGCGCATCCGCTCCGTCACGCCGCAGCACTGCAGCCGTTGCGGCGCGGTGCTGCACCGGCGCAATCCCGACAGCCTGATGCGCACGTGGGCGCTGCTGATCGCCGCCGCCTTGCTGTATATTCCCGCGAATCTGCTGCCGGTGATGCATACGGCGTCGCTGCTCGGTTCGGAAGACGACACCATCATGAGCGGTGTCGTGTACTTCTGGACCTCGGGCGACTGGCCGCTGGCCGTGATCGTGTTCATCGCCAGCATCATGGTGCCGATGCTCAAGCTCAGTGTGCTGGTGCTGCTCACCGCCACCGCGCAGCGCCGCTCGCGCTGGCGGCCGGAGCAACGCACCACGTTGTACAGGATGGTCGAACGGATCGGGCGCTGGTCGATGCTCGACGTGTTCGTCGTCACGCTGACCGTCGCGCTGGTCCGTTTCAAGTCGCTTGCTGTGATCACGGCCGGCCCGGGCGCGATCGCCTTCGGCTCGGTGGTGATTCTGACGATGATGGCATCCATGCAATTCGATCCACGGCTCATCTGGGACAACGTGGAAGGCAGTACTCCAAAACCTCAGGACCTCGACCATGACTAGCCCGCAAGGACCGACGCCCGCCTCCGATGCGCCGCGCAACGATTCGAACGGACCCAAGCTGCCGCCCCAACTGCCAGACCCCGACATCGAGCCGAAGAGCCGCTGGCTGCCCTCGCTCGTCTGGGTGATTCCGCTGATCGCCGCGTTGATCGGCCTCGCGCTTGTGATCAAGTCGGTGACCGAAAGAGGCCCGACGATCACGATCACGTTCACCAGCGCCGAAGGCCTCGAGCCCGGCAAGACCAAGGTCAAGTACAAGGACGTCGATGTCGGCTCGGTGAAGACCATCACGCTCTCGAAAGATCTGTCGCACGTGCTGGTTCAGGTGCAGCTCACCAAGGAAGGTGAAGACTTCGCGGTCAAGGACTCGCGCTTCTGGGTGGTGCGCCCTCGCGTGGGCGCGAGCGGCGTATCGGGACTGACCACGCTGCTCTCGGGTGCGTACATCGGCGCGGACGCCGGCCATTCACCGGACACCGAGAAGAACTTCGTCGGCCTCGAAACGCCGCCGCCTATTACGGGCGACCAGAAGGGCCACCAGTTCATTCTGCACGGCGACTCGCTCGGCTCGATCGACATCGGCTCGCCAATTTTCTACCGGCGTGTGCAGGTCGGCCAGGTGGTGGGCTTCTCGCTCGACAAGGACGGCACCGGCGTGACGATGCAGGTTTTCGTGTCGGCGCCGTTCGACCAGTACGTCGGCACCAATTCGCGCTGGTGGCATGCGAGCGGCGTCGATCTGCGGCTCGACTCGAGCGGCTTCAAGCTGAATACGCAGTCGCTTGCGACGGTGATCGTCGGTGGCCTGTCGTTCCAGTCGCCGCCGGGCCAGGGCGTGGGCGCGCAGGCGCCGAACAACATGACGTTCCGCCTCGGCTCGGATGAACAGGACGCGATGCGCGAGCCCGACGGCGTGCCGTTGCGCGTGGTGATGAATTTCAATCAGTCGCTGCGCGGGTTGTCGGTCGGCGCGACGGTCGACTTCCGCGGCATCGTGCTGGGCCAGGTGACCAACATCGGCATCGACTACGATCCGAAGACGCGCAGCTTCACGATGCCGGTGACGATGAACCTGTACCCGGACCGCCTCGGCAAGCGCTTCCGCGAAACCGCGCCGACACCGGGCAGCCTCGCGGGTCAAACCTTGCTGCAACAACTCGTCAAGCATGGTCTGCGCGGCCAGTTGCGCACCGGCAATCTGATTACGAGCCAGTTGTACGTAGCGCTCGATATCTTCCCGAAAGCGCCGCCGGCCACGGTTGACGTCACGGGCGATCCGCTCGAGTTGCCGACCATTCCGAACTCGCTCGACGAACTGCAGGTGCAGGTTGCCGACATTGCGAAGAAGCTCGACAAGGTGCCGTTCGACCAGATCGGTTCGAACCTGAACAGCGCGTTGAAGAACGCCGACCAGCTGTTCACGCGACTCGACAAGGAAGTCGTGCCGGAAGCGCGCGACACCTTGGCCGCGGCGAAGCAGACCTTCGGTTCGGCCGAGGCGACGTTGCAGCAGGACTCGCCGTTGCAGTCGGATGTTCATCAGGCGTTGCAGGAACTGACGCGCACGTTGCAGTCGCTGAATGCGTTGTCGGATTATCTGGAGCGTCATCCGGAATCGCTGTTGCGCGGTAAATCAGGAGATAAACCATGATGTTTGCCCGGCTCCCCCGCCCGCCGCGCGGGCTTGTGCGCGGCGCTATGTATGTCGGCGCTCTGGCCGGACTGGTGGCGATGGCGGCGTGTTCGTCGCCGAGCAGCCGCTTTTATACGCTCGGCGCGGATGGCGCAGCTGCCGGCGCCGCGGCGCCGGTTAGCGCCAAGACCTCGGCTGCGCCGGCGTGGCTGATTGAAGTCGCGCCGATCGATGTGCCGCCGCAGGTGGCGAAGAATCAGCTGGTGGTGCAGACGGGACCGACGCAAGTTCAGGTGCTTGAACAGGAGCGTTGGGCCTCGTTGCCCGGTGACGAGATTCGTCGGGCTTTGTCGACCAGTCTGACGCAGCAGTTGGGCACGATTGACGTGTATGGCACTGCGTATCCGGATACGACGCCGGTGTACCGGGTCAGCATGAATGTGCAGCGGTTCGAGTCATGGCCGGGGTCGCATGCGTTGATCGATGCGGTCTGGAGTGTGAGGGCTGTACGTGGTACTGGGGTGATGACCTGTCGGAGTGTGGTGAGTGAGCCGGTTAGCGGCGGCTACGATGCACTTGTTAATGGGCATCGCGTGGCGTTGCAGCGGATTGCTGTGCAAGTAGCTGCTGCTGTGCAGGCAATGGCTGCTGCTGCGCCTAAGGGGGGCTCCGCCGGGAAGGGGGGTGCTGTTGCCGTGCCGGGTTGTCCTTCTGCTGTTGTGAGTAGCTAGAGGGTTTTGCCTGCGCGGCGCTTTTGTCAGTGTTCTTAGCGCTTTGGCCTTTCCTTGAATTGTTAGTGGTTTATTAGTGTTGCCCCTGTGCGGGGCGGCACTTACTTTCTTTGCCGCCGCAAAGAA
>NZ_JALPRI010000025.1:0-121655 GCF_030464785.1 Paraburkholderia sp. SEWSISQ10-3 4
TGCGGCGGCAAAGAAAGTAAGTGCCGCCCCGCACAGGGGCAACGCTAATAGACCAATAACAGATCAAGGAAAGGCCAAAGCCCCAGGAACACTGACAAAAGCGCCGCGTAGGCAAAAAAATCAAACCTTGTAGCCAACCCGAACCCCACCCCAATGCCGCCCGGCCACAAACACGGGCGCCGACGCATCTTTCATCAAAACAAACTGCCCACCGCCCATATCGCGCCGATACGTTTGCAGCAAAAATTTCTTAACATGCGAAGCAGCCGCAATCCCAGTCCGATCATCGAACATCCGCCGATTCCGGCAATTCGCCATATTCCAGACCACATCATCGCGCTGCGGCAAAGAAAACTTCAGATTATGAGTAGGCAGATACCCACGCACATCGACAGCAGCACAAAACGCCACGCGTGGATCCAACCCGAGTAGCGGCTCCTGAATAGCCGGCAAAACCCGATCGGTAAACGCAGTAAACCGCGTAATGAACTGAGCCGGATTGCTCCCGGCAACAGGCACGTAGTGCTGATCGAACAGATCCTCAATCGACACTTCTCCCCGCGCAACAGCCGCTTCGAATACCTTGCTCACCTCGGCCGCGGCCCGCTGCACGGCTTCGATAAACCGCGTATCCGTCGTCTCAACTCCCGTCGCCGCGGTCAGTTCGATCAACGTCTCGGACACGCTGAGCAGATTCCCCAGCCGGTCCTTCGCCTGGACGAAGTTCTCGCTCGAATCTTCGACGCCGCTCGCCATCTCCAGAACCTGCGCCTCGAGCCCATTGCATTGCGTTTCAATCTCGCCGGTCAACGTGGCGATCTGTCCAGCCTCGTCGTTGAGCTGCGTAATCGCATCGCCCGTCGCATGGACGACGTCGCCGATCTTGCGAGTGCCTTCACGTACCCGATGAGCGCGCGCCGTGTTCACCGAGCCCTCGCTGATCAACTGCTCGGTCTGCTGGGTGAGTTGCGCGAGCGTCGTCTCGATCTGGCCGGTCGCCTGTGCGGTCTTCGCCGAGAGGTTCTTCACCTCGGCGGCCACGACCGCGAAACTCTTGCCGGAGTCGCCGGCGCGCGCGGCCTCAATTGCGGCATTCAGCGCCAGCAAATGCGTCTGGCGGGCGATCAGCGAAATCTCCTCGGAGACGCGGCTCACATGGGCCAATGCGCTGCGCAGCGCGCCAATCTGGCTCTCGATCACCGTTACGCCCTCCACCAGCCCGTGGATATCGGCGAGCGACGCCTCGAGCGTCTGTTGCGACGCTTGTACGCCCGTTGCGGCTTCGGCCGACACGTTGCGCATTTCGCGCGCAGCGGCGGCGATGCGGTGGTTGCCCGCCAGCGTGACGGCAGCAGATTCGCGCAGCGCGCGGCATACCTGTGCCTGGCGCTGCACGCGCGCAGCCACTTCTTCGACGTGGCCCGATACGTCGCAGATTTCTATGCCCAGTTTGCCGGCGTGGGCGGCAATGTCGCCGACCACGGTCTGCGAATGGGCAGCCCGGCGGAAGCTGAAGCGCGTCATGGTCGTGTTCTCCTTGATGGCGCGGTTTGCTGAGTCGATTCGCGCGCTCATCCAGCCCGGATGCCGCGTCTTCCCGAGGTATTGACGGCAAACTTTCAAACAACTTGATACGGGGTATCCCGCGGTCGTTATGATGTGGGCTCCGGCAGGGCGCTGGCACGGCCCGGTGCGCAGCACGCGTGCGACGGCCCGGCCTGACAGAGGCCTGGCCCCGCAAGTGGCTGTGCCTGCCATTTCTCACAGCCCTTCCACTCACCAGCGGACCATGATCGACTCCTTCGCACGCGTCTCAGGCTGGCAGCAGCTTTACCACCTGTGGGAGCTGATCGTGATGCTCTGCAAGTTTCTTTGGGGACTGTTGCGGCTGCTCGGAGGTGGTTGAGAGCGCAACGTCGGGTTTCGGCGATGCGTCAACAGCGCGGCGATGCGCGCTGGCTGCGGATCGGTGAATGCGTGAATCGGCGGGAGCGCCAGACGATGCGGCGATACGACCGCCGCATCGTGCGGGCAGGAAGGGTCAGACCGGCGCGCTGCGCACGCCTTCAACTGCCGGAGCAGTGGCGCCGCTCGTGCCGAGAAACGCGCGCAGATCGGTCATTACGCGCTCAGGGGCTTCTTCCATCGGAATGTGGCCGAGTCCCGGGTACATCACCGATTTCGCGCCTGGAATGCGGCTTGAAAATTCGGCCGCGTGCGCAGGCGGAATCCAGCGATCCTTTGCCCCCCACAGTACCAGCGACGGCACCTTCAGCGTCTTCAGCACGTCGGTATCGACGTCCTTGAAGTCGAGCGTCGGCACCATCTTGCCGATCGCCGTGCGCGTGCCTTCGCCGTGGAAGAACTCGACGTAACGCCGCAGTGTCACCGCATCGATCTTGCGCGGATCACCATACACGTTGCGCACCGCGCTCTTGATAATGACTTCCGGCAGCCACCACGGCGAACTGACCCGCACCAGCGCGCTATTGAAGAGGCCGATGTAAATCGGCAGCTTCATCGGGAAACCGGCCGAGTCGATCAGGACGAGTTTTTCAACGGCATCGCGATGGCGCACTGCGTAATCCCACGAAATCAGGCCGCCGAGCGAGTTGCCGATCAGCGTCGCGCGCGAGATGCCGAGTGCCTGCATGAAGGTGTCAATAAATCGCCGGTAGGTCGGCAGATTCATCGTTTCGATTTCGCCGGCGTTCGTGCGCAGCGGTCCGGTTACGCCAAACGGCGGCAGATCGAGACGGATCACGCGATGCTCGTGCTTGAGTTCGTCGGCGACGCGATTCCACGTGTGCAACGAAGACGCGAAGCCGTGAATCATCACGATCGTGTCGCCGCTGCCTTCGTCGACGTAGTGCACGTCGGCACCCATGATCTTGACGAACTTGGAGCCGCTTTGCGTGTAGCGCCGTTGCAATTCGGTGCGCGGTACGCTGGTGATGCCGAGGCGCGCGGCGAGCGAGCGGGGGCGCAGCGGCGCGGTGGGTGCGGGCGTTGCGGATTCGATGCTTGCCATGGTTGTTGTCTCCCTTTAGTTTGAATTCGAACGCCTCCGCCTCCACGTCGCGAGCAGCCCTCAGCCGCCGCATGCCACATCAACGCGCGAAGCGATAATCCTGCGGCCGCACGCGCCGCGTGCGTTTGCGAAAGCTGAATGTGAAGCCCGGCCACAGCGCGGTGACCTTGCCGCTTTTCGTCTGATACCAGCTATGGCAGCCGCTGACCCATACGGAGTGCTGCATCTCCTTCTGCAGACGCGCATTGAAATCGCGCTGCACGTCGGGCAGCAGCGTCATCGTGCGTGCCTTGCGTCGGCGCAATACGCGCAGGCAATCAGCGATGTACTGCACTTGCGACTCGATCATGTAGATCATCGAGTTGTGGCCGAGCCCGGTGTTCGGGCCGACGATCATGAAGAAGTTCGGGAAGTTGGCGATGCTGGTGCCGAGGTAGGCCTCCGGTCCATCGCGCAGCCACATCGCGCCGAGGTCGGCGCCCTCGAGACCGGTCACCTCGAACGGTGCGCCCACGTCGTTGACCTGGAAGCCCGTGCCGCAGATGATCGCGTCGGCCTGGTGATGCGCGCCGTCTTCAGTGACGATGCCATCGGCGACGATTTCGCGGATACCGGTCGTCACCACGTCGACGTTGGGCTGGCTGAGCGCGGGATAGTAATCGCTCGACAGCAGCACGCGTTTGCAGCCAAGCCGGTAGTTCGGCGTCAGCTTCGCGCGCAGCGCCGGGTCCTTGACGCGCCGTTCCAGGTAGCTCAAGCCGAACTTCATCGGCAGCTTCATCAGTTTCGGATTGACGACGAACGCAATCGCGCGCGATTCGAGCTGCCAGTAGATCGCGTTGCGCACAAAGCGCTGCGTGAACGGCAGATGGCGGAACAGCCAATGCGTGCGCGGGCCGACCGGCTTGTTGGGCTTGGGCATGATCCACGGTGCGGTGCGCTGGAACAGTTCGAGTTGCGCGACACGTGGCTGGATCTGCGGCACGAACTGGATCGCGCTGGCGCCGGTGCCGATCACGGCCACGCGCTTGCCTTCGAGCGGATAGTCGTGGTCCCAGCGCGCGGAATGAAACAGCTTGCCTTCAAAGCGCTCGAGCCCGGCGATCTGCGGCATAGCCGGCCGCGATAGGGGACCGCTCGCGGCGATCACGACGTCGACCTCGATGCTGTCGCGCGTACCGTTCGAATCGATCTCGACCTGCCATGTCCGCCGCGCTTCGTCGAAACGCGCCGAGGCCACGCGCGCATTGCAACGCACGTAACGATCGACGCCGTATTTGCGCGCGCAATGCTTGAGGTAAGCGAAGATCTCCGCCTGGCTGCCGAACGCACGCGACCACGCCGGATTCGGCTCGAACGAAAACGAATACAGATGCGACGGCACATCGCAGGCCGCGCCCGGATAGGTGTTGTCGCGCCACGTGCCGCCAACATCGCCGGCCGCCTCGTAAATCGTGAACGACGTGATGCCCATCTGTTGAAGGCGGATCGCCATGCCGATGCCCGCAAACCCGCTGCCGACAATAGCGATGCGTGGCGTGGCGGGTTGGGCAACAGAAGCAGGCGTCACGGCGGGTCTCCGGAGGTGGGCAAAATTCGGGTGTCTACATATGTCTACAGCTGTATAACGCGCAGGGTAGACAACTGTACACTTCGCGTCAAGATCGTTTAGAGTACGACTATTAAACGCGCGAGCCGCGCCCTGACTGAAAGCTCATGAAATCCTCACCCGAAGCGGCGCTCGCCGCCGACCATGGCGCCGTTGCCGGACAGGACCTTCCGCCCGGCAAGCGCAAGCTGATCGAAGCCGCGTTGCGTCTGACCGCGGGTGGGCGCAGCTTTGCAAGCCTGGGTCTGCGCGAACTGGCGCGCGAGGCGGGGTTGAATCCCAACACGTTCTACCGCCATTTCGACACGCTCGACGACCTGGCGCGCGAGGCGGTTGAATCGGTGAGCCGCCGCTTGCGGCCGATGCTGCGGCGCGAGCGTTGGCTGGCGGCGCACGATGAGCCGCAGAGCGTGCCGCGTCGCGCGTGCATGGCGTTCTTCGCGTTCGCGTTGGAGAATCGCGAGGCGTTTCTGAGCGCGCTGGCCGAGTATCACGGCACGTCGCGGGCGCTGCGTGAAGCGGTGCGGGCCAACCTCCACGAGGTGTCGGCGGAAATGGCGGACGACGTCGTGCAACTGGAACTGATGCCGACGCTTGCCCGCGCAACTGTCGACGAAGTCTGCACGCAGATCGTGCTGCAGCTGTTTCATCTTTCGGCGGAGTACATCGACGGGAATGCCGCCCGCCGGGACGCGCTGGTCGCGTATGCGGAGCGTTTCATCGTCCGGCTGTTCGCAGGTTCGATGCTGCTGGCGCAGCATGAGCCGGTCAGGGCGCCCGCATGAATGAAGGGAATCGACATAAAAAAACAGGCTCCGTACGGAGCCTGTTTTCATTGCAGCCTGATCGCTTGGCGTTTGACTGACTGCATCTCACGCAGCGCGGTGTTTCTCAGGTATCGCTCCAGCCGCCGGAATCGTCGTTGCTGCCCATGTCGACACCACCGCCGTTGTTGTCGTTCCAGTCGTTCGAACCCTGGCCGAAGTCGAGACCGCCGCCATTGCCACCGTCACCGCCGCGGCGACGCGTTTCGTCATCGACAATCACGTCGCGCTCCACAACGCGTTCACGCCCGGAATTCAGCGCCTCGCCAAGCAACACGCCGGTCAGCAGACCGCCCATGCCGCCGCCGAAACCGCCACCACCTTGTTGCACGATGACCTGCGGCTGCTGCTGATACGGTCCTTGCTGCGGGTATGGCTGCGGCGGGTTGCCGAAACGCTCGGCTTCCTGCGCATACGGCGACTGCTGCGTGCCGGCGGCCGGTGCGGCATACGGATCGGGGCGCCCCTCGGCGCGAGCGCGCAGGCTGCCGATACGCTGCTCCAGTTCGTCGAGCTGATACGGCGGCACCGGATTCTTGCTGTTCGACAGCGTTTCGACGAGACCGCGCAACTGGTCTTCGGTCGATTCGACTTCCTTCTCCAGCGCCTCATGACCTTGCACGGTGGAGAGCTTCACGTCGAGCTTCAACGAGCGCACGGCGTTGAGCATTTCGGTTGCGCGCTTGAGCTGCACGCGACGATCGTCGTCGGCGCGCGAATCGTCTTGCGTGCGGGCGCGGCGCAAGGTCCAGCGCAACACCAGCGCGATCACGCCGATCAGGAGAATGATGCCGAGCCACATGCCGATGCCGGGACCATGCCGTTGCGGCGCTTGTTGCACCATCGCCGATTGCTGTTGCACGGCCGGCGAATTCTGCTGGACGAACGGGTTGGCCGCGCGGCTCGTGGTGTTGCCGCCGGCGCCGCCGGCACGTTCCGCGTCCTTGCGGATACGCGCTTCGGTTTGCGCGAAACGGGTCGGGTCGGTGAAGCGGATTTGCGGATCGAGCGTCTTGGCCTGTTGGATCTGGGCGAGGGCGTCGCCGTAACGGCCTTCGCGATCAAGCACCTGGCCGTACAGGTAGCGCGCGCGGGCATTGTTCGGATGCGCCTGCAGCACTTCGCTCAAACCGGCATCGGCCTGCTGCCAGTTGCCTTGCGACATGGCGGATTCGATCTGCTGGACCGTCGGCACGGCGAACGCCGCAGCCGACACGAACAGCAGTGAGGCGAATACGCTTGCGAGAAATTTTTTCATTTACGGACCGGGTGCGATGCACCCGTCTCCTTCAGTCGATTCCGGCGGCGCTCGTAACGGCCGCCGGTATGCACTGCTGACGCAATTACTGAGCCGGCGTGTTGATCTGCTTCTTCAATGCTTCGAGACGATCTTCGACGGACGGGCCGCGGTTCAGGTCCGCGAGCTTGTCGTCGAGCGCCTTGCCGGTCTTCACGTCGGCAGAATTCAGGCGCGCGTCGGAACGGGCATTCGACAACGCAACCTTGTCTTCCAGCTTCTGGAAATCCTCGGACAGATTCTTGCCGCCGATACCGCCCAACGCAGTAGCGGCAACATCTTTGGCCTGAGCGATCTGCTGCTTGGCTTGCAGAATGTTCGAGCGCGCGTTCAGGTCGTTACGACGGCCACGCATGTCGTCAATCTGACTCTTCAACTGCGCAACCGACGGCTCCAGTGTGGTCAATTCCTTGGCCAGCGCATCGCGTTCAGCTTCGGCCGTGGCTTGCGCGCCCAGGGCTTCGCGTGCGAGCGTTTCGTCGCCCGATTGCAGCGCGCGCTTCGCGCCGTCTTCGTACTTCTTCGCCTTGTCGGCGGCGACATCGCGCTTGCTTTGCTGCGTGGCGACCTGTGCCTGAATCTCGATCAGCGAGTTCTCGGCTTTAGCGATGCTCTCGTCGAGTTCGCGCACAATCTGGCGCGAATCGCGCGACGGGTCCTGCACGGAATCGGCTGCGTCGTTCAGGAGACCTTTAAGCGTGCGCGAAATGCTGTCAAAAAGCGACATGAAAACCTCCAAAGAATGAAATCGGCGCTGAATAATTCCCACGCGCTTTAACTGCTTTCAAATGCTACTTTACGCCGCTGCGCGAGAAGCTGCGCAACGTTCGGACCGGAGTTCGGGGCACACTCGCCAATTGCAATAGCGGCGCCACAAATTTACGTTTTGAAAACAAATGGCCAACGGCCTCAGTGGTTAAAACGTGGGTTGGCTTATTCAGCCGTTCGCGGATATTACACCACGCATTCTCTTAAAACCGCCTTAAAGGGCGCGATGACATAATCGCTAACTTTGTGCGCTGCGAGCACCCGTTCGACGGGCATCTGCGCGGCGCGCATCGACATGGCGAGTGTCCGCGCGGCGGGTGTCGCGGATGTGAACAGCGTCGTGTGTGGACGGCGTGCTTGCGTTTCAACACCGCTTCAACTGCGCTTCGATGCGCGTTGGGTTAGGGCGCTTGACCGTGACACTTCCGATTCAGGCGAAGCGGCCGCCTTCCGTGCTCGGATCGCTTTGCGGATCGTCTTCGTCGCGCTTCGCGTCGAGGCGCGGGCGTTTAAGCACGTTGCGCAAAGGCGTATCCACGTCGTTGGGTTTCTGCGCCGAACCGGCAATGGACGCCGCTTCGGCAGCGGCGACGCGCGCCACGGCTTCGGCTGCCGCAGCCGCTTCCAGTTCCTCGGCGGTGGCGGTGAGGGCGGCCAATACGCCGGCCGGCAGCAACGGCGCCGGGCCTGCGCCGGCGGCCGTGCCCAACAATTCATCCGCGTTCGATGCGGCCGCGCTTTCCGCCGGCGCAGCGGATTCGTTGTCACCGTGAGTCTGCAAGGCCTCCGGGAGCGCCGCCCGTGCGTTGCGCGTGCCGCGCGCGACCCGCTGCAACGCGGCGTCGAGCGCGTCCGGTGCGCGCGGCGCGCGCAGCCGGTCGACAATGCTGGCCGCTTTCACCTGTTCGCTGGTCGCGCCGAAGCTCAACACCGCGCGGCGCATCAGTTCGCTGACGCTAATGCCCAGATTTTCGGCGGTGGCGGCGATCGCGCGTTTCTGCGCGGTCGTGACGAATACGACGATGCGTTCGCTGGGCTTGTTCATGGTCGGCTCGCATACTTGTTGGCATTGGCGAATCAAGGCGTGAATCTGGCGTACGCCGTCGCGCGTGTCGGTTACGACTTCCGCGCCGAGTCCATCATATGACGAGTTGCACCGATGCGGAACGGGCGTGACATGAAAATCCCGTGACATCAACGGCTTGTAGCGTTTGCGGCGGGCTTGTCCACAGGCCTTTCAACATTTTCTGTTGATAACCCTGGCAGGCGGCGCGGAGCACTTGCGCGACTGCCGTGATCTACCTGTATAACGAAGCACGAAGGGAATTCTTACAAAAAAACTGTCTTGGACGGCGCTTGATTTCTTTAAAATGCGCTGTTACGTTGCGCCGGACGCTGTCACAGGCGTGCCGTGCGGTCGCCCGGGGGCATAGGGCCGCGCGGTGTTTTGCGCCTCACGCGTTCAGTTGCACGCCCACTATTCCAGTCATGCCAATCATCAAACGACCGCATTCTTCAAATTCTCCGGCTGGTGAAGACCGGGACGCCTACCACCGTACCCCAGGACGTAACGCTGCTTCGCGCGACGCCGAGCCTGGCCGCCGTTCGATTGGCGCGAGCATCACCATCTGGTTTGTCAGTCTGCTGGCAACCATCGCCGTGGTGGGTGCGCTGATCGTCGGTTACGCGCTCGTGGTGATGGGGCCACAACTGCCGTCGCTCGACGCGCTGACCGACTATCGCCCGAAAGTGCCGCTGCGCGTCTACACCGCGGATCACGTGCTGATCGGCGAGTTCGGCGAAGAGCGGCGCAGCATCGTGCGCTTCCAGGACATTCCGGACCAGATGAAGAAGGCGGTGCTCGCGATCGAAGACTATCGTTTCTACGAGCACGGCGGCGTCGACTTCGTGGGCATTCTGCGCGCGGGCATTTCCGACATCACGCACGGCGGCGCCTCGCAGGGTGCGAGCACGATCACGATGCAGGTGGCGCGCAACTTCTTCCTCTCGAGCGAGAAGACCTACACGCGCAAGATCTACGAAATGATGCTGGCGTACAAGATCGAGCGCGCGCTGACCAAGGATCAGATCCTCGAGGTCTACATGAACCAGATTTATCTGGGCGAGCGCTCGTACGGTTTTGCCGCGGCCGCGCGCGTGTACTTCGGCAAGGATCTGAAAGACATCACGCTGGCTGAAGCCGCGATGCTGGCCGGCTTGCCGAAGGCGCCTTCCGCGTATAACCCGGTGGTCAATCCGAAGCGCGCGAAGATCCGTCAGGAATACATTCTGAAGCGCATGCTCGAGCTGAAATACATCAGTCAGGATCAGTACGACCAGGCCGTCAAGGAAGAGATTCACACCAAGAATCCGGGCAACGAATACAGCGTGCACGCTGAGTACATCGCCGAAATGGTTCGTCAGATGATGTACGCGCAGTACAAGGACGAAACCTATACGCGCGGCCTGAACGTCACCACCACGATCGATTCCGCCGACCAGGACGCCGCCTATCGCGCGGTGCGCAAGGGCGTGATGGATTACGAGCGGCGCCACGGCTACCGCGGACCGGAAGGCTTCGTGCAACTGCCCGCACCGGGCGACGACCGCGATCAGACCATCGACGACGCGCTCACCGATCACCCCGACAATGGCGAAATCATCGCCGCCGTGGTGACGGACGCAAATCCGAAGCAGGTGAAGGCGCAACTGGTCGACGGCACCGAAGTGACGATCAGCGGCGACGGCCTGCGCTTTGCAGCCGGTGCGCTCTCCGCGCGCGCGGCGGCTGCCACGAAGATCAAGCCGGGTTCGATCGTGCGCCTCGTTGCCGACGACAAGGGCAACTGGCAGATCACGCAGCTGCCGCAAGTGGAAGGCGCGCTGGTTTCGCTCACACCGCAGGACGGTGCGATTCGCGCGCTGGTGGGCGGCTTCGACTTCAACAAGAACAAGTTCAACCACGTCACGCAGGCGTGGCGTCAGCCGGGTTCGAGCTTCAAGCCGTTCATCTATTCGGCAGCGCTCGACAAGGGTCTCGGACCGGCTACGATCATTAACGACGCGCCGCTGTACTTCCCGCCGAGCACGCCGGGCGGTGACGCGTGGGAACCGAAGGACGACGACCAGCCGGACGGTCCGATGCCAATGCGCCTCGCGCTGCAGAAATCGAAGAACCTGGTGTCGATCCGTATCCTGTCGTTCATCGGCACCAAGTACGCACAAGATTTTGTCACGCAGCGTTTTGGTTTCGACGCCGACAAGACCCCGCCGTATCTGCCGATGGCGCTCGGCGCCGGCCTCGTCACACCGCTGCAATCGGCGGGCGCTTACTCGGTGTTCGCGAACGGTGGCTACCGTATCAATCCGTATCTGATCAACGAGGTGACGGATGCTCGCGGCGTACCGCTTTCGAAGGCGCAGCCGTTGACCGCAGGGCAGGATGCGCCGCGCACGCTCGAGCCGCGTAACGCATACATCATGAACAGCCTGCTGCATTCGGTGGCCACGGCCGGCACGGGTGCGGGCACCAACGCGCTGCATCGTTCGGACCTGCAGGGCAAGACGGGTACGACCAACGACGCCAAGGACGGCTGGTTCGCCGGTTATCAGCAATCGCTGGTGGCCGTGGCGTGGATGGGTTACGACCAGCCGAAGAGTCTCGGCAGCCGCGAGTTCGGTGCGCAGCTCGCGTTGCCGATCTGGGTCGAGTACATGCAGCGCGCGCTGCGTGGCGTGCCGCAAAGCGAGCCGGCGCAGCCGGACGGCGTGACCGCGGTCGACGGCGAACTGTTCTATACGGACATGACGCCGGGCAATGGTTTCGTGGCCAGCATCGGTCTGGATTCGGCGAATCCGACCGCCGGTGTGAGCGACGCGGTGGGCGGCGTAGGGCCGGCGGGTATGACGCCACCGGCGGTGCCGCCGCCGAACGTCTCGTCGAATGAGAAGAAGCAGATCATGGATTTGTTCGAGACGAACAAGCCTTGATGTCTGCCAGCGCTCCAAAGGGGACCTCCTTCGGGGTTCGCTTAGGGGCGTAGCGAGTGTGCGGCTTGCCTGTGGCCGCACGCGCAAGTTTTTGAAAGGGCGGGGGAAACCACGCGCTGACGCGGATTTCTATCGCGCTACGCGGGCCTCGCCGAGCAGATTTTGTGCCCGCCTTCTGCAGTGTGTTTTAATCACGCCTGCGGTGCTTTTTTATTGGGTCCTATACGGACGCTCGATTCCTAAGCGGTTTCGGCCTCCACCACTGCTGCGTCTCGCCGCGAGCGAGGCGCACGTCTTCGAAAGTCCCGCCGCGCAAGACCCGTTTGACGCGCGCGCATGCCACTTCGTCTGTGGGCAACTGTCAGGTTGCCGCGGCCGGCGTGTTTGTCATACAGCATCCACCGGGTCGTTGCCTCGTGAAAAGTCGAATACTCATCTGTCTGATGACAGGTCTGCTGCGCGCGTTTGCTTTCCTGCCATACGGCGTTGTCGCGCGCATCGGCACCGGCATCGGTGCGTTGCTGTACCGGATTCCCAGCGCGCGCCGGCGCGTCGTGCATACCAATCTGAAACTGTGCTTTCCCGACATGAGCGACGACGCACGCGAGCGTCTCGCGCGTGCGCATTTCTGTCATGTGATCCGTAGTTATGTCGAGCGCGGTCCCCAATGGTTCGGCAACGCGCAGGCGTTGGCGCGCCTGGTCGAAGTGGAGAGCGCGATCGATCTGACCGATATGGAGGGGCAGCCGACGATTTTTGTCGGCTTCCATTTTGTCGGTATCGAGGCGGGGTGCATGATGTATTCGACGCGGCATCCCGTTGCGTCTTTGTACACGCCGATGTCGAATTTGTTGCTTGATGCGATGGCTAAGCGGCAGCGTGGGCGTTTTGGTACGGAGATGATTCCGCGTAGCGATAGCGTGCGGCGCGCGTTGCGGGTTCTGCGGGATGGCAAGCCTGTCATGCTGGCTGCTGATATGGATTTTGGGTTGCGGGATTCGGTGTTTGTGCCGTTTTTTGGTGTGCCTGCTTGTACGCTTACTTCCGTTTCGCGCATGGCTAAGGCTGGGAATGCTCGGGTTGTGCCGTTTGTGACTGAAGTCTTGCCCGACTATCGGGGCTATAAGTTGACTATCTTCGAAGCGTTAAAGGATTTTCCTTCGGAGGATGTTGCTGTTGATGCTCGGCGGATCACGGAGTTTCTTGAGACGCAGGTGCGTCGGATTCCTGATCAGTATTATTGGGTGCATAAGAGGTTTAAGCATCGGCCTGCTGGGGAGGCTGGGGTTTACTGAATTTTTGCCTTTGCGGCGCTTTTGTCCGTGTTCCTGGGGCTTTGGCCTTTCCTTGTTTTGTTAGTGGTCTATTAGCGTTGCCCCTGTGCGGGGCGGCACCTACTTTTCTTTGCCGGCTGCAAAGAAAAGTAGGCAAAAGAAAGCAGCTCAAACCGCTAATGCTAAGTGGGCACCGTAGCTTGCAACGGGTAGTGGTGCATCTGGAATCTGGGTTCGTGCCCCTGCACGTGCTTGTGACAAGGGAGTCATACTTCCGGCGGCGCTACGCGCGCCGAAGAGTCATTCCTAAAACCATGCGCTGGTTGGACGGCGTTCCAAAGATCTACGTTTGATTTCGTTGCGCGCTCAAGCACTTACGCCGGATGTCCCGATGTTATCAACATGCCTTTCAACAAAATCTGTGGATAAGGCGGCTCTTCGCAATACGGCCCGGCGTCGCGCCCGCGTAGTCGATTATCCTCTGCATCAGCCCGCACCCCACGCAACAAACCGATCTGCATCAAGCACTTAAGCGCGTAGCCCCGTAGTTATCAACAGCCCTGTCAACATAAACTGGGGATAACGTTTTGGCATGGTGAGGCATCCCAACGGCTTTAACCAAAGTCAAGAGGCACGTTCAGCATCCCCTGGTTCATTCCGCACCGTGACCAAAAATCACAGCGCGTTCAACGCGTTAGCCCGCTTGTCAGATAGTTTTCAACAGCCTCTTCAACATAAACTGGGGATAAGTCCCCAGCCATAACTACGGAATCCCAGGTTTAGTTCGAGGCGCCCACGTTGGCCGTAGGAACCCCCGGCGTCGCCGAGGCCGTCGTAGATGCAGACGCTGCGGATGCAGACCGCTCCACCTCCAATGGTGGATTCCCCATCGCCTGGAACAGGGCTGCCGTGTCCGTTAGCCGTGCGCTGGTGTAGCGGATCTCGTCGAGCTGCGCGTTGCGGAACTGTTGCTCGCTCGAGCGCGTCGATGCGATCGGTAACGCGCCCAGTCGGTAGCGTCCCGACGTTTCGTCGAAAATCCCTTGCGCGGAGCGCGCTGCAATGTTCGCGGCGTCGAGCGCTTGCGCGTCGTGCTGAAGTGCTGCGAGGGTGTCGGCGACGTTCTGGAATGCGGTCAGTACGGTCTGCTTATATTGCGAAACCGTGGCGTCGTACGTGTCGACGGCCGCGCGGCGCTGTGCGAACAAGGCGCCGCCATGGAACAGCGGTTGTGACAAAGACGCGCCAATGCTCCATATCGCCCCCGCGCCGGATAGCGCCACCGGCCAGCTAAAGCCGCCTTGTCCCATCGATGCACTCAGCGAGAGACTCGGGAACATCTGCGCCGTCGCCACGCCGACGTCGGCCGCCGCGGCCTTCAGGGCGGCGTCCGCAGCCTGGATGTCGGGGCGGGTGCGCAGCAGCTCGGATGGCACTACGACAGGCACCTGTTCAGGCACGTGTAGTTGCGCAAGCTCGAGGTCGTCCGGGGCGGCGTCCGGTGTGCGGCCGAGTAGGACGGCCAAGGCATGACGCGTCGTCAGCCATTGTTGTTTCAAGCCTGGCAAGCTCGCTGACAGACTCGCCGCGCTTTGTTGTGCGCTCAACTGGTCGGCGTGTGAGACCGCGCCCAATACGTAGCGCCGTTGTGTGTCGCGCGCCTGATCGTTGGCAAGCGTCACGAGGCGCTCGGTCGTGTCGATCTGCGCGCGCAATGCGGCGCTCGTGATCGCGGCCGTTACGATGTTGGCGGCCAGTGCGCGGCGTGCGGCGTCGAACTGATAGGCCTGTACGTTGACGCGGGCGGCGAGGGCGGCGTCGGCGAGACGTGCGGCGCCGAACAGGTCGAACGTGTAGTGCGCCTGCAATTGGCCGACGAAGATGTTGTACAGGAACGTATTCGGACCTGCCTCGGGGATCGCCAGCGCGCGGTTGCGGGTGGCCTGGCCGCCCAGGTCGATGGTCGGCAGCATCGAGCTGCCGATCTGCGCGCGCAGTTGCTCGCGCGCGGCAGCGAGGTTCTTGTCCGTCGCGGCGAGCGTCGGGCTGTTGCGCAAGCCTTCGTCGACCAGCGCGTTCAGCGCCTCCGATTGATACAGCTTCCACCATTCGGGCACGGGCTTCGCGCCGACCACGAATTGCTGGGTGACGCCTTGTGCCGGCACGGTTTGCGTCGGTTGCACTTCGGCGCCGTAGTGAGCCGGTTGCGGCATGGCAGGCGGCTCGCCGTTCGGGCCGAACGAGCAGGCGGCCAGCGTCAGCGTAGCGCCGGCGAGAAGGGTGAGACGCGCGTGTCGAGGGAATGCAAGGATAGCCATGATCTCAGTTCCCCGAATGCGTCGTGGCGGACGGCGCCGGCGGCTCGCGCTCGTCGTTGCGTACTCTGAACGACATCGCGTACAGGGCCGGCAGATAGAACAGCGTGAGGATGGTCGCGCTTGTAATGCCGCCCATCAGTGCGGTTGCCATCGGGCCGAAGAAGTTGGAGCGCAACAGCGGAATCAACGCGAGGACGGCAGCGGCCGCGGTCAGTGTGATTGGCCGGAAGCGTCGCACCGTCGCGCCGACGATCGCGTCGAAGCGCTTATGCCCCGCAGCAATGTCCTGCTCAATCTGATCGACCAGAATCACCGAGTTGCGCATGATGATGCCGAACATGGCGATCACCCCCAGCATCGCGACGAAGCCGAACGGCTGGCCGAACAACAGCAGCGTCAACACCACGCCGATCAGGCCGAGCGGCGCGGTCAGCACTACCATCAGCACGCGCGCGAAACTCTGCAACTGGACCATCAGGAGTACCAGTACGGCGATGATCATGATCGGCATCTGGGCGTTGATCGACGTCTGCCCCTTGCCGCTTTCCTCGACCGAGCCGCCGATCTCGATCCGGTAGCCGACCGGCAGCGTGCTGCGAATCTGGCCGAGGGCTTTGTCGACGGCATGCGTGACGTCGATCCCTTGCGCGCCGGGCGCGACATCGGACTGCACGGTGATGGTAGGTTGCCGGTCGCGTTCCCAGATCACACCGTATTCGAGGTCGTTGCGCAAATGACCGAGCGTGCCGAGCGGCACCGGGCCGTTCGGCGTCGGCATAGCCAGCGTGACGAGCTTCGCGGGGTCGACGCGCTCCGCTTTGGGGGCGCGCAGATCGACGCTGATCAGCTTGTCGCGCTCGCGATACTGCGTGACGGTATAGCCGGATAGCGTCATCGCGAGGAAGCTCGAGATGTCTTCGGAGGTCACGCCGAGTTCGCGTGCCTTCTTCTGATCGACTTCAAAGCGCACCGAGCGCTCGGCGGGTTCGTCCCAGTCGAACTGGACGTTGCGGGTGCCGCCGTCGGCGCGCATGGTCGCGGCGACGCGCTCCGCGATCGAGCGCACGGTGGCGATATCGTCGCCGCTCACGCGGAACTGCACAGGGTAGCCGACCGGCGGCCCATTCTCGAGGCGCGACAGGCGTGTGCGGATCGCCGGAAAGTTGTTGCGCAATTCTGGTTCGAGCCATTGCGCAAGCTTCTCGCGATCTTTCACGGATTTCGCCGTGATCACGAACTGCGCGAAATTCGGCTGCGGCAATTGCTGATCGAGCGGCAGATAGAAACGCGGCGCACCGGTGCCGACGAAGTTCACCGTATGATCGATTTCCGGCCGGCCCACGAGGACTTTCTCCAGCCGCTCCGCTTGCCGTAACGTCGCTTCGAACGACGCGCCTTCGGGCAAACGCACATCCACCAGCAACTCGGGACGGTCGGAGCTCGGGAAGAACTGCTGCGGCACCAGCGTGAAGCCTGCCATGGCCAGAATGAACAGCACGACAGTGATCGCCAGCACGACGAAGCGCCGCTCGATGCACCAGCCGATCCAGCCCCGCAGGCGCTTGTAAAACCGCGTGTCGTAGATGTCGTGTTCGTGATCTTCCGCTTCGTGTGCCTGCCGTTTACGCTCCGGCAGCATGTGATAGCCGAGCAACGGAATCAGCACAACGGCGGCCAGCCACGACGCAATCAGCGCGATGGCCGACACTTCGAAAATCGAACGCGTGTATTCGCCGGTGCTCGACTTGGCGAGAGCAATCGGCAGGAAGCCGGAGACGGTCACGAGCGTCCCGGTCAGCATCGGGAAAGCGGTGCTCGTGTACGCATAGGCAGCAGCGCGCGTGCGGCTCCAGCCTTGCTCCAGCTTCACCGACATCATCTCGACGGCGATGATCGCGTCGTCGACCAATAGCCCCAAAGCGAGCACCAGCGTGCCCAACGACACCTTGTGCAGGCCGATATCGAACAGATACATGCACAGAGCCGTGACGGCGAGCACGACAGGTATCGAGATCACGACCACCATGCCGGTGCGCACGCCCAGCGACAGCAGACTGACCACCAGCACGATCGCAATCGCCTCGGCGACGGCTTCGAGAAAATCATCGACCGAATGCGCCACCGCGTTCGGCATGCTCGACACTTCGACCAGGTGCAAGCCGGCGGGCAGGGAGGCCCGTAGCGTGACCATCTGCTGATCGAGCGCCTTGCCCAGACGAATCACATCGCCGCCCGGCTGCATCGTTACGCCGATGCCGAGCACTTCCTTGCCGCCGGCGCGCATCTGCGTGGCGACCGGATCGTCGTAGCCGCGCTTGATGGTCGCGATGTCGCCGAGACGGAACGAGCGGTTATTGATGCGGATCAGCGTGTCGGCGAGCGCATTGACGTCCTTGAACTGGCCGGTGGGGCGCACGAACACGCGGTCGTCGGTGGTGGTCAGCGTGCCGGCCGGCGAGACGCTGTTCTGCGAATTGATGGCCTGGCCGAGTTGCTGCGGCGAGATGCCGAGGCGCGTGAGCTGCGTGTTGGCGATCTCGATATAGATGTGCTGGTCCGGATCGCCGAAATAATCGACCTTGCCGACGCCGGGCACACGCAGCAGCACCGTGCGCAACTGGTCGGCATAATCGTGCAGTTGTGCGGCGGAAAAGCCGTCGCCTTCGAGCGTCCAGATGTTGGTGTAGACGTCGCCGAATTCGTCGTTGAAGAACGGGCCCTGAATGCCTGGCGGCAAGGTCGCCGCGATATCGCCGACCTTCTTGCGCACCTGATACCAGGTCTCCGGCACGTCCTTGACCGGCGCCGAGTCTTTCATTGAGAAGAACATCAGCGATTCGCCGGGGCGCGAGTAGCTGCGCACGAAATCGATGGCAGGCGTTTCCTGCAATTTGCGGCCGATACGGTCGGTGACCTGTTCCTGCACCTGGCGCGCGGTCGCGCCGGGCCAGAAGGTGCGGATCACCATCACGCGAAACGTGAAGGGCGGGTCTTCGGATTGCGCGAGACGTGTATAGGCGAGAACGCCGAATGCGGTAGCGAGCGCGATCAGGAAAACGACCAGCGCCTGATGGCGCAGCGCCCATGCGGACAGGTTGAAGCGTCCTTCTTCATGCGTGGTGCTCATGAAGCGAAGTCCTCGGGATGCAGCGGCGGGATCACGTGGACTTTTTCGCCGGCGGTCACGGTATGCACGCCTTGCAGTACGACGCGTTCACCCTCCTTAAGCCCCTGACCGATCACGATCGTGCGCTCGTTATAGCGCGTGACCGTCACGCGGCGCAGTTCCAGCGCGTTGTCCGCGGCACGCACGACCCACACAGCCGGCTGCGTGCCGTCGTGGAACAGGGCGGTGGCGGGCACGGTGAAGGAACCGTTCTGGCTCGCCGAGGCGTTGGCAGTTGAGTTGGCAGTTGAGTTGGCAGTTGAGTTGGCCGATGAGTTGGCCGATGAGTCCGCGGGCGACTGCGCGGCGAGCGCGATATCAGCGGTCATGCCGAGGCGTACGTCCGGGCCGGGATTGTCGAGCGTGAGCTTGGCGCGGTAAGTACGGCTTTGCGGATCGGCGGCGGGCGACAGTTCGCGCACACGCGCCTTGAAGCTGCGGCCCGGCAGCGCAGCCAGCGTGACCTGCGCGGTCTGCCCGACCGAGAGCGCGGCGAGCGCGCTTTCCGGCACGTCGCAGACGACGTCGATATCGCCACTCCATGCGAGGTTGTAGACGGCTTGTCCCGCGGACACATTCTGGCCGGTGTCGGCCTGTTCGGCGGTGATCACGCCGGCGTGATCGGCACTGAGCGTGGTGTACTGCAACTGGTCTTTCGACAGCGCCGCCTGCTGCGCGGCCTGGTCGCGCTGCGCGGCGGCTGAGGCGTACGCGTTGGTGGTCTGTTCGAGCTGCGCGGGCGCGATCAGGTTTTCTTTCGCCTGTGCCTGGTCGCGATCGAGTTGCTGCTTCGCATACACGAGACTGTGTTGCGCGGCTTCGAGTTGAGCTTGCGCGCTGGCGGCATTCTTTTGCGCATCCGCCGGATCGAGCCGGGCGACGATCTGCCCGTTCTTCACGACGTCGCCCAAGCGTACGCGCCGCTCGATGATCTTGCCGCCGACGCGAAACGACAGCGGAGTGGAATAGCGCGCCTGCACTTCGCCGGGCAACGAGGCCGCCGCCGGCGCGCTGCCGTCCGCATGCACGGCGACGGCGACCACCGGACGCGGCGCGGGCGCAGCCGCTTCCTTCTTCGAGCACGCGGCGAGCGTGACCATACCGGCGAGCGCGAGGGCAAATGCTGCGCGGCGCAAGCGTGCGGAACGGGCATGCCGATGGGACTGCTGGCGCATCGCAGACGATGCGGGAGGACCGGGACGCTTCACAATTACCCCAACTGGAGACAGCGAACGAACACGGCAAGCCGCAGCGGCTCGCCAGCGAAGACACGAGGGCCGAAACATGCAATTGGCATACGCGTCTGACTTCGAATGATTGGTCGCATTCTAATACACACCTGTATTTGAATGTTGATGTGAATTGGAATTCTTTTCGGTGCTAGACTTGCGCCCATGAAACGGCAACGACTTACTCGCGAGCAGAGCAAAGACCAGACGCGCCTGCGTCTGCTCGATGCTGCGCAAGCAATTTTTATGAAGAAAGGCTTTGTCGCGGCGAGTGTCGAAGACATCGCCGGGGCGGCGGGATATACGCGCGGCGCGTTCTATTCGAACTTCCGCAGCAAGAACGAGTTGTTTCTCGAGTTACTGCGGCGCGACCACGAGGCCATGCAAGCGGGCTTGCAGACCATCTTCGAAAATGCGGCCACGCGCGAGGAGATGGAAGAGCGCGTGCTGCGCTACTACAGCAACCTGCATCGCGAGAACAAGTGCTTCCTGCTGTGGGTGGAGGCGAAGCTGCTTGCCGTGCGTGACGGCCGCTTCCGGATACGCTTTAACGCGTTCCTGCACGAGAAGCTTGAACAGTTGAGCGCGTACATCCGCGAGTTTTCGACGCGAGTCGGCACGCCGCTACCGCTACCGGCGGAGACGTTGGCGATGGGTTTGATGGGCTTGTGCGACGGCGTGCAGTTCTTCTACACGGTCGACCCGCAGAACGTGTCGTCGGAGATGGCTGAAACGGTGCTGGCGGGATTTTTCGCGCGCGTGGTGTTCGGGCGCGATCCGTAATACGAATGCGGGCGTGATACCCGCGCAATATGACGAATGCCGGCGGATCAGCTCGCCGGCAACTGAGCGCAGGCGTCTGCCACCGGCGTGGCGCAGACGAACGAATACTGCCCGCTGTAGCGCAGGACTTCTTCACCGACGTGCAGGGCAACCTTGAGTTCCGGGCACCGCTCGTAAGCGATGAAGGCCGAACAGGCTGCGGCAGACCAGCAAACCAGTGAAAACGCGATTTTTTCGAAAAGCTGAAAACGATGTGGCATAGCGATTGATTTCCTTTCGGCCGCTATCTTACCAGCATCTAAGGGTTTATACCTACCTAATATCCGCAATAAGCCTCGCAATAGTGTCGCGAGCGCCTCAGAAACCTGACCGGATTGTCATGTTCAGGTCAGGGTTGGGACATGATCGGGTCGATACAATCGAATCGTTGGGCAAATCCGCGCGCGCCTTGTCGCGCGGGTCGACACAGGCGGCAGCGTTGCGCCGGCCCGGCTTTACCGAGGCAGGAGTCGTCCCATGAATCAATTGCAGTCGATGCGCGTATTCGTCAAGGTTGCCGACCTTGGCAGTTTCGTCCGCGCGGCCGGCGCGCTGGATCTTTCCACTGCCGTCGTCACGCGCCACGTCGCGGATCTGGAAGCGCGCCTTGGTACCCGGCTGCTCAATCGCACGACGCGGCGTCTCTCGCTCACCGAATCCGGCACCACCTATCTGGAACGCGTGCGCCATATTCTCGACGACCTGGAAGGCGTCGAGCAGATGGTGGTGGCGCGCAATCACGAACCGGTCGGAACGCTGCGCATTGTTGCGCCAGTGGTGTTCGGGCTGCATAGCCTCGCACCGGTAGTGCAGTCTTACGCCGAGCGGTATCCGGAAGTCATGCCTGATGTCACGCTGGCGGATCGCCACGTCGATCTGGTGGAAGAGGGGTTCGACGTCGGCATTATGGTCGCGCGGCAGATGCGCAGCGCGAGCATCGTCACGCGGCGATTGACCACCGGCTATATGACGGTGTGCGCGACGCCCGCCTATCTGGAGCAGCACGGTACTCCGACTCGTCCTGAGGATCTGTTGAAGCATCCGTGTCTGAGCCGGCCTTCGGAGCAGGGCGGCGATGAAAAGGTGTTTACCGGACCGCAGGGTGAAGTCCGTGTGAGACCCACCAACGCGATTGCCGCGAACAACACTGAGATGCTGAGGCAGTTCGCTTTGCTGGGAATGGGCGTAGCTATTTTGCCGAGCTACCTGATCGGTCGCGATCTGGCGTCCGGGCGCTTGGTCCCGTTGCTCGGCGATTACCGCCTGCCGCAGATCGAAATCACGATCGCGTATCCAAGCCGCCTTCATTTGCCGGCGAAAGTGCGCACGTTTATCGACCATCTCGTCGCGCATTTCCAGCGCACCGACGAACACGTGCGCGATCCACGGGCCAGGATGCCGCGGCGCGCCGTGGCCGGCTCGCCGGTTTATGCCGACGACCTGCCGGTGTCCGCCTTGCCGGGCGAGACGACACGGCCGACGCTCCCGGTTTCACGTGCGCGGATCGTAGCGTCGTCGCTTTGACGGGTGCGAGGTAAACCTAGATCCACACGTCGTTTGCCGCGGTGCGTTCATTGCTTTCTTCGCCGGTGTTCTTCACGCCGCGTGGTTCGATCAATAGCAGCTTGACCTCGCGTTCGGCATACGGTTTGTGCTCCGTGCCTTTGGGCACCACGAACATTTCTCCCGCCGAGAGCAGCACGGAGCCATCGCGCATGTCGATGCGCAACTGTCCGTCGAGCACGATAAACGTTTCGTCCGTGTCGGCGTGTTCGTGCCAGATGAAGTCGCCTTCGATGCGGACCAGCTTGAACTGGTAGTCGTTCATTTCCGCGACGACGCGTGCTTGCCACTGGTCGCTGAAGAGCTCCAGCTTCTCAGCGAAATTGATGGCGCGGTAAGGCCGTTGAATCGTTTGATGGGTGGACATCGCGGTGCTCTCTCCTGAGGGGTAGGTGTGTCAGGCAGGAGCGTAGGGCGGGAGGCGCTAGCGGGTCTTGTACGTTTGTGCGCGGGGGCGCTGGGCGGCGGGCGATGGACGGTGGGATATCCGTCGAGCTACCGTTAACGCGCACCGCGTGTCGAAGGCCCCAGCATCTTGAGCCAATGCGCCGGCGCAACGCCCCACGCGCGCTTGAAGTGCCGCGTCATATGGCTCTGATCGGTAAAGCCGGCCGCCGCCGATGCGTCGGCGAGCGACACGCCCTGAATCGCGAGTCGGCGCACGAGATCGAGCCGGCGCATGGTCAGATAGCGATGCGGACTCGTGCCGAACAGCGCACGAAAATCCCGCGACAAACTCCAGCGGTCGCGGCCGGCGGCTGCCGCCAGTTCGTCGAGTGTCACGGCGCTATCGAGCGAACCAAGCATGTACTCGCGTGCCCGTTCAGCCGCGAGGTAATCCACCGGACGGCGCGTCGCCGCACCGCCTGCCACGGCGTCGAGCGCGATGGCCAGTTCGTAGAGCGCGTCGTCCTGTTCGAGCGAATCGATCGCGCAATCCATCGTGCGCAGCAGGCTCTCGGTCGCCGCAAACAGACGCGGGTCGCTCGAGAGTCCGCCTTCAATGAACGGCAGCGGCTTGCCGCCGAGCGCCTGCTGGAACAGCGCCGGGTCGACATAGATCATGCGGTAGTGAAAGCCGTCACGCGTGCCGGCCTGGCCGTCATGCTGCTCATCGGGATGCAGCACCATCGTGCCGCCAGGCAAGCTGTTACGCATGCTGCCGCGGTAGCGGAAGCTCTGCACGCCTGCCAGCGTGCGGCCGATTGCATAGGTATCGTGCCGGTGCATCGCATAGCCGGCATGATGAAAGAAGGCTTCGATTCGCTCGATGCCGCTCGTGCCGCCCGAATGCGGCGAGCGATGAATCCAGTCGGCAGCGGGCTTCGGAGCGGACGAAAGCGAACCCAGCGTCAAGACCTGCTTTCCGCTCATGCCCCCAGACCCGGCCCATAGTTGCCGCCGACGAGGCGCGTGACCGACGCCACGTCGGCATAGTCCTGCTCCGGCAAACCGTCGAGCATCGACACGACTTCGTTGCTCGCGCCGGCTTCGCGCGCGGCGTCGACTAGCGCGTCCTTGTAGGTCGGGAAACGGACTTCGCGCAGAACGTCGGCGATCTGCAGATCAATCGATTCGCCGGGGATAGCCGATGCGGTCATGCGCGCTCCAAAGGTGCTGTTTTCAGGTCTGCAGATGCTCGTTCTGGCCGGTGAAGCTTCGCTCCAGATGCCGTGATTTGGGCAGTGCGATGTGTTGCCATTGTTGCGGACGATTGTCGTCCGTGGCAGCGACGTCCGGCGCCGCGGGAGCGACCGGTGCGGCGTTGGCGCGTTCGGCAAGGCTATTGGCGGCTGTGCTGTCCGGCGCGGTATGAACCGGCGCGGCAAAACACGAGGCTGACAGCGTCACCATGGTCAACAGTGTCGAGGTTTTCATCGCCCGACCTCCTAAGCTCATGCGGCGCTGACAGTTGAGCAAGCGTTGTGCCGTCCCCGCGTCGTAAGGACGGCGCAACCTACACGCGGCGTTGATACAGGCGGGCGACGTGCATCTACCATCTTAGATGGCAAACGGCTGCGACGCGCGCCCAAAAGAGACAAAACCTAATTGTAGATTTCACATGATGGCAGGAAAAAGGCAGCGCAGTCGCGAACGGTCGTGCTGCGTTTATGTTGCAGTGCGGTAACGGCTGATGCCCAGGTCGCGTGCGAACCTCAATCTGCCTGATAACAGTCTGGGCCAACAACGGTTCAGAGACCGCTAAGAACGGGCTTCTAGCGCAGCACGTCGAATTGTGTCCACGGCCACGACGGCCGGTCGCGCATATAACCGTTGAGCCAGTTCCACTGCGGATGCCGCTTCATGAACGCCTGGGCGTCGAACGGCCGGCCGCACGGGTGGCCCCAGCGCGCGGTGAACGCCATCTTGCGCGCCATCTCGCTGTCGACCACCTTGCCGTCGTTGGCGCCCCACGGATTAAACGGTCCTTGGTCGGAACCTCCGAAGCGCGCGTCGTCCAGTTCCAGATGCCCGCAGATGGTGCGCGAGCAGGGGTTGTCGTTGCGGTCGAGATAGACGTCGTGATGGTCGGCGATCATCTCCTTCGCAAGTTCGACGTCGATCTTGCCGTGATGCATTTCTTCGAGCTGCATGAAGCGCAAGCGGCGCGCGCCGTTCTTGCGTACGTCCGTATAGTCTTCGCCTTCGCCGATGCATTCCTGGTTGCGGATTTTCAGATCGGTCGCGGTGTTGTAACCGCTATAGAAGCCGTCTTTCGTACTCTCGAAGCCCGAATAGTGCAGCCCCAGTTCGTAGCGCGCGATCTCGCCGGTCTTGGTGTCGCCGAGCAGCCAGCTATTCGCATAGCCACCGTTGTTGGCGACCGCGAACATCTCGCACCATTCGCCGATGTTGTTGGCGTACTGCGACGCGCGCCGCGAGCGATAGAACTCCGGCGCACCCGCTGCGTTGTAGCCGACAAAGTTGGAGATGGTGGTTTCGGTGACCATCAGGCCGGCTTCGGTGATCCAGAAATCGGTGAGGCTGGAAATGCAGCCCGGCAGGCCCTGCATCAGGATGCGGTTGCCGCGGTCGGGCACGATGTCGAACACGACGTTGAACGCGTCGCCCGCGGCGTAGCGGTCCCACGAGTTGTGCGCCATCACGATGCGGCCGTCGCGGGTGGCGTTGCCGGTGGCGATGAACGCGCTGCAGTGATGGCCGCGGCGGCCGCGCCAGGGTTTCATGCCGAGCTGCGGTTTCTGGGCCGCCGCGTGGCTCGGCCACCAGCTTTGCAGCAGATCCATGTAGCCATTCCAGGCCAGCACTTCGGCGAACGGCAACTTCGCGCCGTCGGCGATGCCCTGGATTTCGTCGGCGAATTCAGTGTCGAGTTTGTTGGCGAACTGGGACACGGCGGCGTCGGTGAAGGTATCGAAGTCTTCGCCGGTATCCCATTTCGCGAGGTAGCGGGCGGTGCGGATCGCGTTCTGGATTTCGGTGGCTAGCAACTGGCCATGCTGCTCGCCGCGATCGTACGGCTCGCCTTCGATATGCAGAAAAATCCAGCCGGCCTGATCACGGCGGACGGCATCGAGGGACGGTTCGCTCATCTTCGCTCCGATCGAAGGGCGGGCGTCTCGGTGCGCCCGTCTTGGCGTAACGCGCGCTGCTCGCAAGCGCGGCAGCGGTTTCCTCATTGTAGAGAATCTGCCGCGCTTTGCACGGATGAGGACGCGGCGTCAGGCCTCAGCGCGTCGGATTCATGCGGAAGTACGCATCGAGCAGCGAAGTCTTGTACACCACCCCCGCCAGCTTCGGATCCGCGGTGCTTTCAACCACCGGCAATCGCTCTCCTTGAAACGCCATGAAGTGCTGCAACGCAACGCCGAGCGGCATATCCGGCGTGAGCACATCGAAGTGCGGCTGCAGATAATCCGCGGCGGTCTTTGCGGAGGTGTCGCGCTTGTCGAGTAGATCGGAGGTAATGTCCTTGAGCGCGACCACGCCGAGAAACGCTCCGGACTCGTTGGCGACGTACAGATACTTCACCGGGTATTCGAGGAACACGCGCGTCATATCCTGCACGGTCGCGTTGGGTGGCACGACGGTTTCGGCGGGACGGATCAGCTCGCGCATCTGCGTCGCGCGCAGACGGGTGCGTTCCTGTTCCTCCTGATTGCGACGCAGCGTGATTTCGTACATCGACGTTTTGCCGATTGCGCGCGACACGAAATACGCGACCACGCACGACAGCATCAGCGGCAATACCACCTGATAGCTGAGCGTCATTTCGAAGATCATCAGGATTGCCATCAGCGGTGCTTGTGTGGCGCCGGCCAGAAACGCGCCCATGCCGACCATTGCGTAAGCGAACGGCGCCGAGGTGCCGTGTGGCCACAACGCGTGCATGCCCAGACCGAACAGCGAACCGACCACCGCGCCGACGAAGAGCGTCGGCGTGAATACCCCGCCGATCGCGCCTGAACCCACAGTCGCCGATGTCGCGACGATCTTGAACACCAGCACGAGGACGAGCGCGCTCCACGTCCACGGCGAATGCAGGATGGAATTGACGACGGAGTAGCCGTTGCCCCACACCTCAGGCGTCCAGACCGACAGAATGCCGACGATCAGACCGCCTAGCGCCAGCCGGATGGGCAACGGCACGGGCAGTTTGCGAAAGTTTGCTTTCGAGAAGTCCATCAGCCGAAGAAACTGCGGCGCGGCCGCACCGCACAGCAGTCCAAGCCCAACGAACAACAGGACTTCAGCGCCCGCCACGGGCGGAAACACCGGCATTTCGTACGGCGGCTTGTAGCCGGTGAACTCACGCATCGTGATGTTGGCGACCACCGCCGAGACTACGACGGGGCCGAAGCTTTCCATCACGATCGAGCCGAGCACGATTTCGGTGACGAAAAATGCGCCGGCAATCGGCGCGCTGTACGCGGAGGTAATGCCGGCTGCGGCGCCGCAGGCGACGAGCAGGCGCAGGCGCGGCGGATCCAGATGCACCCAGCGGCCGATCAGCGACGCGGCCAGCGCCGCCAGTTGCACCATCGGACCTTCGCGGCCGATCGAGCCGCCGCTCGAAATCGTGAACAGCGACGACACGCTGCGCCAGAAGCTCAGCTTGACCGGCACCACGCCGTCGCCGATTGCGACCGCTTCCATGTAGTCGATGTGATTGCACTTGTCGACGTGACGTTGCGCGATCAACAGAAACAAGCCTGCGATCAGGCCGCCCGCGGCGGGCAGCCACACGCGCACCGTCCACGGCAAGCTGCGCGCCATTTCGACGAAACTGCCGGATTTGCCGACCGTCGCCAGTTGCAGCAACGCGATGCCTTCGCGAAAGGCAATCGTCGCGAACGCGCCCGCGACGCCGACCACCACCGACCAGACCAGCATCGTGTGGGCGTCGGAGAGACGGAACAGGGTCTGGGCGCGGGTGCGCAGCTTCAGCAGGAATGAAAGCACGTCGGCAGGAGTGGGCGTGATGGGTGGATGGGATGCGCGTACGGTAACAGCATTGCGCCCGCTGGCGGAAGCGGGCGCAATGCAGAGGGTTCGCGGAGGAGTGCAGCGTGGATCAAGTCGCCGCCTTGTCGAGTTCCGGGTAGTGCCGGAAGATGCAGGCTTCGTTATGCGCGATGCGCCGGTCGGACTGCAGATAAGCGGCGATGTTCGGCCGCTCGATCACTGCGTCGTGCAAGGCCGCGAGACGCGGATAGTGTTCGCCGAAACGCTTGAGCGCACGCGGAAACGCGTATAGCAGGCCGTCGATCAGCTGGAACATCGACAGGTCGACGTAAGTGAGCGCGTCGCCCACCAAGAACGAGTCGCCGGCCGGGTTCTGTTTCAGCACGCGCTCGAAGTACTTCATGAACTTCGGAATCCGGTGGTCGATGAAGTCGTGCGCGCGCACTTTGGCGGCGTCTTTCTGGTCTTCATAATACAAGGCGCTGGCGAGCGGATGATGCGTGTCGTGCGCTTCGGTCACCATGTCGGCGATCGTCAGTTGCAGTCCGTTGGCGACATAGCGCAGGCTTTCGGCCGACGGCGCGAGATTGAGCTTCGGGCCAAGGTAGAACAGGATGTTGGCGGTCTGCGCGATCACCAGATCGCCGTCCTTGAGAAACGGCGGGGCGAACGGTGGATAGGGCTCGTCCTTGCTTTTCATGATCGCCATCATCGCGTTCGTGCCGAGGCCATCGGACGATTCGCCGCGCGCCACTTCCACGTAGTCTGCGCCAGCTTCTTCCAGGGCCAGCCGCACGAATTCGCCGCGGCCTTGCAGGCCATCCCAATAGTAAAGTTCCAGGCTCATCGATCAGTCCTCATTCCAGTTGCATGAACAGGTGTGCGCGAACGGATAACGTTAGCAACCAGTATGCCGCGCATGAGTGACAGATGGTTCTCCTGAACGCACAAAACCCCGCACGCGGCGGGGTTGACGGGGAGGCGGGAGCGTCTTAGCCGAACAGGTGCTGGACGGTCCATGTGATACCCAGTCCGCCGGCAATCAACCACACATACAGGATGAAGCCGGTGGTCAATGCGCGTGGGCCGGCCTGACGGATTTGCGCGATACGGGTTTCGATACCGAGCGCGGTCATGGCCATGGTGAGCGCGAAGGTGTCGAGCATGTTCAGCGTGCTGGTCGTGCTTTCCGGCAGGACGTGCAGCGAGTTGATCACGACGAAGGCGAGGAAACCGAGCGCGAACCAGGGAATCGCCAGCTTGCGCGGGGCGTGTTGCTTGCCGTCTTCGGCCGTTGCGGAGGCGGCTGCGTTGCGCGCCGAGCGGTTCACCCACATGCCGACGACCAGCAGCACCGGCACCAGCAGCATCACACGGGTCATCTTGACGATGGTGGCGATGTGGGTCGCTTCCGGGCTCACGTTGCTGGCCGCGCCGACCACCTGCGCCACTTCGTGAATGGTGCCGCCGAAGAACAGGCCGGCGCCAACCGTGTCGAGATGAAGCCAACCTGCCTTGAACAGCACGGGGTAAAGGAACATCGAGAGGGTGCCGAACAGCACCACGCTGCCTACCGCCATCGCGCTCTTATGCGGCTTGGATTGCAACGTCGACTCGAACGCGAGCACAGCCGCCGCGCCGCAGATCGCGCTGCCCGCCGCCGTCAGCAGCGCGGTGTCGCGGTCGAGCTTCATGATCTTCATGCCGGCCCACGTGCCGATTACCAGCGTGCTCACGACGATCAGCACCGATTCAGCGAGACCGGGCAAGCCGACCTGGGCGATTTCCTGCAGGCTGACCCGCAGCCCGAAAAACGCCACGGCGATGCGCAAGAGTTTGCGCGCCGAGAAGTTGACGCCGGCCGCCCAGCTTTCGGGCATGCCGTCGCGCAGCGCGTTGCCGTAAATGGCGCCGGCTACGATGCCGACGATCAGCGGGCTCAGACCCAGGCCGGCGATGGCCGGGATCGACGCGATGCGGGTCACGGCCGCGGCGAAGAGCGCAACGAACAGAATGCCGTTGAGTTGGCCGCGGGTCGATGACCCGGCGGGGGCGGCGGAAGCGGTGAGGTGAGCGGTGGACATGGCGTAGCGCCTTCCTATGACTGTCGTGATTCGATAGGCCCAATCCTAAATTAGATATATCGATATGAAAAATCGTGATTTAGAATGTGAAGTATCAGTTCAACGGATATTTAGCCCGCCATGACCCCGGACCAACTTATAACGTTTGCCGCTGTCGCCGAGCATCGCAATATCAGCCGGGCGGCTGTGGCGTTGCATCTGTCGCAGCCGGCCGTATCGGGACAATTGCGCCAGTTGCAGGACGAATTCGGCGAGCCGCTTTATCTGCGCGACGGGCGTGGCGTGCGCCTGACGCCCGCCGGCGAGCAACTCGCCAGCTATGCGACGCGGCTGCGCGATACGTGGCGGCAGGCGCATGCGTATCGCGACGCGCTGCGCGGCCTCGAGCAGGGCACCTTGCGCATCGGCGCAAGCACCACGCCGGCGAGCTATCTGCTGCCGTACCTGATCGCCGATTTTCATCGCCACTATCCCGACGTGACGCTGCATACCGCCGACGGCAACACCACGGAGATCGTCGGCGCGCTGGGCTCAGTGGATATCGCGATGATCGAAGGTCCTGTGGGCTCGGATCTACCGCCGGACACCGCGGTGCACGCGTGGCGCGAGGATGAGATCGTCGCGATCATGCCGCGCACGCATCCACTGGCGGTGGCGCAGACGGGTGGCACGGGTACGGGTACCGCTGGCGCGGCAGGTGGAGTGGATGGGGGCGGAGCGTCGGGAGCGGTGGAAAGCGGAGCGGCTGTCAACGGCGGACGGGTGGATCTGGCGGCCTTTGGCACGCATCCGCTAGTGGTGCGCGAGGCCGGGTCGGGCGTGCGGCAGATCGTCGAGCGGGCCTTTGCCCGGGCGGGCGTGCCGATGCGGGTGGCGCTGGAGATTGCCGGGGTCGAAGGCGTCAAGGAGGCGGTGCGGGCAGGCATGGGTATCGGTTTCGTTTCGGCGATGTCGATGCGACACGAGGACGGCGCGCTGTGTCTGTTCTCGTTGAGCCCGGAGCCGCTGACGCGGCGGCTGTCGATTCTGGTGCCACATGCGAGTGCGCCGTCGCGGGTGGTCGAGCAGTTCCTCGCGCTGTGCCTTGCTGATGGACCCTGATGGAGGTTTCCTGGGGATTTCCACTATGGTGCATGACACCTCGCCCGGCGCACTATTCGGGCATCGCAAGCGCCTCGGCGCTTTTTTTCGAAACGTGTTTGGAACCGGTTCCAAATGCCGATCGTGAGACAGATTTGAGTAATTTCGACATGACTGACGTAGTGGACGTGGTGATCGTCGCAAGCGCATTCGGGATGGACGCGGTTCGCACGCACGGTCATCTGAAGTGGGCCGGCGCGAGCAAACGGGCCGGCGCCACCGGCTTCGAAGTGCGTCGCGAACTCTTCGCCGACGAAGCAGACGCCGCGCCGCAGGCTTTACGCGCGCTCGGCAAGGAAATTGCGGCCCTCGGGTTGTGGTCGGTCTACTCGACGCCCGCGTCGCTGTACACGCCGGATGGCGGGCTCGACGCCGACGCACTGCGCGTCTCGATTGAAGAAGCGATCGCGCTGGGCGCGCGCTTCGTGAAGCTGCAACTTGGCGGGTTTGGCGCCGAGGCTAACGCCGCAGTGATTGCCGATTACATGCGCTGCGCGGACGTGCGGCTCGTCGTCGAAAACGGTCAACTGGCGGAAGGCGGTTCGCTTGGGCAATTCACGGACTTGTTCGAAGCGTTGGAGCGTGAAGGCCACGCCGGCCTGCTCGGCATGACCTTCGACATCGGCAACTGGGCCTGGCGCGATGTCGCGCCGCTCGATGCCGCCGGGCCGCTGGCTGCGCACGTCGAATACATCCATTGCAAGACGACGGTGGGCGAGGGCGCACGACGCTTTCCCGTCGCGCCGGCCGCCGGTGACACGCAGTTCGCCGCGGTGCTCGATAAGCTGCCGCGCCACGTGCCGCGCGGCATTGAATTTCCGTTCGATGCGAACCGTATCGATGCGGACGCGGCGCACTACGTCGCATGGCTGGCCGCCGCGTAAGCGGCGCGTAGGACCTGAGAGAGCGGTACCCAAAAAATGCCCGGCAAGAAGCGCGTGTGGCGAAGTGCACGCGGTAAGGGCGGAAGCATGCAGAGAAGCGCAAGCAAAAGACAGGTAGCAAACAGGAACACGCAGGAGCGAAGCATGAGCAACACAAACGCAGCACTCGATGTCATCACCTACGGCGAAGCGATGGCCATGTTCGTGGCCGCCGAAACCGGAGCACTCGCCGGTGTCGGGCAATTCACCAAGCGCGTCGCGGGCGCCGATCTGAATGTGGCGATCGGCCTGTCGCGATTGGGGTTCAAGGTGGGTTGGATGAGCCGCGTCGGCAACGATTCGTTCGGCCAATACGTGCGCGACACGCTGACGAAAGAAGGCATCGACCAGCGCTGCGTGACCACCGACGAGCGCTACCCGACCGGTTTCCAGCTGAAGTCGAAGAACGACGACGGCAGCGATCCGGCCATCGAATACTTCCGCAAAGGGTCCGCGGCAAGCCATCTGTCCTTGGCTGACTACGTGGCCGATTACGTGCTGCCCGCGCGTCACTTGCATCTGACGGGCGTGGCGCCGGCCATCTCAGCCAGCTCGTGCGAACTCGCATTCCATCTGGCGCGTGAAATGCGTGCCGCAGGCAAGACGATCTCGTTCGACCCGAATCTGCGCCCGACGCTGTGGCCCTCGCGCGCCGCGATGGTCGAAGGTTTGAATGCGCTCGCCGCACTGGCTGACTGGGTGCTGCCCGGTATCGGCGAAGGCGAGATTCTGACGGGTTACACGAAGCCGGACGACATCGCCAGGTTTTATCTGGACCGAGGCGCGCGTGGCGTGATTATCAAGCTCGGCGCAGAAGGCGCGTACTTCCGCACCGCCGACGATGCCGCCGTGATCGCCGGTCAGCCGGTTGTGAACGTAGTGGATACGGTGGGCGCGGGCGATGGTTTCGCCGTCGGCGTGGTCAGTGCATTGCTCGAAGGTAAGACACTGCCGCAAGCGGTCGCACGCGGCAACCGTATCGGCGCCCTGGCGATTCAGGTGATCGGCGATTCGGAAGGCCTGCCGAGCCGCGCCGAACTCGACGCGCTCGAACGCGCCGACGTGCCGCACATCGCAACCGCGGCTTGAGCGTCTGGGCCTCGCATAACGAGCGTTCAATCGTTCAGCACTAGCTGGCTCGATAACAGCAAGAGCGCCCGAACAGCGCCCCGTGACCGTCCATCATTGCTTCGGGAAGCCGTTAGCAACTTTCTTGCATGGGACCGGAGTAAGTGCTTTGCATGGGACCAGAGTAAGCGCTAAAGCGCTAACTCTGGTCGACAGCTAAAACGCTAACTCTGGTCGACAAAGGAGACTTCCATGACTTCATCGCTTGCGATTCGCCGTTGGTGGACGATCATGCCGATCGTATTCATCACGTACAGCCTCGCTTACCTCGACCGCGCGAACTTCGGTTTCGCGTCGGCCGCCGGCATCAATCAGGATCTCGGCATCAGTAAGGGCTTGTCGTCGCTGATCGGCGCGTTGTTCTTCCTCGGTTATTTCTTCTTCCAGATTCCCGGCGCGATTTACGCGGAACGCCGTAGCGTGAAAAAGCTCGTATTCTGGAGCCTGGTCCTGTGGGGCGGGTGCGCGGCGCTGACCGGCATGGTCAGCAATATCCCCTCGCTGATGGTGATCCGCTTCGTGCTCGGCGTGGTCGAGGCCGCGGTGATGCCGGCGATGCTGATTTTCATCAGCAACTGGTTCACGAAGAGCGAGCGCTCCCGCGCCAACACCTTCCTGATTCTCGGCAATCCCGTTACGGTGCTGTGGATGTCGGTGGTCTCCGGCTATCTGGTGCATTCGTTCGGCTGGCGTCACATGTTCATCGCCGAAGGCGCGCCGGCGATTCTCTGGGCGGTGTGCTGGTGGTTCATCGTGCAGGACAAGCCGCAGCAGGTATCGTGGCTCACGCAGCAGCAGAAGGACGATCTCGCCGAAACCTTGCGCGCCGAACAGGCCGCTATCAAACCGATGCGCAATTACAGCGAAGCGTTCCGCACGCCCGCCGTGATCAAGCTGTGCGCGCAATATTTCTGCTGGAGCATTGGCGTGTATGGTTTTGTGTTGTGGCTGCCGTCGATTCTGAAGAACGGTTCGACGCTCGGCATGGTCGAAACCGGCTGGCTTTCGGCGCTGCCGTATCTGGCTGCAACGATCGCCATGCTTGCGGCTTCGTGGGCATCGGATAAACTCAACCGCCGTAAAGTGTTCGTGTGGCCGTTCCTGCTGGTCGGCGCGATCGCGTTCGCCGCGTCGTACGCGCTCGGCTCCACGCACTTCTGGATCTCATACGCGTTGCTGGTGATTGCCGGTGGCGCAATGTATGCGCCGTACGGGCCGTTCTTTGCGATCGTGCCGGAACTGCTGCCGAAGAACGTCGCGGGCGGCGCGATGGCGCTGATCAATAGCATGGGCGCGCTCGGTTCGTTCGTCGGCTCGTACGTGGTCGGCTATCTGAATGGCGCGACTGGTTCACCCGCGGCATCCTATGCGTTTATGAGCGTAGCCCTGATCGCCGCGGTGATTCTGACGTTGATCGTCAAACCGCAGGCGCAAGTACAGCCGCAAACCAAGGGCGCCACGCTCGCTACACCGTTGCAAGGAAAATAAGCTGATGAAGAAGATCGTCGCCTGGAAGTCGCTGCCTGAGGATGTGCTCGCGTATCTGCAAGAGCATGCGGAAGTCGTGCAGGTCGACCCTGCGCAGCACGATACGTTCGTCGCCGCCTTGAAGGACGCGGACGGTGGCATTGGTTCGAGCGTGAAAATCACGCCGGCGATGCTCGAAGGCGCAAGCCGGCTGAAGGCGCTGTCGACCATCTCGGTGGGCTTCGACCAGTTCGATGTTGCCGACCTCACGCGCCGCGGCATCGTGCTCGCGCACACGCCGGACGTGTTGACCGAGTCCACGGCGGATACGGTGTTCTCGCTGATCCTCGCGTCGGCGCGGCGCGTGGTCGAACTCGCGGATTGGGTGAAGGCGGGCGAGTGGAAGCAAAGCATCGGACCCGCGCATTTCGGTGTCGACGTGCAGGGCAAGACGCTTGGCATCGTTGGGCTGGGCCGGATCGGCGGCGCGGTTGCGCGGCGCGCGGCGCTCGGTTTCAACATGAAGGTGCTGTACACGAATCGCAGTGCGAACGCGCAGGCGGAACAGGCATACGGCGCGCGCCGCGTCGAGTTGGCGGAGTTGCTCGCCACCGCTGACTTCGTCTGCCTGCAAGTGCCGCTCACGCCCGAGACGAAGCACATGATCGGCGCGGCCGAATTCAAGTCGATGAAGAAGAGCGCGATTCTGATCAACGCATCGCGCGGCGCCACGGTCGATGAACAGGCGCTGATCGAAGCTCTGCAAAACGCCACGATTCACGGTGCGGGTCTGGACGTGTTCGAGACCGAGCCGCTGCCGGCTGATTCGCCGCTGCTGAAAATGGCCAACGTGGTCGCGTTGCCGCACATCGGCTCGGCGACGCACGAGACCCGCCATGCGATGGCGCTTAACGCAGCGGAAAACCTCGTTGCCGCGCTTGACGGTACGCTCGCGACTAATATCGTCAACCGTGAAGTGCTGAAGAAATGAGCACGACGCCGCTTGCCGCCCCGCGCCGCGCGACGATTACGGACGTCGCGCGCGAAGCCGGCACGGGCAAGACCAGCATCTCGCGCTATCTGAATGGCGAGATGAGCGTGCTGTCGCCGGAATTGCGCGCACGTATCGAGGCGGCTATCGAGCGTCTCAACTATCAGCCGAACCAGATGGCGCGCGGCCTCAAGCGTGGCCGCAATCGCCTGATCGGCATGCTGCTCGCCGACCTGACCAACCCGTATTCCGTCGAAGTGCTTCAAGGGGTGGAAGCCGCTTGCCATGCGCTTGGGCTGATGCCGCTGATCTGCCACGCGGCCAACGAAGTCGAAATGGAGCGGCGCTATCTGCAACTGCTGACCACGTATCGCGTGGAAGGCGTGATCGTCAACGCACTCGGCGTGCGCGAGGAAACCCTGCGGCCGGTGGGCGGCGGCGGGATTCCGGCGGTGCTGGTCGACCGTTCGGTGGATGGGCTCGTCGCCGACATGGTTGGGCTGGACAACCGGGCGGCGGCCGAGCTCGGCACGCGGCATCTGCTCGACAATGGGTTCGACGATATCTGGTTTGTCGTCCAGCCTTTCGAGCAAGTCAGTTCACGGCAACTGCGCGAGGCGGCGTTTCGCGAGGTGATAAGCGGCGTGGGCGGCGCGCGTGGGCATACGCTGGTGCTGAATCTTGCGGAGCCGGCAGCCGTCGAGCGCGCTCTTGCCGAACTGGACCGCGCAATTGACGCGGATGGCGGCCCTGGCGATGCCGTGGCCAGCGTGACAGGTAACGCGACAAGCAGCGTCACAGTTCGCACCGGTGGCAAAGCCAGCCGCATCGCCTTGTTCGCGGCCAACGCGCCCGTCGCGCTGTGCCTCGCTCTCCATTTGAAAGCGCGCTACGGCGCGGATTGGCAGGCGCGCGTCGCGCTGCTGTCGATCGACGATCCCGAATGGGCCGAATTGACGGGCATCACAGCGATCCGCCAGCCGACCTACGAGATCGGCTATCGCGCGGTCGAGTTCCTCCACGAGCGCATCGAAGGGGTTCAGGCCACCGTGCGCGACTGCCTCCTGCCAGGCGAATTGATCGTCCGCGCCTCAACTTTGCGCTGACTTCGCGCTGATCTGCGATCATTCGGGCTGCGGCGCGCAGCGGGTGCGCGCCGGTTATCGCAAGGAAACCCATGGTTGTTGCACCGCTTACCCTCTCGAGCCTCGCCGTCGCGACGCTGTTCATCGCCGCTTTACCGTTCCTGATCTACCGCCGTTTGCGTCGGCCGCTCGCGCTGAACCCCCGCGACGCGATCACCGGCATCGCCGTGTTCGCGCTGTTCGCGATGGTGATCGAGCGCGCGCTGAACGACTACGTGCTGCATCGGAACGAAGCGACCGCCACCTTCCTGTCCAATCCGGTGGCCTTCGTGGTGTATGGCGCGCTGGCGGCGGGTATCTGCGAGGAAGTGGGGCGGTTCATCGGGATGCGGCTGCTGCTCAAGCGCGCGGCAGCGAAGTCCGCTGCGGGCACGGGCGACGGCACGGCGCTGACCTATGGCCTCGGCCACGGCGGCGCTGAAGCGTGGCTGGTTGGCGTGCTGGTGCAGATTCAATGGATCCTGTTCGCCATCTTCGAAAACCGCGGCGAGCTGGACGGCTATCTGAGCAATCTGCCGACCGACTCGGTGATGCGCATCCACCTGATTCTCGCCAGCCTGACGCCGCAGACGGCCGGCATTTTCGCGCTCGAACGTGTGGCCGCGCTGGTGTTCCAGATCGGCTTGTCGGTGCTGATGTGGCGTGGGTTGCGGGCTGGCTGGCGCGGCATCCTGCCGCTCGCGATTGTGTTGCACGCGCTGGTCGACGTGCCGGCTGCGTTGTTCCAGGCGCAGCTCGTGCCGCTCGCTGCCGTGGACGGCGTGTATGCGGTGGGGGCGGTGATCGTCGCGGGCTTGTTGTTCAGAGCGTTCCGTCGCCCGACGCTTGCCGCGTGAGTCGTTTGTGAACCGCCTGTTACACCGGCCATCCGTGATTCTCTAACTTTCGGCGTACCCTTGCGGTACGCAGTTCAGGCTCATCCTTTCGGCACACTTCATGGAAGAAGCTTACCAATACGACTGCGCGAATCCCGAGTTCGAGGAATTGGCGCGCGTTATCAGCGATCTGTTTCCCGAGCAGACGCAGTTCATCCAGCGTGCGGGCGAAGACGGCACGCCGACGCTGGCGATTCACTGGGTTGCCATGCGTTTCGGTTCGACCGCGCGCCGGATTGTGATGACCGTGCTGATCGCGCCGACGGCGTTGGCGCGTTATCGCGCATTGCCGGCGCGGCTGCGAGGCCGGAGTTTCGCCGTGTTACGGGCATATGTCGAAGCGAGTATTGGCTCGCTTGAAGAACAGTACGCGAACGGCGACGCGGTGCCGCGCGATGTGACGGTGGATCTCGGCGACGAGTTTGCCTGAAGCGATTGGCTCGAGACGGCCGGGCCATTGGGTAGAAGGCGGCCTTTTCGCGCCCAGCCGGCCACGATTCAGCGGCAGTGAATCATAGGCTGTGACTCATAGGCTGTGACTCAGTCCGCGAGCCGATAAACCTTCGCGAAGCGGGCGGCCTGCACCACGCCGTAGTCGCCGGGGGCGTACTGCATGATCCAGTCGCCGGCCGCGCCGTGCAGCACGTCGCCGCCACTCGCCGAGCGGGCCAGTGAAAACGCTTCATTCATCTGCTTGGCCAGCACGACAGCGGGACGGTTACGGTATGCGCCCGCTTCGCCGTGAGCGAGCGCGGCGTCTTCCGGCAGGTATTTGGCATCGAAACGTTCACGCGAGACGACCCAGCGGTCGCCGGTCGACCCGGTGATCAGCGCGTCACCGCGGGCATAGCGGTTCGGGCCTTCCAGGCTCATCAGTTCGCCTTCGGCAGCAGCAAATTCAACGCGCACGGTTTCGTTTTTGACGACGCGCTGGGCGTCGTCATCTTGACTCAGATCGAGATTTTTGAGTTCGGTCATGAAGCGAGTGGATGTGGAGAGATGAACAGCCTGGCCAGGACCTTGCGTCCCGACGCTGCATACTCGCAATCATGCCAGATGCATTTGAAGATCGGGTTCTTTTGCCAAGGGCAATAGAACTGCGCGCAGCGCGGAAACCCGCGCCGCGCGCCATCAACCGTGTAACGTAACTAATTTCTTACGGCTTCAGAGTCGCATCATTCCGCAGCGGCCGGTGCCTTCTTGGCGCCGCCCTTGCCTTGGTGACGATGGCCGCCTTCAGGACCGCCCTGATGGAACGTCACGTCGGCAAGTTTCTTCTGCTCAGGCGAGAAGCTGCTGTACAGCGGATCGAACGCATCGACCAGTTTCTTCATGCCGTCCGCATGCGCTTGCGCGATCGTGGCGTATTGCTTCATGTCGTCGATCGCCGACAGATTCGTGTTGGCCTTGCGCTGCTGGAACAACTGCCCCATCGTCTCGCCATTGCCGCGCATGACATCGGCGAACGCGTTCCATTGCGATTCCTGCGCCGACGTGATCTTCAACTGCGTGTGCAGGTAGGCGATACGGTCTTCGACATTGCGCTCGTGGCCTGCTTTGGCGGCCGGCGCCGAAGCCGGGGTGCCCGTCGGTGCCGAGGCCGGTGCGGAAGTTTGTGCGAATGCGCCGCTCATGGCGACTGCGGTGGCCAGCATTACGAGTGCTTTTTTCATCGAAACTCCTGATGTCTGTTCGAATTATGACAAGGCGAGCATGGCGAGCGGCCCAACGCGCGTTCGCATAGCGACGCAAGGCGACCGGCTGCCCACTTCGCCGTCGCCGCTATTAGTATCACGATATCCCTACAATGCGGCTGCAGTGCGACAAACGCTTACAACCGAAACGAACAGGAAATAGCGGGTGGACAAATTCGTCAGCATGGAAATCTTCGTTGCGGTGGTCGAGGCGGGCAGTCTCACGGCGGCCGCCGAGCGTTTTGACATTTCGTCGGCGATGGTGGGCAAGCACATCCGCTCGCTTGAAACGCGGCTCGCGACGCGGCTTCTGACGCGTACCACGCGCCGTCAGAGCCTGACCGAAATCGGCCGTCAATACTACGAGCAGTGCCGGCGCATTCTGGCCGACGTCAAGGCGGCGGAGTCGCTCGCCGAGGCCATGGCGGCCGCGCCGCGCGGGGTGCTGAAAGTGACGGTGCCGCTGACCTACGGCGTCGAGGTCTTTGCCCCGGCGATGACCGATTACCTGAGTGCGTGGCCGGACGTGAGCCTCGAACTGGATCTGTCGAATCGTGTGATTGACCTAGTGGAAGAGGGCTTCGATGCGTCGGTGCGCATCGGCCGCTTGCCGGATTCCAGTTTCGTCGCGCGGCCGTTGAAGCCTTACCGGATGCGCGCGTGCGCGTCGCCGGCCTATCTGGCGCGGGCCGGCACACCGCGTACGCCGGCCGATCTCGTGCAGCACGAATGCCTCGGCTTTCTGCATTGGGGCCGTGAGGGCTTGTGGCGGCTAGGCGGCGAGGACGCGGACGAAAACCAGCTGCGCGCCGGACGGTTCCGGGCGAACAACGGCCAGGCGCTGAAGGTTGCGGCATTGCGTGGCTTCGGGCTGGTGTTGCAGCCGGAGGCGCTGCTTGCGAGGGAGATCGCCAGTGGCGAACTGGTGTCGGTGCTGGAGGACTATCTGCCGGAGGGCGCGCCCGTCCATCTGCTTTACTCACGCGACCGCCGCGCCACGCCCAAGCTCACCAGCTTCATCGATTTCGTGATCGAGCGGTTCGGGGCGTGATCGTGCCGCTTGCCAGGCTTCGTTTCCCGTTTCGCGCTCGTTGTTAGCCGTTCATCATTGCGTCACGCATGGCTCGGGGTTCCTCTGCCTGCCGCCCGATGCCCAGGACGCGCGATAATCCTTCACAACCGACCAACTTCCTTCGCCCCCGATGAGACCTCCGCGCCTCGACCAACTCGACGATCTCGACCGCAACCTCGTTGCGCTGCTGCAAGCCAACGCCCGTGAGAGCGTCGCCAACCTCGCGCGTCAACTGGATGTGGCGCGTACCACTGTGATCGCCCGGATCGCCAGGCTCGAGCGCAGCAACGTGATTGGTGGCTATAGCGTGCGGCTCGGCCAGGACGTACTCGACTCGAGCATCCAGGCGTACGTCGGCATCATCATCGCGCCGAAGTACGGGCCGGCCGTGCAGAAACGTCTCGGCAAGATGCCCGAGGTACAACTGCTATGCGCGGTGAGCGGCGAGTTCGACTATGTCGCATGGCTGCGCGCCGATTCGCCTGACCGCCTCAACGATCTGCTCGACGAGATCGGCGGCCTGGAAGGGGTGGAGCGAACCACCACGTCGATCATTCTTGCACGCAAGATCGACCGCGGCATGGTGTGATCCTACGGCCAGATTTTTACGCCGTTTTGACATGTTTTCGACATATCGACCGATCATGTCGTCATAACGTCGAAGTTCATGGTCATAGCGCAGCACTTTGCGCGTATGAACTGTTTTTGCTTCTCCCTAAACTGTGTCTCAAGGGTTCAGCCCGCCGGGCGCAGCGCCTTAGCGCAGCGCACTTCCCAAGCTGGAGACAGCATACACAGAACAAGGAGAAGCGACATGAAAGTAGCCATCGTTGGCGCAGGTTTGATCGGTCACACTATCGCCCATATGTTGCGCGAAACTGGCGACTACGACGTCGTCGCATTCGACCGCGATCAGCATGCGCTCGATAAGCTCGCCGCCCAGGGTATCCCGACCCGCCGCGTCGATTCCGCCGATGCCGCCGCACTGCGCGCCGCCATTCAGGGCTTCGATGCGCTCATCAACGCACTGCCGTATTACCTGGCGGTAAACGTGGCGTCGGCCGCCAAGGGCGCGGGCGTCCATTACTTCGATCTGACCGAAGACGTGCGCGCCACCAGCGCGATTCGTGCAATCGCCGACGACGCCGATCACGCCTTCATGCCGCAATGCGGTCTCGCACCGGGTTTCATCGGCATCGCCGCGCATGAACTGGCGAACCGTTTCACCGAAATCCGCGACGTGAAAATGCGCGTCGGCGCGCTCCCGGAGTTCCCGACCAACGCGCTGAAGTACAACCTGACGTGGAGCGTCGACGGTCTGATCAACGAGTACTGCCAGCCGTGCGAAGCGATCCGCGACAGCCGGACGCAGTGGGTGCAGCCGCTGGAAGGCCTCGAGCACTTCTCGCTCGACGGTACCGAATACGAAGCCTTCAATACGTCCGGCGGGCTGGGTACGCTATGCGAAACGCTGGCGGGCCGCGTCGAATCGCTGGACTACAAGTCGGTGCGTTATCCGGGCCACCGCAACCTGATGCAGTTCCTGCTGGAAGACCTGCGTCTTTCGAGCGACCGCGATACGCTCAAGACCATCATGCGCCGCTCGGTGCCCGCGACCGCGCAAGACGTCGTGCTGGTGTTCATCACTGTGAGCGGTATGCGTGACGGTCAACTGGTGCAGGAAGTCTTCACCCGCAAGATCTTCGCGAAGACCGTGTGCGGCGTGCCGATGAGCGCCATTCAGATCACCACGGCCGGCGCGATGTGCGCGGTGCTCGATCTGTTCCGTGAGCAGAAGCTGCCGCAAAGCGGTTTCGTGCGTCAGGAACAGGTGTCGCTGCGCGACTTCCTCGCGAACCGCTTTGGCCAGTTGTACGAAGGGCAGTCGCTGGATGCGATGGCAACGGTGTAAGCCGCGATTGTCGCGTTGAGGTAGCAAAAGAGGCTCAATACCGAGGGCCGTGCGACGACGCGGTAGTGATTGCCGCGAGCAACGAAGCAGGTCTCGTAGAAGGCCGCTTGAAAAACGCCCCGTTATGCGGGGCGTTTTTCGTTTGAAACGCCGATGCTATGCAGGCAGTTGCACTGGCTGTGACATGGGCTGCTACACCGGCAGCGGCGGCAGCATCGCCGGCGGCGCAGGCGGCTCGCCCACGAGGCGTGCGAGCAACGCTTCGTAATCCGCGCGGGTTGGGGCGGTGTTGTCGAACATCAACAGGTCTTCGCAAAGATCGCCGCTCGGCACGAAGCGGCGCTGCCGATACTCGTCCCAATGCGCGAGTTTGTAGGCATCGTTCGGATTGCCGCGCGCGAGGATGCGCTGGTGCGCCATTTCTTCGGACACATAGACCCAGACGACCCGCAGTGTCACGTCCGCGCCGATACCAAGCCAGGCGCGATCGAAGAGGCGCCGCTCGCGCACTTCGCGCGAGAGCGGCCCGACCACCAGCGCGCTGATGCCGAGCTCAAGATTGTCGCGGGCGGTATCGAGCAGGCCGCGATACTCGGGATCGCGCAGGTGTTGCAGAAAAAGCGGGCTGTCGCGGTCGTTCGGATCGCCGGTCAGCATGGCCATGGCGGCCGCGCTGTATCCGCCGAACAGCGTATCTTTGTCGAGCAGGCAGAAGGGTGTCGCGCTTGCCTGCATCAGCGGGCCGATCAGCTTCTTCGCCAGGGTGGTTTTGCCGGTGCCGGCGTGACCGCAGAAGAAAACCAGGTGGGTCACGAAGACGTGTCCTCGGGTGCCGCGGCCGGGGTGCCGGCGTGCTGCGGGTCACGCGCGAATTTGCCGCTGGCCTCCAGCCACATCACATTGATGATGCCGAAGCCCAAGGCCACGCCGATGCCGAGAATCCAGGTGAAATACCACATCGCGGTCTCCTTGATCGTGTGTCCGGTGAGGCACTACGCATAGCCGGTACAGAGAAGCAAACATGCGGGCAGATAAAGGTAGCATGCGGCGAATCCGAGGGTAAATCCGCAGCGCGCGGCACCCACAGCGCTGCACTTTGCAGCGATCATGAAGAAGAACGCAGCTGCGCGCAAGAGGGCGCAAAGACAGTGGGCCGTTCGGCCAGGATCGCGCAATGCGCCTATAACAAGAGCAACACCACCAACAACACGGGAGACCCAGCATGCCGATGCGTCCGCACTTCCACTGCAAAGCCGCGCTGCTTGCGCTGGCTATCGCGTCGCTCGCCGGTTGCGCCTCGACACCTGCCGAGCCCGTCCCGTTCAAGGAGGTGCCGCAGGCGCGCATCGTCCAGCCCGGTTATACGGAGCCCGGAACCGGGCTGGTCGCCGTGGACGTGCGGCGCGAACGTTCCCGCGACGTTATCGTCCGGTTTCGCGATGCGCTGGTGTATATCGACGGCGAGCAGGTCACCGATCTGATGAACGGCGAACATGTGGTTTTCTATCTGAGCCCGGGGGTGCATCGCATCGGCGTCTCCACGCAATTCGATCCGGTCGTGGAAATGCGCTTTACGGTCACGGCGGATACACGCTATACAAACCGCGCCTCGGTCACCTTCGACGGCGATCACGGCATCGCTTTGCGCCGGGTTGCGCAATAACGCAGGGGAGGGTCTGACAAGCGCGGGATTGCGGCGCGAGAGCGTGTTGAACGGTGTCGAACCGCACCCGCGGCCCTACGTAAGCGTTAACGACGTTTCCAGTCTGATCATTTAACAATTGGATACATGACAGTCACGCAGAGCCCTTAACATGTCGGCTGTCGTGTATTCGTTCACTCAGATTCGCCACCGGGCTTACGCATAGTGCGAAGCCGGCCGGTCTGTTCCGTTTTCAAGGTAATCCAACATGCTAATCAATTGCGCCGCCTATCAGGACGGCCGGAAGCTGGCCGATATCGATATCGATAGCATCAGCGACTATGTGGCGCGGCCCGAGTGCTTCGTCTGGGTTGCGCTGAAAGACCCGGAGCCGGAAGAACTGGCTGTGATGCAGCACGAGTTCGGTCTGCACGAACTTGCGATCGAAGATGCGCAAAACGGCCATCAGCGTCCGAAAATCGAGGAGTACGGCGAGTCGCTATTCGCCGTCATACATACGGTGGAAATGGACGAAGCGGGTGAACTGCTGATCGGCGAGGTCGATGTATTCGTGGGGCACAACTATGTGCTGTCGGTGCGCCGCGGTACGCGCACCGGGTTCCAGAATGTTCGCGCCCGTTGCGAGCGCGAGCCGGAATTGCTCAAGGAGGGCTCGGCATTCGTGCTGTATGCGCTAATGGACGACATCGTCGATCGTTATTTTCCGATCCTCGAGACGATGAACAACGAGATCGAAGCACTCGAGGACCGCATTTTCGAGCGCAACAATTCGGTGGCATCACGGGCAATCATTGAGGATCTGTATTCGCTGAAACGCCGGCTCGTGATCCTGCAGCATCACATCGCGCCGCTTCAGGAGGCGGTCGGCAAATTGACGGGCGGCCGGATTCCGAGCGTCTGCGGCGGCATGCAAGCCTATTTCCGTGACGTCTACGACCATCTCGATCGGATCGTCAGGATCATCGATGGCCGGCGCGAACTGGTTGTGACCGCGGTGCAGGTCAATCTGGGGATGATCTCGCTGGTCGAAAACGAGGTGACCAAGCGGCTCGGCTCGTTTGCCGCATTGTTCGCCGTGCCGACCATGATCGCCGGTATCTACGGGATGAACTTCGAGACCATCCCGGAGTTGCATTACAAGTTCGGCTATCCAATCTGCCTTGCCGTGATGGTGATCGTGGATCTGATCTTGTACTGGCGCTTTCGCAAGTCCGGCTGGCTCTGACGCGCCGCCAGCCCATCGCCCCGCGTGGTTCTCCGCTTGCACCGTGCGCAATAAAAGTCCAGCATAGGCGGCCCGCCGGCCGCTAAGCTTGCAGCTGGCAGTAAATCCGCCACGCACAGACTGAGCGAGGAACCGTTGCCAGAACACAGCCTGCCGGTGCGCCTGTTCGCCGCACCGCGCCGACGCCATCGAGCGCATCGCATCGACGCATTTTCTGCGAGCCGACGCACCGCAACACTGCGAATCGTTGACACTGCGGAAATGGCACGCTGAGAATAGGCCTCGCAAACGTTTGCGCACTACTAAAAATACGGCTCGCCGCGAGCCCAACAAACCCTGGAGATTGGCATGAGCCATCGCATTCGCCGCCGCATGCTGGCGGCCGCTGTTCTCGTCACCGCTACCGCCGCTTTTCCGTTTTCCTCTGCTTACGCGCAATCCACGCCCGCTCATAAGCCGAAGGTCGCGCTGGTGATGAAGTCGCTCGCCAACGAGTTCTTCCTGACCATGGAAACCGGCGCGAAGGACTATCAGAAACACAATGCCTCGCAGTTCGACCTGATCACCAACGGCATCAAGGACGAAACCGACACGGCGAACCAGATCCGCATCGTCGAACAGATGATCGTCTCGAAGGTCGATGCGATCGTGCTGGCACCGGCTGATTCGAAGGCGCTGGTGCCGGTCGTCAAGAAGGCCATCGACGCGGGCATCATCGTCGTGAATATCGACAACCGGCTCGACCCGGACGTGCTCAAGTCGAAAGATCTGAACGTGCCGTTCGTCGGCCCGGATAACCGCAAGGGCGCGCAGAAGGTCGGCGACTATCTGGCCAAAAAGCTGAAGGCGGGCGATGAAGTCGGCATTATCGAAGGCGTGTCGACCACCACCAACGCGCAGCAACGCACCGCGGGCTTCAAGGACGCCATGCAGACCGTCGGTGCAAAGGTCGTGTCGGTGCAGTCGGGCGAATGGGAAATCGACAAGGGCAACGCGGTGGCGTCGGCGATGCTCAATGAGTATCCGAACCTGAAGGCGCTCCTCGCCGGCAACGACAATATGGCGATCGGCGCGGTCTCGGCCGTGCGCGCGGCCGGCAAGCAGGGCAAGGTGCTGGTGGTCGGCTACGACAACATCAACGCGATCAAGCCGATGCTCAAGGACGGTCGCGTGCTCGCCACCGCCGACCAGTACGCCGCCAAGCAGGCCGTGTTCGGTATCGACACCGCGCTGAAGGCGATCAGCGAGCACAAGAAGCAGTCGCAGCTGTCCGGCGTGGTGGAAACGCCGTGCGACCTCGTGACCAGGTAAGCGTCGGGCAGTAGGTGCCGAAATACGCACCGCAAGAAGCACCACAAGAAGCGCCGCAACACGCCGAAGCACGCCGAAGCACGCGGGTTCGCGCTTACGCCGCTGCATGCGGAATGCATGACAAAAGGCGCGCGAACCCGCGTCAATTCAATAAACGCTCAAGAAACCTCCTGCGCCGCCGTTAAATCCAGAGGTAAGCGACAAGGCCACCGGCACGCGGCTTGTCGGATCAGTGCGATTAAAGCAAGTATTCATGGGTGTGGTCTGTCTTCGAGGAAGACGTCCGGTGGGTCGCCAGATGGCGTGGCCGGCGGGAACAACAGGCAGGAGAGCAACAGGTTATGGCGACGATCAAGGATGTAGCGGCCGTGGCAGGCGTGTCGTTCACGACGGTATCGCACGTGGTGAACAACTCACGGCCGGTGTCGGCCGACGTGCGCGCGAAGGTCGAACACGCGATCCGTCAGCTTCACTATGTACCGTCGGCGGTGGCTCGCTCGCTCAAGGCGCGGGCGACGGCGACGATCGGTCTGGTGGTGCCGAACAGTACGAACCCGTATTTCGCGGAGATGGCGCGTGGTATCGAGGATGGTTGCTCGCGCAACGGTTACTGCCTGTTCTTCTGCAATTCCGACGACGATCCGGCCAAGCAGCGTAACTATCTGCGTGTTCTGCAGGAAAAGCGTATCGACGGACTGATCGTCGCCTCCGCGGGCGACGACGCGGTGCTGGCGCAGGCGCTTGCCGACGCCCGCGAGCCGCTGGTCGTCGTGGACCGCAATATCGAGGGCGTGAACGCGGATCTGGTGCAGATCGACCACGAGAAGGGCGGCTATCTTGCGACGCGTCATCTGCTCGAGCTGGGACACGTGCGGATCGGCTGCATCACCGGGCCTGTCAAGACGGCCGTGAGCGCCATGCGGGTACACGGTTTCATCCGCGCCATGACCGAACGCGGTATCGAGATTCCGGCCGGGGCCATTGTCGAAAGCGATTTTTCGGGAATGGGCGGTCATCGCGCGGCGGGACAACTGTTCGACACCGTGAAGCCGTCGGCGATTTTTGCCGGCAACGACATGATGGGCATCGGCGCGTTGCGCGCCGCGGCGGAGCGCAATATCAGCGTGCCGCGCGATTGCTCGATCATCGGATTCGACGATATCGAACTGGGACGATTCACCTATCCGGCGCTCTCGACAGTCGGGCAGTCAGTCCGCGCGCTCGGCGATATGGCCGCGCAGACGCTGATCGAACGCATTGCGGGTACCTCGTCGGGCAGTCCGCGAGCGCTGGGTCGCCGGCGTGTCGTGTCGCCGCGCCTGATCGTGCGCGAATCGACCGCAACATGGGCCGGCTTGGCGAGACGCGATATGGCGGCCTGATATCGCTTGTCGTGTTCCCGGGCGTGAGCCGGAAGGCTTCGCGGCCGGTCTTCCATGCGGCTTTTTGCGGGCTGCTGAATCGCGCGCGAGAGTTGAGCGCCGACCCGGACTTAAGCGCTTCCCACCCGTCTTCGAGCGCGCCATTGCGCGCCCAAGGTCCCGGATCGAAAGTCCCGCTTTAAACCCCGTCTGAATCCGTTTCGCCTATCCGCGTTCGGCGCTTTCGCGCCGCGTGAATGCAATTCCCCGAATGCCCAAAACGCCGTGCGAGCGCCGCACAGACACGGCCTGTCAGTGTTTTGTAATTTCTTCCAATTGTTTACAACGTCTTTCTTCATACCATATAAATCCTTCAAGTATGCCGATCAGGTGCCGTAAACAAAACTATTAGAGCGCCGCCTCAAATCAGCGCCATGTACGCAGAGCCACACGCTACCCCGCGCTGCGCACGCAGCCTCTTATTTGTTAAGTACAGGAACGAGCATGTTGAACAAAGGCATCACGATCAAGGCGCGGATTGGCCTCACGATGGCTTTCCTCGCCGCGCTGCTGGTCGCCATCGGCGTTTTCGGTTTGTTCGGCATGAGCCGTTCGAACGACGCTTACAAGGATACGTTCGCCAACGCAATGCCGAGCGCGGTCAATATCGGCAACGCCGAGTTGTTTGCCGCGCGCGAGCGGCTGGCGCTCGACCGGGCCGCGTTCATGATGGGCACGCCGGAGGTGGCCTCGACGATCGAACGTGCGCGTGCGATGCGCGCGGCGTCCGACATGTGGTGGAAAAAATATATGGACCTGCCGCGCGACACCGGTGAAGACCGTCTCGCGCAGGACGTAATCGCCAAGCGCGATGCACTCCATCAGCAATTGGAGTCGTTTTCGGCAATCATTACGGCGAACGACCAGAGCAAGGTTGTCGACGGCGCCAAGCGGCTGCAGGTGGCATACAACGACCTCTCCACGGCGGACGACGCGCTGCGCAAGTTCCAGTTCGACTCGGCCAAGCAAGGTTACGACTCCGCGCAAAGCAGTTTCGAAGTGTTCCGTATGGTGAGCATGGGCGCACTGCTGGTCGGCGTGCTTGCCGCCGCGCTGTCGTACCTGACGCTCAGCCGCGCGATTGGCCGTCCGCTCGACGCCGCTCTCGGTCATTTCGACGCGATCTCCGCTGGCGATCTGCGCCGCCCGGTCGTGATCACCTCGCGCGACGAAATGGGGCAACTGCTGGAAGGTATCGCCAAGATGCAGCGCAGCCTCACCGAAACGGTGCGTACGGTGCGCAGCGGCAGCGAATCGATTGCGACCGCCACGCGCGAGATCGCGGCCGGCAATATCGACCTGTCCTCGCGAACGGAAGAGCAGGCGTCGGCGTTGCAGGAAACCGCGTCGAGCATGGAAGAGCTGACCGGCACGGTCAAGCAGAACGCCGACAACGCCCGCCAGGCGAGTTCGCTGGCGGCCAATGCGTCCGAGATTGCCAACAAGGGCAGCGCGGTGGTCGGCCAGGTGGTCGGCACGATGGGCGACATCAATCAGAGCTCGGCGAAGATTGCCGACATCATCTCGATCATCGAAGGGATTGCGTTCCAGACCAACATCCTGGCCCTGAATGCGGCCGTGGAAGCGGCGCGGGCCGGCGAAGAAGGGCGCGGGTTCGCGGTGGTGGCAGGCGAAGTGCGCAGCCTCGCGCAGCGCTCATCGGCGGCGGCCAAGGAAATCAAGGAGTTGATCGACACCTCGGTGGAGCGCGTGCAGTCCGGCTCGGCGCTGGTCGACGAAGCGGGCCGCACCATGACCGAGATCATCGGTGCGGTGCAGCGCGTGACCGACATCATGGGCGAGATCGCGGCGGCCTCGGAAGAGCAAAGCAGCGGCATCGACCAGGTCGCGCGCGCGGTCACGCAGATGGACGAGGTGACGCAGCAGAACGCCGCGCTGGTCGAAGAAGCCGCTGCGGCAGCGTCTTCGCTCGAAGATCAGGCCGGCAAACTGCGTTCGGCGGTCGCGGTGTTCCAACTCGAAGAAAGCGGTTTCAAGGCGCCGGTGAGCGCGGCGCCGAAGCGCGCGGCCGCGCCGGTTCGCCCGGCGGCGGCACGTAAAGTGCCACATGCGGTGCCACATGCGGTGTCACACGCCGTGTCACATTCCGCTTCACAAGCCACCCCGGCAGCGAGGACGTCTGCTGCGTCCGCAGCGACACAGGCACCGGCTGCCGCCGCGCCGACGAAGGCACCCGCCCGGGCAGTGGCGAGCGCCGGAAGCGATCAGGATTGGGAAACTTTCTGATCGTTGCAACATTCGTTCCCGATGATGCATCAGACGGAACGGCGCTTGTGCGGATCGACCGCATGACGATAAAGACCGCGATTGCGCATGCAACCGCGGTCTTTTTTCATGGTCTGCGCACTAAGTAACGTTCACATGCGTTGTCGACACCCTGGTAAGCGCCATGATCCGGTACATTGACGGGCGCGACTACCGCTTGTATCGGCAAATCGCCGCCAAAGGCAGTCAACGCGCGGACCGTGAGCCCGCTTTTCCCAACTGCTGCAACTCAGCGCGGCAACCCAACGCTCAACGCGCCAGCCATAAAGGACCGACATGACGCAATACGACCTCGCGCACCGCCTCGTCGAAGCCCGCCGGCAGCATCGCCCGATCGATGCGCCCCCACTCGACAGCCTGCCGCCTGACGCAGCAACCGCGTACGCGATCCAGCAGGCCGTGATCGTGGGCCTCGGCGACTCGACCGGTGCGTGGAAGATCGGCGCCAGAGCGCCGGGCGGGGCCGCCGCGGGCGCGCCGATTCCGGCTTCGCTGGTGCTGCCGTCGCCCGCGCGGGTGGCCCATACCGGCTTTTTCCGGGTGTTGGTGGAGCTGGAGGTCGCCTTCCGTTTCGCCGAGGCGATCGAACCGCGCGGCCGGGCTTATGCGCGCGATGAGGTGCTGTCGAAGGTCGGCATGGTGCTGCCGACCATCGAGATCGTCGATAGCCGCTTTGCCGAGTGGCCCAATGTCGCGCCGCTCGCGCAACTGGCCGACGCACAGAACAACGGCGCCTTGATCACGGGTCGTCCGGTTGCCTATACGGGTCTTGCGCGCAGCTTCGATTTCGTATCGCCCGAGCTCGAGCTGAGTTTCGACGGCAACTCGCTGGTGCCCGAAGCCACGGGTAATCCGGCCGGTGATCCGCGTGAACTGCTGGTGTGGTTCGTCAACCATTGTGCCGCCATGGGCATCACCATCGAGCCGGAATGGACGATCACCACCGGTTCGTACGTCGGTGCGCACAATGTGGACAAGCCGGGCATCGTGCGCGGCCACATCGACGGCCTTGGGGAAGTGGAGATTGAACTGACCTGAGCGAGTCATCGTGTACTTGTAACGGTGCGCTTGTGAGGGTCCGCTTGTAACCGCAGATTACGAAGCATCACGCAAACGGCTGCCCGCGGGCGGCCGTTTTACATTTGCCGGCGCATCTGCACTGCGCGTTTAGCCGTATACACCTATGAAGTGGCCCGATGCGCTGCCGTGATCCAGTTATATATGCGGCTAACCATGTCGCCGACGCGGTTAATACGCGAGGCAGGCATGGGCAGCAAGCAGCGGCAACACACCGCACTTCATGCGAAATAGTGCGGAACAATACAGCCGTCGCGTTGACGAACCGCTTGACGCTGCGTCGGTGAAGCGCGTCGCAGGTGATCACGGCGAACGAACATGTAACACTGCGCATGTCGCTGTAGACCAAACAGCGAAGCCGCGCGTTGATGAAAAAAGGTCCCGGGCACAGAAAACGCATGACGTCCGTGCTCGATGCACGAAAGTGTGCGCATGCAGACAGGCTGTCCGGTAGAGCAGTGGGATCGTTCGATGAACGAGACGATTCGTGTAACGGAGCATGGCGAACCGTGCTGGTCAGTGCTGGTCAGTATGACGAGCAGAGGGCGCAGGAGAGGCAGTAACGTGAGCCGGCAATCGCTGCACATTCGCTGTGATGTGAGCGGAAGATTGTAGGTGAGCGAATCTGTGTTTCCAAGTGAGGAATGTTGGGAGGCGGGTACGGCGCGATTTTCGCAACGTAGTTCGTGAAAAAAAATTTAAAAGGGTTTAGGATGAATTCGAGCGATGTCGTTTCCGAATAGCGCGCCGCGCACGACATCGGTCTAGACTTCGGCGAGGAGGTAGCATGGATATCTACAGCAGTTTCGCGACCCGCTTCGAGAAAACGCGAGAAGATGAACTCTCGCTCGAGGAGTATCTCGCGCTCTGCAAAGACAATCCCGCCGCGTACGCTACGGCTGGCGAACGCATGTTGACGGCAATCGGTGAACCAGAACAGATCGACACTCGCAACGATCCGCGCATGTCGCGTATCTTCGCGAACAAGGTCATCAAGGTATACCCCGCATTCCGTGAGTTCTACGGAATGGAAGAGGTGATCGAGCAGGTGGTCGCCTACTTCCGGCACTCGGCCCAGGGGCTCGAAGAAAAGAAACAGATTCTGTATCTGTTGGGACCGGTCGGCGGCGGTAAATCGTCGATCGCGGAACGTCTGAAGCAACTTATGGAACGCGTGCCGTTCTACTCGATCAAGGGCTCGCCCGTGAACGAGTCGCCTCTCGGTCTGTTCGATTACGACGAGGACGGTCCGATCCTCGAAGAGCAATACGGTATTCCACGCCGCTACCTGAAAAACATTCTGAGTCCGTGGGCGGTGAAACGCCTGCACGAATACAACGGCGACATCCGCAAATTCCGCGTGGTGCGACGCTACCCATCGATCCTTCGTCAGATCGGTATCGCCAAGACGGAGCCTGGTGACGAAAACAATCAGGATATTTCGTCGCTGGTCGGCAAGGTCGATATCCGCAAACTCGAACAGTACGCGCAGGACGATGCGGACGCATATAGCTACTCTGGTGGCCTGTGCCTTGCGAACCAGGGCTTGCTCGAGTTCGTCGAAATGTTCAAGGCGCCGATCAAGGTCTTGCACCCGCTGCTTACCGCGACTCAGGAAGGCAACTTCAAGGGCACGGAAGGCTTCGGTGCAATCCCGTTCGATGGCGTGATCCTCGCCCACTCGAACGAGTCGGAATGGAAGGCGTTCCGCAATAACCGCAACAACGAAGCACTGCTCGACCGGATCTTCGTCGTGAAGGTGCCGTACTGCTTGCGCTATGGCGAAGAGGTCAAGATCTACGAGAAGCTGCTGCGCAATTCGTCGCTGGCCAGTGCGATATGCGCGCCAGGTACGTTGAAGATGATGGCGCAGATGTCGGTGCTCACGCGCTTGCAGGAGCCGGAAAATTCCAGCCTGTTCTCGAAGATGCAGGTGTACGACGGCGAGAATCTCAAGGACACCGATCCGAAGGCGAAGTCGTATCAGGAGTACCGCGATTTCGCGGGCGTGGATGAAGGGATGACCGGTGTGTCGACCCGCTTCGCGTTCAAGATCCTGTCACGCGTGTTCAACTTCGATTCGACGGAAGTCGCGGCGAACCCGGTGCATCTGATGTACGTGCTCGAACAGCAGATCGAGCGCGAGCAGTTCCCACCGGAAACCGAGCAGAAGTATCTGTCGTTCATCAAGGACGTGCTGGCGTCGCGCTATGCCGAGTTTATCGGTAAGGAGATTCAGACCGCGTATCTGGAGTCGTATTCCGAGTATGGTCAGAATATTTTCGATCGCTACGTGACGTATGCGGACTTCTGGATTCAGGATCAGGAGTTCCGCGACCACGACACCGGCGAGAGTTTCGACCGCGCGGCGCTGAACGCCGAACTGGAGAAGATCGAGAAACCTGCGGGCATCAGCAACCCGAAGGACTTCCGCAACGAGATCGTGAACTTCGTGCTGCGTGCGCGGGCAGCGAACGCGGGGAAGAATCCCGCGTGGATCAGCTACGAGAAGCTGCGCGTCGTGATCGAAAAGAAGATGTTCTCGAACACGGAAGAGCTGTTGCCGGTGATCTCGTTCAACGCCAAGGGTTCGGCGGAAGAGCAGCGCAAGCACGAAGACTTCGTCAACCGCATGGTGACGAAGGGCTATACGCCGAAGCAGGTGCGCTTGCTGTGTGATTGGTATCTGCGCGTGCGCAAGTCGTCATGATACGCACTGCGTGCCGCCCGCGCGGTCTGACCGCGCGGGCACCTTGCGAGCCGCAAGTTGCATGGACATAGCGTTGCGTTTGCCGACATGCCTATTGCAACGTACGTCTCGCGCAGCGGAAATTGCGACTGCATAGGACCGGAGTAAGCGCTAAAGCGCCAACTCCGGTCGATACTGGAGACCGGGCGTGCTTCATCAAATCATCGACCGCAGGTTAGCTGGTAAGAACAAGAGCATTGCAAACCGCGAGCGTTTTTTGCGCCGCGTTAAAAACTACATTCGTCGCGCTGTCTCGGAAGCGGTTCGCGATCGCAGCATCAAGGATATTCAGAACACCCAGAGCATCACCATCCCACGCAAGGACATTGCGGAACCGTCGTTCCGGCATGGCCCCGGCGGCAAGCGGGAAATGGTGCATCCGGGCAATTCCGACTACATCCGCGGCGACAAGATCCAGCGCCCGCAAGGGGGCGGCGGCGGAGGCGGGGGCAACCAGGCGAGCAACGAGGGCGAGGGTCAGGACGACTTCGTGTTCGAGTTGAGCCGCGAAGAATTCATGCAGTATTTCTTCGACGACCTTGAACTGCCGCGTCTCGTCAAAACCCATCTGATGGCCGTGCCCACGTGGAAAAGCATCCGCGCCGGCTGGGCGGCCGAAGGCACGCCAAACAATATCGACGTGGTCCGTTCGCTGCGCAGCGCGCTCGGCCGCCGGATTGCGCTTGGTGCGCCGCTCGTCAATCAGTTGCACGAGATGGAACGGCAACTCGAAGTGATGAAGGCCGATCCGGACGACCGTCGCGACGAGATCAAACTGCTCGAAGAGGAAATCCACCATTTGCGCGGGCGCATCTGGCGCATTCCGTTTATCGATCCGTTCGATCTGCGCTACGTGAACCGGGTGAAGCAGCCTACGCCGTCCAGCCAGGCGGTAATGTTCTGTCTGATGGATGTGTCCGGTTCCATGGACGAGCAGCGCAAGGATCTCGCCAAGCGCTTTTTCATCCTGCTGTATCTGTTCCTCAAGCGTAACTACGAAAAGATCGAGGTGGTGTTCATTCGCCACCACACCCGCGCTGAAGAGGTCGATGAAGACACGTTCTTTCATTCGACGGAAAGCGGCGGCACGGTGGTGTCGAGCGCGCTGGAGCTGATGCAGAAGGTGATGGACGAGCGCTATTCGCCGACTGAATGGAATATTTACGGCGCTCAGGCGTCTGACGGCGACAATTGGACCGACGATTCGCCCAAGTGCCGCAAGATACTTTCGGATGACATCCTGGAGAAGGTGCGCTATTTTGCGTATATCCAGGTGACGCCGGAAGAGCAGAACCTGTGGCTCGAATATGCACAGTTGGCGCTGAGCCAGCCGCACATGGCGATGAAGAAGGTCGAGACCGCGGCTGACATTTATCCGGTGTTTCGGGAGTTGTTTGAAAAGCAGGTGGCGTCTTCATGACGGCAAAGCACCTGCCCAACGAAGCGCGCGGCGATCAGCCGGCGCGCGGAAAAGGCGTGCCGCAGCAGCAAAAGTCGGGGCATGCCGAGGCGAAGGCGGACGATACGGGAGCCGCCGCAGCCGGAGCAGTCGACGCCGCTGCAGCACGGGGACACACCGGAACGCCCACTGAGGGGCAAAGGGAAGTCCGTATGAACGTAGCCGATAGACGGCCTCTGCCGTGCCCGTCCGACTGGACCTTCGAATTGATCGAAGAGTACGACTCGCATATTGCCCGTGTTGCAGAGCAATATGAACTCGACGTGTATCCGATCCAGCTCGAACTCATCAGCGCCGAACAGATGATGGACGCTTACGCGTCCGTCGGCATGCCGGTGAACTACCGTCACTGGTCGTTCGGCAAACACTTTCTCTCTACCGAAAAAAGCTACCGTCGCGGGCAGATGGGGCTCGCGTACGAGATCGTCATCAATTCGAACCCTTGTATCGCGTATCTGATGGAAGAGAACACGATGACGATGCAGGCGCTCGTCATCGCGCACGCGGCCTATGGCCACAATTCTTTCTTCAAGGGCAACTATCTGTTCAGGCTATGGACGGATGCGCACGCGATCATCGATTACCTCGTCTACGCGAAGAATTACATCGCGGAGTGCGAAGAGCGCTTCGGGCTCGACCGGGTGGAGGAACTGCTCGACTCGTGCCATGCGTTGATGAATTACGGCGTGGACCGTTACAAACGTCCGCAGAAACTGTCGCTGGAAAAGGAGTTTGCGGCGCGCCGCGAACGCGAGGCTTATCTGCAATCGCAGGTCAACGAACTGTGGCGCACCTTGCCGACCCGGCATACGCCGTTGCCGGAGGAAATCGAGGAGCGTTATCCGCCCGAGCCGCAGGAAAACCTGCTGTATTTCGCGGAGAAGAACGCACCGCTGCTCGAGCCGTGGGAGCGGGAAGTGATCCGCATCGTGCGCAAGGTCGGCCAGTATTTCTATCCGCAGCGGCAAACCCAGGTCATGAACGAAGGCTGGGCGACGTTCTGGCACTACACCTTGCTCAATACGATGTATGCCCAGGGCAAGCTGGAAGACGGTTTCATGATGGAGTTTCTCCATTCGCACAGCAATGTGGTCTACCAGCCGCCGGTCACGAAACCGTACTACAGCGGCATCAACCCGTATGCGCTCGGCTTTTCGATGATGAGCGACATCCGCCGGATCTGCGAATCGCCAACCGAGGAGGACCGCAAGTGGTTCCCCGAGCTGGCCGGCAGTCCGTGGCTGCAGGCGATGCACTACGCGATGCGCAACTTCAAGGACGAGAGTTTCGTCGCGCAGTATCTGTCGCCGCATCTGATTCGCGAGATGCGTCTGTTCTCGGTGCTCGACGACGACATGCGCGATGCGCTCGAAGTGTCCGCGATTCACGACGACAGCGGGTATCAGTACGTGCGTCAGGCGTTGTCGCGGCAGTACGACATGCACCATCGGGAGCCGAATATTCAGGTTTGGGCGGTGAATACGCGTGGTGACCGGAGCCTGACGCTGCGGCATTTCATGAGCGACAACCGGCATCTGTCCGGCGATAGCGATGAAGTGCTCAAGCACATGGCGCGCTTGTGGCAGTTCGACGTCTACCTGGAAAGCGTCGATGAGAACGGCACGGTGAGGAAGCGGTATGAGTGCAAGTATGTGCCGCCGGCGATAAGGGTTTGAGTTCGCTCGGCCTTATTGCGTAGAGGCTGTTTTCTGATCTGTCCGAAGCCCCTGTTTGTCTATGACGAACAGGGGCTTTTGTCATTCGGAGTCTGGCGGGTCGCGTCGCCTCCTTTTTTCAGTAATTTTTGAAAAAGTACTGAAAAACCCACAATCCGTTCCGGAAGGCAGAATTCTCGCGATGCCCAAGGAGACCGATATCAACCTCGTATCGGTCTCCTCCCTGAGGCGCTCACTAAGCAGCACTCGGAGACCTGGCAACGAGCCTCTCGGGATAGTCCCTAACAAACCCCCATCTCTCCCTTGCAATTCTGTAAAATTCGCGCACGCGCGCTATAGGTGCCAGCGCGGCACCGCGATGCGCGTGTTGTGAAAGCGGCGCCGCGACCGCTACCTCCGTTTAAAGACAAGGAAAGACAACAGCATGACCGACCTGACCGACCAAACCGTGGCCACCACTTACGACGCACACGACACCCGGCGCCGCATCTTCGCGATCGTTGGCGCTTCATCGGGCAATCTAGTCGAGTGGTTCGATTTCTACGTGTACTCGTTCTGCGCGCTGTATTTCGCGCCGGCCTTCTTCCCGAGCGGCAACACCACCACGCAGTTGCTCAACACCGCCGGCGTCTTCGCAGCGGGCTTCCTGATGCGCCCGATCGGCGGCTGGTTCTTCGGCCGGCTTGCGGACAAGCACGGCCGCAAGACCGCGATGATGGTGTCGGTGTTCATGATGTGCGGCGGCTCGCTCGTCATCGCCGTGCTGCCCACGTATGCGCAGATCGGCGCCTTGGCGCCGGCGCTGCTGCTGGTCGCGCGGCTGTTCCAGGGCCTGTCGGTGGGCGGTGAATACGGCACCAGCGCCACCTATATGAGTGAAGTCGCGCTCAAGGGCCGTCGTGGGTTCTTCGCGTCGTTCCAGTACGTCACGCTGATCGGCGGCCAGTTGTGCGCGCTGCTGGTGCTGGTGATCCTGCAACAAACCCTCTCCACCGAAGAACTGAAAGCGTGGGGCTGGCGTGTGCCGTTCGTGATCGGTGCGTTAGCGGCGCTGGTCGCGCTGTATCTGCGTAAATCGCTCGAAGAAACGACCACGGCCGAAACGCGTCAACGCAAGGAAGCCGGCACGCTGCGTGGCTTGTGGCAGCACAAGGGTGCATTCGCGACGGTGCTCGGCTTCACGGCCGGCGGTTCGCTGATTTTTTACACGTTCACGACTTACATGCAGAAGTACCTGGTCAACACGGCCGGTATGCACGCCAAGACGGCCAGCAACGTGATGACCGCGGCGCTGTTCGTCTACATGATCATGCAGCCGGCGTTCGGCGCGTTGTCGGATCGCATCGGCCGCCGTCGTTCGATGCTGTTCTTCGGCTTCTTCGCGACTATCGGCACGGTGCCGCTGCTGCATGCGTTGAAAGACGTGACGAGTCCGTATGCGGCCTTCGGCCTTGTTGTCGTGGCGCTTGCGATCGTCAGCTTCTATACGTCGATTAGCGGCCTGATCAAGGCCGAAATGTTCCCACCGGAAGTGCGGGCGCTGGGCGTAGGGTTGTCGTATGCGGTGGCCAATGCGATCTTCGGCGGCTCGGCGGAATACGTCGCGCTGTGGCTGAAATCGGTGGGCAGCGAGACGACGTTCTACTGGTATGTGACTGCGCTGTGCGCGATTGCGGGTCTCGTGTCGCTGCGCATGCGCGATCCTTCGAAAGAAGGCTATCTGCGCAACGAGCCTTGAGCTTGAGTTCAGGCGATAAGCTCGAACAGCGCGCATGAGCGCTCTTTGAAAACGGCGGCCTGGGGCAACCCGGCCGCCGTTTTTTTTATCCCGCCGGCAAGCACGGCAAGCACGGCAAGCACGGCGCGAAGTTCACGCTCACGCCACCACGATCTCCGTTCCCAGCGCATGAAGCAGGTCGCGTAGCGACTCGGCTTGCGCCATCTTCGCATCGCTGCGCAGATGAATCTGCACGGCGCGCCCCGCAATCCCATCGACGGGATGCGCAAGCCACAATTCCACTGCAAGCCCCAATCCTTCCGGCTGATTGACGACGACCGGCTCGATCACACGTGGCTTGAAACAGGCACTGTCGGACATGGTGGATAACCTCCGGGCTGATGACGGTTCGAGGTCCATCCTAATCAGCCGCGCTTGCAAGCCCAAGCGACAAATACACGTTTGCTAATGAGTGGATGCTTAGCAGAAAACGCGCTTATTACAGGAGCATTTCTTGGTTCGGAGCGCGCAGCGTCGCTGCTAATGTGACGCCCATGCGTGGCCATCGGTTGCACCTTGCGGTTGCAACGGATTGACGATGGATATCGCCGACACGCATCCGTTTTTAGAAACATCGCACGCATATTGAACAAGCATCACGCACAAACCAAGAGATCCATAAAAATGAAATCGAAAATACTCGCTGCCTGGTTAATGACACTGGCGGGACTCTCGCTGACGGCGCCGGGGCTCGCCTATGCCGACCGTCTCGACGACATCAGGAAGGCCGGCGTACTGCGCGTCGCGACCTTCGACAGCAATCCGCCGTTCGGTTACGTCGACGCAACCAGCAACCAGATTGTCGGTCTCGACGTCGACTACGCGAAGGCGCTCGCCGACAAGCTCGGCGTGAAACTCGAACTGCAACCCACCAATCCGGCCAACCGCATTCCGTTCCTGACGTCGAAAAAAGTGGACCTGGTGCTCGCCAACTTCACGATCACCGAGGAGCGCGCCAAACAGGTCGATTTCAGCATTCCGTATTTCTCGTCGGGCCAGCAGTTCCTGGCGAAGAAGGGCGTGCTGAAGTCGACGGATCAGATCAACAGCCTGCGGGTGGGCGCGGACAAGGGCACCACCAACGAGATCACGCTGCGCGAGAAATTCCCGCAAGCCACGATTGTCGCGTACGACGACACGCCGTTCGCGTTCGCGGCTTTGCGTGCGGGCAACGTGCAGGCGATCACGCAGGATGGTCCGAAGCTGGTCGGCCTGCTCGCGAACGTGCCGGACAAGCAGAACTACGAGATTCCGGCGTTCACGATTTCGAACGACTACATGGGCGTCGGCATCCCGAAGGGCGAGACGCGTCTGGTCGGCTTCGTGAACGACACGCTGAAGGGGCTGGAAGCCGACGGCTCTGCGGCGAAGATCTACAACCGCTGGTTCGGTCCGCAAACGAAGACCCCGCTCGCACGCATCTTCAAGATCGGCGACAAGACCTGATCGTCGTGTCGCTGTAGCATCCAGGCACCCAGCAATGAACGGGCACGTTGGCAACGTGTCCGTCGGCATTTTCGAAAGAAGCAGGTTTCAGGAAGCAGGTTCAAAGATGCAAGCGTGGCTCGCTCCAAAGTATCTGATGTGGCTGTGGCAAGGCTTTGGTGTCACCGTCGGTCTCGCGTTGACGGTGGCGCTCGCGGCCACGGTGTCCGGCTTCGTGCTGGCGATCGCGCGTCATGCGCGGTATGGCTGGCTGCGTCGCGCAACGGCCACGTACGTGCTGGTGTTTCGCAACACGCCGTTGCTGGTGCAACTGTTCTTCTGGTACTTCGGCGCGGCCACGCTGATGCCTGACGCGTTGATGCAATGGTTGAATACGCCGCATGGCGTGCACCTCGGCGTGTACGCGTTGCGCTGGCCATCGTTTGAGTTTGTCGCCGGATGGCTCGGGCTCACGTGCTATACCGCGGCTTTCATCGCCGAAGAGTTCCAGGCGGGTTTGCGCGGCGTGCCGGATGGTCAGCATGCCGCGGCCGCGGCGCTTGGTCTCACGCCATTGCAGGCGTTCCGCTACGTCGTTTTGCCGCAAGCGGTGCGCATTTCGCTGCCGCCGCTTTTCGGTCAATACATGAACCTCGTGAAAAATTCATCGCTGACCATGGCAATCGGTCTGGCCGAACTATCGTACGCGTCGCGTCAAGTCGAGACAGAGAGTTTCAAGACTTTCGAGGCGTTCGGTGTGGCCACCGTGTTGTATATCGCCGCCATCGCGTTGATCGAAGCGGTCTCGCATACGGTGGCGCATGCGCGCGACCGCTCATTGGCGAGGCGCTGAACATGACATGGACACTGTTCGCCCACAACCTGCCGTATCTGCTGGTCGGCGCATTTCCACAAGGACCGCTCGGCGGCGCAGCGCTCACGCTGGTACTCGCGTTGTGTTCGGCCCTTGCATCGGCCGTGCTCGGCGTCGCGGGTGGGATTGCGCTGGCGTTGGCGGGGCGCATCGCCCGTGTGCCGTTGCTGCTCGTGATCGGCTTCTTCCGCGCGATTCCAATGCTGATGCTGATTTTCTGGACGTATTTCCTGCTGCCGATGGTCTTCCATGTCGATGTGCCCGGGCTCGCAACGGTCGTCTGCGCGCTCTCGCTGATCGGCGGCGCGTACCTCGCGCACTCGGTGCACGCGGGCATTCGTGCTGTCGGCGAGGGTCAGTGGCAAGCCGGGCTCTCGCTCGGTCTCACGCGGATGCAAACACTGCGCTACGTGTCGCTACCGCAGGCGATGCGCATCATGGCGCCGTCGTTCGTGAATCAATGGGTATCGCTGGTGAAGGACACCTCGCTTGCGTATATCGTCGGCGTCGGCGAGTTGTCGTTCGTCGCGACGCAGGTCAGCAACCGGCTGATGGTGTATCCCGCGCAGATCTTTTTGTTCGTCGGCTTCATCTATCTGGTGTTGTGCACGGCGCTTGACCGCATCGCGACTTATGCGTTGACGCGGCGCAAGCGCATCGTGCTGCCGCGCGCACCGGCCGCCACCCAGGCATTGTCCGGCGACTGACCGGACAGCCGCTTCCAACTGCGGCTGCGTCAGATCATTTCGGATCGATCCGTCACGAGGTCCGTGACGAGCTCTGTCACCGCGGCGGCTGGCTCGGCAATGACAGCCGGCGCTGCCGCGACCACCGCGGCCACCGCCGCGCGCTGCCGTATGCTTACGGCAGCACGTGAGAGGATGAGCAGGTGGTAATAGAGCCGCGTGCTCAAACCATAGTTGTAGGCGAAGAGATGCGTGAAGGCGATCTTCAATCCCGGCATTGCCTGGCGATTCTTCGCATGAACCGAGACGACGATCGGCGCGAGACGGCGCAACGCCAGCTTGCGTGACGGCTCCAGTTGCGCAGGCAGTTTCAGCGCCTTGACGAACGCATACGCACTCACGGTCGCGGCAACCGTCGTGCCGCGCGTGCTGTGCGAGATCGAGGTCGCGGTCTTCCGATACACCGACACGTATTCGTGCAGATAGAACACCTCGCGCGCGGCGAGACAGAGCTCGGTGCCGAACACGAAATCGCAGCACATGCCGTACTGGTCGCTATAGCCGATCCGTTTGACGAGATCCGCGTTCGCCATCCAGCCGTTGTTCGGGAACATCTGGATCAGCCCGGTTCTGCCCGGCAAAGTCTGCAAGCCTTCAGCTTCCCGAGTGCGTCGAAACGCGGTATTCAGGCGTGCACTGCCTTCAAAGTCGATGGCGCCGGTGTGGTCGGCCTCATACTGATCGGCAAAGGCCACTTCGAGCTGTGGATGAAGCTTCCATAGTGACACCAGCTTTTCGACGCCGTCGGTGGTGAGCAGGTCGTCGTCGTGAATCAGCAGGATCTTGTCGCCGCGTGCGCGCGCGAACAGGCTCGCGACGTTGCGCGCCTGGCCGAGTGCCGGCTGGTTCTTCACATAGCGGATGCGCGCCTCGTTTGCGTAGCGCTGCGCGATCAACTGCCGGGTGCGTTCGTCCTTTGAATCGTCGCCGATCACAATCTCCAGATTGCCATACGTCTGCGCGAGGCACGAATCGATGCACTCGACGATCAACTCAGGCCGATTGCAGGTGGGCAGGCAAATGGAAACCTTGGGAGAGGAGCGGGAAGGGCGGGACGTAGGAGTGGAGAAGGTGAACACGGGCGTCTCCGTTCTTATCTGTTAAGGGGCGGCAGCCGGTTCGCTTTGCGCACACATTGCTGCATGCAGCAAAATAGTCCATTGCAGGGAAAAAATAATCCGTAATAAATCGGAAGAAATGTCCGCGCTGTGAAAGCGGTTCGAAGGGGAGAATTTATGCGGCTTTGATGCAAAAAACGCAGCAAAGCCGCTTGGGCTAGGCGTTGGGCTAGCGGTTAATAATTTAGCTTACTGACGGTTCGCCTTCGCCGGGTTTTTTTCCTGGGCGGTCCGCCGGCGACTGATCGCGCCCTTCGTCGTGGCGTTCGGGCAGCTTGCTCTTTTCGTTGTCGCTATGGGTGGCGGGCTGCGGATGTTCGATGTCGGCAGGTTTGGCGCCTTTGTGTTCTTTGGTTTCGCTCATTGCATGCTCCTGGTGTGAGAACACCTACAGAACAGCAAGGCATGGACCCGATAAACATCCACACTTACAAACAACACCTTGACCGCGCCCCATATTCAGCGCACCGTGAAGAAGGAAAACACCACGGGAGCGTGAAATGTCCCTCAACTTCCCGAACCCAAGCCGCAGCTATGACGCCTTCCGTCATTGTGTCAATTTCTGGGGCTATGACAATGCGCGCGAAATCGCCTTCACTGTCAATAATTCGGTCATTTCGAATCTGAGCCCGAGCGCAGGCTCCGACGAGCCGGCAGTATTGGCAGCCTTCGACCGTCATCGCGAGCAAATTCTCACGCTTGCTCGCGGTCTGTATGTCGGCGGTCCGCAAAACCGCTACACGATTTCTTGATACAGCGAGCGCGGCGCGGTAGGTCCAACCGGACCTGCCGTGCGCCGCCTTGTTCCACAGCCGAAGCAGCGTGGCGCCCACCGGCGCCTCGTCGTGCTTTGTCGCGGGAGTTCCAGCATGGATGATGACCAGGTCAATCTAGAAGAAATTGCCGATAGCAAACGCCGGCGCGAAGCAGAGCGCCTTGCCGAAAGCGAAAAAACGGCCGCACCCACGGCAAACGAGCCTCAGCAGGCGCAGGGAATTGAAACCGCGCCGAAGCAATGGGTCAAGCACGTGACGAAGTGGCTCGGTGCGAAACGCACGCTGATGGAAACGCGCCGACCCTTGATACTCAAAAAGAAACCCATCGCTCTGTAGGCATTCGGAACGAAAATAACCGGCGTCGAGCCGGTTTTTCTATTTGTGCCGTGTGCGTTGAAGCCGTTGACGCTCACGGCCGAAGCGAAGCGGGCGCTTTACCCGATTCCGCGCGTCCTGAGCGCGGTTCATAATCGCCGTTGCAGCGGAACGCGTGCTTGCGCCGTTTCCGCAGATCAATGCGTAGCCGCGCCGCTGGCGCGTCCGGAACCCAGCAAGGAGCCACCGATGCTTAAGGGTGACCCAAAAGCGAATCAACTGTTAGCGGTGTTGCCCGAATTGGAGTGGGCGCGCATCGAGCCGCATCTGGTCGAAGTCGATTTGCCCTTAGGTGAGGTGATCTACGAATCCGGCGGTCAGCTCGAACACGTCTTTTTCCCCACTACGTCGATTATTTCGTTGCTCTATGTGATGGAAGACGGCGCCTCGGCGGAAATCGCCATCGTGGGACATGAAGGCATTGTCGGCGTGTCGCTGTTCATGGGCGGCGAGACCACGCCGAGCCGCGCGATCGTGCAAAGCGCGGGCCGCGCCTGGCGCTTGAATGCGCGCATGCTGAAAGACGAATTCAATCGCGGCGGCCCCATGCAGCGCCTTCTATTGCGCTATACGCAGGCGCTCATTACCCAGATGGCGCAGACCGCGGTATGCAACCGCCATCATTCGATCGATCAACAATTGTGCCGCTGGCTGCTGCTTAGCATCGACCGCTTGCCGTCGAACGAATTGCGTATGACTCAGGAGCTCATTGCCAATATGCTCGGCGTGCGTCGCTCCGGTGTTACCGCGGCGGCGCTGAAACTGCAGAACGCCGGCTTGATCCGCTATAGCCACGGCCATATCACCGTGCTGGACCGGCCCGGTCTGGAAGTCCACGTGTGTGAATGCTACGCGGTGGTCAAGCGCGAATTCGACCGGCTGTTGCCGGCATTGCAGGCGATCTAGCGAACGCCCCGTGGCGAAGCGAGGGCGAGCACGGCTGGCTGATCCGGTTCGCCGTCCAGCGCGCTAGCGTGCCGTTGTCCTTGCTGCAGACGCTGCGTCCGGTGATGCCTTGCGCTCGATCTCTTCGAATACGTCCATTAACCTGCCGATACGTTGGGCACTGCCAGCCGGCAGACGTCCTTCAGGCGGAGACAAGGCGAGAATCCGGCGTCGCCAGTAGGGCAGGCCCAAGGGCGGAGCAGTCATGAGAAAGGGAATAATCTGTTCGAGATGGGCGAGCTCGCTCTCAAATGGGTAGTTCGACATAGTTTTTCCGTACGGGCAGTGAGTGCCTTCACATAGCCTGCGCGCATCGTGAGATTGTGTCTGCACGCTACCGTACAAGATGCGAAGTCGCGCTTTCCACGCCGATATACTCCACGCCGATAAACGCACGGATGCCGCTCGATGGCTGTCGGCGAGACGTCACGCTCGCCAGGCCGTCACTCAAGCGGCCGTTTCGCGTGTCGGGCCGCCAGTCAGCGAAACGATGAAGTCGAAGAATGCCCGCACCTTGGCCGGCGGATGATGACGCGAAGGATAGAGCGCATACAGCGGATAAACTTCGTCGCTCCAGTCGGGAAACAGTTCGACCAGTTTGCCGTTGGCGAACAATGACTCGGCGCCGAACGCGAGAATCTGCGCGACGCCCTGGCCGGCAGCGCATACGCTATGCAAGGTGCCGACGTCGTTCACGGTCAGGCGGCCTTGCGGCGTAATCGTCGTCTTCTTGCGTCCGCGATGAAACTCCCAACTGAACGGGTAACCCGTTAGCGGATCACGAAACTTGATGCATGCGTGCTTGCCGCTTTCGAGTTCGGCCGGGCTTGCCGGATGACCGTGTTTCTTCAGATACGAGGGCGCGGCGACGGTCAGAACCCGTGTGTCGAGCAGCTTGCGCGCAATGAGCGACGAAACCGGCGGGTCGCCGAAACGGATCGCAAGATCGAAACCGTCGGCCACCATATCGCCTAACTGGTCTCGTGTGATCAACTCGAGATGCAGATCGGCATGCTTGTCGACGAAGCCGCCGAGCCTCGGCCCCAGCACGAGACGCGAAAAGAACGGGTCCATGTTCACACGCAAACGTCCACGAACCGCCGTGGCGCCCTGCGCCGCGGAAGCCGCTGCTTCTTCGAGTCCGCCGAGCAGCGGCACGATCTGTTCGTAGAAACGCCGGCCTTCGTCAGTCAGCGTAACCGAGCGGGTGGTGCGGTCGAATAGCCGGATGCCGAGGCGTGCTTCGAGCCGTGCAACCGAACGGCTGACGCCGGATTGCGACATGTCGAGTGCTTCGCCTGCCGCCGCAAAACTGCCGCAGTCGACAATCGCTGTCAGCACGCCCATGCCGTTCAGCATGCGCTCGTCAAATGGCATGTGATATTCCCTTGTTACGTATTAATGCATGACATGCTATCGCGAAATAGTGTTTGAATTCACGCGACGACGCCGGGAAACGCCACCTGTCCGGGTCAATCAATGACACGGCGTCATGAGTGGAATGACAGCCGCGCTATCGCGTCAGGCACTCGTTTGGCGCTAATCTGCACGGGTTCGCCTGCCGCACGATGGAACGCGGTTCTCACCATGCGTCAGGCATAGATGACTGATCAACGGAGTGCACCATCATGTCGCGAGTTTTTATCACCGGTTCCGCCGACGGTCTTGGCCAGATGGCCGCGCGTCTGCTCGTCGACGCCGGTCATCAAGTGGTTGTGCATGCACGCAATGCGGCGCGTGCCGAGGAAGCGTTGAAGGCCGTACCGGAGGCGGAAACTGCTTTAACAGGCGATCTGTCGAGCATTGCAGCGACAATCGCGCTGGCGGAGCAGGTCAACACACTCGGCCGCTTCGACGCGGTGATCCATAACGCGGCGGTCGGTTACCAGGAGCCGCGCCGGATTGCCACCGTGGACGGCCTGCCGCACGTGTTCGCGGTCAACACGCTGGCCCCCTACATCTTGACCGCGCTGATCAGGAAGCCGAAGCGGCTCGTGTATCTCAGCTCAGGCCTGCATCGAAGCGGCGACGCGAGCCTCGACGATCTGGCATGGGACCGGCGGCCATGGCGGGGCACAGCGGCCTATTCCGATTCGAAACTGCATGACGCGCTGCTGGCGTTTGCGATCGCGCGCCGCTGGCCGGCGGTATTGTCGAACGCACTGGAACCCGGTTGGGTGGCGACGAAAATGGGCGGAGCAGGCGCGCCGGACGATCTGCAAGCGGCGCCGAAAACCCAGGTGTGGCTCGCTGCCAGCGATGAACCGTCGGCCACCGTCAGCGGCGCGTACTTCTATCATAAGAAGCCGCGCGAGACGCATCCGGCGGTCCACGACGTCGCGGTGCAAGAGCGCTTGCTCGAAGCATGCGAGGGATTTTCCGGCATCCGTTTGCCGGACTGAGATTCAACGCCCCGCGCCCTGGGTCGCCTGGCGACGCATGTCGCGCGTGACGGGCGCTTCGTCGAGATGCCGAAACACCCATGCGGACACCAGCGTGATGACGCCCACGCACACGAAGCTCAGGCGGAACCCGAGCGCCGCCGATCCCCATTGTGCCGAGAAGAGATTTACCAGGCCGCCGCCGATCGAGACACCCAAGCCGATCGCCAGCATCTGCACCATCGAAAAAAGGCTGTTGCCGCTGCCGGCATCTTCATGCGAGAGGCCTTTGAGCGTGACGCTGTTCATCGCCGCGAATTGCATGGAGTTGGCGCCGCCGAACACCGCCAGAATCACGATCTCGACGATGAGAGGCGTACCCCGCGTAATCAATGCAAACGCAACGATCGCCGACCCCACGATGATCGTGTTGACGAGCAGGAACGTGTCATAGCCATAGCGGCGCACGAGCGGCGCAATCCAGCGTTTGGTGAGGGTGCCGGCAAGTGCGGCAGGCAGCATCATCAGGCCGGAATGCAGCGGTGTGTAGCCGAGTTGCAATTGCAGCAGCAGCGGCACGAGAAACGGTACGGCGCTCGAGCCGATGCGGCACACCAGGTTGCCGATCAGACCGACGCTGAAGTTCGGTTCGCTAAAGAGCGAGAGTTTGAAGAGCGGATTGTCGCGGCGCTTTGCGTGCGGAATGTAGGCGAGCGCGCTGACCACCGCGAGCGCGAAGAGACCCGCCGACCATGCCGCGCGATGCGTCGCGACCGGCGCCTCGACGGCGAGCGAAAACGCGATCATGCACAGGGACAGCAGCCCGCAACCGACAAAGTCGAACGGCGGCGCCTGGGTTTCGCCATGCGCCGGCAAAAACCGCTGCACTGCGTAGAGACCGATCGCGCCGATCGGCACGTTGATCAGAAAGATCCAGTGCCACGTGATGGCCTCGACGAACCAGCCGCCGAGCGTCGGACCGGCGATTGGGCCCAACTGGCCGGCAATCGAAATGAACGCGAGCGCCGATACGTATTGCTCGCTCGAGACGCTGCGCAGGACTGCGAGCCTTCCGATTGGCAGAAGCATCGAGCCGCCCAGTCCTTGCAGGACCCGCGCCATCACCAGTTGGCCGAGCGTATGCGCGCTCGCGCAGCAGATCGATCCGAGCACGAATATCAGAATCGCCACGAAATAGACGCGCCGCGTGCCGAAGCGGTCGGCGAGCCAGCCCGATGCGGGGGTGAGCATCGCCATGGTCAGCGTGTAGGCAACCACGATCGGCTGCATGGCGAGGGGCGCGACGTGCAGGCTGTTCGCAATCGACGGCAGCGCGGTGTTGACGATGGTCGTGTCGAGCGACTGCATGAAAAAGCCGGCGGCGACAATCCAGAGCAGTGCGGTCTGGGCGGAATCCTTGTTCATGTTCAATTGAGCTGCGGGGGCGGCGGGGCGGACGGACCGGCGGGCCGAGCTCGGAGCGATCGTTGGGGGGATTCCGTCATGATATTGACATCCTCGTCAATCGGGAACCCCACTAGGCTTGTTGACTGTTATCGACTTTGCCGATGACCAGGGTCACAATAACGCATGCTCAATCCCATCTGGCTCAAGACCTTCGCGACAGTCGCGGCCTGCCATAGCTTTACCGAGGCGGGGCGGCAACTCGACTTCACGCAGTCGAGCGTCAGCGAACACATCCGCCGGCTCGAACAGAGCGTCGGGCGGCGCCTGTTCGTGCGCGACACCCATTCGCTCGCGATGACCCCGGACGGCGAGGCCATGCTCGCCCATGCTACCGTGATCCTGCAGGCGCTCGCGCGGGCCGAATCGCAGTTTCGCGCGCCGCGCCTGAAAGGGCGCGTGCGGCTCGGTTCATCGGACGACGTCGCGCTCGGGCCGCTGCCCACGGTGCTGGCGGCGTTTCGCGACGCGCATCCTGACGTCGAACTGGAAATTACGATCGGTATGACCGGCAAGCTCTATGAATTGCTGGATGCCGGTTCGATCGATCTGCTGGTCGGCAAGCGCCGTCTGGGTGACCGGCGCGGCGTGCCGCTGTTCACGGGGCGGCTGGAGTGGCTGGCGCGCACCGGCACGCTGGTCGATCTCAGCCAGCCGTTGCCGCTGATTCTGGTCGCCGAGCCGAGTGTGACGCGGGCGGTGGTGCTCGACGCGCTCGCCGAAGCCGGTTTTAGCTGGCAGGTGGTGTGTACGAGCAGTAGTCATTCGGGCTGCATTGCGGCCGCGCGCGGTGGGCTCGGTATCACGGTTCGTCCGCAGTATCTGGCCGCGCGGGGTCTGACGCCGCCGCTTAACGCGGCCAGTCTGCCGACGCTGCCCTCGGTGGAATTTATCGCGCTGGCCGCCAAGCGGCTAAGCCGTCCGGCGGGCACGTTGCTGCAATTGCTGCACGACAGCGATTTGCGCGGCTCGTGGATTGGTGAGTGAAACCGTGCGGGAGTGGCTAGCCTGACTTGAAGCAGTGTCCGCACTCAAGCGGGCAAGGCCGCTGCCAACGCGTCGAACTCCGCACCCCACGCCGTGCGCCATGCGTGGCGTGTCGCTTCGTCTATCCATGCGCCGTCGATGCCGTTCAGCATGAACTGCCGCAACTCGGCAATGCTGAAGCCGAAGTGGCTATACATCAATTGCCATGCTTCGCTTGGCGTCACTTTGTGCAGCGTCGGGTCGTCGGTGTTCGGGTGAATTTTCAGGCCCAGATCCGGCATGCGTCGCATTGGATGCTGTTCGGCCCAGACTTCCGGGGCGAGTGTGCGCAAATAGTAGGAGTTGGTCGGCACCACGGTGAACACGATGCCGCGTTCCGCGTATTGGGCCGCCAACTGCGGGTTATCGACGATCGTATAGCCGTGATCGATCCGGTCGCAATGCAGCAGGTCCACGGCCGTCTCGACATTGCGCCACGGCATGCCAAATTCGCCCGCATGCGCGGTGGTTTTGAAGCCGGCGTTGCGCGCATTGCGGTACGCTTTCCAGAACAGCTCTGGCGGCCGGTCGTTCTCGCGGTAATCGATGCCGAGGCCTGCCACTTCGTCCGCGCGATGTGCGCACATCCAGTCGACTAACGCGACCGCTTCGTCGGGATCGGCTTCGCGGTCGATGCTCGGGATCAGTCGTGCGCTGATACCGAAGTCGCGCGCGGCTTCGCGAATCGCGGTGACGATGGCTGCTTGCGCATCCGCATAGGGAATCTTCGAGACGCGCACCGTGCCGGTAGGATTCCAGAAGAATTCGCTATGACGCACCTGGTGCGCGGCGGCGTCAGCGAGATATTCGTAGGTGATGCGATGCAGATCGTCCGCGTGCGTGAGCAGATGCTCGTCGAGTGCGCGCAGCACGCGCAGCACGCCGACCGGTTTTTCGCCGCGCGTATAGAACGCGTCGATCTCCTCGCGGTCAATCGGCGCGTTGCTCTTTTCAGCGAGCGCGATAAAGGTCTCGTGACGCACCGCGCCGAGCAGGTGGCAATGCAATTCGACCTTCGGCAGGGCCGTGAAGAAGGCGCGATGGGCTTCGGTGAGCGTAATGCCAAGGCGCGATGCGGGCACGTTGCCCAATGTCTCTTTCATGTCGGTATGGTTTTCGGTAGTGCGTAAAACTCGACGCTGATTCAGTTTAGTGCGAATGCAGGATAACAATGTGCGGCAAAGTCGGGTGACCGGGGTGCTCGGGTGCAAATTTCAATGCGGCTTCACCACGGTATAGAAGTAATAACCGAGCGGTACAGCCAACACATAGAGACCCCACGGTACTTCACGGAAACGTCCGGCGAGCAGCTTGACGAGCACGTAGCAGAGCAGGCCGCCCGCAATGCCGGTGCCGAAACTGTTCGACATCAGCGTGAGCAGCACCATCGAAAGAACGGGCAGCGAGTCGCTGAAGTCGTCGAAATGCGTATGGCGAATCGTGCTGAACATCGACAGTCCGATCAGGATCAACGCGGGTGCGGTGGCTTCTTTCGGAATGGCCAGCGCGACCGGTACGAACAGCAGCATCAGCGCGAACATCGCGGCGGCCGCGAGCGAAGAAAGGCCCGTACGTCCACCCGCTTCAACACCTGCTGCGGATTCCACCAGCGCCGTGAGCGCCGGAATGCCGAACACCGGACCGAGCGTCGCCGCAATCGAATCGACGAGAAACGGGCGGTTGATGTTTGGCAGATTCGCGTTTTCGTCGAGCAGATCCGCTTTGGCGCCGACCGCGAGCGTGGTGCCGAGCGTCGAGAAAAACTCGGCCGCGAAGAACACGAACAGATACGGAATCGCGGCCACGCTCAAGGCGCTCGCAATGTCGAGCTTGAACGCAATCGGCGCGATGCTATGCGGCCACGACAGAAACGACGCAGGCATATGCGTGACGCCGAGCGGCACACCGGCGGCGGCCGCAATCAGGATCGCCCACAAGATCGCGCCGGGCACGCGGCGGCCTTGCAGCACGACAGCCGCGCCAAGGCCGATCAAGGCGACCAGGGTGCCGGGCCGCGAGAAATCGCCGAGCGCAAGCGCATTGGTTTTCGCGTTGGCGATCACCATCCCGGCATTGCGGAAACCGAGCACCGCGATGAACAAACCGATCGAGGCGCCGAGCCCCAGCTTGATTTGCGCCGGTATCAGCCGCACCACGAGACTGCGCGCGCCCACCAGCGTCAGGATCAGGAACAGCACGCCCGACACGAAGGCGATGCCCAAGCCCGTTTGCCACGCGACATGCTCGCCTGCGAGCGTAATGCCGAGAATCACCGAGCCGCCGATGCCGGGCCCCACCAGAAACGGCAGATTCGCATACAGCGCCATCAGCACCGTACTCAGCACGAACACCAGAATCGTTGCGGTCGTCGCCGCGCCACGATCCATGCCGCCCGCTGACAGCAGCGACGGAATCACTACCAGCAGATAGGCGGCCGCGAGAAACGACGTGATGCCGGCGATCGTTTCGATACGCACGCTGGTCTTGCGTTCGGCGAGCGCGAAACGCTGTTCGAGCCAGCCGCCACGCGCCGTGGTTGCCGGGTTGTTTGCTGTCGGCATTGAAGATTCGTTATTGATCAATTGATTCATCCTGTAACCAGCCATTTATACTGCTGCGCATTGCGTTGATGCATTGCTCTCCATGACCGACCGTTCGTCCCTCTTGCCCGCGCTCACGCTGCGGCAAATCCAGTACTTCGTGACGCTTGCGCATGCACGCAGTTTCACGCAGGCCGCGCAGTCGCTCGCCTTGACGCAGCCTGCGCTGACCGCGGCGATCCGGCAGATCGAGTTCCTGCTCGGCGGCCCGTTGTTCGCGCGCTCCGCGCATCGGCTGACGCTCACGCATGCGGGCGCCAGCGTGTTGCCGCTCGCGGAGCGTCTGCTCAATCAGGCGCGCGGCACCTTCGACGATATGGCGAGCACCTTCGCCGAACGCGTGCAGACGGTGCGCATCGGGCTGATTCCGTCGGCTGCGGCGCGCCTGTTGCCCGCGCTCACCTTGTTGCGCGCAAAGCAGGCGTCGCTGCGTTTTACGCTGAACGATATGCCGAACACCGCCTTGATCGATGCCGTGCGGCAAGGGGCAGTCGATTTCGGCGTGGGTGTGCACGAGCCCGATGCGGCCGCGGCGGACAACGACGGCGAAGCCGCGTTGCGCTACCAGGACCTGTTCGAGGATCAGATCGTGGTGGTGGTGCGGCGCGACGATCCGCTCGCGCAGAAAAAGACCCTTGCGTGGGCGAAGCTGGTGGGCCGCGATCTCGCGGTGTTCGTGCGCGGCAGCGTCAGCGACGCGTTGCAACGCACCGGCGGGGCCGAAGGTCTGCAACTGACGGTCGCCTACCGCGTCGAGTACACCGAGCCCTTGTACGAACTCGTGCGCAACCGTCTGGCGATTGCGGTGCTGCCCAGTCTCTACACCATGCATCTGCACGACACGGAACTGGTCGCGTTGCGCCTCGACAAGCCGCGCGTCACCCGTTCGATCGCACTGATTTCGCTCGCCGGCGACGATCGCGGCCCGCACGTGCGTGCTTGCCGCGAATGGCTCGCCGCGCATATCTGATGCAACGCAGACGGTATGCATGACCGTTGCCGAGCCTTTCACGGGTTCGCGGGCTCGCCGGATCACGGCAGCGTGGCGAGCCGTGCGCGCAAGGCGGCATAAAAACCGTCCGCGTCGACTTCGGTGATCCAGGTCGCGTTCGGCTTGCGGCCGCTATGTCCGCTCCAGTCGACCACGGTTTCACCGAGCGTCCATTCGCCGACTGTCTCGATCATCACGTTGACCTCGCGTCCCTTGAACAGGGACGGCTCGATCAGGTAGCCCGTCGCGCAGGGGTCGTACATGGGCGCTTCTTCAATGCCCCGGCGTCCCTTCTGATAAGTGACTTCCGCGGCCATGATATCGGCAGCCATCGCGCCGCAGCGATTACCGAGCGCGCGAATCGGTGCGATCCGGGCCGGCGTGATCGGCGCTTTCACGGCGACGTCGCGCGGCAGCACGACGATCGGCACACCGCTCGCAAACACGACTTGCGCGGCCTGCGGGTCGACGTAGATGTTGAACTCGGCCGCGGGCGTGATGTTGCCGCGCTCAAAGAAGGCGCCGCCCATCAGCACGATTTCGCGGATGCCGTTGCGGATCTCCGGCGCTTCGGTGAACGCGGTGGCGAGGTTGGTCAGCGGCCCGAGCGCGCACAGCGTCACGCTATGCGGCGGCGCCGCGCGCAAGGTGTCGATCAGAAAAGCAACCGCGTGCTGCGACGCGAGAGGCGCGAGCGGTTCATGCAGCGGCACGCCCTCGAGACCGGTCTTGCCATGCACGTTGGCGGCCGTGATCAGTTCGCGCGTGAGCGGGCGCGGGCAGCCGGCATAGACCGGCAGCGATTGCGTTCGCTCGGCCCAGTCGCGCACGATACGAGCGTTGCGTTCGGTGAGGTTGAGCGGCACGTTGCCCGCGACTGTCGTGATCGCGCGCACGTCGAGCCGGTCGCTCGCGCCGAGCGCGAACAGGATCGCAATCGCGTCATCCTGACCGGGATCGCAATCGATGATCACGCTGCGGCGCGCGCCGCTTTGCAAAGCGGAGGCGTTTGAAGAGGCCGTGCCACTGGCCGCGTCAGCCGCTCCGGGGCCACTTGCAGCGGCGGCCAGCATCGGCCACGCCGAGGCGCCCGCAGCCAGTCCCACGGCCGTGCGCAAAAACGCGCGACGGTTCTGCGTTGGATCGAAGGCGTTCATCATTGTCAGAACACGTGGCGCATGCCGACCGTCGTGATCATCTGACGGATGCCGGTGGATTGCGCATAGGCAAAAATCTGCGCGTGTTGCGCGTCGCCAGCAGCTTGCTGCGCGATCACCGTCAGCGCGACGTCGGTGCGTTTCGACAGGAAATAGTCGGCTTGCAGATTGACCTGATGCCATTTGGGGCTCGTGTTGATCACATCGTATTCGCCGTCAGTGAAGGCATACGCTGCGCCGAGAACGAGCGCGGGCGTCACGTGGTAATTCAGGTTCAGGTTGTAGTTCTGCAAACGCAGATGCGAACCGTCGAGATAATCGTAGCGGACATCGGTGAAAAGCGCTGCAAATTGCGCGGGGCCGACCGTATAGAAGCCGCCGGTGCCGAAGATGCGCTGCTTGCTCGCGTACGCAGCCGGATGCAGCGCGCTCTTCGCGAAGATCAGCAGCGACGACGCGTAGTCGTTCGAAATCGCGCCGTCCGGATTGGTCGCGCTAAACGGGTTGTTGTACTGCGCGTAGACCACGCTCCACTTCAGCGGGCCATTCTCGTAACCGGCACCGAAGCTGTACGCATTGTTGTTGGCGAAACCGGTGGCGTTGCTGAAGCCGTATTCGGCCGTGGCCTTCAATCCACGATAGTCGGGCGTCACGTACTTCACCGCATTCTGCACGCGGATGTCGTTATAGCCGTTGTCGTTGTCGCCGATGTTCACGCCGTTGCTCGCGATGATCACCGGGCCGACGTAGTCGTGCACCGTGTCGTACTGACGGCCGAAGGTCAAGGTACCGTACTTCTTGCTGGCGAGCCCGACGAACGCCTGCCGGCCAAATTCGCGGCCATTTTGCGACGCGGTGCCGGTCATCACGTTAAAGCCGTTTTCCAGCTGGAAGATCGCGGTCGTGCCGCCGCCCAGATCTTCGACGCCCTTCAAACCCCAGCGCGGGTTCTGGTTGGTCCCCGAGAGTGCCTGCCACGCGTTCTTGCCGCCCTGATTCGTCGCATAGCCGACGCCCGCCGAAATCAGGCCATACAGCGTCACGCTGCTTTGCGCATGGGCGGCGCTGGAGAGCGCGCCGGCGATCGCGAGAGGGGCGAACTTGAGTAGTTTCATCGTGGTCCAGTAGCGGGAAAGGAGAGCGCCGAGCGGAGGGCGCATTCGAACTGGGCTCGACTATACGAAGCCGTCGGCTATAAAAATAATGTTGTTTTCTTATAGTTCTATAAATGTAATCTATTCAACGAGCCCCCCGGTGGCCGCCGGAGGGCCGATGCCTGCTGAGCCCAAGCGTCCTTATCGCCTGTAATGGCATCGTTGCCGGGCTTCGGGCGATTCTGTATGGTGGATCATCGATCTACCCCATGAGACTCCGAATGACGTCCGCAACAGACCCGCTTTTGCAACCGCCTTCGCAACCGATTCGCTCCGATGTCCTGATTGTCGGCGCCGGGCCTGTCGGCCTTTTCGCCGCTTTCGAAGCCGGTGTAATCGGCCTCTCGTGCCAGATCGTCGATGGGCTCGACAAGGTGGGCGGGCAGTGCATCGAGCTCTATCCGGACAAGCCGATCTACGACATTCCCGCGATTCCCTCGTGTACCGCGCGCGAACTGGTCGAGCGTTTGATGGCGCAATGCAAACCGTTCGATGTGCCCATCCATCTTGAGCAAAAGGTCGAGTCGGTCGAGCAGCGCGACGACGGGCGCTGGACCGTGCGCACTGACCATGGCCTCGTATTCGACGTAGCCGCAATTCTGCTTGCCGCCGGCAACGGTGCGTTCGTGCCACAAAGACTGGCGCTGGCCGAAGCCGTGCCGCTGGAATCGCGTCACGTGCACTACAGCGTGCAACGTCTCGCCGATTTCGCTGGCAAGACAGTCGTGGTGGCCGGCGGCGGCGATTCCGCGCTCGACTGGGCGCTGGCACTGCGCAAGGTCGCGCGGCGCGTGACGCTAGTGCATCGTCGCAACGGCTTCAGTGCGGCCGATTCAAGCGTCGAGTCGATGCGGCGCGCGGTCGAAGCAGGGGAGATGGACTTCATCGTCGGTGCGATTTCGGGGCTCAACGTCGAAGGCGATACGCTGAAATCGATCGCGCTGCGGCATATCGAAGGCGAAACGCAACTCGACACCGAGCACCTCGTCGTGCTGTACGGCCTGGTTGCCGATCTCGGGCCAATCGCGCAGTGGAATCTGTCGATTCACGGCGGCCGCGTCGACGTGGATACGTCCAACTACGAAAGCTCGCGGCCCGGCATCTTCGCGGTCGGCGACATCGCCAACTATCCGAACAAGCAGAAGCTGATTCTGTCCGGTTTTCACGAAGCGTCGCTGGCGCTGCGCAAGGCGTACACGTACGCCTATCCGGAGAAGAAGCGGGTGCACGTCCATTCCAGTTACGACGCGAAGCTGGCGGAAAAGGTCGGCGCGGCGGGCTGACCGGGGACAATAACCAACCGTTCAGCGGGCGCGGGAGACCGTGCTCCGCGGGCGTCGGCCACGTGCCGTGCATTCGTCTGATCATCCTTGCCATCCCGTCTTGCGTTGAGAAATCTGACTTCTGCGAATTTAAATTTGACAGTATCTGACTTTGCAGATATATTGCTTCCAACCAGGAAGGAGCGACGCATGGAGCACTACACCCCGGAGAGTTTCGGTTTGACAAACAGCGTGGGATTCGCCATCAACAAGGCGCGCAACGTGTTGATTACGGAAATGGACGCCGCGCTCAAGGATCTGGATATCACCAGCCAGCAAATGGGCATCCTGCTGTCGTTGCGTCAGGACATTGCGGCCACGCCGTTCGAGTTGTCCAAACATCTCGGTATCGACACGGGTTTGATGACCCGCATGCTCGACAAGCTCGAGACCAAAGGTCTGCTCGAGCGCTCGCGCAGCATCGAGGACCGGCGCGTCGTCAATCTGAAGTTGACGAAGGCAGGGGAGGTCGTTGCGGCGCGTCTGCCGCAGATTGCGCCGACGGTGCTGAACGCGCGTTTGAGGAAATTCACCAAAACCGAATTTGAGGAATTGCGCCGCCTGCTGAACAAGTTTCTCGAAGACTAGCAAGCACGAGGCAAACAGCGCTGCGAACGATTGCAGCCATTTTTTTACCCTAATATCTGACAGGTCAGCAAATGATATTGCAGCTAAATAGGCAGGCAGCCAGGTCACGCATCGCGAAGGCGGGCGTGACGGCAATCTTCGCGGCCACGCTGTCGGCTTGCGTGAACTATGCCGGCATCTCGAGCGACAAACAGATGGCGCAGCCGCAGACCTACGCGACGCAACAAAGCCTCCCCGCGGATCACGGCCATTGGCCCGCCGCCGATTGGGCCGATCAGTTCGGCGACGCGCAACTGAAGGCCTTGCTTGTGGAAGCGCTGAAGGGCAATCCGTCGATTGAACAGGCCCGGGCACGCGTTGCCGCGGCCGCTGCGTATAGCGACACGGCAAAGGCCAGCACGATGCCGAAAGTCGGCGCCACCTATTCGTTCACGCGCCAGCAGTATTCGGGCACGGCGCTGGTGCCGCCGCCGTATGGCGGTTCATGGCAATCGGAGAACCAGGGCCTGTTATCCGCTTCCTATGATCTCGACTTGTGGGGCAAGAATCGCGAGGCGCTCAAGGCCTCGCTGTCTCAACTGCAGGCGAGCGAGGCGGATGCCGAAGTCGTCAGATTGTCGCTGACGTCCGCAACGGCACGGGCCTATAACCAGTTGGCCCGTCTGTACGCGCTACGCGACATCGCGCAGCAGGAGGTCACGCAACGCGAGCAGATCGACCGCATCACCGCCGGCCGCATTGCAACAGGGCTCGACACCCAGGTCGAGCGCAAGACGGCGCAAGCGAACCTCGCCACGAGTCGCGCGACGTTGGCGTCGCTCGACGGCAGCATCCTCACCACCCGTTATCAACTGGCCGCCTTGCTTGGCGCCGGCCCGGACCGTGGCCTCGCGATTGCGCGCCCAACGCTCGGAATCGGTGACGAAGTAAGTCTGCCGGACAACCTGCCTGCCGACCTGGTGAGCCGTCGTCCGGATCTGGTCGCCGCCAGATGGCGCGTCGACGCGCTCACGCATGACGTGAAGGAAGCCAAGGCTGAGTTCTACCCCGACATCAATCTGAGCGCTGCGATTGGTCTCGACGCGTTTGGCTTCGGCCGCTTCCTGAGCGCAGCGAGCCGCACGGCATCGGCGGGTCCTGCGATCCATCTGCCGATCTTCGACGGCGGTCAGTTGCGCGCGCAACTGAAGGGCCGGTATGCCGACTTCGACTATGCCGTCGCGACGTATAACCAGACGCTCGTCACCGCGCTCTCAGAAGTCGCGACGCAACTCGCGCAAATCCGTTCGACCGATGAGCAACTGGGCGACGCGCAAGCCGCCCAGGAAGCCGCCCGCGGCGCCGATCAATTGGCGCTCACGCAGTACAAGGCCGGTCTTACGAATCAGCTGACGGTACTGAATGCCGACACCACGGCGCTCGCTGCCGACCAGCAGGTCGCGAATCTGACGATGAACCGTCGCGATCAGCAGATTGCGCTGGCCGCTGCACTGGGCGGCGGCTATACCGACAACGCCGATTCGAGCGCACAGGGCAGCGTGGCCGCGTCGGCAACCCCGGCCAGTTCGGCCACTTCGGCAGTACAAACCAACCCCGTCGTCGCCACCCGCTAAGACGCCATCGCGACGCTTTCACTTTCTGTCAGGACCCACAAAATGAGCGATACGATCACCACCAACCGCGAGACGGCGGACGCGGACCAGCCCCAGCAGGTGCGGGCGCCTGCGAAGCGCAAGCTGCTGCTCGCCTTGCTGGCAGCCACCGTCGTGTTGGCCGGCGCGGGTTACGGCGCCTACTACATCACGAACGGCCAGTACCACCAGTCGACCGACGATGCCTACGTCAACGGCAATCTCGTCCAGCTAACGCCGCAAGTGAGCGGCACCGTGGTGGCGGTGAACGCCGACGACACGCAGATCGTCAAGCAGGGCGCACCGGTCGTGACGCTCGATAACGCCGATGCGAAAGTCGCGCTGTCGAACGCCGAAGCGACGCTCGGCCAGACCGTGAGACAGGTCAGCGGTCTCTACGTGAACAACGATTTCTACGCCGCGACCGTCGCGCAACGTCAGTCCGATCTCGCGCGCGCCGAAGACGACCTCAAGCGCCGCCAGGCCGTTGCCGAAACGGGCGCGGTATCCGGTGAGGACATCGCCCATGCGCGCGACGCCGTGAGCTCCGCACAAGCCGCGGCCGACGCCGCTCGTCAGCAGGCCGCAGCTAACCACGCGCTGACCGACCGCACGTCGGTCGAACTGCATCCGAACGTGCAGGCCGCCGCCTCGAAAGTGCGCGACGCGTACCTGAGTTACGCGCGCAACACGTTGCCCGCGCCGGTCACGGGCTATGTGGCGCGCCGCTCGGTGCAGGTCGGTCAACGCGTGGCGCCGGGCACGCCGTTGATGGCGATCGTGCCGCTCGACGGTGTGTGGGTCGATGCGAACTTCAAGGAAGGCCAGTTGAAACACATGCGCATTGGCCAGCCAGTCACGCTGACCGCCGATGTATATGGGTCAAGCGTCAAGTATCACGGCCACGTGGTCGGTTTCTCGGCGGGTACGGGCGCAGCATTCGCCGTGTTGCCCGCGCAGAACGCGACCGGCAACTGGATCAAAGTCGTCCAGCGTCTCCCGGCGCGAATCCAGCTCGACCAGAACGAACTCAACGCGCATCCGCTGCGGATCGGCCTGTCGATGCAAGTGGATGTCGAAACGCGTGACGAGTCGGGCACCCAACTGGGCGCGGCAATCAACACCACGTATCGCACGGACGTGTTCGCCCAGTACGGCGCCGACGCCGACGCCGAAATCGCCAGGATCATCGCGCAGAACATGCCATCGGCACGTGCTGTAGCGGCAAGCGCGACACCAAAGAACGCAGCACGGATAGCAGGTTGAACGGGCGATCTCCCGACGCCCGTTTTTTTAACCAATTAGCTGACAAGTCAGACATTAGCCTTCTTCGATAGGTGACGAAATGAATGGATCGCCCAACGCCGCAGCGCTCCCGCCTCTGACCGGCGGCAAGCTCGTGCTGGCGACGCTTGCCGTGGCATTGGCCACGTTTATGAACGTGCTTGATTCATCGATCGCGAACGTCGCGATTCCGACCATTGCGGGCAATCTTGGTGTGTCGGTGGACGAGGGGACGTGGGTGATTACGCTGTTCGCCGCGGCCAACGCGATTGCGATTCCGTTAACGGGCTGGCTCACGCAGCGCGTCGGGCAAATCAAACTGTTCGTGTGGGCAATTCTGTTGTTCGTCCTCTCGTCATGGTTGTGCGGCATAGCGCCGACGCTGCCGGTACTGCTCGCGGCGCGGATCGTGCAGGGTGCGGTGGCGGGTCCGTTGATTCCGCTGTCGCAAGCGATTCTGCTCGGCTCGTATCCGCGGGAAAAGAGCTCGCACGCTTTGGCGTTGTGGGCCATGACGGCGACGGTCGGCCCCATCGCCGGTCCGGCGCTCGGCGGCTGGATTACCGATAGCTACTCGTGGTCATGGATCTTCTACATCAATATTCCGGTAGGCCTCTTTGCAGCAGGCGTGACCTGGGCGATCTACCGCACGCGCGAAACCCCGACCAAGCGCTTGCCGATCGACAAGATAGGGCTGCTCTCGCTGATCGCATGGGTGGGCTCGCTGCAGATCATGCTCGACAAGGGCAAGGACCTCGACTGGTTCAATTCGCCCGTGATTGTCGCGCTGACCGTATTCGCGGCGATCAGTTTTCTGTTCTTTCTGATCTGGGAGTTGACCGAGAAGAATCCGATCATCGACTTGCGATTGTTTGGAGGGCGTAATTTTCTGGGCGGCACGATTGCGATTTCGGTGGCGTACGCGGTGTTCTTCTCCAACCTTGTTCTGTTGCCGCAGTGGATGCAGGAGTATCTGAGCTACCGGTCGGTGGACGCCGGTCTGGCTACCGCGCCGCTTGGCGTTTTTGCTGTAATTCTTGCTCCGGTAATGGCGAAGATCATGCCGAAGTCGGATGCGCGCGTGTTGGCAACGTTGGCGTTTCTCGGGTTCGCCGGCGTGTTTTTCATGCGCTCGCATTACACGACGGGCGTGGACACGTGGACCCTGGTTTTACCGACTCTGCTGCAAGGTATTCCGACCGCATTGTTCTTTGTGCCGCTGACGGCGATCATTCTTTCCGGCCTCACCCCCGACAAGATTCCGGCCGCCGCGGGATTGTCGAACTTTGCGCGGGTGTTTGCGGGGGCAGCGGGAACGTCGCTTGCTACTACGGGTTGGAATGACCGCACGATCTTGCATCATGCGCAGCTGGCCGAGCAGACAAGTGTGAACAATCCGACGTTCACTTCCGCGCTGGACGCCGCGCAAGCGGCGCTGGGCGGAAGCGCTTCTCAGGCGATGGCGTTCTTCGAACAGTCGATGAACGCACAGGCTGCGATGCTCGGTCTGAACGATATTTTCTGGCTTTCCGCCGTGATTTTCGTGGTGATCATTCCGTTGATCTGGTTGACGAAGCCGGACAAGGCCAGCGCGGCCGCGGCGGCTGGCGCTGGGGGGCATTGAGGGTCGAGTTCCGCGGCGTGGTCGTCGTCTGATTCAGCCCACCAACGTTGGTCAACGACGTTGGACAATGAGTGGGCAATACCCCAAACATGGAGGTGAGCCAGTGTATGCTGCCTGAACATACCAATAGACGCTTTTCACCATGAACAAGACCGACGTCCACCCCGCAGGAGACAACGGCGAGACCGCTGACGAGCCGCCCGTGCTTCGTGCGAACGCGCCGGCTGAGGTCGATTACTGGTCGCTGGTCCAATCGATCGAAGACTACGCAATCTTCCTGCTGGATCCGAAGGGATATATCGTCAGCTGGAATGCCGGCGCGCAAAAACTGAAGGGCTACGCGGCGCACGAAATCATCGGCGAACACTTCTCGCGTTTCTACCCTGCGGAAGCCGTGGCGCGCGGCTGGCCCGCTTACGAGTTGCAGCAGGCCGCGCTGACTGGCCGCTTCGAGGACGAAGGCTGGCGGGTTCGCAAAGACGGTACGACCTTCTGGTGCAACGTGGTCATTACGGCGGTGCGCAACGAGTCGGGTGTGCTGACCGGCTTCGCCAAGATTACCCGCGATCTGACCACCCAGCGCGCGTTTGTGGAGGCGTTGCGACAGAGCGAGGAGCGCTTCCGTCTATTGGTCGACAACGTGAAAGACTACGCGATTTTCATGCTCGATCCGGACGGCTATGTGGTGAGCTGGAACGCAGGCGCCGCGCGCATCAAAGGCTATACGCGCGACGAAATCATCGGCCAGCATTTCTCGAACTTCTACACGCGCGAAGAAGCCGCGGCTGGCAAACCCGCGCGCGAACTGGCGATCGCGAGGCAGCTCGGTCAGGTCGAAGACGAGGGCTGGCGCGTGCGCAAGGACGGCACGACCTTCTGGGCCAACGTCAACATCACGGCGGTGTATGACGAATCGAACCGGCTGCGTGGTTTCGCCAAAGTCACACGCGATCTGACCGAGCGCCGTGAGCGCGAAGAACTGGCGCGCTCCAGCGAGCGCATGCGCAAGTTTCTCGCGACCCTCGCGCACGAGTTGCGCAATCCGCTTGCGCCGGTGCGTAACGCGATCGGCGTGATGCAACTCGAAGCGGGCGTGAGTCCAACGCTGGCACGCTCGCGCGATCTGATCGACCGCCAGGTCACGCACCTCACGCGTCTCGTCGACGATCTGCTCGACGTCGGCCGCATCATGTCGGACAAGGTCGAGTTGCGCCTCGCGCGCGTCGATCTGGCCGAAGTGGTCGCGCGTGCGATCGAAGCGGCACGACCGTTTACTGACTCACGGGAGCAGAGTGTGGGGACGCATATGCCGGTCGAGCCGCTGATCGTGCACGGTGATACAACGCGGCTCGTACAGGTGCTGCAAAACCTGCTGCATAACGCGTCGAAGTTTTCGCCGCCGGGCAGCCGCATCGAGATCTTCGGACGGGTCGATCATCAGATGGCTGTGCTGGAGGTGCGCGATCATGGCCGCGGCATTCCGGCACGTTCGCTCGATGCGATCTTCGAGCTGTTCGCGCAGGAAAAGGAAGGGCAAAGCCTCGGCGAAGGTGGCCTCGGCATCGGCCTCACACTGTGCAAATCGCTGGTCGAATTGCATGGTGGAAGCATCATCGCGAGCAGCGAGGGCGCGGGGTGCGGCAGCTCGTTCACGCTCAGTTTGCCGTTTGCCGCAGCGCTGCCCGCAGAGCAGGCCGATCAGGCCGACATGGCAGGAAACGCGGTGTCACCGTTGCGTATTCTGCTGGTGGACGACAATCGCGACTCCGCCGACAGCCTCGCCATGCTGCTCGAACTCAAAGGCCACGAAGTCCGCATTGCCTACGACGGCCCGCAGGCGCTCGCTGTTGCGCCGCGCCTCGTGCCTCACCTTGCCTTGATCGACCTTGCGATGCCAAAAATGGATGGTTACGCGACGCTCGAGGCATTGCGCGCAATGCCCACGCTGTCCGACACGGTCTTCGCCGCCATGACCGGCTTCGGTCACGCAAGCGATCGCGAACGGACCCAATCAGCTGGATTTCACGCCCACCTCGTCAAGCCGGTGGAACTCGCGCTATTCGAGGCGGTGCTGGAGCAGGCGGAAACGCGGCGCCGGCCGCGCGGTCCCGGCTAGCCGTCAATGCGCGCTTCCTCATACGAGTGCGCGGTGCGCTGTCCTTAGCGCGCTATAAGCCCTGAAATATTGCGGCGTGTCCCAGGTGTCAGACGCCTGCGGCACGCCGCTTGCTGTCGGTCTGCACGCGCTGCGGCTAGCAAAAGTCCGTGCGCACAGATCGAACAGATTCAGGGAGACGCGATGCTCGATACGCGTGATCGTACGGCCGGCATGAGTGCGCGGCAGCCGGAAAAAATCAGCAGAACCCGCACTCGTGATCCTCATGCGGTACTCGCCGGGGAGGACGCTGCGCGTTCTGCCGAGCCGCTCGACCATTTTCTGCATGACAGGCAATTCGATGCGAGCGACCCTGCCGCACTGGGCGATGTTTTGCGCGCATTGATCCGGCGAGGCTACGACCGTTTGCCCTTCGCACCGTTGCCAGGACACGGGCAGACTCTCATGCGCTGGCGTACCCTGGCTGCGGTTGCGACGTGCGATCTCGGTCTGGTCAAACTGTTCGAAGGGCATACCGATGCGCTGGCGATTCTCGCCGAGTTGCACGGACCCGCGCCGCTTCTGGGCAGCCGCTGGGGGGTGTGGGCCGCGGAGCCGCCTGACGCGCGCGTGAAGGCCAGCAATCGCGAGGCTCGTACAGACGACGCCGGGCAACTGTATCTGAGTGGCACAAAAGCCTGGTGTTCGGGCGCGGGTGTAGTCAGTCACGCGCTCGTCACCGTTTGGCTCGACGATGAACCCGTGCTGGCGGCCGTCGCGATGGATCACGAGTCGATTTCGATCGACACATCGAAGTGGCAGGCGATCGGCATGCAGGCAACCGCTAGCGCTGACGTCACCTTCGATCAGACACCGGCCACACGCGTGGGCGCGGCCCATGCATACGTGCGCCGGCCGGGCTTCTGGCACGGCGGCGCCGGCATTGCCGCGTGCTGGTACGGCGCCGCCACGCAGATCGGCCGGACGTTGCGCGAAGCGTCCACGCAGCGTGTCGACGCACATCGGCTCGCCCACCTCGGCGCGGTCGATGTCGCGTTGGCCGGCGCCGCAGCGGTGCTGCGCGAAACTGCCGCCCATATCGACGCGAACCCACAAGCCGACTCGCAGCGTGAGGTCATGCGCGCACGCCTCGTCGTTGAAGAAGCGGCGACAGCTGTGATGTGTCACGCCACGCGCACGCTCGGCGCGGGTCCGTTGTGCCGCGATGCGCGCTTCGCCCGCGCGCTGGCGGACCTGCCGGTGTTCCTGAGGCAGAGCCACGCCGAACGCGATCTTGCCGCGCTCGGCGAGTTGACCGCCAAGACAAAGTTCGACGCCAACGCTGCAGACGGAGGTGCGCCGTGGACGCTCTGACGCGATGCATGGAGGGCCGCTGACATGACCTCTACGGCGTACTTCGACGAACTCTACAAAGGCAGCGACGACCCGTGGAAGTTGCGCCAGGGCTGGTACGAGCGCCGCAAGCGTTCGCTCACGCTAGCGCTGTTGCCGCGTCCGCGTTATCGCAACGCGTTCGAGCCGGGCTGTGCGAACGGGGAACTGACGGCCGAACTCGCGACCCGCTGTGATGGGCTGCTCGCCGCCGATCTGCACGAAACAGCGGTGCGTCTTGCACGCGAACGTGTTGCCGGTATGCGGCAGGTTCGCGTCGAACAGTGCACGGTTCCGCACGAATGGCCGACCGCAACGGCGCCGTTCGACCTGATCGTCATCAGCGAATTTGCCTATTACCTTGATGCCGCCGACCTTGAAATGCTGGCCGCGCGCATCGCTGCATCGCTCACGCCGGACGGCACGCTGCTCGCTTGCCACTGGCGCCGTCCGTTTACCGAGGCGCTGGAGAATGCCGATACCGCGCACGCGTTGTTCGATGCGCGTTGTGGTCTATCACGTCTCGCGCATCACGACGAAGCCGATCTGTTGATCGACGTCTGGTCGCGCGACGCACGTTCGGTTGCACAGTGCGAGGGGCTTCTATGATCGGCGTAATCGTTCCGGCGCATAACGAAGAGGCGTTGCTGGCGCCTTGTCTTGCCGCGTTGATCGAAGCAGCGCGACACGCGGATCTGGTTGACGAGGTCGTGCGGCTTGTCGTCGTGCTCGACGCTTGCAGCGATTTTTCGGAGGCGATCGTGCGTGCTTATGGCGTCGAGACGTTGACGCTAAAGGCGCGCAATGTCGGTATCGCGCGTGCGGCGGGCGCCGACTACCTGCTGGCGGACGGCGCTCGCTGGCTAGCCTTCACCGACGCCGACAGCCGCGTGTCACCAGGCTGGCTGGTCGCGCAGTTGTCGCTCGGCACGGACGCGGTGTGCGGCTCGATTGCCGTCGACGACTGGACCGCTCATCCGCACAGCGTGCGCGAATATTTTCGCAAGACCTATGTGGACGCGGACGGTCATCGCCACGTGCATGGCGCCAATCTCGGCGTCTCAGCCGAGGCGTATCGACGAGCCGGTGGCTTTCCACCGCTCACGTGCCGTGAAGACGTCGCGCTTGTCGACCGGTTGATCGAGACGGGGGCCAGCATCGCATGGAGCGCCGCACCGCGCGTGATCACGAGCGCGCGTACGGTGACGCGCGCACGCGATGGCTTCGGCGACACGCTCCTCGCGTGGGCGACGGGATAGACGCGGGGGATAAACGCGGGCGTTAGCCTCGACCGCCTCGCGAGATCTCTTCACCCGCGCGATGCGGCATGCGCAGCGTGACCGGAATCGACGCGAATGAGCACAGGCCTACCACCAGAAACGCGGGCCAGAAATCCGACCACATGATGCCCGGATGTCCGTGCAGCACGCGTGAAATCTGCAGCACGATACCGCCCACCGTCACGCCCAGGCCGAGCGACATCTGCTGCACGACGCTGCCGAGACTCGTCGCGCGGCCCACGTCGCGGCTGGCGATTTCCGCGTAAGTCAGCGAGTTGAGACTCGTGAATTGCAGCGCGGGGAAGAAACCGCCGAGCAACACCACGAACCAGATGATCCAGGTCGGCGTGCCGGGGAAAAACAGTCCGCACGCCGCGATCGCAATGCCTGACAGCGCCGCGTTGACCACCAGCACCGAACGGAAGCCGAAGCGATGCAGCACGCGCGAGGCGAACGTACGCATGAACATGCCGCCGAACGCGGACGCACAGGTAATCAGGCCGGACTCGAACGCGCTCATGCCGTGTCCTTCCTGCAGCATCAGCGGCAGCAGAAAGGGCAACGCACCGAGGCCGATGCGAAACAGTGAGCCGCCGAGCACGCTCGCCTGAAAAGTCGGCACCTTGAAGAAGCGCAGATCGAGCAAGGGCATTTTGACGCGCTGGGCGTACGCGACGTAGACCACCAGCAGCGCCGCGCCGCTCGCACACATGCCGAACGCGTCCCGATTCGACATGAGTTCGCCGCCGACCAGCGACAGTCCGAGCAGAAGCAGCACAGCGCCGGCCGCCGACAGAAAAAAACCGATCCAGTCGAGCGGTCCCGGATCCGGTTCGCGCGTGTTGGCGATATACCGGTTGGTCAGATAGATACCGAGAATGCCGATCGGCACATTGATGAAGAAGATCAGGCGCCAGTGCAGATAGGTGGTGATGAAGCCGCCGAGCAGCGGTCCGGCCGCCGGTCCGAGCAGCGCCGGGACGCTCAGATAGTTCATCGCGCGGATGAAGTCGGACTTGTGCACCACCCGAAAGATGATGATCCGCCCGACCGGCACCATCATCGCGCCGCCGACGCCTTGCACGAAACGGGCGAGGGTGAAGGTGGGCAGGGAGTTCGACGCGGCGCACAGGAGCGATCCGGTCACGAAGATGCCGATCGCGGTGCGGAAAATCGTGCGCGCACCAAAACGGTCCGCGAGCCAGCCGCACACCGGGATAAACACACCGAGACCGAGCACATAGCTCGTTACCGCGATTTTCAGTGTGACCGGATCGCGCCCGAAGTCGCGCGCCATGACCGGTAAGGCGGTGACGATCACATTCGCATCGACGCTTTCCATGAACATCGCGCATGCGACGATAAGGGGCGCAATCAGGGCTTTCTGAACGACGGTCATGGAGGGGCGGGCGATCTGCGGCGGAAGGCCGCAGGCAAAGGCGACATTATTGCACCTGTACGGTGCGGATGGTTAATAGTGGAGCGCCTGATGCCGACCCTTTTCGAGATTGCGAGGATCGCGGATGTGACCGTCGCACAACATGCCGGCGAGATTATTGATATTTGTTGCGGTGCGGCACGAGAGGACTATAATCGGGTTATTGCCTAGGTATAAACCCTATACAGGAGTCCACCATGAACACCGCTTCCAACGCCGCTGTCCGCACTGCACCCGCCGCTAACACGTTTCTGGGCAAGCTCCGCGCACTGGCTCTGCACGCGCTGAACCTGCATTTGCAAAACTGCGCTGTGATCGCCGAAGCGCATCGCCGTCCGCAGTAAGCATCGCGACGCGCCAGTGGCAGCACGGGCGCTTGCATAGCCGGACTGCCGCCAAGTCACCGACCGTGGCAAGCAACCGGCGGTTTCGACCGTGACCGTATCGTTAGCGGCTCGGGATCTCGAACACCAGACAGGTCGTCGTGGCATGTGCGTAGAGCGTGCCGTCGGGGCCGACGAGGCGAGCTTCCGCCGTGGCCAGTTGCCGTCCGCAATGAATCACCTTGCCTTCGGCGCGCACGCGTTGCACGCGCGGCGTGACGGCTTTCACGTAATTCACGCTCAGCTCGGCGGTGGTGTAGCCGCGGCCCGGCGCCATCATCGTATGCACCGAGCAGCCTAGCGCCGAATCGAGCAGGGTGGCGATCCAGCCGCCGTGCACGGTGCCCAGTGGATTCAGATGCTGCTCGAGCGGGGTGCCCTGAAAGACCGCTTGCCCGGCACTGACTTCGACGATCGTAAAGTCGAGCGTGCGTGCAATCGCGGCGTAGGGCAGTTCCGCGTTCATCATCGCCTGCATGACTTCCAGACCGGTCTTGCCCGCCACCTGTTCGGGGCTTGCGACGCCGGGGCCCGGGCCGGCGTTAAGCGTCGCCAATACTTCCTGCTCGCGTGCGAGCCAGCGTTCCAGCTGTTGTTCGTTCGTCAATCCGTGTCTCCTGTCCTGAGGGAAGCGTGCTTCGGAATCGATGCATCGTCATCGATTAGAGCACCAAACCGCTTCAGGACGCTGGAGGGCTACCTCTGGATTGCCGGTACGCGCCGAGCCCGTGCGTTACTTCCTGATACGCGACGCAACCACGCGCTGCATTCTGGTCGCTCGCGCGGACAACGCGCTCATCAGAAGCGCCATCGACACCAATCCGACCAGATACACACCGGCCATCACCCAATCCTGATCTGCCATCATCGTTCTCCTTCAGTTGCCACCATTTCCGCCGCGAAAACCAACATTGCGCCGTGCTATTGATCTCGATTACGGCACGCGACGCGAAAATCTTGATGGAGCGAATCAGCCTTTAAAACGGTGCGCGATCGAGCGATATCGACGCCACGTCGAATCTTTGTCTCGCGATCTTCCATAAGCGTTTAAAATCCATCCCCTTGTCGAGCACAGCGGTCCTCATCAGCACGCCAAGCCAATCGGCAATATCGACCGTTTTATCGGCCATATCGCTCTGCCATACGCTCCGTCATGCGGTGAAGTGCGTTTCGCCTCAATGACCGGCCCAGGTTAAAACCCGACGAATTCACTGGCATTGGCTGACACTGTCAACCTTTTCAACACTTTGCCGTTATCCATTTGTAATCGCCAAAGTAAGGCGACGCCGTGACAGACGACCCGTCGCCACGACAGCTCTCGAAGGTCCGCATTGACCATGTTCCACCGATATAACTACAAATTCGACCAGCCAGGCGCGATGTTCGACCGTATATCGAAGACGCTTGGCAAGCGGAGCATCCTCTCGCCCTTGCTCGCGCTCGTTATTTGCGGGCTGCTGCTGCTCGTCTTGCAACATCTTTCACAAGCGGTCGACTATCGTTCGATCATGCGCCAGCTGCGTCACCTGACGGCAGGTGAGTGGGCCGCGGCGCTCGGCGCGACCACGCTCAGCTATATCGCGCTGGTCGGGCGGGACGCGGTCGGTTTGCGCTACCTCGGTGTGGCGGTGCCGCGCGCGGCATTGTGGATTGGCGCAACCGCGGGCTCCGCGCTCGGCAATGCGACCGGCTTCGGGGCGCTGACGGGCGGCGCCGTGCGCGTGCGCGTCTACGGTGTGTCAAACGTCACGCCGGCACAGATCGGCCGCATGACCGTGTTCACGAGCGTCTCGCTGGCGCTCGCACTGGTGTTGATGACGGCGCTCGGCATTGTGTGCCTCGCCGACTTGTTGGCGACGATGCTGCATCTGCCGCCGCTCACGCTGCGCTGGGGTGGCGCGGCGCTGCTCGTCGTGCTCGGACTCGGGGCCGCGGCCTGCCGCCGCGACACGCGCCCGATCCGCACGCGCTGGCAGTGGCTGTCATTCGATATCCCGGCGCGCCGCGATCTGCTCGCGCAAGTGGCCCTCGCCGTGCTCGATGTGGTGGCCGCGGGCCTCGCGCTGTGGGCGCTGCTGCCGCACGCGGACGTCAGCTTCGTGACCTTCATCACCGTCTATGCCGCCGCGATGCTGCTCGGCATGATCGGTCACACGCCTGGCGGCGTCGGCGTGTTCGAAGCCGCGATGGTGTTCACGCTGAACGGCAGCGTGCAAACGCATCAGATGGTCGCCGCGCTGCTCGCGTATCGCGCGATTTACTTCGGCGTGCCGCTGATCGTTTCGGCCGCGCTGCTCGCCGGCTTCGAAGGCCGCGCGCTGAAAAGCCGCCTGCCGCTGCGGCACGCGGCAGGCGCCTACAAACTCGCGCCGCTGTTCCTGAGCCTGGTGACTTTCGTCGTGGGCGGCATGCTGGTGATTTCCAGCGCGACCCCCGCGTTCTGGCAGCGCATCCGGATTCTGCGCGACGTGCTGCCGCTGTGGGTGCTCGAAAGCTCGCAGATGCTGTGCAGCGTGCTCGGCGTGCTGCTGTTGTTCGTCGCGCGCGGTTTGCTGCGGCGTCTGGATGCCGCGTGGTGGATGACCTTGCTGCTGGCGGTGCTGAGCCTCGCGCTCTCGCTCACCAAAGGTCTCGCGTTCGTGGAAGCGAGCGTGCTTGGCATGCTGATCGCGCTGCTGCTGTCCACGCGCCGCCGTTTCAACCGTCATTCGTCGCTGTTTGCCGAGCGCTTTACGGCGGGCTGGCTGGTGTCGGTGGCGATGGTGCTCGCGCTTGCCGTGTGGGTGATGCTGTTTGCGTTCCGCGACGTGCCGTACACGCGCGACCTGTGGTGGCAATTCGCTTTCGACGAACGTGCACCGCGTGCGTTGCGCGCGACCCTGGCCGCCAGCCTGTTCGCCGCCACTTTTTCCTTCTGGCAGTTGCTGCGCCCCGCGGCAGGCCGTTTCGTCATGCCCGCTCCGCAGGATCTGCAGGACGCGGCGCGCATCGTGCGCGCCCAGGAGCGCAGCGACGCCGGTCTCGCGCTGATGGGAGACAAGAGCTTCCTCTTTTCCGAATCGCGCGAAGCCTTCCTGATGTACGCAAAAAATGGCCGCACGTGGGCCGCGCTTCACGATCCGGTTGGACCGCGCGAGGAGTGGGCCGGCCTGATCAGCAAGTTCGTCGCGCTTGCGCATGCGCACGGCGGCCGCGCCGCGTTTTATCAGGTGCGCGCCAATGCCTTGCCGCTTTACCTCGATGCCGGCCTCACGCTGATGAAGCTCGGCGAAGAAGCCCACGTGGTGCTCGACGATTTCGACCTGAAGGGCTCGCATCGCGCGCATCTGCGCTATGCGCTCAAGCGTGGCGAACGTGACGGCTTTACCGTCGAAGTGATCGATCAGGCCGATGTGCCGGCGTCGCTCGAGACGTTGCGCGAGATTTCCGACGGCTGGCTCGATAGCCGTGACGCGCGCGAAAAGAGCTTCTCGGTGGCGGCGTTTACCGACGAATACCTCGCGGCGCAATCCGTGATGCTGGTGCGCCAGAACGGCGAGCCGGCCGCGTTCGTGACTTTCATGACGACCGATATGAACACCGAAGCGACGGTCGGCGTGATGCGGCACGTGGAAAGCGCGTCGCCGTATGCGATGGAATATCTGTTCACCCAGCTGGCGCTGCATCTGAAGCAGGCGGGGTTCCGCTCGCTCAGTCTCGGCATTGCGCCGCTCTCCGGCATGCAGCCGACACCGCTCGCGTCGCGCTGGCATCGGCTGGCGGGCATCGTGTGGCGCTTCGGCGGCCGCTTCTATAACTTCCGCGGTCTGCGCGCTTTCAAGAGCAAGTTCCAGCCGCATTGGGAGCCGCGCTATCTCGCGGCGTCAGGTTCGGTGGGCGTGTTCTTCACGCTCGCGGACCTGTCATTGCTGGCAGGAGGCCGGCGTTCATGACATTGCATCCGTTTTTCAGGCTCGCCGTGGCGGCGGGCCTAGTTGTTGGCAGCGCGGCCGCTTTGGCCGCAACCACCACCGTGTCCGGCGGCCGTTATGGCGACGTGACGGTGACGCAGCCGGCCGGTCCCTTGCGCGGTTTCGTGGTGCTTTACTCCGCGGCGAGCGGCTGGAGTGCCGCCGACCAGCAAACCGCCGATGCGCTGGCCAAGGCCGGGGCGTTGACCGTCGGCGTGGATACGGCGCGCTACGCGGCCAATCTGAGCGCGAAAAAGGAAGCCTGCCATCAACTGGTGGGCGACGCTGAAGCCTTGAGCCATCAACTCGAACGGCAATCGCAATCGAGCCGCTATTTCGCGCCGATCGTCGCGGGTACGGGGCAGGGCGCGACGCTGGCGATGCATGTGCTCGAACAGGCGCCGTCGAATACGGTTGCCGGCGCGGTCTCGGTCGATGCGGAGCGCACGCTGGATTCGCGCTTCCAACCGTGCCCGCCGGACCCGACGATCATCCGCGACAAGGTGCCGGGCTTCGTCGAAAAGGCGACCCCTGGCAACGGCGATCGCACGCGGCTTGTTGCCATGGTCGCGCCGCATTTGCAGACAGCGTCGACGAACGATGACGACGTCTCCGATCTGCCGCTGATTGAATTGCCCGCTGCGCATCCGAACGGCCTCATGGCGATCGTGATTTCCGGCGACGGCGGCTGGCGCGATCTCGACAAGACCATCTCGCTCGCCTTGCAGAAAGACGGTGTGTCGGTGATCGGCATCGACAGCCTGCGTTACTTCTGGAGCGAAAAGACCCCGGCGCAGACGAGCCGCGATCTGGCGCGCGTGATGCAGACCTATGGCACGCGCTGGCATGCGGAGCATATTGCGCTCGTCGGCTATTCGTTCGGCGCCGACGTGATGCCGTTCGCCTATAACCGCCTGCCTGAAGCGCTGCGCGCGAAAGTGTCGCTGATTGCGTTGCTCGGTTTCGCGCCCGACGCCGATTTCCAGATTCGCGTGGGCGGCTGGCTCGGTATGCCGGCGAGCGACAAAGCCTTGAAGGTGCAGCCGGAATTTGCACGCGTACCGCCCACGATCGTGCAGTGCTTCTACGGTGAAGACGAGAAGGACACCTTGTGTCCGGCGTTGGCCAACACCGGCGTCGAGGTGATTCGCACCTCGGGCGATCATCACTTCGGCCGCGACTACAACGCGCTGGAGCGTCGCATTCTGGACGCTTTCCGCAAGCAAAGCGGCGTGCGTAATTAAGGATGCTGCGCAGCGCGGCTGCCCTCGCGCGGCCTCTAGACCACGCTGCCCGATGTAACGAACAGGGATTGACAAAGCCCGTCAAGTCAACGAAGATCGAACGCATGAACTGCCTCGACATCCGTATTGCGCTGATTATTAGCACCATTCATCGAATGGTGGGTTAGCGCGCGTCTGATACGCAGTGACAAAAACCCGCCCCACGAGGCGGGTTTTTTTATGTCCGCTTTCTGCCTGCCTCCTGGTGATCTCTTTGATGACTTGTCCTTGCCGCACAGGAGCATGCCTTGCCGTTACACGAACTCAAACAGGTCGCGGAAGCCGCTGATAGCGTTGCCTTGCGCCACGACTACCTGAAGAAAACCCTGACCGCGCGCGTCTACGACGTGGCCCGCGAGACCGAACTCGAACGCGCGCCGAATCTGTCGGCACGGCTGCGTAATCCGGTTTATCTGAAGCGTGAGGACAACCAGCCGGTGTTCTCATTCAAGGTGCGCGGCGCGTACAACAAGATGGCGCATATTCCGGCGGATGCGCTGGAGCGGGGTGTCATTACCGCGTCGGCGGGCAATCATGCGCAGGGCGTCGCGTTGTCGGCGGCCCGCATGGGGGTGAAGGCGATCATCGTGGTGCCCGTCACAACCCCGCAGGTGAAAGTCGATGCGGTACGCGCACATGGCGGGGCGACCGTCGAAGTCGTGCAGTTCGGCGAGTCGTACAGCGACGCCTATGGACATGCAGTGAAACTGCAGGAAGAACGCGGCCTGACGTTCGTCCACCCGTTCGACGATCCGTACGTGATCGCCGGCCAGGGCACGGTCGCGATGGAGATTCTCAGCCAGCATCAGGGCCCGATCCATGCGATCTTCGTGCCGATCGGCGGTGGAGGACTCGCCGCGGGCGTGGCCGCGTACGTGAAATCGGTGCGCCCGGAGATCAAGGTGATCGGCGTGCAGACCGACGACTCGTGCGCGATGGCCGCTTCCTTGAAAGCCGGCGAACGGGTGACGCTGAATGAAGTGGGCCTGTTCTCGGACGGCACCGCGGTGAAACTCGTGGGTGAAGAAACCTTCCGCCTGTGCCGCGAATATCTCGACGACGTGCTGCTCGTGAACACCGATGCGCTATGCGCCGCGATCAAGGACGTGTTCCAGGACACCCGCAGCGTGCTGGAGCCGGCCGGCGCGCTGGCCGTGGCCGGGGCCAAGCAGTACGCCGAGCGTGAAGGCATCGAGGACCAGACGCTGATTGCGATCACGTCCGGCGCGAACATGAACTTCGACCGCATGCGTTTCGTGGCCGAGCGCGCTGAGGTGGGTGAAGCACGTGAAGCGGTGTTCGCCGTGACGATCCCGGAAGAGCGCGGCAGTTTCCGCCGCTTCTGCGAACTGGTGGGCACGCGCAGCGTCACCGAGTTCAACTACCGGATTGCGGACGCGAATTCGGCCCATATCTTTGTCGGCGTGCAGATCCGCAATCGCAGCGAATCGGCGCAGATCGCGGGTGCATTTGAAGCGCATGGTTTTGCCACCGTCGATCTGACTTTCGATGAACTGTCGAAGCAGCACATCCGCTATATGGTCGGCGGCCGCTCGCCGCTGGCGCATGACGAACGTCTGTTCCGTTTCGAGTTTCCGGAGCGTCCGGGCGCGTTGATGAAGTTTCTGTCGTCGATGGCGCCGAACTGGAATATCAGCCTGTTCCACTATCGCAACCAGGGTGCGGACTACAGTTCGATTCTGGTCGGCATTCAGGTGCCGGAGAGCGAGAACAGCGAGTTCGAACACTTTCTCACGACGCTTGGTTACCCGTACTGGGAAGAGACGCAGAATCCGGTGTACCGCTTGTTCCTCGCATAGAAATGCGAATTGCAGCGTGGCAGGAGACGGCGCCTGGCAAAAGACAACAGGCGCCGTTGCTTCGCTTGTTAGCGAGCGTGCTTACCCTGCCAGACTTTGCCGAAATGCACGGACATATACACGCTTAAGACCAGCGTGCCTGCAAATACAGCGAGGCTGTTTGCATTCACACCGATCGTGACAGGCTGCCGCGTTAGCAGATAGAAGCCGGCCAGCAGATTGAAATATCCCCACAGCACATTGACCAACGGCGACGAATCGCCGACACCCCGTGGTTTCGCGAAAGGTGTCGGAAACGGCTCGCCGCGCAGACCGCTCGCGAGGTGCGGGACGCAATTGCACAGAAACGCGCCGGAGAAAAACAGGGCGAGATAGCTCATGGAATGGTTTGTCTGGTTAGCGAAACACGTGATCGGGCGACAAGGGCTATGCCGCAGTTATGCGAGGATATCCTCTCAAAAGATAGTAGAGGATACCCTCGCATATGTCAAACCACACCAGACCGGACTACGGATGGTGAACAACGGCGCACGCGGGGTGCTGCGTCAGTAATCTTGGCCGTCGCTAGCCGCGGGGTTAACATGCACGCTGAAATTCACCTCACAATGCGAAGCGACGCTCGCAAAAAACAGCAGTTAAAACTCTCCGATATGGCAACGACACTTTCCAGCGGCGCGCAGGAGCCGAAACGACAACGGGGGCATCTGCGGGTCGCGGCAATCATGGAAGCGGGCGTCGCGGTGTTCACCGAGAAGGGCTATGACGCGGCCACCATGACTGAGATCGCCGCGCGCTCGAACACCGCGATTGGCTCGCTGTACCGGTTTTTCCCGTCCAAAGAATCGTTGGCGGATGCATTGCTTTCGCGCTATGTGGAGGACACGACGAGCAGCTTTACCGCGCTCGCCGATCAGGCGTCGGCAATGACGCCGGGCCAGCTCGCCGATGCGTTCGTCGATTTCATGCTGTCGCTGCAATCGCAGCGCAGTCTGGCTGTCGCACTTGTCGATTCGCGCGGTGGCAGCGACGAGCGGCGCGCGCGTTTTCGCGAAACGACGCGCGGCAGCATCGCCACGATTTTGCGTAACGCGATTCCGCATCTGACGAAGGCGCAGTCCGAGACAAAGGCGGTGGTGCTGCTGCATGTGCTCAAGGCAGTCGCCGGGGCCAACGACGAGAAGCCCGCAGTGCGGCGGAGGTTGCTTGCCGAGATCCGGAAATTGACCAGGGTTTACCTCGAGGCTGCGCAAAGCGACGCGGACGATCGGTTATCGGCCGAGTAAGCGCAACAGCCGTCTGGGCAACGGGATGGCGCATTTGCGCGTCTCCCGCCTGCTCAAACCGGCACCTCGGTTATCTCAAAACTAGATACTGCATATCCTCCATATCGCGTTGCGCGATACAGCGCATGATCGTCAAACTGCGTGCATATCAAACGCCGCATTCAGGAGACAACTCATGCGCACCCAAGTTGGCATCATCGGTGCCGGGCCTGCAGGCCTGCTTCTTTCCCATCTTCTTCACTTGCGCGGCATCGACTCAGTCGTGCTCGAATCGCGCACTCGCGAACAGATCGAATCGACCATCCGTGCCGGCGTCCTCGAACAGGGCACGATGGACCTGCTCACCGAGGCAGGTGTCGGCGCGCGCATGAAGGCCGAAGGGGCACTGCACCACGGCTTTGAACTTGCTTTCGAAGGCAAGCGGCGCCGTATTGATCTGACCGGGCTCACCGGCCGTTCGATCACGGTCTACGCGCAGCACGAAGTCATCAAGGATCTGGTCGCCGCGCGTCTGGCTGCAGACGGGGCTTTGCGTTTCGGCGTGACGGAAACGTCGCTGCACGGCATCGATACCGATCAGCCGTCGATCCGCTACCGCCACGAAGGCGAAGCGTGCGAACTGCAATGCGACTTTGTGATCGGCTGCGACGGCTCGCAAGGTGTGTCGCGTGCATCGATTCCGCAGGCCTTGCGCAAAGATTTCGAACGCGTCTATCCGTTCGGCTGGTTCGGCATTCTGTGCGAAGGGCCGCCGTCGTCGGAAGAATTGATCTACGCGCGGCACGATCGCGGTTTTGCGTTGGTCAGCACGCGTTCGGCGAATGTGCAGCGCATGTATTTCCAATGCGATCCCAAGGATTCCGTCGACAACTGGTCCGACGATCGCATCTGGGCCGAACTGCACGCGCGCGTCGATTCGCACGACGGCCAGCACATCGTGGACGGCAAGATCTTCCAGAAGAATATTGTCGGCATGCGCAGTTTCGTGTCGGCGACGATGCAGCATGGCCGGCTCTTTCTCGCTGGCGACGCCGCGCATATCGTGCCGCCCACCGGCGCGAAGGGTATGAATCTCGCCGTTGCCGATGTGCGTGTGCTGACCCAGGCGCTGAACGCGTTCTACGTCGAAAATCGCACCGATCTGCTCGACAATTACAGTGCAACCGCGCTCAAGCGCATCTGGCGCGCGGAGCATTTCTCGTACTGGATGACGAGCATGATGCACCGCATTGAAGGTGCATCGCCGTTCGAACAGCAGTTGCAGGTGGCCGAACTCGAATACGTGACCACGTCGCGTGCGGCGGCTACCGCGATGGCGGAGAACTACGTGGGCATCGCCGTCGTATAAGAAGGATGGAGATCTGCGCGCGCAGCTTTGTATTGCCAGCGTTTATAGAATGCGCGCTGCAAATCTTTGCTCAGACGAACCCCCGCTGAACCCCGCGCACGCCGGCAAACCCTTGATGGGCAGGCTCCCGCCATTGTCGTGTCAAAAGCAACACTGAATTCAGGAATGGAGGATTTATCCGCGCCTGATTGACCCCTAGACTCCTTCCACCGACTGCACGACATGTGACATCTGCAGTGCGTGTAAGACACTCTCTAGAGGTGGTTTCATGAAATCGCTCATCAAAGCTGTTGCTATTGCAGTTGTTCTCGGCGCCCCGATCGCTTCGTTTGCGCAATCGAATCAACCGGCCTCGCAAAACGCGCAGGGTACGCAAGCGCAGGTTTCCACGCAGCAGGGCGCTGCTCAAGCCGACACTAGCGGTTATGGTTCGGCCAGTCGCGGCACGTGGCAAGCAGGTCGCGGCGGTGAAACGACGGTAAGCTCGTATTCGCCGCCGATCTATAACGCGCGGTAAGGGCGTAACGAAAGCGCACAACGAAATACGCGGATCATTGCGGCGCTGTTACGCTCGTTCAAAATCTGCGAGTTGAAAATAAGAGGCCGGTCATTGGAACAAGTCCAATGACCGGCCTTTTTTCATGGCCGTCATACGGTTATGGCGTGCGCAACAAGGTCATCTCGTTGCGCAGCAGGGCATGAAGGTCTTCATCGGTGGGCCGCGTACCCCAGTGCCGCGCGCCGGCCACTGACGCAATCGCGATCCACGAATGAGGGGGAAACCATTCGCGGAGCACGGCGCCGTCCTGACGCAAACACAATTGGCCGGTTTGTTCGCTGTATTCGGCGGAGATGAGCGTGCCGTCGATTTGTGCGCTTACACGCCGTGGATCGCTGCGTTGCAAATCGTCGCTCCTAAAAAGGTGTGGCGCGAATGCCTGCGCGTGCCGGTGTCAGTGACGCTGCTCCGGCCCATGCATTAGTGGTCGCCCCGACCGTGGTCATCGCCATGGCCGTGCCAATCGCCATGGTCGCCGTCGTGCCCGTGCCCGTGCCAGTCGCCGTGCGGGCCGTCGCGATAGCCGCGCGCGTCATGCCACTCGCGCTCGTGATGGCGTTCTTCCCACTCTCGGCGTTCCCAGTAGCGGTGGCCGTCGTAATAGCGCTCGCCGTACCAGCCCGGACTCACTACGACCACTGGCGAAGGGGGCGCGTAGACAGGCGGAGGCGGCGCATAGACCGGCTCAGGCGCATAGGCCACGCCCGGAATGCCGATGTTGACCCCGACATCGACGTGCGCCAGCGCGACAGAAGATGCACCGATCCCCAGACCTGCAACGATCGCCATGGACAGCCAGCGGTTTCGTGAATTGCTCATGTTTTATTCTCGGGTTTTACGATTGAGAGTGGAGTGCGCCGTTCGGGCAGCGCTTAGTACTTAGTAATGGTCGTGATCGTGGTAGTGGTCATGGTCATGGTCGTGATAGCCGCCCTCCGGCACGACGATGCAACCGCCCAATGCACTCCCGAGGGTGACAGCCAACAGCACCAGCGCGAAAATTCGTTTCATGACGTTGCCTTCCTTTTACGTTTGATCGAACTCTACTGAGCGACTGGATTACCGGTGTGTTCGTGTGTAACAGGACGTGTCGATTCATTCGCGTGCCAGCCACGCATGTGACACGGTATGGGGACGCGTTGCAGCGCTGCGACTAGTCGGTCCGCCAGGAAGAAATCGGTGGGCAACCCGTTGAGCGCGCTATGAAAAACGTCGGGCCTTCATGCATCCGCGGTGCTCGGGCAGGTTGAAACACATGCATATGAACAACTGGAGCGAGCAGAGCGTGGCAGCTCTGCACACGTATGCTTGACGGATACATTCAGTTGCAGACTAGGGATGTGAGCGGACCTGATGTGTTGTGATTTGCACTTTCTCGATGGTCGCTGATGTGTTTCCGTCTCATACGCGTGAAGGAAATGGTCAAACGCGGCATCAGCTTTTCTTAAGGTTTGATCCGTAGCATCCTGCGTCAGTGCGCCCAGAATGCGTGTATCTTCGGTGCAAATAAGCTTTTTCCATCCAATGGCTTCACTGCCACTAACACATTCTCATGACCATGCGAACGGACCCGGCTAGTTTCTCGCGCTATGCATCAGGCTATGACGGTGTAGCCAGGTTTCTTCACTGGCTGGTGGTTTTATTGATCGCCGCGCAGTTCGTGATCGGTTGGACCATGCCGGATATTCATAAGGACACGAAGCCCGATGGTTTGATCGCGTGGCATCTCGGCGTGGGTGCAACGCTGATTGCCGCCGTGGTGGTGAGAATCGTCTGGCGTCTCACACACACGCCCGCGCCTGCATCGCTGTCACCTTTCTTCCGTGTCGTTTCACACATCACGCACGGTCTTCTTTATCTCGCGCTGGTGGCTGTGCCTTTGCTGGGATGGGCCAACGCGTCTTCGCGTGGATGGTCCGTCAAGCTGCTCGGCATATTGCCGTATCCCAGCATCTCGGCGGTCGGTTCGCCAGTGGGACATGAAATGGGCGACATTCATGGCTATCTGGCCTGGGTGTTGTTCGCGCTGATTGCACTGCATATCGTGGCGGCGCTGTTTCATCGTTTCGTGCTCAAGGATCAGACATTGCAGCGGATGCTGCCGTGATTCGTTAGTGTGCGTTAGCGGTTTGTCGTTCGCGTGTGAGCCGTGTTCCGTCCGCGGCTAGCTGGGTCCACCAATATCCTCCCCGGTGCCTGGATCGTGGCGGTTTCGACGTCATTGCATCGGCGCGCGATCGCCACTCCCGAGTGCGTGATAAGCACATAAAAAACAAGTCTTTTACGCGCGCCGCTAACACTGGTTAGATCGGAGGATCGACTGTTTGTCAGTCATTCAGGTCCAACCGCATCTCTTGCCGGTCAGCCATGAGCACACTTACCGAAGCATTCAACCCGGATTCCGCGGGGCGGCCATCCGTCGTGCGCTCGGCAGCGCCTTCTGTGCATCTTCCTCCCGCGTGGCCCGCGCCGTTGTTCCCATCGCGGCGTGACGGCCGCTCGCTCGACGTGAGCGTTCGTGCCGCGATTCACGCGGCGTTCACCGCCAACCCGTGCCTGAAAAGTTGGCCAGCGCACGCAATCGACGCGTTATGCGACGCCGGCCAATTGCGCACCTGGACCAACGGCGAGTTGATCTTCGCGCGCGACGAAGCGTGCGACGACATCCAGGTCGTCCTTTCCGGCGCGATCGAGATGAGCTGGACCAACTCGGCCGGCGTGCGTGCGGTAGCGGTGTACATGTGGCCGAACGAAGTCATTAACTTCATTCCGGTGATGGACCGGCGCGGCTCGATGCACGACCAGCGCGCGCACGGCTCGACGACGCTCTTCCACATTCCCGGCAGCGCACTATTCGAGCTGTTCGCTCGCGAGCCCGCGTTGTTGCGCAACGTGCTCGATCTGATCTGCCTGCGAAGCCGGGCGTTGCATAGCTGGATGGGCAAGACGGCGCTGGCCGGATTTCGCGCGCGTCTGGCGGATCAATTACTAGGGCTTGCCGAATGGCACGGCAAGAAAACGGAGCGGGGCGTGGAGCTGACGATCAAGCTCTCGCAGGAGGACCTCGCGGCGTTATTGGCGGCTTCCCGGCAAAGCATCAATAAGGAACTGCGTTGGCTGGTGCAGCAGGGCATCGTGGACGTGCGCTATAGCCGGATCACCGTGATCGATATGGACGCATTGCGGGAAGTTAGCGACGCCGCGTGAGAAAACTGATAACGATATAAAAAGCGCTTCTATCAAGTGTCCAAAGCGCGATAGATTCGCGGCGCTCACCCTGCCGATAATGGTTCATCGATTCAGCAGGCCGAGCCGCCCAGATGTTGATTCAAGTGGTGCGCTGACCTGTCTCGTCCTTAAACCCAGGAGTTGCATCGCATGTCGAATCTCAGTCTCGCGACGTCCAACGCATTGGACATTCATCCCGTCACCGGCCGCATCGGCGCGGAAATTCGTGGCGTGCGCCTGTCGGGCCAACTCGAATCGGCAACGGTAGAAGCGATTCGCGCCGCGCTGGTACGTCACAAGGTGATCTTTTTCCGCGGCCAGACGCATCTGCAGGATGCCGATCAGGAGGCCTTCGCCAAGCTGCTTGGTGAACCGGTCTCGCATCCCACGGTGCCGGTGGTGGACGGCAGCGACTATCTGCTCGAACTCGATTCACATCGCGGCGGCCGCGCGAATTCGTGGCATACGGACGTGACTTTCGTCGATGCATATCCGCAAGCGTCGATCCTGCGCGGTGTGACGATTCCTGAAGTGGGCGGCGACACCGTCTGGGCCAACACCGCCACCGCCTACGACGATCTGCCGCCACCGCTCAAAGCGCTCGCCGAGCAACTGTGGGCCGTGCACAGCAATGAATACGACTACGCGAGCTACGGCAACGTCGGCGAACGCGGGCGAGATGCCGAGGCGCTCAAACGCTACCGCGAAGTATTCGTGTCGACACGCTATGAGACCGAGCATCCGGTCGTGCGCGTGCATCCGGAATCCGGCGAAAAGACGCTGATTCTCGGTCATTTCGTGAAGAGCTTTGTCGGCCTCACGCCGAGCGCATCGGCGCATGTGCTGGAACTGCTGCAGGCTTACGTGACGCGTCTCGAGAACATCGTGCGCTGGCGCTGGCAGGCGGGCGACGTCGCGATCTGGGACAACCGCGCGACCCAGCACTACGCCGTCAACGACTATGGTGATACTCACCGCGTGGTGCGTCGCGTGACGCTGAAGGGTGACGTGCCGGTGAGCGTCGATGGTCGCCGCAGTCTTACACGCAGCGTCGAACCGAATCCTGCTGCGAAGGCTGCCTGAGCATCGCGGACCGCTTATGAATGCGCCCCGCGGAATTTTATCGAATTTCTGCGGGGCGCCTGCGTTTTCAGCCCAGCCCTTCAACGGGTACACGCTCCGGCGCCGTTGCTTCACGATACCCGAGCCGCGTCGAGATCGCGAGCCCCGATTCCTTGAGTAGCGCAACGTAGTGCGATTTCGTGTCGGCGCCGCAGCGCATCGTCGGAAACGAAATCGACAGGCCGGCGATCACGCGGCCAAAGCGGTCGAACACCGGCACCGCGAGACACTGCAGTCCTTCCTCCTGTTCCTCGTTGTCCTCGCCGTAGCCTTGCTCCCGAACGCGCGGCAGGATGCTCAACACGGCGTCGGCACAGGCGAGCGACTTTTGCGTCGACTTGCGAAATTCCACATGCGAGAGGACTTCGCGCGCTTGGGTCGGGTCCATCCACGCGAGCAGCACTTTGCCGATCGCCGTGCTGTGCAGGGGATTGCGGCGGCCAATGCGCGACTGCATGCGCAGCCCGTAATCGGCGTCGATCTTATGGATATAGATGATGGCGTCTTCGTCGAACGCGCCGAGGTGGACCGCCTCACGCGTCACCTGTCCGATGCGGCGCATCTCGACGTCTGCCTCGCGCACCAGATCGACGCTTTCCAGCGCCTTCGCGCCGAGTTCGAACAGGCGGATCGTCAAGCGGTAGCGCTCGGTTTCGATTTCCTGCGTTACGTAGCCGAGCGCTTTCAGTGTCTGGATCACGCGGTGCACGGTGGTCTTCGACATGCCGAGTCGCTGCGACAATTCGCTGATGCCGATCTGCCCGCTGTCGCCGATCGCGCCAAGAATCGCGAAGACCCTGCCGATCGACGAGGCCGATTCGCCTCGCTCGTTAGCCATGCCGCCCGCGCTATCCGCATCCTGCATGTTTGCGTCGTCATCGTCTTTGCGCTGCTTGCCCATTGCTGCCATGTCCGTGATTCCCTGTTGATGCCAAACCGATCAAAGTCCGCTCACTGCCGGATGCCGATCGCCTTCAGTGCCGAGAGCATACCGCGTCGCGCGAGCCGCGTGACCTCTGCAGCCATCACGCTAGCGCGCGAGCCAGCCGCCGTCCACTGCAAGCGTATGACCGTGCACATAGTCCGACGCGGACGACGCGAGGAACACGACCGGTCCCGCGAGATCCGCCGGCGTGCCCCAGCGGCCCGCTGGAATACGTCCGACGATTTCATCGTGACGCTGCGCGTCGCTGCGCAGCGCCGCCGTGTTCGCGGTGGCCATATAGCCCGGCGCGATTGCGTTCACGTTGATGCCCTGCGCGGCCCACTCGTTCGTGAGCAGCCGCGTGAGACCGAGCACGCCGCTTTTCGACGCCGTGTACGACGCCACGCGGATGCCGCCCTGGAACGACAGCATCGACGCGACGTTGATGATCTTGCCGCCGCTTGCCTGCTTCACGAACTGCCGCGCCACGGCCTGCGAAAGAAAGAAGAGGCTCTTCAGGTTGACGTCCATGACGGCGTCCCAGTCGTCTTCGCTGAAGTCGAGCGCGTCCTCGCGGCGGATGATGCCCGCGTTGTTCACAAGCACGTCGACGCGGCCGAACGCTTCGACTGCGGCGCGCACGATGTCGTCAACCGGAGCGATCGAGGCGAGGTCGGCGCGCACATCCGCGAAGCGGCGTCCCGTCGCTGCGACGTGGGCGGCCGTATCGCCGGCGTCCGCGCGGCTCACGCCGACGATGTCGCAGCCAGCCGTGGCGAGCGCGATGGCCATGCCGGCACCGAGGCCCGCATTGCTGCCGGTGACGATGGCGACCTTACCGGTCAGATCGAAGCTGTTCACTATGCGTAGGTCCTCGATGCCGTTGAGGTATCTGCTATCCAGAATGGAAACATGCGTGCCGTCAGCGCAGATCGCGCACCGCAATGTGATCCATGTCGCTGAACACCTGGTTCTCGCCGACCATGCCCCAGATGAACGTGTACGCACGCGTGCCGACGCCCGAGTGAATCGACCAGCTCGGCGAGATCACGGCCTGCTCGTTATGCACAAGGATGTGCCGCGTTTGGTTCGGTTCGCCCATCATGTGGAAGACGGCTGCGTCGTCGGCGACGTTGAAATAGAAGTACACCTCCATGCGACGCTCGTGCGTGTGGCAGGGCATCGTGTTCCAGAGGTTGCCCGGCTCGAGCTTGGTCATGCCCATCGAGAGCTGGCAGGTGGGCAGCACCTCGGGAACGATGAACTTGTAGATGGTGCGGCGATTGCTCGTGGCGGGGTCGCCGAGCGTTTCGGGCGACGCTTGTGCGAGCGAGATCGTGCGGATGGGATGCGACTCGTGCGCGGGCGCGCAGTTCAGGTAGAACTTCGCGGGCCGCGCCGCATCGTCGCTGCCGAACGCGACGGCCTGCTTACCCTTGCCGATGTAGATCGCCTCTTCGTTGCGCACCGTATAGCGCGTGCCGTCCACGTCGACCCAGCCATCGCCGCCGATATTGATCGCGCCGAGCTCGCGGCGCTCCAGCAGGTAGCCGACGCCAATTGCCTTGCCGAGCGAACCAGGCACCTCGACCGCGCGCGTAGCCGGCCACACGCCGCCCACGATGATGCGATCGATATGGCTGTACGTGAGCCGCAGCGCGTCGCGTTCGAATACGTCTTCGATGAGGAACTGCTTGCGCAGCCCGGCGGTATCCAGCGTCTTCGCGTGCTCGCTATTGATGCTCTGTCGCACTTCCATTGCTCTTGTCTCCGATCGGATGGGGTGTCTAGCCGAGCCGTTTTACGACGGCGTTCTGTTATCGACTGTAGCGCAGAATTCTAAATATGGAACGGCGGTCCGAAAATATTGCACTGCCACATCAAGCGTGGCAAGCCTTCTGAATGACACGCGGGTAAACGATGATCAGGAAGTCTATCAAAAACGGAACGTTGTTCCTATCGCGGTGCTATATTGCGCCGAAAGGGGAGACGCCCGGCGCAAGAACGGGACATTAATCGGGTAATCCACCCGGCAACTGGACGCAAAGTCCATGGAGGAGGCATGAAGCTCAAGAAGGCCATCGACCGCATTCCAGGCGGCCTGATGCTGGTGCCGCTGCTGCTCGGCGCCTGTGTCCACACGTTTGCGCCGGGAGGAGGGAAGTACCTCGGGTCGTTCACCAATGGCTTGATTACCGGCACCGTGCCGATTCTGGCGGTGTGGTTCTTCTGCATGGGCGCGACGATCGACCTGCGGGCAACCGGCGTCGTGCTGCGCAAGTCGGGCACGCTGCTCGTGACCAAAATGGTGGTGGCGTGGATTGCGACGATCGTTGCTTCGCACTTCATTCCGATCGACGGCGTCAAGGCGGGCTTGTTCGCGGGCCTCTCGGTGCTCGCGATCACGACGTCGATGGACATGACCAACGGCGGTCTCTACGCAGCCGTGATGCAGCAGTACGGCAGCAAGGAAGAGGCGGGCGCGTTCGTCCTGATGTCGATCGAATCGGGACCGCTCGTCAGCATGATCATTCTCGGCGCGACGGGTGTCGCGTTTTTCGAACCGAGGCTGTTCGTCGGCGCGGTGCTGCCGTTCCTGATCGGCTTCGCGTTGGGTAACCTGGACAGCGAGCTGCGCGAGTTCTTCGGCCGCTGCGTGCATCCGCTGATTCCGTTTTTCGGGTTCGCGCTCGGTAACGGTATCGACCTGAATGTGATCGTCACGAGCGGCTTGCCAGGCATCGTGCTGGGCCTCGGGGTGATCGTCGTGACGGGCATTCCGCTGATCCTCGCGGACCGCTGGATCGCGGGCGGCAATGGGGCGGCGGGGTTGGCGGCTTCGTCGACAGCGGGGGCCGCGGTGGCGAATCCGGCGATCATCGGCGAGATGATTCCGCGCTTCAAGCCGCTGGTGCCGGCGGCGACGGCGATGGTCGCGACGGCGTGTCTCGTGACCGCGATTCTGGTGCCGATTCTGACCGCACTATGGGTGCGCCGGCATCATGCACGCGATGCGCTGCGTGAGGAGTTTGCGGCAGCGACCACGCCGCCGCAGCCACTCAATGAGCGGGACGTGCACGTTTGAAGGAGTAGGGCGGGCGGCTGGTTTGCGCCCGAACGCGACGAAGTACAGCGAGTCACATGACGTGGAGGCGGGGCTTCACCGCCCCAGCTTCCTCTCCAGCATCGCCTTAACCTCCGCCCACTCTTCATCGATGATGCTAAAGCGCACCGAATTGCGCTTGCGTCCATCCGGCATGATCCGCTCGTGCCGGACAATCCCTTCCTGTTTCGCGCCGATCCGCAGAATCGCCGCTCTTGATTTTTCGTTGAGCTCGTCGGTCGTGAACTGCACGCGCACGCACTGCATTGCTTCGAACGCATGACTCAGCAGTAGGTACTTCGCCTCCGTGTTCACCGGTGAGCGCTGCACCGATTCTCCCAGCCACGTGTGGCCGATTTCCAGCTTCCGGTTCACCCGGTCGATTTTCCAGAACCGCGTGCTGCCGACAATCGCCGCAGTATCGCGCCTCACGATCACAAACGGCATTACGGTGCCGGCCGCACGCCCATCGAGCGCGGTTGCCATATAGCTGCCGACGGTTTCAGGACCGGGCACGACAGTCAGCTTCATATTCCACAATTGCCCATCCGCTGCGGCGTCCAGCAGCGCCTGGGCGTGTTCCGGCAGAAGTGGCCTGAGTTCGACGGCCTGTCCGATCAGTATGGGTTGCATGACGTGAGGAATGTGAGGAACGTGAGCGAGAAGTTGCAATAAACAAAAAAGTCCGCGAACGAGCGCTCGCGGACCTGGCACAGCAATCAATCAGGCGGGCGAAGTCAGAAACCTCGCCCTGAACCGAAAACCTGACGACGGTCTTCGGCGTCTTAAGCCGCAGTCACCGAAACCGACTTGGTAACCAGATAGGCTTCCATCGCTTCCGGGCCGCCTTCAGAGCCGTAGCCCGAATCCTTCACGCCGCCAAACGGCATTTCCGGCCAGGGCGTAGCAGGCTGGTTGATCCACAGCATGCCGACTTCCATCTGTTGCGACAGCAGATGCACGTTGCGGAACGACTTCGTGAACGCATAACCGGCGAGGCCAAACGGCAGACGGTTCGCTTCGGCGATCGCTTCTTCGAGCGTGTCGAAACCGCGGATCGCGGCGATCGGGCCGAACGGCTCGTTGTTGAACACGTCCGAGTCGAGCGACACGTTGGTCAGCACGGTCGGCGCGAAGAAGTTGCCTTCCGAGCCCACGCGCTCACCGCCCGTCTCGACCTTCGCGCCGGTCTTGCGCGCGTCGTCGAGCACCTTGCTCATCGCGGTGAGACGGCGCGCATTGGCGAGCGGTCCGATGGTTGTGCCTTCCGCCAGACCGTCGCCGAGTTTGAGGCCTTCAGCATGCTTGACGAGCGCCGCGGCGAATTCTTCACGGATGCTGTTGTGCACCAGAAAGCGCGTCGGCGAGATGCAGACCTGCCCGGCATTGCGGAACTTCGCAGCGCCTGCGGCCTTGATGGCCAGCGCCACGTCGGCGTCTTCGGCCACGATGACAGGCGCATGACCGCCCAGCTCCATCGTCGCGCGCTTCATGTGGGAGCCCGCCAGCGCGGCCAGTTGTTTGCCGACCGGCGTCGAGCCGGTGAACGTGACCTTGCGGATCACCGGATGCGGGATCAGGTAGCTGGAAATCTCCGCCGGGTCGCCGAACACGAGGCCGACCGTACCGGCCGGCACACCGGCTTCAACGAACGCCTGCAGCAGCGCCGCCGGCGACGCCGGGGTTTCTTCCGGCGCCTTGACGAGGAACGAGCAGCCGCTCGCGAGCGCCGCGCTCAGCTTGCGCACGACCTGGTTGACCGGGAAATTCCACGGCGTGAAGGCCGCCACCGGGCCGATCGGCTCCTTGAGCACGGTTTGCTGCACTGCGAGATTGCGCGGCGGCACGACCCGGCCGTAGACGCGGCGGCCTTCGTCGGCGAACCATTCGATGATGTCCGCGGCGGACAGCATTTCGACGCGCGCCTCGGCGAACGGCTTGCCCTGTTCCTGCACCATCAGGCGGGCGATGTCGGAAGCACGTTCGCGCACGAGCGCCGCGGCCTTGCGCATGGTAGTGGCGCGTTCGTTGGCCGGAATCTTGCGCCAGGCTTCGAAACCGCGTTGTGCGGCGGCCAGCGCGCGATCCAGATCAGGGATGCTGGCGTGAGCCACCTTGCCGATGGGCTTGCCGGTGGCAGGGTTGATGACGTCGAGGGTTTTGCCGCTGGCTGCGTCGCACCATTCGCCATTGATCAGAAGACGGGTGTCGGTATAGCTCGAGGTGGCCATGCTGGGTTCCTGTAAGTGGGGAGAACGATAGGTCGCGCGGCCGTGATGCATTGGGCTGACGCTGCGCGGCCAAGGATGGACTGCCGATAGCAGTCATCTTATCTGATTGCGCGCAATCGCATCGGCGCAGAGCCCACGGGCGACGGGCGGCACGGGCTTTGCTACTCCGATTGCCGCGGTGGACAAACGGGTAGCTGAGGGTTACGTGAGCGGCGCCGCGCAAACAGGCGTAAAGTCAAGCAGCAGTAGCAAGAACCGGCGCAAGCTGGTGAATGCAACCCAATCAACCAAGGTGCAAACGAGGAATCGACATGCCAACCGGTACAGTGAAGTGGTTCAATGACGCAAAGGGCTTTGGCTTTATCACACCGGACGACGGTGGCGAGGATCTGTTTGCCCATTTCTCGGAAATTCGCAGCGAAGGGTTCAAATCGCTGCAGGAAAACCAGAAGGTCAGCTTTGAAATCAAGCAGGGACCGAAGGGCAAGCAGGCGGCGGACATCAAGCCGGTGTAAAAGCAGTGACCGGTCCGCGCGCGCAGGCGGGCGGACCGGGAGTGGTTGATCGCGCACAACCGCGATTTGCTCGCGCTTCTAACGCACAACGCGAGTCGGGTTACGCGTAAGCGTTTCGCGTCTCACCCATCCCATCGAGCAATTCGTTTCGCACGCCGGCGAGCGCCGTGTCGCGCCGGTCACGCGGATGCGCTGCGGCAACGTCGATGTCGCGCACCAGCCGGGCGCCGCGCTGACCCGCCGTGTTGAGCAGCAGGACGCGATCGGACAGATACAGGGCCTCATCCAGATCATGCGTGACGATCAGCGCTGCTGTGCCGTGCGCGCGCGTCAGAGACAGCAAGAGGTCCTGCAGACGCATGCGGGTCATCGCGTCGACGGCGCTGAACGGCTCGTCGAGCAGCAACAGGTCGGGTTGGGAGAAGAGGCCGCGCGCGAGCGCCACGCGTTGCGCCATGCCGCCCGAAAGCTGCTTGGGCAACGTTGCGCCGGTGCCGGCCAGACCGACCTCATCGAGCAGTTGGCCTACACGCGGGTCCGCGCCTCGCCGTGGGCCGGCGGAAAATGCGATGTTATCGGCCACGCTCAGCCATGGCAGCAAGCGGGGCTCCTGAAAGATCACGCCGAGGCGCGGCGATGGGCCGTGTTGCGCCAGCCCGTCGAGCAAAATCTCTCCCTCGAAGTCGCGATCGAGGCCGGCCAGCACGCGCAGCAGCGTGCTCTTGCCGCAGCCGCTCGGGCCGACCAGGCTCACGATCTCTCCACGCCGGATACCGAACGTCACGCGTTCGAGCACCGCGCGCGCTTCGTAGCGCTTGCTCACGGCACGAACCTGGAGCAGCGGCGCCTGACTTGAAAGATCTGCCGCGTTCAACGCGCACCTCGCGAGGAAGATGGTTCGTCCGCGGTATCGCGCCATGACAGCACGCGCGCTTCGATCGTTTTAAGAATGCTGTCGCTGAGCTTGCCGAGCAGTGCGAGCAACAGAATTGCGCCGAACACGAGATCGGGCCGGCCAGTTTCGCGGCCATCGCTCAGCAGATAACCGAGGCCGCGAGTGGCGGCAATCAGTTCGGCGGCGACCATGAACATCCACGCGAGACTCAAGCCCGTGCGCAGTCCGGTGAAGATCTGCGGCAATGACGCGGGCAACAGGATGCGCGTGAATAGCGCCCGCGGACTCAACCGGTTGACTTCGCCGAGTTCGATCAGTTTTCTGTCGACGCCACGAATGCCCGCCACGACGCTCAACTGCACCGGAAAAAATGCGCCGATGGCAACGAGCGTGATTTTCGGCGCTTCGTCGATGCCCATCCACAGCAGCAGAATCGGCACCCAGGCGAGCGACGGAATCGCGCGCAGGGCCTGAAACGCAGGGTCGAGAAGGGCGTCGAGGCGGCGGCTCAAACCCATTGCGCCACCGAACAGAAGGGCGAGTGCGGAGCCGATGCCGAAACCCGCGAGTACGCGCATCGAGCTGGCGCCGATGTGGCGGGCCAGACGCTCGCCGCCCAGTTGCCACAGCGTTTCAGCAATCGTGCTCGGCGCCGGCACGAGGTGCGCCGGCAACACCGACGCACGCACCAGCACTTCGATCGCGGCAAGAAAGGCAAGCGGCAGGATTAATCCGGCAATGCGCCAGCGCTTGAGCGGATCGCGCGGTCGCGGCGCGACCCGCGTTGCATCGGCGGCTTGCGGCGCGCGATGCCTCGCGTGTTCATCCGTTGTGTGCGATCGGTGCTGAAGTCCGAGCGATTCGTCGGTAGCCATGGGAGTCGGTCGGAGGGTCCTCGGGAGCAATGGGCGCACCGGCTCACTGGTTGCTGTTCGCGGCGATAACAGGCTGCGCCGTCTTCACGTCGATCAAGGCGTCGATGACCTGATTCAGATCCGTGCCCGGCTTCACCAGTTGCTCCTGCGTGAGAATCGGCGCGGCCGCTTTGAGCGCGGCAAGTTGCTGAGTGCCCGGCTGCGGATGGCTGAAATCGTCGCGGCTCAGTTGCAGTCTGGCGACCGGCAGCGACAGCTTCGATTCTTCCGAGATGATCTTCGCGGTTTCGTCCGGATGCGCGGCGATCCACAGGCGCGCTTTCTCGTACACCTTGAGCACCTGCGCGAGCGTCTCGGGATGATCGCGAATGAAATCCTCGCGGGCGTCGAGCAAGCCCCACGTATTGAAGTCGACGTTGCGATACAGCAGCTTCGCGCCGTCGTCGATCTGTGCGGCGGCCATGTGCGGATCGAGGCCGGCCCAGGCGTCCACCTGGCCGTTGGCGAGCGCGGTGCGCCCGTCCGGGTGCTGAAGGTTGACGATCTCCACGTCGTCGCGCGAGAGGCCCGCGGTGTGCAATGCGCGTAGTGTGAACAGGAACGGGTCCGTGCCCTTGGTGGCGGCGATCCTCTTGCCCTTCAGGTCCGCGAGGGTTTTGATCGGCGAGTCCTTGCGCACCACGAGCGCGGTCCATTCAGGGCGCGAGAAAACGTACACCGCGCGAATCGGATTGCCGTTGGCTTTGGCGAGCACGGCGGCCAGGCCCGCTGTCGAGCCAATGTCGATTGCACCGCTGTTCAGATATTCGAGTGCGCGATTGCTGCCGAGGCTAAGCACCCATTTGACCTCGGTGTGCTGCGGCGCGAGTTCCTGCTCGAGCCAGCCGTTGCGCTTGATGACGAGGCTTTCCGGTGAATAGTAAGCGTAGTCGAGTTTCAGTTCGGCCGGCGGCGCGGCGCGTGCGATACCCGGTGCAAGGAGGGCGAGCGTGGCCGTCGCCGCGATCAGCAACGCGCTCAGGCCGGCTTGCAGACGTCGCGCATGCCGCGGGTGTAAGGAAATCGAAGAAAGCGAAAAGCGCGCCGTGCCCCGCGGGATTTTCATTGACTGGTCCTGTGATGGTCGTTTAGTTGTGACCGATCAATGTAGTCAATGCGCATGCCGAACTGAACGAATAAAAACTCACAATCAAAGCAGGTTGGACGCTATGGCGGACGTGGCCAGGCGGGCCGGGAGTATTTTCCTTAAGGTTTCCTTCAGCTTTGCTCCGTAGTATCTCCGCGACCACCCGTATCCCCGCGGGCAATAGTTCCGATAGTTTTCCGACAGAAAACTGAAAGCGCCGATCTAAGGCTTGCTGGAGCATTCATGAAAACCCTCTTCTTGCAAGCGCCGTCGTATGACGGCTTCGATGGTGGCGCGGGATCGCGCTACCAGGCCAAGCGTGAAGTACGCTCGTTCTGGTATCCGACGTGGCTCGCGCAGCCCGCCGCGCTCGTGCCCGATAGCCGCGTACTCGATGCCCCCGCCGACGGCTTGTCCTTCGAAGCGTCGCTCGACATAGCACAGCAATATGACCTGGTGGTGATCCACACCAGCACACCGTCTTTCCCCACCGACGCACTGTTCGCCGAAGACCTGAAGAAGCGCAAGCCTTCGGTGCTGATCGGGATGGTCGGCGCGAAGGTCGCGGTCGATCCGCACAATTCGCTGACCGCGAGCGAGGCGATCGATTTCGTCTGCCGTGAAGAATTTGACTTCACCTGCCAGGAAGTTGCCGAAGGCAAGCCGTTCGCCGGCATCAAAGGTCTGAGCTATCGCGCGGCCGACGGTTCGATCGAGCACAACGAAGCGCGCCCTATCCTGGAGAACATGGACGAGTTGCCGTTCGTGGCGCCCGTCTACAAGCGCGATCTGAAGATCGACAACTATTTCATCGGCTATCTGAAGCACCCGTACGTGTCGATTTACACGGGCCGCGGCTGCCGTTCGAAATGCACGTTCTGCCTGTGGCCGCAAACGGTGGGCGGGCATCGCTACCGCACGCGTTCGACCGAGAACGTGCTCGAAGAAGTGAAGTGGATTCGCGACAACATGCCTGAAGTCAAGGAGATCATGTTCGACGACGACACCTTCACCGACTTCAAGCCGCGCGTCGAGGAGATCGCCCGCGGTCTCGGCAAACTGGGTGTGACGTGGTCGTGCAATGCGAAGGCGAACGTGCCGTACGCGACGTTGAAGATCATGAAGGAAAACGGCCTGCGCCTGCTGCTGGTGGGCTATGAATCGGGCGACGACCAGATTCTCCTGAACATCAAGAAGGGTCTGCGCACCGACATTGCGCGCCGCTTCAGCGAAGATTGCCGCAAGCTCGGCATCAAGATTCACGGCACCTTTATTCTCGGCCTGCCTGGCGAGACGCAGGACACGATCCAGAAGACCATCGAGTACGCGAAGGAAATCAATCCGCATACGATTCAGGTGTCGCTCGCGGCTCCCTATCCCGGCACGACGCTCTACAACCAGGCGGTCGAAAACGGCTGGCTGGAAGAGAACAAGGTCATCAACCTCGTCAGCAAGTCGGGCGTGCAGCTCGCGGCGATCGGCTATCCGCATCTGTCGCGTGACGAGATTTACCACCAGCTCGAAAACTTCTATAAGCGCTTCTATTTCCGTCCGTCGAAGATCTGGGAAATTCTGCGCGAGATGCTCACGAGCTGGGACATGATGAAACGGCGCCTGCGTGAAGGCGTCGAATTCTTCCGCTTCCTGCGCGCCCACGAGGCGTGAACGCCGTGCATCTGCTCGCCGTCACGCTGGCCTATGCGTGTGCGGCGGGGGCGGTTTTCGGCATCGCCTACACGGTGTTGGCGGGCGCCCTGATCGGCCGGTTCTTCGCGCGAGCGGTGTCCGAGCCGACCAGCTTTCCGCCGGTCACGATCGTCAAGCCGCTGCACGGCGACGAGTGGGCGTTACTCACCAATCTATCGAGCTTCTGTCAGCAGGACTATCCGGGCCCGGTGCAATTCCTGTTCGGCGTGCACGATTCGGCCGACCCCGCATTGCAGGCCGTCGACGATCTGCGGCGGCTGCATCCGGAAGCGGACATCACCGTGGTCGCCGACGCACGTCTGTACGGCCCGAACCGCAAGATCAGCAACATCCTCAACATGCTGCCGCAGGCCCGGCACGACGTGCTGGTATTCGCCGACAGCGACGTGAGCGTCGGGCCGGATTATCTGCGCAATGTAGTCGGCGAATTGCAGAAGCCTGGCGTCGGTCTCGTCACCTGCGTGTATCGCGGCGCGCCCGATCCCGGGTTCTGGCCGAGATTGTCGGCCAAGGCGACCAACTATCAGTTCCTGCCCGGCGTGGTGACGGGGCTTGCGCTCGGTCTCGCGCGCCCCTGCTTTGGACAGAGCATCGCGATGCGGCGCGATACGCTGGAAAAAATTGGTGGCTTCACGCCATTCGTGCAGCACCTGGCCGAGGATCATGCGATTGGCGAGGCCGTGCGCATGATCGGCGAGAAAGTGGTGATTCCGCCGTTCACGATATCGCATGCCTGCGTTGAAAACAGCGCGACGAAATTGATCGCGCATGAACTGCGCTGGAGCCGCACGATCCGCAGCATCGATCCGCTCGGCCACCTCGGCTCGGTGCTGATTTTCCCGCTAGCCTTTGCGCTGCTCGCCACCGCGTTCTCGGATGGCGCATGGTGGGCGTGGTCGCTGGCGCTGGTCGCCGTCTGCGTCCGACTCGTATTGAAACTGGTGTCCGATCGTGCGCTGCAGCAGGCGCATCGCGACCTGTGGCTGTTGCCGTTATGGGATATCGTATCGTTTTCGATTTTCGTGGCGAGCTTCTGGTCCTCGCGCGTGATCTGGCGCGGTTTCAGTTTCAAAGTGGATGGCGACGGCCTGCTGTCGGCGGCGCAGGACGGAATGACGGATGAACAGCAGGCTGGGTAAGCAATGATGCGCGGGTATCCGGAAGGGCGTAATGAGGACGATGCAGCGTGCCTGAAGCACGTGCAAAGGGTGGCCGCATGATGAAGCATCTCGGCCGCTTCGCCGCGCTTGCCGGCTTGCTGGTGTCGCTGTGGCTGGTCTGGCAGGACAATCCCGGCGCCGTGCTTGGCGCACTGCGCGCGGCGGGAGCCGGCCTCGTTCTCGCGGCGCTCGCGCACGTGCTGCCGATGATCGCCAATGCCTGCGACTGGCGCTCGCTGATTCGCGGCGCGAACCGGCCCAGTATTGCCAATATGCTGCATCTGGTCTGGGTGCGCGAATCCGTCAATTGCATGTTGCCGGTGGCGCGTATCGGCGGCGAGGTGGTGTCGTTCCGGATGCTCAAGCGTTGGGGCGTACGGCCCTCTACGGCGGTCGGCAGCATCATCGTCGATATGCAGCTCACGGTGATCAGCCAGTTGCTGTTCACCATGGTCGGCATCGGTTTTCTGTTCGCGCATGCGCAGTCCGACACGCTGCGGCTCGCCGGGCAACTGGCGTGGGGCGTGGTGGTGCTCACGCCGCTGCTGGTGCTGTTCGCACTCGTGCAGCATGCCAGCCCGTTCGAGCGCATCACGCGCGTGCTCAATCGTATGACAAGCGGCAAGCTCGCCGCGCTCGTCGGACAATCCGCTCAGATCGACCAGGCCATCAAGCTGATCTGGCGCCGGCGCGGCGTGGTGCTGCGCTATCTGTTCTTCTGGCAACCGCTGCAATGCTTCCTGACCTCGCTCGAAATCTGGCTCGCGCTGTACTTTCTCGGCGTGCACGTCACGCTGGTCGAGGCGGTGGTGATCGAATCGTTGATCCAGGCGATCAGCAGTGCGGCGTTCTTTGTGCCCGGCGGTCTGGGCGTGCAGGAGGGCGGTTTCATTCTGATCGGCGGCGCGTTCGGCCTCGATCCTTCCATCTGCCTTGCGCTTGCCGGCGCGCGGCGCATTCGCGATCTGCTGATCTTCGTACCCGGACTCATTGCGTGGCAATTTGCCGAGTCGGCCAATCGCGAGCCGAAGCGGGCGGAATCCGCGGGGCGGGCGGTCGTGGGCGAAGCCAGCCAGCGTTAGTACACCACCGTCATTACTCCACGCCCGCATAAGCAGGAAACGACACTTCCACGGCGAGGCCGTGCTCGCCGACCCCTGCGCCGAGATGCAGGCTCGCACCGAAATGCTCCGCGATTCGCGCGACGATCGAGAGGCCAAGTCCGCTGCCAGTGGCCTGATTGCCGGTGGCGCGGAAAAACCGGTTCGTGAGGCGTGCGAGATCGCTGGGCGCGACACCAGGGCCGTCGTCGCGCACGGTGAGCTGCACCCGGCCGGCGTCATACCGCACGGCGACTTCGATGCTGCCGCCGGTGCGTCCATACTTGATCGCGTTATCGAGCAGATTGTCGAGCAGGATGCCCATCAAGACGGGCTCCGCATTGATCTCGGCGCGCATGTCGCCGGTGAGCGTTACGCGAATGTCCTTTTGCTGCGCATTGGGCTCGTTGGCGAGCAGTGCGTCTTTCGCCACGGCCGCGGGCCTGAGTGGCGACGTGGCGAGCGTTTCGTGCGCATCCAGGCGCGCAAGCAGCAGCAACTGCTCCGCGAGCCGCGCGCTGCGATCGACGCCTTGCACCACGCGTTCCATCGCCACCCGCTGCAGCGCCGTGTCCGGTTCGGCCAGTGCGACTTGCGCCTGCACCTTGATGGCAGCAAGCGGCGTTTTCAGTTCATGCGCCGCGTCGGCGGTAAACGCGCGCTCGCGTTCGATAGAGTGCCGCAAGCGCGATAGCACCAGATTGATTGCGTCGACGAGCGGGCGCACCTCGGTCGGCGCGCGGCCAATATCGACAGGTTCCAGCCGGTTGATATCGCGCGCGCGAATGGCGCCGGAGAGGACCTTGAGCGGCACCAGGCTCCAGCCGATGCTGAACCACACCAGCAGCGCCAGCACCGGCAGCGCGATCAGCGTAGGGCGGGCGATCCGGCTCGCGACGCCGCTCACCAGATCGCTACGGGTATTGGCCGGTTCGAACACGCGCACCGTGTGGCCGAGCGCAGTATCGCGCAAGGTGAACGTGTGCCACATCTGGCCACCCAGCGTCATGTTTTGCGCGCCGCTTGCGGGCGGCACAGGCAAATCCCAGGCTTGCAGCACGCGCAATTGCGGGCTGCCCGCCAGCACGTCGCCGTTCGCGCTGCGCACCTGAAATAGCGCGTCGCGCGGCAAGGAATCGTCGTCGTCGCTATTGTTCGCGCCGGGTTCGCCGCCTTTTTCTTCTTCGCGCACGTCGATGCGCGCATTGGCCAGCGTGGTCAGATTGCGCTCGTCGAGCAGCGCGAGGATTTGCGCGAGTTCCGCAAGACGTGCTTCTTCCCATTCGCCGACTTCGCGCGTGGCCTGACGATAGCTCGAGATCAGCGCGATGCCCCAGATCAGCACGATGCTGGTCAGCACCAGCATCATCAGACGGCGGCGTATCGATGCCGACATTACGCTTTCTCCACCACGTAGCCGATATTACGCACGGTTCTGATCAGCTTGGCGCCGAGCTTTTTGCGCAGGTTGGACACATGGACCTCGATCGCATTGCTCTCGATTTCTTCCTGCCATCCATACAAACTCTCTTCGAGGCGCGAGCGCGACTGGGGAATGCCCTGATTGGTCAGCAGCTGCATCAGGATGGCCCATTCGCGCGAGGTGAGGGGCACGCGCGTATTGCCGATTTCGACGGTTTGCGCGGTGGGATTGACCGTCAGATCCTGATAGCGGATCACCTCGACGCTGCGCCCCTGCGCGCGGCGCAGCAGGGCCCGGCAACGGGCGATCAGTTCGGTCAGGTCGAAGGGTTTGCCGAGGTAGTCGTCGGCGCCCGCTTCGAGGCCGCCGACGCGATCCACCACCGTGCCCTTGGCGGTTAGCACGAGCACGGGCACGTCCTTGCCGGCGTCGCGCAGCCGCTTCAGCAATTCCATACCCGACACCCTGGGCAAGCCGAGATCGAGCAGGACGAGCGCATAGGCGGTGGTGTCGAGGGCGAGACCGGCCTTGTGGCCGTCGCGAGCCCAGTCGACCGCGAAACCGGCTTGACGCAGTCCCGCTTCAATACCGCAGCCGATCAGGTCGTCGTCTTCTACGAGGAGTACGCGCATGGGGAGAGATTCCGTTTGATGTCTATTGCATAGCGGCGACGGTTTTTAAGCAAGCGCCGAGTCACACATCCGAAGTGTAGCGATCATGTTCGTTGGACGCTTTATACCTCTTTCTTCCTTAAGGTTTCCTTCAGCTTGAATCGCTACTATCGCCCCTCAGCAGGTTACTGTCGCGTGGCCGACATGGGCGCGCGAAACTACGTCATGTTGTCAGATCATCGCAACTTAATCGTAAGCACATCGATGGAATGTACGGTTGGCGCCTTTGTCGGCGCGATTTACCGGTGCATGTGCCGGCGAATCGCGTCACTGCATGATGCCGCGCGTTCCTTCAGGTCACGAGACCATGCCACCATGAAGCCAGTCACCACCGACATGCTGCGAGCCCATCTAATGGCGGCTTCGCTCACGGCCATGGTTACCGAAGTGCTCGCCTTGCTGGCACTGCTGGTTCTGCCAATTTCGCAGCAGGTTTTCAGTTCCACGGGGTTTCAGACTCTTGCTCTGGCGCTGATCGTGAGCGGCGTCATCGTGATGCGCCAATTTGCGCAGGCCGCTTTCAATCTCGCCATTCAGGGCCACTACGCCACGCCTGCCGGCCGTCCCATGTTGATTGAAGCGGACTGCCCGCGGCGCTGGTTCGTCGTTCTTCATCTACGCTTTACCGGCAAACCATTCATGCTCGCCGGGCACTGAAGGCAACAGGCGATGGCGGCGCACGCATTGACAGCATGCCAATGGATCCTGTTATCCGGCTGCGTCTCGGCCTCGCTCTATGCGATGCTGGCCGCGGTGGCGATGCCGTTCTTCGCAGTGCGCCGCGGCGCGCGCGCGAGGGCCGCTAGCGTCCCGGCTGCCGCCCGGGCTTCGGATTCCCTACCTCCTTTCACGAATGTCGGCGTCAGCGTGCTCAAGCCGCTGTGCGGCGCCGAGCCGCGTCTCTACGAAAATCTCAGAACCTTCTGCGACCAGCGCCACGGGCATTTCCAGCTCGTACTCGGGGTCTCGTCGCCGGACGATCCCGCCATCGCCGTGGTGCGCCGTTTGCAGGCCGCCTATCCGATGCACGACATCGAGCTCGCCGTCGATACGCGCGTGCACGGCAGCAATCTCAAGGTCAGCAATCTGATCAATATGGCCGAGAGGGCGCGCCATGACGTGATTGTGATCGCGGATAGCGACATCGCTGTCGAAGCCGACTATCTCGACACCGTAGCGGCGCCGCTCGCCGATCCGCGCGTGGGCGTGGTGACCTGCCTCTACGTGGCGCAAGGTGTGGGCGGTTTCTGGCCGCGGGTCGGCGCGCTCTTCATCAACGAGTGGTTCGCGCCGTCGGTGCGGGTCGCGCATGCGGCCGGCTCGCGCCGCTTCGGTTTCGGCGCGACGCTGGCCTTGCGCCGCGCGACGCTCGAGCGCATTGGCGGTTTCGACGCGCTGAAAAACTGCCTCGCGGATGACTACTGGCTTGCCGAGCACGTGCGCGCGCTCGGCCTTAGCACGGTGCTTTCGCGCGTGATGGTGGCCACCGATGTTATCGAGCCGACTTTTTCCGCCTTGTGGCAGCGTGAGACGCGTTGGCTGCGCACGATCCGCTCGGTGAACCCGCTTGGCTTTGCATTTCTGTTCATCACGTTTCCGACGCCGTGGCTCCTGGCCGGCGCGTGGCTCACCGGCAGTCTCGCGAGCGGACCATCCGGCGGCGTGCATTTGTGGGCGGCGCTGGTGAGCGGCGCCGGCACGGCGGCCGGTTTTGCCGCGCGCATGCTGCTGCATTTGCGTTCCGCGCGTCACGAACGTACTTTCTGGCACGACTTGCCGCTCGTGCCGTTGCGCGATACCTTGCTGGCATTGCAATGGCTCGCGGGCGCGTTCGGCTCGCATGTGGTGTGGCGCGGCGCACGCGTTCCCGTTGAGGCCTCCGCGTCGACGACGCGCGCGAAGGCAATGGGCGTGATGGATGTCATGGAGACTTCGGATGGTGGTTGAGCCGCGCGGCCTGATCGTTACTGCCGACGATTTCGGCCTGCATTCACGGGTAAATCTGGCGGTCGAGCAGGCGCACCGGCACGGCGTGCTGACGGCAGCGAGCCTGATGATCGGCGCGCCTGCCGCGGCCGATGCGGTGGCGCGTGCCCGCGAACTCCCGGGGCTGCGGGTCGGTCTGCATCTGGTACTGGCGGACGGCGACGCGGTCACGCCGCGCGCGGGGATTGCGGCCTTGCTCGACGAGCATGGCCGCTTTGGCGACAACATGGTGCGGGACGGGGTGCGGTTTTTCTTTTTGCCGCACGTTCGCAAACAGCTGGCGCGAGAGATTCGCGCGCAGTTCGACGCTTTTGCGCGGACGGGGTTGACGCTCGATCACGTCAACACGCACAAGCATTTTCATTTGCATCCGACGGTGCTCGAGTTGATTCTGGAGATTGGCCGCGAGTACGGGATGCGGGCGATGCGTTTGCCGTTCGAGGTTGGTGCGCCGCTGTGGTTGCGGCCGTGGATTTCATGGGTGCGGGCGCGGTTGGATCGGGCCGGAATCGTGCACAACGATTATGTGGTTGGAATTGCCAATAGTGGGCGTATGGATGAGGAGGTGTGGCTTGCTGCGCTTGCCGATTTGCCTCGTGGGGTGGGGGAGATTTATTGTCATCCGGCGTTTGCGGGGGATCGGGTTTTGAGTCATGGGATGAGGGATTATCGGCACGTCGATGAGTTGCAGGCGCTTTTGTCGCCTCGGGTTGCTGAGGCGATTCGGGGAGTGGGGGTTCGGGTTGGTGGGTTTGGAGATGTGCTCAGCAGTTGATTTTTTTGTTGCCTGCGCGGCGCTTGTTTGTCAGTGTTCTTAGGGTTTTGGCTTTTCCTTGTTCTGGCTTTGGTGCCTTTCCTTGAATTGTTAGTGGTCTATTAGCGT
>NZ_JALPRI010000026.1:0-121387 GCF_030464785.1 Paraburkholderia sp. SEWSISQ10-3 4
ACAGGGGCAACGCTAATAGACCACTAACAATGCAAGGAAAGGCACCAAAGCCAGATCAAGGAAAGGCCAAAGCCCTTATAAAACTGACAAAAGCGCCACCAATACCAAAATTAATACAGAGCCAGAATAAACAAAGAAAATACAAAAACACCAAAATCAAATAAGAAAAACGAAACAGCAACCCCAAACCCCTGCTCCGCAGGGGCTCAATCACATTTCCCCACATAACGCCAAAAAAATCCAAACCTAATCACCACTGCATGAAATGCAAAAAACAACACATTTCCCCACTTAACAGCAACATCAAAAAACCCCAATACCACTTCAACACCGGATAAAAACGATTTCAGCTATAGTCGCCATTTTCCAGTACCAGCCGGGCAACAAAAGAGCATCAATAAGCCCGCCACAAGGAGTAAAGAAAATGAACGCCCGCGAACCTGCTTTCGTCTCCGCTTCCCGCAGCGCACGACTGCGCCAGATGCTCGTCAGCAACGAACTCGAATTCATGATGGAGGCCCACAACGGTCTCTCCGCCCGTATCGTCCGTGAAGCCGGCTTCAAGGCGATCTGGGGTTCGGGTCTCGCGATCTCCGCCCAATTCGGCGTGCGCGACAACAACGAAGCCAGCTGGACGCAAGTCGTCGACAACCTCGAATTCATGGTCGACGCCAGTGATCTGCCCATCCTCCTCGATGGCGACACCGGCTACGGTAACTTCAACAACGTGCGACGCCTCGTGCGCAAGCTCGAACAACGCGGCATCGCCGGCGTCTGCATCGAAGACAAGCAATTCCCGAAAACGAATAGCTTCATCAACGGCGAAGCGCAACCGCTCGCCGATATGGACGAGTTCTGCGGCAAGATCAAAGCCGGTAAAGACTCGCAGTCGGATGAAAATTTCTCGATCGTCGCGCGCGTCGAAGCACTGATCGCCGGCTGGGGCATGGACGAAGCGCTGCGTCGCGCGGAAGCCTATCGGCAAGCCGGTGCCGACGCGATCCTGATTCACAGCAAGCTCTCGCGTCCCGATGAAATCCTCGAGTTCGCGCGTGAGTGGGCCGGCCGCGGGCCGCTCGTCATCGTGCCGACCAAGTACTACAGCACGCCCACCGAAGTGTTCCGCGAAGCCGGCATCAGCACGGTTATCTGGGCAAATCATCTGATCCGCGCAGCAACCTCGGCCATGCAGGCCGTCGCCAAGGAAATCCACTCGAGCGAAACGCTCGTCAATGTCGAAGACAGCATCGCCGCCGTCAACGAAATCTTCCGTCTGCAAGACGCCGACGAATACTCGGAAGCCGAAGACCGCTATCTGTCGAGCGGCCGCTCGGCGGGCTCCGCCATTGTGCTCGCGGCCAGCCGCGGCAAGGGCCTCGAAGCCGTCACCGAAGATCGTCCGAAAGTCATGCTGCCGATCGCGGGCAAGCCGCTGTTGCGCTGGCTCATCGATGCGTTCAAGAAGCAGAGCGTCAACGACATCACCGTGGTCGGCGGGTATCGTGCCGATGCGATCGATACGGCCGGCATCAAGCTGGTCGTCAACGAACGTCACGCGCAAACCGGCGAACTGGCGTCGCTCGCCTGCGCCGTCGACAAGCTCGCGGGCGATACGGTCATCTCCTACGGCGACCTGCTGTTCCGCAGCTACATTCTGCGCGACCTGGTCGAGAGCGAAGCCGCGTTCAGCGTGGTGGTCGATTCGTCGCTGACCGATGCGGAAAACGCCAGCGTGCGGGACTTCGCATGGTGCTCGGCAGCCGACGATCGCGGGCTGTTCGGCAACAAGGTCACGCTGCGTCATGTGTCGAGCGGGCAGGACGCAAGCTCGGCCATCGCTTCGCAAACGCCGCATGGCCGCTGGGTCGGTCTGCTGAATGTACGCGGCGAGGGGCGTGAGCGTTTGCAAGCGGTACTCGGCAAACTGCAGGCGCGCCCGGATTTCGATTCGCTCGATATGCCCGCGCTGCTGAACGCGCTGATCGAAGCGGGTGAATCGATCGAAGTGCAATACGTGCACGGCCACTGGCGCGGTGTGAACGATCTGGACGACTTCCGTCGTGCCGGCGATTTCGCGCATGCACAAGCGCCGTTCGCAGCAGCAGCCGACAACCGGAACGACGCAGCCAGCGGAGCCGCGCAATGATCGAGGCGGCACAGTTCGTCGAGGCGGCGCGTGAGCGCGGCTTCGACTGGTATGCAGGTGTACCGTGCTCGTATCTGACGCCGTTCATCAACTACGTGTTGCAGGACGAATCGCTGCATTACGTCTCGGCAGCCAATGAAGGCGATGCGGTTGCGTTGATCGCCGGTGTCACGCTCGGCGCGCAGAACGGCCGGCGTGGCATCACGATGATGCAGAACTCCGGCCTCGGCAATGCCGTGAGTCCGTTGACCTCGCTCACGTGGACCTTCCGTCTGCCGCAGTTGCTGATCGTGACGTGGCGCGGGCAACCCGGCGTCGCGGACGAACCGCAGCACGCGCTGATGGGCCCGGTCACGCCCGCGATGCTCGATACGATGGAGATTCCGTGGGAGACCTTCCCGACCGAAGCCGACGCGATCGGCCCGGCGCTGGATCGTGCGATTGCTCATATGGATGAAACCGGCCGGCCGTACGCACTCGTGATGCAGAAGGGCAGCGTGGCGCCGTACGAGTTGAAAGAGGGCGCCGCCGGCGCTCGCCGCTTGCCGGTCGCGCCGCGTTCGCAATTCGGGAACGTCGCGGCGAATGAACTGGCTTCACGTCACGACGCGCTGCAGAAAGTCATCGCGCACACGCCGCTCGAATCGACGGTGGTGCTCGCGTCGACCGGCTTCTGCGGCCGCGAACTCTATGCCATCGACGACCGTCCCAACCAGTTGTACATGGTCGGCTCGATGGGTTGCGTAACGCCGTTCGCGCTGGGTCTCGCGCTTGCCCGCCCCGACCTGCACGTGGTCGCGCTCGACGGCGACGGCGCCGCGCTGATGCGCATGGGCGCATTTGCGACGCTCGGCGCGTACGGCCCGTCGAATCTCACGCACGTGCTGCTCGATAACGGCGCGCACGACTCGACCGGCGGCCAGGCGACGGTGTCGTCGCAAGTCTCGTTTGCGGGTGTGGCCGCGGCGTGCGGTTATGCGTCGGCGGTCGAAAGCGACGACGTCAACGTGATCGACGAACTGTTCGAAACCGCGCCGTCATCCCAAGGTCCGCGCTTCGCGCGACTGGCGATTCGCCGCGGTACGCCTGATGGCCTGCCGCGTCCCACTATCACCCCGCCCGATGTGAAGACGCGCCTGATGCGCCACATCGGCGCCGCTTAAGGAGTGCGCTCGATGCTGCTGCTCAATCCCGGCCCGGTGACGCTCACCGAACGCGTCCGCAACAGCCTGTTGCAAACGGATCTGTGCCACCGTGAAAGCGAGTTTTTCGACTTGCAGGAAGAGGCGCGCACGCGTCTGGTCGATCTATACGGCCTCGACGCGGGCGAATGGCAAGCGGTGCTGATGACCGGTTCCGGCACGGCCGCTGTTGAAAGCATGACCGCCGCGCTGGTGCCGCAAAACGGCAAGCTGCTGGTCGTGGAAAACGGCGTGTACGGCGAGCGTATTTCGCAGATCGCCACGCAATACGGCATCGCGCACGAGTCGCTGAAACACGACTGGATGCAGGCGCCGGATCTCGCGAAGATCGCCGAACGCCTCGACGCGGACAAAGCGTTCACGCACGTCGCCGTGATTCATCACGAAACAACCACAGGCCGTCTGAACGATCTGCAAGCGCTCGGTGCGCTGTGCCGCGGACGCGGTCTGCGTTTGCTGGTGGATGGCGTCAGCAGTTTCGGCGCGGAAGCGATCGATTTCGCCGACGCCAGTCTCGACGCCGTCGCAGCGACCGCGAACAAGTGTCTGCACGGCGTGCCGGGCGCATCCTTCGTGCTGGTGCGGCGCGCGGCGCTCGCGCAGGCGGCGAGCCGCACGTATTACCTGGACCTCGGACGCCTCGCGCGTCTGCAGGATCAGCGCAATACGCCGTTCACGCCGTCGGTCCATGCGTATTACGCGCTGGTCGAAGCGCTGCGCGAACTCGCCGACGAAGGCGGCTGGCAGGCGCGCCACGCGCGTTACGCGGCGCTCGCCGAGCAGGCTCGCGCGGGTCTCGCGGAGCGGGGCATCGGCAGCGTGTTGCCGCCGGAGCAGTCGTCGGTGGTGCTGCGCGCGTATCGCTTGCCGGGCGGCGTCACGTATCCGCAACTGCACGACGCGCTGAAGGCGCGCGGCTTTGTCATCTATGCCGGTCAAGGCGGCTTGTCGGCCGAACTGTTCCGCATCTCGACGATGGGCAACATCCATGCCGCCGACATCGACCGTCTGCTGCAAGGTTTTAGCGAGCTGACGCGCTAAAGCACGCGATCAGTCGCGCGTGCTGCAACGATCGGGTAGCACGCGCGTGGTGCCGTCACACCGGGTCCTTGTCCGGCGGTCCATCGGGCCGTTGCGGCTCCTCGGTGTGATGACCCGGCGACGGCGGCACGAGCGGATCGGCTTCCGGATCCCGGTTCGGATCGGCGTTCGGGTCGGGAATCGGGCTGGTATGCATGTCGTAGCTCATTGCATCACCTTTGAGTTGAGAGGCGAACGGAAAGCGGGTGGTACGGCCGCTGTCGGTCGAGTTCACCCACACGCCAGCCGTTTCCTTCTAGCGTAGGCGATCCAGCACGCCGCGCACCCCTTACTTTTTCCTGCGGCGACCCACGCTCAATTGCCAGTAGCGTTCGGTGTCGAAAACGTCGTCGTAATTGCCCGCGCCGAAGGCGCGCAGCTGGCTTGCGTAAGCGTTCACCGCTTCGCGTTTGAGCTGCGTGCGGCGCGGGAGATCAATGGTGTGGCCGACGCTCGGATAGGCCGGCGTCGCGACGACGCCGCGTTGCGCGAGGTCGGCGAGCCGCGCCTGAACGACGCCGGGCGTGCGACGATGGATCGCGTCCTCGTAGGCGAACCACGTGAGATGCGACAGGCGCGGCAGGATTTCGCAGCAGGCTTCGAAGACCAGCACATGATCGTCATGATGCAGGCCGAGCGGCATGAGCAGCGTGTTCGCGGTCGTGCGGTAGATGGTCTCTTCAAGCACGGCCGCCAGTTTGCTGATCGACGGCGAGTCCATGTATTGGCTGCCGCGAAACGGCATGCGTAGCGGAATCGCGTCGAGCACTTCGAGAGCGAGGTTGTCTTCGAGCGTGCGGGCGTGGGTGGCCTGATGGGCGCTCGCGAAACCCGATTTTTGATCCCATTCGGTATGCATTTCGTGCTCGGGCGGCGCGGCAAACACCGTGCAGACCGCGGCGTCAGGATGGGCGGCGAGTAGTGCGCCGCAACTGAAGACGGCGTCGTCGAAATGGGGTGAGACGATGAAAAGGCGTGGGCTGGTTTCGCTCATGGGACATGGGTAGTTTCGAAACGCGCGGGGCCGCATTCGAAGCTTCGATATTGCGCGCGACAAACTTGCTGGATTGGCGGCGTCACATCAGCTTAGGCGGAATTGTCGCGACTTGTGTAACCGGAGTGGTCGTCGCAAGCGGCATGCCTGAGTGGGCCGGTTCTGCTGTGGGTCCCGCAGAGGCTCACAGTTGTGCAACGGGCCTATCCCGAACATGCTCACCTTTAGCGGGCGGGTTGTCTCCCGCCAACGCCGCCAACGCCGCCAGCGCCGCCGCGCGGCTGAACGCCGCCGCAATGGTCGCCACGACGTCGTCGCGTAACGTGGCGTCGGTCATTCCTAGTGCATACGACGGATGCCAGGTCGGCACGATCAGGCGGCCGTTGTGAGCGATGGTTTGCCCGAGGTATTCGGACAGATTGACGTGCGGGCCGGTCAGCGTTTGCAACGCCGTCGCGCCCAGTGTGACGACCACGCGTGGTGCGACCTGCGCTAGTTCTTTTTCCAGCCAGTACTGGCAAGCCTCGACTTCGCGCCACACGGGCGTGCGATGAACGCGCTGCTCGTCGAGCGTTTCCCATTTGTAATGCTTGACGGCATACGTCAGGTACAGCGCCTCGCGCTCCAGTCCGGCGCGCGCCAGCACGGTGTCCAGCAGTTGACCGGCCGGCCCGGTGAAGGGCTCGCCGTGCTGGTTCTCGTACTCGCCCGGCTGCTCGCCGATCACCATGATTGCGGCAGGCGCGGGCCCGGCGCCTGCAACCGCCTGTTTCGCGTTGCGCCATAACGCGCAGCGCCGGCAGGTGGCGAGCGGACCAGTGGGCTCCCGCAAAGGGGGCGTCACGGCCGAATACTCGATTGGCGGCATGGGCGGAACGGTGACGGCCGCGCTTTGCGCGCCGAGACGGCTGCGTTCGCGCGCGAGGTGTGCAGGCAAAGGTGGACCCGCGGGCGGCCTTCTCCAGTAGCGCAGCGGCACCGGCGACGGCTGGGCATTGAAGGCATTGCAGTAGTACGCGAGCCAGAGCGCTTCAGTGGGGGTGCTGGTGATGGCTTCGCCGGTCATGGCGTTGGGCTCTAATAGCGACGCGGCTGGCTCGCACTCCGCCATGAGCGGCCGGTCGGTGCGCAGCAGCATGCCGTTCCAGAACACCGCGCCGTGCGGCGTGGCGAACATCCACGTGGAATTGCCCGTGCGCTTGGCGAACCGCTCGGCGGCGCGCTCCAGCAAGTCATGATGCGGCTCGTACCAGCCGACGAATTCGGGCGGCTCCATCGACGGATCGCGCCGTCTGAACAAGGTGAGTGTCAGCAGATCTTCGGTTTCGCGTTCGATAGTCCGGATGCGTCGATCCAGCAGCGCGCCATCGGGGTCGTCGAGATCGAGGACGTTGCGCTCGCCGCGCGTCCAGCGCCATAGGACGCGGTACAGCAGCGCCCAGCGGTCCGGTGCGCGGAAGCACGCCGCCGTTTTCAGCCAGGAGAGCAGTTCGCGGGGAATCACGGGCGTGGCGAGGGCGGGGGCAGGGGCAGCTCCTGTCTCGGCGGTGCCCGCCGTGGCGAGTGCGGGTTCAGTCGCCGGCAGACCCGGCGCCCTAGCTTCACCTTTAGACTCAAGCCATTCGATCTGCGAAGGCTCGACACCTTGCCGCAGCAGCACCCGCGCGGCGCGCCGCCATATGGCGAAAGACGGTTCGATCGAAATGCGTTTCATGCTGACGCGCCGTGGATACGCGCATCGAGATGCGTGTACCTATGCGGCCAAAATACTGTATGGATATACAGTATGCGCTAAAACGCCGGCCTGGATCAAGTCTGCCGGATCAAGCCTGCGCAACAACGGGCGCACGTCAATTGCAACTGGAGCAGAGACACGTCCGCAGACCCATCACCAGGGAACGACCCTTCCGAGGTAATCAAGGTAATGCAAACCGGCGCGCCCTTCATAAGCCTCGATCGTATTGACCAGGTTCGGAATGCTTTCCCCGATGGTCAAGCGCGCCGTAGGACCACCCATGTCTGTCTGGACCCATCCAGGCGCCATCAGCAGGAGGCAGCGCGGAGACTCGGCGCTGCGCGCCGCGAAGGTCCGCATGAACATATTCAGTGCGGCCTTGCTTCCCCGGTAGACTTCGTAATTCGCGTTGGTGGCATTCGTGAGACTGCCTTGCCCAGACGACATGACACCGATCGTTCCAGTCGGCGGGACAAGATCCTGAAACGCGTCAATGACTCTCATCGGACTCAGCGAGTTCGTTACCATCACCCGCACAAATTCCTCGGTCGAGACGTCCGCGATCGTTTCACCATTTTCGTTGACGACGCCTGCGTTCACAAAGAGCACATCGAAACACCGATCTGCAAGACGGGCGCGCAACGCTGCGATCTGTTCGGGAATCGTGATATCGACAATTTCTACTTCAAGCGCGCCAGCGGCGGCTTGCGCGACATGCCGAAGCTTGTCGGTCGAACCCGTTCGCCCGGTGGCGATGACCTGATAGCCGCGCTTCAAATACTCCTCGACCATCGCAAAGCCAAGGCCGCGCGAGGCGCCGATCAGGAGGACGGTTTTCTGTGAATGTGTGTTTTGCATTGGCACTCCCGGTAAACGAAGCCGCTCCCGAACCTGCACGTAACGAGAGCGATCCTCGTAGGTAAATCGTTCAAACCAATATAGCGATGCACAGGGAATGGCGGAAGCCGCGCTGAATGCAACTAATATCTGCATCAGACGCCTTATCTCACCTCCGCTGACTACGATAAAAAATGCCTGAACCGGACCTGAATCTCCTTTTCGCGCTCGATGCTTTGCTCGCCGAGAAAAACGTGACGCGCGCGGCCCGGTCGTTGCATTTGAGTGCGTCGGCAATGAGTCGCACGCTGACTCGTCTTCGTGCCGCGACGGGCGATCCATTACTGGTCCGGGCCGGACGCCAGATGGTGCTGACGCCGTATGCCGAGGAGATTCGCGAGCGAACACAAAATATCGTTCAGGAGGCGCGTTCCTTATTGCGTCCGTCCCCCGCAGCGCTGGATTTTTCAACCTTGCGCAGAACCCTGACGATTCGCGTCAACGAAGCTTTCGTGGAAGCCTTCGGCGCGCCATTGATTGCAGAAGTGACTGCACTGGCGCCGTTTGTGCGTTTGCACTTTTCGTCCAAGCCGGAGAAGAACGCGGAATATCTGCGCAATGGCTCCGCCGATCTCGAGATTGGTGTTCAGGAGGATATGGGGCCTGAAATTCGCGTGCAGGCCCTGTTTCGAGACCGCTACCTCGGTGTTGTCAGAAAGGGGCATCCGCTGGACCTGAAACAGGACGTGTCGATCGAGCAATACGCAGCGTATGGTCACGTCGTCGCGCCGTACGGTCGCCAGACAATCGATACGCTTGACGCTGCGATTGCCCTGGCGGGTTTGGAGCGAACGACCATAGCGGTTGTGCCGAGCTTTCCGGCCGCGTTAGCGGTGGCACGAGCGTCCGATCTGGTCGCGCTTCTGCCGGCCTCTTTTGTGAACACTCAGCCCGGCGCAGCTGCCAGCGTCTGCGCGTTCGAGCTTCCTGTGGCGACTGAGGGTTTTACGGTTTCCCAGATGTGGCATCCGCGTTTGGAGAATGACCCGGTGCATCGTTGGCTTCGGCAACTGATTCTTAGAATGTGCCGTCAGCAGGTGTCATCGGGTTAAACGTTGCGCAGATCTTCCGGCGTATCCACGTCGCGCAGAATCCCGGGATCGTCGACGTCCAGCCGCATGACCCGCTGCGAAGTCAACAGCGCGCGTGCGCCGGTGTCGCCGTCGAGCGCGATCAATGCGTCCCGATGCTCGATGCCGAAGCCGACCGGATGGCCGCGCTGGCCCTGATAAAACGGCGCGACGATCGAAGCGCCACCGTCGAGCGCACGCGCCACTTCTTCGATCGTCGGGGTGGCAATGCGCGGCATATCGGCAAGCGCGACGATCCAGCCCTCGGCGTCTTCGCAGGCCTCGATGCCGGCGGCGAGACTCGCACCCATGCCACGATTGGCGCTCTCGGCGAACACCACGTCGCAGCCGGCGTCGTTCAGGAGGCGCGCGAGAGCGTCCGAACCCGGCCGCACCACGGCCAGCACATGCGAGACGACCCTAAGCAGCCGGTGCGCCGCTTCGTGCGCGACGGGCGTGCCGTCGGGCATCTGGGCGAGGAGCTTGTTGTGCAGGCCGTCCGGGTCGAAGCGGGAGCCGAAGCCGGCGGCGAGCAACACGCCAGTAGCGAGCGAGGCGTAGGCCATGGACGGGCACCGATAGAGGGGACGTGCCCGATTGTGCGATGCAACGCATCGGCAGGCAAGCGCCAATGCATCAGCCGTTATGCGCGCATCGTCCCCATCACCTTGTCGAGCGTCACCGGCAGATCGCGCACGCGCACACCGGTCGCGTGATACACCGCGTTCGCGATGGCCGCCGGCACGCCGGTGATGCCGATCTCGCCGATGCCGCGCACGCCGAGCGAGTTGACGTACGGGTCAGGCCGATCGATGAACGCGATGTCGAGCGAACCGATGTCGGCATTCACCGGCACGTGGTACTCGGCGAGATTCGCATTGGTGAACCGGCCATAGCGCGTATCGAGCGAGGTATCTTCCTGGAGCGCCGCTCCCACGCCCCACACGATGCCGCCCAGCATCTGGCTGCGCGCGGTTTTCTGGTTCAGCACGCGGCCCACGTCATACACGCCGACCACACGCGCCACGCGAATCGTGCCGAGGTCGGCATCGACATGGACTTCGGCAAACACGGCGCCAAACGAGTGAAGCGAGTACTTCTGCCGTTCATCGCCGGGTTTGACCGTCGCGGTGGCCTCGATCGGTTTGCCGCCTGAGCGCGCGATGATCGCCGCCGCCGGATCGCGCTTCGCCGGTTGCGAACGGCTCATGACCCAGCCGTTTTCCACCGTGATGTCGTCGAGCGCGATGCCGTGCACCGGCGAGGCTTCGTCGGCGAGCGCCAAGGCGATCAGCTGGTTGCGCGCCTGGCTTGCGGCCTCGCGCACAGCGGGCGAAACGCTCGCCGCCGATTGCGAGCCGCCCGACCCCGGCGCTTTCGGCAGCGACGAATCGCCGAGTGCGAAGTGGATGTTTTCCGGCGCGAAGCCGAGGGCGTCGGCGGCCACCTGGGTCATCACCGTGTAGGTGCCGGTGCCGAGGTCCTGGGTGCCGGAGGCAACCATGGCGCTGCCGTCCGGCAGAATCCGAGCGATGGCCGCAGCTTCGCTGCGGTTGGCCGGATAGGTGGCGGTGGCCATGCCCATGCCGATCAGCGTATTGCCGTTGCGCATCGAGCGTGGCGCGGCAGTGCGCCGCGACCAGCCGAATTTCTCCGCGCCGATCTGATAGCACTCGCGCAAGGATTTGCTCGACCACGGCTTGTTTTCCTGCGGATCGGCATCGGCGTAATTCTTTAGACGCAGCGCGAGCGGGTCCATCTTCAACGCGACAGCGAGTTCGTCCATTGCCGATTCGAGCGCGAACGAGCCGGTCGTCTCGCCGGGCGCGCGCATGAAGGTCGGCGTGCCGAGATTCATCGGCACGATCCGGTGCGTCGTGATCTGATTGGGCACAGCGTACAACATGCGCGTGACCATGCAGCAGGTCTCGGTCCAGTCTTCGAACATTGACGTGTTCGACGTACTGTCGTGGCGCATCGCCGTCAGCGTGCCGTCGTGCCGCGCGGCAAGCGTGAAATGCTGCTCGGTACGCGGCCGCGCGCCGACGGAGCCGAACATCTGCGGCCGCTCGAGCACGAGACGCACCGGGCGCCCGGTCTGTTTCGCCGCCATCGCGCACAACGACACGTGCGACCACGACGAACCCTTGCAACCGAAGCCGCCGCCGATAAAAGGCGAAATCACACGCACGTCGCCGGGCGACATGCCGAACGTCCTGGCAACCGCCTGCGCCGCATTGCTCACGCCTTGCGTCGAGTCGTAGAGCGTGAGTTGCGGGCCATCCCAGTGCGCCATCGTGGCGTGCGGCTCCATCGGGTTGTGATGCTCGATCGGCGTGGTGTAGACGGCATCGACGTGGACGGGGCCGCTGCGCAACCCGTCCTCGAAGTCGCCGCGTTGCGTGTCGGTTGTGCGGCCTTGTGGTTTGTCGGGCGCATGTCCGTTCGGCTTCGCTTGCGTGAAATCGAGTACCGCGGCGCTGCTCTGATACGTGATGCGCAACTGGCGCGCGGCATCGGTGGCATGTTCGAGCGTATCGGCAACCACCACCGCGACCGGCTCGTTGTTGTAGTGAACCTGGTTGTCCTGCAGCAGTGACAGCCGCCTGCCTGCCGGCGGCGTCAACGCGGGCTTGCCGCCATTCGGCAGGCGCGGCGCGTTCTGATACGTCATCACCAGCAGCACGCCTGGCAATGCCTGCGCGCGGCTCGTGTCGATCGACGCAATCGTGCCGCTTGCAATCGTGCTGGTGACCAGCACCGCATGCGCAAGCCGCGCCTCGGGGAACTCGGCGGCGTAGCGCGCCTCGCCGGTGACTTTCAGCAGACCGTCGATGCGGTCGAGCGGTTGACCGATCAGATTCATGCGACACCTCCGCTGCGGCCCGCGGCCAGATTTACTGCGCGCACGATCGCGCGTTGCGCGAGCTGCACCTTGAACGCATTCTCGTGCTGGGGCCTCGCATCGCGTAGCGCGGCGGCTGCGGCGTCATGCAACCTCGCCTGCGTGAGCGGCTGGCCGTTGAGCATCTGCTCGGCCGCACTTGCACGCCACGGTTTGTGCGCGACGCCGCCCAACGCGATGCGTGCGGTTTTCACGTGGTCGCCGTCCATCTGCAACGCGGCGGCTACCGAGACCAGCGCAAATGCGTAACTGGCCCGGTCACGCACCTTCAGATAGTGGGCGTTCGCGATGAACAAAGGTGGCGGCAAATCGACAGCGGTGATCAACTCACCCGCCTGCAAAGTCGTATCGATATCGGGCCGGTCGCCGGGAAGGCGATGAAAGTCAGCAAACGGAATCGTCCGCTCGCCTGATGGGCCGCTTACACGCACGGCGGCGTCGAGCGCGGCGAGAGCCACGCTCATATCCGACGGATTCACGGCGATGCATTGCGGACTCGCGCCGAGAATCGCCTGCGTGCGATTGTGGCCTTCGAGCGCCGCGCAACCGCTGCCTGGTATGCGCTTATTGCACTGCGTGAAGGCGGTGTCGTAAAAGTAGCCGCAGCGCGTGCGCTGCATCAGATTGCCGCCGACGGTCGCCATATTGCGCAACTGCGCTGAAGCACCTGCCAGAAACGCTTGCGACAGCAACGGATATTGTTCGCGCACCAGCGCGTGATTGGCGGCATCGCTGTTGCGCACCAGGGCGCCGATACGGATGCCGCCATTGGGCAGCGTGGTGACCGTATCGAGTCCGCCGATGTGCGTGATATCGATGAGCCGCAGCGGCCGCGCCACGCCGCCCTTCATCAGGTCGAGCAGATTGGTGCCGCCGCCGATGAACACCGCACCCGGTTGCTGCGCCGCGCGCACGGCGCCGGCGACGTCGCCGGCGCGTTCGTAAGAGATCGCATCCATGCTGGTCGCTCCGTCAGGCGTTGTGGCGGTTATCGCTGCTGTCGCTGTCAATGACACTGCTGGCGATGCCACCAATGCCGTTGCCGCTTGCAGCGTTCTGCCCACCGCCTTCATGCACGGCGCGCACCGCCGCGACGATATTCACATACGCTCCGCAGCGACAGATATTGCCGCTCATGCGTTCGCGAATCTCGTCGTCGGAAAGTTGTGGAGGCCGGCTGCGGACATCAGCGGTCGCGGTGCTGGCCGTGCCGTTGCGGAATTCGTTCAGCAGGGCAGTCGCAGAACACAACTGCCCGGGCGTACAGTAGCCGCACTGGAACGCATCGTGTTCGATGAAGGCCCGCTGCAACGGACTCAGCACGCCGTTGCTGGCGAGTCCTTCCACCGTCGTAATGTTTTCTCCTTCATGCATCACGGCGAGCGTCAGGCAGGAATTGATACGACGACCGTCGGCGATCACCGTGCATGCGCCGCACTGTCCGCGGTCGCAGCCTTTCTTGGTGCCCATCAGGCCCGCGTACTCGCGCAGCGCATCCAGCAAGGTCACGCGCGGTTCGAGTTGCAGCGTGTGAGCACGGCCGTTGATGGTCAGCGTGACCGGACGGCCCGGCACCGGCGAGCGGACTTCCGCAGGCGGCGCGGCCGGAGTGGGGGTTTGTGTTTGCGCTCGCAGATGTGGCGCTGCGCCGACCGTGGCCGCTGCGGCTGCCGACTGCAGAAAGCGGCGACGCGACGGCCGGGGTGGCGTGGCGGCGGGCGCGTCGTCCGATTCCGGACGTTCGTTCTTCGTGGACATGACGGTCTGCTGGCTCCATTGAAAGGTCAATGCAGGCTGGCGACATGCGGATAGCCATCGTGCGGATACCCGCGCGTCGGCTTCCGAAGCGTCGTGGTGTGACTCATCGCTATCAGCAATTTCGGTGCCGTTGCGAATGCAACTGGTTGCCGACGCGGCGCAATGGCGTCCGCTGCGACCCGGCTATCCGGGCACGGCGAAGCGAATCGAATCCCGGAGAGCGCAACCAGGAACGTAGCGACGCGCGTCAACCACGCACGTTGCGCTTAACGAACAGGAAAGTAAATACGCGGACGTGCCTTCTTTCTGTGTGCAAAAAGAAAGACTGTTTTGTGTGGGACGAGGAGTCCGCCAGATCAGGCGTCGGCCCAGCGGCGCAGCAGATTGTGATAGATGCCGGTGAGGCTTACCACGGTTGCATCGTTCGAACCTTTCTCGGCCGCGAGGCGTTGTACGTCGTTGTCGAGTTGAAACAGCATGGCGCGTTCGCCGTCGTCGCGCACCATGCTCTGAATCCAGAAGAAGGACGCGACCCGCATGCCACGCGTCACCGGGCTTACGTGGTGCAGGCTCGAAGCAGGGTAGAGCACCATGTCGCCGGCCGGCAGCTTCGCGCGATGCACGCCGTAGGTGTCTTCGACGCAGAGTTCGCCGCCGTCGTAGGACTCCGGCTCGGCCAGAAACAGCGTGGCCGACAGATCGCTGCGGATGCGGAAGTCAGTGCCGCGCAACTGGCGGATCGCATTGTCCACGTGCGTGCCGAAACCATCGCCGCCTGCATAGCGGTTAAAGAGCGGCGGAAAGACTTTCAGCGGCAACGCGGCGGAAAAGAAGCGTGGATTGCGGCCGAGCGCGTCCTGAATCGCATCGCCAACCGCGCGCGCGGCGGGGGAGCCTTCGGGCAATTGCTGGTTGCGCTTGGCCTGCGCCGACTGTTCGCCGGAAGTCGCATTGCCGTCGATCCATGGCGCCGCGTCGAGGATTTCACGGTATTGCGCGACCTGTTGCTTGCTGAGTACGCCTTGCAGATGCAGCATCATGCGCGCACCTCTTCGTTGATCTCCTGATTGATCTTTTCAGCCAGCATACGAAATGCGGCCACCGGCGAAGCGGCCAGCCACGTTTGCATTTTCTCGACGAACGCCGCTGTTGCGGTATGCGGCACACGCCGCAACCATTGCAGCGCGGCATCGATCTCGCCGCGCTCAGCCAGTAGCCGCGCATAGTTGAACTGGCCGCGAAAATCGCCGCCCACCGCTGCACGCCGGTAATAGTCGAGCGCGATGTTTGCGTTGGCATCGACTTCCCAGCCGTCCTCGTAAAAGCTGCCGACAAAGTTGATCGACTTCGTGTGACCCATTTCGGCAGCGCGCCTGAACCACTGCAGCGCCTGTGCACGATCGCACGCCACACCATTGCCGAGCGCCAATGCGGAGGCGTAGTTGTACATGCCCCAGTCGAGACCGGCCTGCGCCGCGAGGCGGTACCAGTAGACCGCCACCGGCGCGCACGCGGTGGTTCCCCAACCGTGCTCATAGCAACGGCCCAACATGTTCATCGCCATCGGATGATCCTGCCGGGCCGCGTGCTTGAACCAGCTCAACGCTTCCTCGGCGTTGCGGTCCACGCCATGACCGTCGAGCAGATATTGCCCATACACCGCCTGCGCTTCGACGATGCCGTTATGCGCGGCCGCCGCCACCCACGCGGCAGCGGTGGCCGGTGGCCCGGAGAGAATCGCGGCGAGCTCGTCATGTGACACGCTCGCCAGCGCCTTCAGCGTTACCTGTTCCGTCATGCCGTGCTTAGTAATGCGCGTTGAGCGTCAGGAAGGCGGAACGGCCGGCTGCGATCGACGCATAGTGCGCCGGATACGCCTGGTCGTAATACGTCCGGTTGAAGATGTTCTGCACGTTCAGTTGCAGATCGACCTTCTTGTTGATCCGGTACGTCGCCATGCCGTCGAAGCGCCAGTACGACGGCACCGCACGCAAGTTCGCCGTGTCGCCGTACACCTGCGACATGTAGAACGCGCCACCGCCGATCGTGAACTTCGGCAGCACGTCGTAGTTGGTCCACAGGCTGATGCTGTTCTTCGGCGTATTCGGGAACTGGTGGCCGTTATCCGAGGTGGTCTTGCCGTTGTCGCGCAACTGGCTCTTCATGTACGTGTAGCCGCCGAACACCTGCCACTTGTTCGTCAACTGACCGGCCACGCCGAACTCGAAGCCTTGCACGCGCTTGTTGCCGACCATCGCGTATTCGTTGTTCGGCAGCGTGACGCGGGCGTTGGTCGTGTCGATCTGGAACAGCGCGCCCGTCAGCGAGAGATGGTTATCCAGCACATTCCACTTGGTGCCGAGTTCGACGCTACGGTTCTTTTCCGGCGCGAGCTGATCCGCGTTCGCACCGACCCCGCCACGTCCCGGCGTCAGCGATTGCGTTTCGCTGCCCTGGCCGAGCAGGGCGCCGGCCGGCGTCGACGAGGTCGCGATCGACGCATACACGCTGCCGTTCGAAGCCGGTTTGAAGACGAGGCCGAACTGGTAGTTGAACAGCGTGTCGTCGCGCGAGGTGCGCTTGCCGCCGTTGGCCACCGTGTTGCGGAAATCGGTCGAGTAATCGTCGACGCGCAAGCCGACGTTGGCCTGCCAGCGTTTGGTGAGTTCGATCGTATCGAACGCATACAGCGATTTGGTGGTGGTGCGCTGCTCGCTCGGATCGTTCGTTTGCTTGACCGAGCCGGCCCACGGGTCGTTCGGATCCGGCGACCACAGGCTCGTGCAGTTATAGCCCGACGCCGCGCCGATGCCCTTGGTCTTGCAGATCGCACCGGTGGCCGTTGCAACGGTGTACGAATCATTCACGCTGGTTTCGCGCGACAGTTCGAGGCCGGTGGTGAAGCTGTGTTTCAGGAAGCCGGTCCTGAACTCGCCGAACAGTTCGGTCTGGTTCGCAAGGCTGTAGACGTCGCTGGCACGCGTATTCGCGCGGCGCCACACCATGCCGTTCACGACGTTGCCCTGACTGTCGTCCGGCTGCGTCCAGATGTAGTCCTGAGTCGACTTCGTATAACGCGTGGTGTTGCGGATCGTCAGATTGCTGTTGATGTCGTGCTCGATGCGCACGGTGCCGACGTCCGACGTCGTCTTGCGGAAATCGCGGTCGATCAGGCCGTAAAAGTTATGCCGGTCCACGTTCGCCGGATAGATCGTGTCGACGTTGGCCGGCTTGTTGGTGGTCGTGTAGAAGTACGGAATGCCACTGTCGGGCAGGTCGTCGGTGGAGAGGTGGTAGTAGCTCGCCGTGACGCGGGTCGGTGTGCCGAGACCATAGGTGAACGACGGCGCGATGCCCCAGCGCTCGTTGTTGACCGCGTCGCGGCCGGCCACGTCGTTGTTGTGGCTCATCACGTTCAGGCGGAAGGCCGCGTGATCGGCCATTTGCCAGTTGCCGTCGGCGGTGAAGCGGCGGTAGCGGTCGGTGCCGAGGCCCGCGCTGCCGTCGGCGGAATTGCCCAGATGCGGAGTCTTGCTGATCAGGTTGATGCTGCCGCCCGCGCCGCCGCGGCCACCGTAGGCGCCGTCCGAACCCTTGGTCACTTCCACGCTTTCGATGTTGAACACTTCGCGCGTGGTCGCGCCGATGTCGCGCATGCCGTCGACGAAGGTGCTGCCCTGGGCGTCGTAGCCGCGAATGAACGGTCGGTCGCCGAGCGGGTTGCCGCCTTCGCCGGCGCCGAACGTGATGCCCGGCACCGTGCGCAGTGCTTCGGTCAGCGTCGAGGCGCCCGTGCTTTTGATCAACTCCTGCGGAATCACGGTCACCGACTTCGGCGTGTCGACCAGCGGCGCGGTGAATTTGACCGACGCCGAGTGGTCGGTCTTGAAGCCGTCGTCCGCCTGGCCTTGTACGGCGATCGGTGCGAGCTGGCTTTCCTTGTCAGGCGGCGCCGTGCCGGCCGTGCCCTGCGCGAGCGCGGGACCTGCCGCCAACATGCTGCACAGCGTCGTGCTGATTTTGCCGAGCTTCGGTTCGTCGGACCGCAACTTCATTTTTATCCCCGTCATGAGTGCTGGTGCCCGGGTGAACAACGCATTCCTTACCCGAACATTCCATGTTTATTACAAATTGTTTGCGGCCTGCATTCTATGCAATCTGGTTGTAATTGAGAAGCGTTCTCATCAGAAAATCTTCGGGTGGGGAATTGAGTGCGCGTATCAATTCATTAAATTGAAGGCTTGATCGACGAAGATAAGTGGGGAAGGGGTGAGTTTGGCGGCTTCGGCAGGCGTGGGGATGCTTGCACTTTTGTCGCCGAAAGTGTCTTCTGTGGCGCTTGATGCGCTTCTATCTATTTCTGTTTTTTGATCCAAGGCGGACCCTGTCCGCGCCCGATTTTCTACTGTGCGGCCAACTCGGCCAGCATCTCCCGCAGCCACACGAGCGCCGGATCGGCCTGGTTGCGCGGATGCCAGCCCGCGTACAGCGTGAAGCCGCGCGCCTCGAACGGCAGCGCAAAGGTGTCGAGCCGGTCGACGTAGCGTGTCGCGAAGCGCGACGGCAGCGTCGAAACGTAGTCGGTTTTGGACAGCAACTCCGGCACCAACGCGAAGTGCTGGACCGACAGCGCGACACGCCGTTGACGGCCGAGTTCGTCGAGATGCTCGTCCATGAAGCCGTGAAAACTGCCGCCGCTGGTCGACACCAGCACGTGATCGAGCGCGCAGTAGGTGTCGAGATCGAGTGGGGCGTCGCCGCGCGGGTGGCCCTTGCGCTGCACGAACACGAAATGCTCGTCGTAGAGCTTGCGGACTTTCATCGACGGCGGAATCATCCGGTCGGAACCGAGCAGCAGGTCGATCTCGCCGCTTTCGAGCCGCGATGCGGCGGTGGGCTGATCGCCGATCACGAACGCCACGCGCACGCCCGGTCCCGCCGACGCCGGCAGGCGTTCCATCAGGCGCATGCCGAGCACGGCGGTGGCGTTGTCGTGCGCGGCGATTACGAAGCGCCGCGTATCCGTGATGGGATCGAAGGCAGACTGATGGCGCACCACCGCTTCGAGATTCTTCAACGCTGCATGAAGCGGCTCCATCAACTCCAGCGCCCGGGCCGTGCGGGTCATGCCGCGGCCGGTTTCGGCCGGCAGCAGCAGCGGATCACCGAAGATCTGCCGCAAGCGCGAAAGCTGCGTGGAGACGGCCGGTTGTGTCAGATGCAGCCGCTCGGCCGCACGCGTGACATTCGACTCGGCGAGCAGCGCGTCGAGCGAAACCAGCAGATTCAGGTCGATGCCGCGGAGATCAATCATGTTGATAGGTCGCATATGAGTAATTGATTTCTAGAATACGTACCGCGCCTCTACAGTTCAAGCACCGAAACGAACTGAAGGAAGCTCAACATGAAAGCCTGGATGCTCGACCAACCCGGCAAGCCGCTGGCCTTGCGCGACGTGACCCAGTCGCAACCGCGCCGTAACGCCGTGCTGGTGCGGATGGAGGCGGTGCCCTTGCTCAGCTACACGCGTGAATATGTCGAAGGGAAGTTGCCCTACGCGTATCCGCCGACACCGTTCTCGCCCGGCACCAATGGTGTTGGCCGGGTCGTCGCGGTCGGCGAGGGCGTGGTCGCATTTCGCGCCGGTCAACGCGTTGCCGTGAATCCGTACTGGATTGCCGACGAAACGGTGCGCGAGCCGGCGCAGGCGCTGTTAGGGCTGACCGCCATTAGCGCCGACAGCGCTGCGGTGCTGGCTGAGTTCCCGCACGGCACCTTGCGTGAAGTAGCCGAATTCCCTGCGTCGACGCTGATTGCACTGGACGGTCTGGACGGGACCGACGCCACACGTCTCGCGGTTCTGGCGAAATTCGCGGTGCCCTTCGGTGGTTTGCGGCGAGGGCGTCTGTCGGCAGGCGAGACGGTGGTGGTCAACGGCGCAAGTGGTTACTTCGGCTCGGCGGCCGTGCTTGCGGCGCTGTCGCTCGGCGCGAGCAAGGTCGTCGCGCTCGGCCGGCGTCTTGAACCGCTGCAAGCGCTGCTCGAGCAAGGCCGCGGACGTGTGGTCCCCGTCGTGCTGAGCGGCGATGCCGCGCAAGACACAGCGGCGATTCGCGCCGCAAGCGGTGGCGGCGCGGACCTCGCGTTCGACATGGTCGGGCAGGCCAGTGACGCGAACGCGACCCTCGCCGCACTACGCAGCCTGCGTCGCGGTGGACGGCTCGTGCTGATGGGCAGCATGCAAGTGGACCTGCCGATTCCGTACAGCGAGATGCTGTTGAACAACTGGGAATTGATCGGCCACTTCATGTACACGCGCGCCGACTATCTCGCGCTGGTTTCGCTCGCCACGTCCGGGCAGATTCCGCTCGATGCGGTCGAGTTGAAGTCGTATCGGTTTGCCGAGCTGGAAGCGGCAATCGACGCGGCCGGCCGCATGTCGGGTTTGCAATGCACGGTCGTGAACGGCGCGTCGCCGCAAGCGTGGGGTTGAGCGTGTAGTGGCTTAGCTGCGGTCCTCGCCGAGCGATCCGGCTGGCCGAGCTTTGAGAAATGCGCCGACCCGCATCAAGCGGGTCGGCCGCATTGCAGAAGATGCATCCGTTCAGCCCATCACGATATTCGCCAGCTTGAACTGATACGGCACCGCCGTGGTCCCGCCGCCACCGCCCGTCATCACGATGTCGCAGCGTGCAATGCCGAGCAGCGACAACTCGGTGTTGATGTCGGAGATCACGGCGGAATTCATCACCTTGCCTTGCTCGATCTGCGAGGCGGTGCCGATCCAGAGCGTCGGCTTGAACTCGAACACGGCCTTCTGCCCGGGCACGATGCCGGTCTTCTTTGCGAGCAGCCGGTTGTCCTTGAACACGCCGGCGCTGATGGCGCCCGTGCGCAGATCGTTGCGCAACTGGATCTCGCGCGAGCTCGTCGACGCGCCGGCGATAGCGAGCACGTTGCCGGATGCGGCGCGGCTCACGCTGAACATCTGGCCGTTTTGCGCGACTTTTTGCGGCATGTAGTTGCCGTCCGAGTCGCTGGCGGTAACGGTGGTGAGCAGCGGAAAGACGAACGGGTGATTGTCGCCGCGCCCGCAGTTGCTGATGACCTTCCACGCGACCGCGAGTTCGTCGAAATCCGTCGAGACGTTTTTCTGAAAGATCACGACCTGACTGTTGTTGACGTCGTTGGAGAGGTTGATGAAGTTGAGTTTGATGTCCATGGCGAACCTTTTCCTGGTGGAGTGAAGCGGCGTCGAACGACGAATCCTCCGACGCCGAACGCGTGTCCGTTACGCCATCACGACGTGTTCGAGCCGGAAGGTGAACGGCAACGAGCGCGGGCCGGGACCGCCGCCCGTCATCACGATGTCGGCGCTGGCAATGCCGAGCAGCGACAGCTCCGTGTTGATGTCGGAGATGACGGCGGAATTCAGCAGCGCGCCCTGTTCGATCTGCGACGCGACACCGATCCACAGAGTCGGCTTGAACTGGAACACGGCCTTTTGCCCCGGCGCGATCGATGTTTTGGTCGCAAGCGGACTGCCGTCCTTGTAAATGGTCGCGTTCGTGGCGCCGTTCGGCAGATCGTTGCGGACCTGGACTTCCGAGCTGTTGCCCGGGTCCGTGCCGAGCGTGAGCACGTCGCCCGACGTCGAGCGGACGATCTGGAAGACCTGCCCGTTGGTGGCGGTTTGCTGCGGCATGTAGTTGCCGTAGCTGTCGCTCGCGCTGACGCTCATCGTCATGGGAAACTTGAACGGATGATTGTCGCCCTGGCCGCAGTTGCGGATCACTTTCCACGCGATCGCCAGTTCGTCGAAATCCGTCGCGACGTTTTTCTGGAAGATCACGATGTTCGAATTGTTAGCGTCGTTCGAACGGTTGACGAAGTTCAGTTGAATATCCACTTGCCTGCTCCTTGAGGTTGAAATACGGCAATCGGTTTGCCGCGCACCTTGCCACCGGCCTGCCGGATGGACGGGCCGTCAAACGAAAGAAGAGGTGAGACGCCTTATGCGGGCGTCGTGCCGGCTCGAGGCGTTAAAGACGCGAGAGATGCGACGCTAGAGATGCACGATGTTTTCGAACGCGAAAGCGAAGGGCTGCGCGTCGACGCCGCTGCCGCCGCCTGTCATCACGATGTCGCCCGCGGCAATGCCGGCGAGGGGCAGCATCGTGTTGTCACTCGACAGCACCGCCGAACTGAGCGCGCGTCCTTCCTCGATCTGCGAGGCCACGCCGATCCACAGCGCCGGTGTGAAGCGGAAAACGGCCTTCTGCGCCGGCGCCACCGCCTGCTTGGCGGCAATCAGCTTGCCGGCGTTGAAGGCGTTGATATTGACCGCGCCGCGCGGCATCCGGTTGGCGACCTGGATTTCCGGACCACCGTCCGCGCCGCCCGCCTGCGCCGGTTCCGCGGTGAGCCGGGCGCGGCCGGTCGGATGAACCCCGATGACGAAACGTTCGCCGTGCTGCGCGCTCATGCGCGGCGAGAAGTTGCCGTGCTCGTCGCCAAGCGCGATCTCGATGTCGGTCGAATAGACGAACGGATGGATGCAATCCCGGCCGCAGAAGCGGATCACCTTCCATGCGATCGCGAGCTCGTCGAAATCGGGAATCACGTTGCGCTGGAACAGCACGATTTCGCTGTTGCCGCAGTCATTCGAGCGGTTGACGAAGCGAAGATTGACGTTCATTTCGCCTGCTCCGCGTCGTCGTCCGAGAGGTGCTTCTCGACCCACTGCGTGAGGGCGGGCGACACGCTGCCGGCGACCGACGACGTATGCAGCGCTTGCGCCCGGCTCTGCGCCTGCATGTCGTTCGCGAACCGGCCGAAGGCCATCGCGGCATCCGTGGCGTTGCGGCTGCGGGACAGGTCGTCGAGATACTGGGCAGCGGCATCAGTGAGCGCGCCGGTGTGCTGCACGTGACCCTGGGCGATGCGCGTCGCGAGGTCGGCATTGATCGCGGCCAGCTCCTTGATCGCGGCGGCGGCGCCCGGCAGCGCGAAGCGGTCGCGCTGCTCGCGCCAGCCGGCGTCGAAGGCCGATTGCGCAGCGCTCGTGTACTGCTGGCTGCTCTGCAGGGCGGTGCGTACGAAGGCGCGCCACGTGCGGACATCCGTTGTGGCGCCCGGCAGTCCCGCCGGATTGGCCGACTGCGCGACGAGCTTGCTGAACAGCTGGAAGGCGGCGAGATTGGCGTTTTCCCACTGCGTGATGAGGGTCGAGAGCATGACGGATCCTTGATCAGTTCGGGTTCAGGTTCGGTTTTGATGAGCGATGACAATCACCGCGTTCACTGACGTGCGCCGCCCAGGCGCTCGATCATCTTCATCACGGCGGCCATTTGCGGCGCCTCGCGGGTATTGAAGTTGGGATGGTCCGGGTCCGGACTCGTGTAGCCCCAGAAGTCCCAGCAGCCGAGCGGATTGACGGCGGATTTCGCAGCCTGCGGGTAGAGCACGATCAGGCGATTGGTGTCGGCGATCTCGTTGTAGCCGGCGCCGCGCACGAATCGTTGGCCGACGGCATCGGCGTTCTGCACGCAGCCGTGAAACGCGACATGGACGGCGCACGCCGCATGCAGACAATCGGCCGGCACGTACACGTAGGCCACGTCGGCGAGCGACGCACCGCGGTTGGGATCGAACTCGCGCTGATCGAAGCTCCGCAACTCGCCGCTTGCCTGCGTCGCGGGTGCATTCAACGGCGCATTGGGTCTCGCGTAGATCCAGCGCAGCATCTCGTGCGATTGCTCGAAGCCGCAGTTGTTGATGTACGGGCTTTGGTTCGCATCGCAGGGTGAGTCTTCCGGGCGGTTCGTGATCAGTGCATGGCCGGCGTCGGGATGGCGTTGATACTCGATGCTGGCTGCCGGCACGTGAGCCAGTTCATAGAAACGCTTGGCCTGATCTACCACGCGGGTCGCGACGACGCTATCCTTCGCGCCGCTGAAGAGGTAGATGCGTTGCTCGCGAAGATTGGCGGGATCGTCGATCTGGCCGGCTTTCGCAAAGCGTTGCGCGGCCTGCCATGCGCCTTCCGCGGTCGGCGCCGCGCCTGCCGGCTGCATGCACAGCGTGACCGCTGCCACGGCCGGCGCGATAAAGGCCGACTCTCCGGCGCAATCGAATGCGCCACCGGCCACGATGCCCGCGCCGATCAGACGGCTCGACCAGGCAACGTCGAACTGGGCCGCCATGAACGCGCCGGACGACAATCCGGAGACGGACGTGTGTTGCAGATCCGCGCCGAGCGTGGGCAGCGGCGCGAGGTCCGCGGCGTGTGCGCACGAGACGGTCGCGGCGATCAGCACCACTGCGCTGAACCGCGCGCGCAGGACGTCGTGCCATGATCTGCGTGATTGCCAATCAAGTTTGGATAACGAATCATTATGAATAGTTGCCGAATTCATGCCGCTGCTCCTGTTGGGTGTGTACTCGATGAGTGTTCGGGTCTACGTCTCAGGCATGCGTTGCTTGTGTTGCACTACCCTTGCAGAGTAGGTGCGCGGCGTGTTCGCATGAATAGGGCGGAAGGCTGGTACGGCGACATAGGACGGATGGCCTGGGCCGTACCCGCCGTGCATTGCCAGGTTGTCAGGGCGCGCTGCCGGGTGTGCACGGCACCAGCGGTATCGAGACGCTGCGGTCGGCCGTAGTGATGGCTAGAGGCCGGTTCGACGGCGTGTAGCGCAGCCTGTGGATGCCGCGCGGCCCAAAGCCACTGTCGATGTCGGCCAGCAGCTCGGCGCCGTCCGGGATGCCGGCGAGACTGCGGCCGCTCATCATCGTGGGCCGGCGCTGCGGGTCGTCCCAATTGGCGCTGTCGGCGGATGCATAGAAGGTGGGTAACACGCCGAGCCGGTAAAGGCTGTCGAGCGTGCGCGCAAGCCGCTCGCCGCAGCGTTCGCATAGCGCAGGTTGGTGCGCGATCCGCAAGGCCTGGCTGATGCGCACGACTTCAGCCTCGCAGGTAAGCGTCGGCGTTGGCTGTTGGGCGTGCGAATCAGCGATGGAATAGAGGACGATGGCGGCGGCTGCGATTGCACAGACAACACGCGTGTTAAGCCCGCGACCCGTCCGGTTGTGATGGTTTGAAATCATCGGGAAGCCTCCTGTCAGGACACTAGGAAAGAAAGAGCTTGCGTTCGGCCTGGCGGCGGCGCGTCAGACCCGCGAGCGGTTTGCCGCCCGCTTTGTTCCAGACGAGGAACTGGTCGGCGGCATGACTGCTTGCGCCCGCGTTCAGATAGCGCAGCAGCGTTGAGGAACGCAGCCGCCCCGCGCCGAGGTTGAAGACGAACGACATCAAGGCGTCGAATTGCTGCTGCGTGATCGCGACGCGTACCAGCTTGCGCAGCGCGAGTTCGGCGCTGCGCAAGTCGCGCCTCAGAAGCGCCAGCGCCTCGGACTCCGAGAGCGGGCGGTTGAAGCTTTCGTGCAGCAGAATCAGATGTCCATAGCCGATCGTCGGTTTGCCGACGGCGTCGAGATAGCGGTTCAGGCGTAATCCCTCGAACTGTTTGATCAGGTCGATACCTTGCGTGCCGGTGCACGTGGGTTGCTCAGGCATGGCGTTTCTCCTCATCGTCGTGCCGTGCGCGCGGCACGAGGCGGTGGGTGTATTCGTCGATCACGCGCATGATCGCTTCGGGCGGGTCGAGCGCCGCAAACTGCATTTCGATGTCGATGTGCTGGCTATCGCGCTGCGCTTGCTCACCTTGGGCGTTCGGGCGTGCGGACGGCGGCGCGAGCGTCACGAAGAAACGGCCGCGTTGATCGCCGCCCGCCAATCCGCCGGCCGGTAGCGTTTCGGTGAAGTCCGCGCGCACCGTCAGATGCACGACCATCCTGTCGAGCGCCAGTCCGCGCGGCGTCGCCAGCGCGACGAGCGGCACCGGCATCGTGTGCTCCGCGTCAAGCGCGACCTCGACCGCGCGCGGCGTGAGCAGGCCGTTCTCGTCCTGGTCGAAGAACTGGTCGAGCACGGTGGTGTACTGAAGCGAGAGCAACTGATTCGCGGCGGCTGCCGCGTGTTGCATGCCGCGCGTGATGTCGTCAAGCGCGAGACCGCGTGGTGGTGGCGGTGGATCGCTCGCGCTCGACGGCGGCGCACCGCCGGACGGTGGAGTGCCGGGCGGCACGTTCGCTCCGCTGCCGTTCGCCATGTCGGCGTCGCTGGCCGCCGCCGAAGCGGACGGCGCAGCTTGCGTGACTGCCGGCGGCTCGCGCGTGCCGGGCGCAGCAGCCGGTTTGCTATCGCTAGCGTTCTGCGAGGCCGTGCGCTGTGAGGCGTTGTCGTGCGGTACGCCTTCGGCCGGCGTACCGTGTGAAGCCGGCACGCCGCGGCGCCGTTTGAAGAAGTTGAACATGGTGTCCGCCCGCCGTCAGTGGCCGCTGTGCTTACTGATGGACAGGCTGCTGGCCGCTCGCCTGCGTGCTTGCCTGCGTGGTCTCGCCGACCAGCTTGCCGTCTGTCGGTGTGGCCGGCAGCGGCTTGACGTCTTTCGCCTTGTCTTCGGTCACAACCGGTTTGGTGGCGGCGTCCGTCAGGAAGTCAATGACACGCATCAGCGCTTCCGGCGGAGGCTGCCGCTTGATCTGCGTGTGGATCGAATATTTGGCTCGCGTATCGGTGCTGCGGGTTTGCTCCGACTTGTGCGAGACACGTCCCGAGATGCTCACGCTGACCGGACCCCAGCCAAACTTCGCCTGGAATTCGCCGCTCGCATCCGTGGACTCCGACGACTTCTCCGACTGCGTGATTTCCATCTCGAAGTCGATCGTGCCTTCTTCGATCGCGATGATCGGGTGAACGATCGCGGCCAGCAGCGGAATGCGCATGGTCTTCTGCACCACGCCTTTCGATACGCCGCTCTCGTCGACTAGTGTTTCGTCGTAGTCGAACTGCACAGCGACTGCCTTGCCGTTCTGAATGCACACCTGCATCAGAAAATCGGCATAACTTTTCGCCGCCTGGGTTTGCGCTGAAATCATTGCTTTCAATGGACCGGCGATCATTTGGTCCATTGGTAAAGCATTAATGACAGAGCCGATGAAATTGGCATCCATACAGACCTCCATGGTGAATTTGTGACAGTGCGAATACACTGTCTCTATTCAAATTACATAAATTGGAGAAATCTGTGGAGAGGCCATCCGTCCTGCATGACGGCAGGGGAGGACGGCATATTAATTCTGAAAGAAATGGAGTGCCTTTTGTATTAGAACGTTTTTCACGGATCGTCGGAACTAGTGCGTCATTTTCAAAAGAGCGGTAAAAGCGAGCCGAAGAGACGCAAATAACGTGAACCCGAGCGTCTCGCTACCGAGGGGATACGCTTAAATGAACGTTCTGATGATCGATAGTCCGCCGCTATTCGTGGCAGGGGTAGCCGATGTCTTATGGAGACGGGACAGCAGTTGCCAGGTGTGGTCGGCCCAGCGTCCTGAAGACATCTACCGCATCCGGGAAGGCCTGCCGCCGGGAACGGTCGGCGCGGTCACCCTCGAATGGGACGAGCGTGCTGCGCGGATGGGCTGGCCGAAGGTGCTGCAGGACGCCCTGGGGACGGTGCCATGGCTATTCGTGGTGCGCACGGTGTGTCGCCAGGCGATCGCCGATGCGCTGATGGCGGGCGCCTCGGGCATCGTCGAGCGTCATGCGAGCGCGGACGAATTCGCCGATGCGCTCTGCCGCGTCGCCTCGGGTGCGATCTACGTTCCGCCCACTTATGGCCTGGGCGCCGAGCTGGGGCCGGCTCAGGCGCAGTCCAGCGATCGCGCATTCGAGCGTCTGACGCCGCGGCAGCGCGAGGTATTGCGTCTGCTGGCGGAAGGGAAGTCGAACAAGCAGATCTGCCGGGTGCTCAACGTCGCGGAGGGGACCATCAAGAACCACCTGTACGCACTTTTTCGGCAGATCGGCGTCAGCAATCGCACGGAGGCGGCGCTTTGGCTTGCGCGTCACGTGACACCTGAAAACGTGCGCGGCCAGACGCTCTTATGCGTCACGCATGAGTAAATGCCACGCTTGCATCCGGCCCGGCGCACGGGCCGGATGCAAGACCGGCTAGGCCGGTGCAATCTGATGTCCGGCGTCTTCAGCGGCAAGGGTGTCGATGGCGTGCTGCATGGGCGCCGGACTCACGCTGACTTCGCCGGCGAACGGCCGGTCGACAGCTAGCACGAAAAAGAACGCGAGTCCGAGCGTCGTTGCCCAGATGGTCACGAGCCCAAGATGAAAGCGCGTCACGGGCAACACGTACAGCAGCACCAGCGAGAGCGCGCTCGCGATCAGCATGACACCCCACAACGTCACCGGCATGGCGACATCGAGCGCCTGCAGCCGATGCTCCCGAAGCTTGGTCATTTCATTCACACGGGCGAGCACTTCGGTCAGGAGTGCCCGCTCGCGATCGTCCGACGGCACGATCCGGTTGGTCGTCGCGAACATCTTGTCGAATGCGGCCTGGGTTCCGGCATCCGCGCGAGCGTACTGCTGCATTTGCGGCCACTCGTCGCGAACAACGTGCTCGATATAGATGATCAGCTCGCTCCTCGCGGTGAGCGCATCCGGCTTACCGAACGACGCGAGATCGTGAGCGAGTTCGGTGGCACACGCGGCCTCGGACGAGACCGTGCCAGCCGCGGCGTCGTAGGTACCCCAGACCGTAATGGCGGCGAACGCGACCAGCAGCGAATTGATGGTGGTCACCGCGGACATCATCGCCACAGTCATGCCGCGCTGTTCGGCATCGAGTTGAACCGGAAAGCAACGACGAAACAGCAGATAGCCGCCCAAGGCCGCGGCGAGCGTCGCGCCGACGATCAGCGCACCCATCAAGGCGGCGGGCATGTTGTAGAGGAAGAGCATCGTGTCACTCCGGGTCGTTTGGAATGGGGGTAACGGACAGCCGGGCCGGCTCGCCTGCGAGCATCGCGCGGGTGAGATCCGCGAGACGTTGGCGTACGGTGTCGCCGGCATCCGGATGATCGAGCGACTGCTGAAGCTCGAGCAGGCTCGCGGCGATCTCGCTCTGCCATTGCGTGCGTTCGCTCACAGCCTGGGCACGGCGCGTCTGCTGTGCGGCATCCGCGTCGGACGAGCGATCGCCGCGCACGAGTGTGTCGAGCGTGTCGACGAGCCTTTGCAACAAGCGGTGTACGGCAGTTGCCGAGAAGCCGCCGAGCATCGATAGGGCGGGTTTGCCGAAGCTGTGCATGCTGCCCTGATCGAAGAGGCGCGACGGTAGCATCTCTACGAGGATCAACCCGGCAATCAGCCCGAGAATCAGGCGCGCGCCGTAGGATGCGTCGTACTTCGGGTCGTACGTCGACGCGGCGATGTAACGATGCGCCTGAAACAGCGTCGCGAACGATGCACCAAGTCCCGCGCAAAACAGCAGGAACAGCGCATTCCATAACAACTGCGTGCCGTGTGAGTCGAGGAAGCCGCGCTCGACGTTGTCCGCAGAGACATCGGGAGAAAGCCCGGTTGCGACCACGGCGATCAGAAACGCAATCGACGCGACCGTCAACAGCCTGATCAGCGGCACCGGACCGAGCCACGCGAACGGGCGGCCGAGACGGTGCTGCGCATCGAGCAGCGTGACGGCTTGCGGTGTGGCCGGCGCGATGAGCGCGGCCAGTTTCCGGTGGATCGATGCAAGCGAGTGCTGCGAGGTGGCGGCGTAACGAGGCACGTCGCCGACAGTGCCGGGAGGCGGGTTGTCAGGCGCTGTGCCGTCGATCAACGCGCTTAGTAGCGCGATGGTTTCGGGCGCGACGGGCAGACCGTGATGCAACGCGTAGCGCGCCATCGCCTCGCATTCGTCGCGCAATTGGGCCAGCAGTGCGCCGGGCGATGCGCCGTCAGGAGGGGCACTGACACGTGCGGCGCGCAGCCGGAACCGATTGGAAAAATGGTCGATGCCCATTTCAGCCCTCCGGTTCGTTACGGTGGCCGATTGCGGAGCGTGCGGCGCGGCAGGCTCGAGTTAGTAAGCGTTGCAAAGTCATGATGAACGTCCTGCTGTGGAAGAGTGCCGGCGTGCGTGGACGCGATAGACGGCGATGCCACTTTGCGTGTCTCGCGCGCTGTGGACAATCCAGCAGAAGTCATGGATGACGGGGTGACGAAGCGCCCGTGACGGGCGTTCGAGCGACAGCAAAAAAAAGCGGCCTTGCTGGTTTTCAGCAAGGCCGCTTTATTAGTCGTTCAATCGATGCGGTGAAATACCACATCGTCTGTGATATCAGTCGGGTGCCCGTTCCGGATAGCGAAGCCGCGAATGACTGCGGCCGTAGATCCCGTAGACGATGAGCCCGATCACGAGCCAGACGAAGAGCCGCAGCCACGTGACGATCGGCAGCCCCGCCATCAGCAGCAGGCAAAACAGAATCCCGAGGATCGCGATCACCGGCACGCCCGGCGCGCGGAACGGTCTCGCGGCTCCTGCGTCGCTACGGCGCAGATAGATCACGGCGCCGCAGACGAGAATGAACGCGAACAGGGTGCCGATGCTGACCATCTCGCCTAACACGTTGATCGGTGTGAACGCCGCCACAATCGCGACGATCGCACCGATCATTATCTGGCTCAAATGGGGTGTTTGCAGACGCGGGTGGACGCGCGCGAACAGGTGCGGCAGCAGGCCATCTTGTGACATCGTGAAGAAGATACGGCTCTGGCCATATAGCAGCACGAGTATCACGGTCGTCAAGCCGGTCAGCGCGCCGATCTTGATGAGCACGGAAAACCAGGTGACGCCGATTGCATCGACACCTTTCGCGATCGGATCCGGGACGTTGAGCTGGGCATACGGAACGAGTCCTGTCAGCACGCCGGCGACCGCAATGTAGAGCAGCGTGCAGATTATCAGCGAGCCCAGAATGCCGATCGGCATATCGATCTGCGGCTTGCGTGCCTCCTGGGCCGCGGTGGATACAGCATCGAAGCCGATGAAAGCGAAGAACACGACGGCCGATCCGCGCAGAATGCCGCTCATGCCGAAATTGCCGAATTCGCCGGTATTCTGCGGAATGAACGGATGCCAGTTAGCCGGATGCACAAAGAAGGCGCCGATAGCGATGAACGCCACCACCACGGTCAGCTTGATCGCCACCATGATGTTATTGAGCCGGGCGGATTCCTTGGTGCCGAGCACGAGCAGGAGAGTCAGCACGGCGATAATGAAGACCGCTGGCAAATTGACGACACCGGCTACCGTGCTGCCATCGGCCAGCGTCACCGTGGTGCCGGGTGCCGCTGCCATGGTGGGCGGAATGTTGATCCCGACGTTGTGCAACAGGCTCACGATATAGCCCGACCAGCCAACCGCAACAGTCGCCGCGCCCATCGCATACTCGAGGATCAGATCCCAGCCGATGATCCACGCGAATATTTCGCCGAGCGTGGCATACGTGTAGGTATAACTGCTGCCGCAGACCGGCAGCATGGCAGCCAGTTCGGAGTAGCAGAGTCCGACAAAGGCGCACGCAATCCCGCCGAGGACGAACGAAAGAATGATGCTCGGGCCCGCGTAATGCGCCGCGGCCGTGCCGGTCAGAACAAAGATGCCGGCGCCGATGATCGCGCCGATACCCATCGCCGTAATGCTGGGCGCACCCAGCGACTTCGACAGTTGGTTTTCGCCACCCTCCGCGCTTGCGACAATATCCGCGACGGATTTGCGCGCCATATAACTCGTGTCAGCCATGATGAGTCGTCCTGTTCGTATGTGGGTGAATCCGAGATCGAATCGATCTGTGACGCACTGCAATAAGCGACTTCTTTAAAGGCGACTGACACTGTTGATGTTGCGGTTGAGGGGAGGACTAACGAGTTCAGTCTAGTCCGGATTTAATCGAGTGGGTACTGAAGATATAAATTGCGGATGCAGAAACGGCCTTGCGGGCGATCCGCAAGGCCGTCTTTTCAATCTCGAATCCTGATCAATCGATGCCGTGAAACACCGCGTCGTCCGGACCGAGATAAACCGGCGGGCGCCATGCGGCGTCGCGCATCGAATGCTGAACCAGCTTTTCGACGCCCAGCAGCACCGCGAAAATCGCCATCCGCACCGGGATGCCGTTATCGGTCTGGCGGAAAATCGCTAGACGCGAATCGTGATTCAGATCGACGCTCAGATCGTTCGCGCCAGGCCGGCTGTCGCGCGGCAGCGGGTGCATGATCAGCGTGTCGGGACCGCACACGCTGTCCATTAGCGCCTGATTGATCTGGAAGTCCGGCGTATAGCCTTCGAAAGATTCGTCGGTGAAGCGCTCTTTCTGGATGCGCGTGGCGTACACCACGTCGGCGCCGCGCAGCCCGGCGGGCAGATCGTGGGTTTGCTCGATCACATGATCGTTGCGCGAAATCTGCTCGATGATGTAGCTCGGCATTTCGAGCATGGGCGGCGAGATGAGCGTGAACTTGATGCCGCGATACAGCGCCAGCAGCTTGACCAGCGAATGCACCGTGCGCCCATATTTCAGGTCGCCGACCAGCGCAATATGCGCACCGTCGACGATCTTGCCCAGCCGCGAGAACTCGCGCTGGATCGTGTACAGGTCGAGCAGCGCCTGGCTCGGATGCTCGCCCGGGCCGTCGCCGCCGTTGATCACCGGCACGTTGGTGGCGCGCGCGAATTCGGCCACCGAGCCTTGCTCCGGATGGCGGATCACCAGCGCATCCACATAGCCGCTCATCACGCGACTGGTGTCGTAGATCGATTCGCCCTTGGCCATCGACGAAAACGTGAAGCCGGTGGTGTCGCACACCGAGCCGCCGAGCCGGCAGAATGCCGCGCCGAAGCTCACGCGGGTCCGTGTGCTGGCTTCGAAAAACAGATTGCCGAGCACCGCGCCTTCGAGCACGCGGGAGATTTTCCGGCGCCGCGCGATCGGCTGCATGATGTCGGCGACGCGAAACAGCGCCTCGACCGAGTCGCGCGAGAACTGATCGACCGACAGCAGTTGCGGCTTGCCTTCGAACAGCATCTGGCTCGCCAGCGACTGCGAGTCTACGCTTTGCGTATAGTTTTCACCCGGCTCGCCATGCACCACGATTTCCGACACGAAACGCTCCACGATCTCCGGCATGGCCCGCGATTCCTGCGAATCGTCCGGCAAGAGCCATGTGTCCAGCGCACGGCGTGACACGCCGATACGGCTCGCGAACGTCTCGCGGGTCATGTTCATGCGACGCATCGCGTCGCGCAGGAAAGCTTGTTGTGGGACGCTCATGCGGGCACCTGTCGGGAAAGGGCTGCGAACCGGATATGTACGCGGTGCGTATATTAGTTTCCCTGTCGCAGAAGTCAAGCAATTTTGCGAGTTTGGCCAATCCTTCGGCGAACCCGTTTGCCAGCCCGCTTTGCAAACTCGCCCCGGACGCGGTTACACTGCGTGTCATGCATTCCGGCCAAACGCTCCGACTCCGTCCGTCAACCATCGCCCGTCTCGCTTTTGCGAGCGTCGTGGTCGCACGCGCGGGTTTCCCGAGCGTTAGCGCCAAAGCCAAAAAACAGCCGCTCATCTGACCGGAGTTGCTGTTCCGTCAGATGTTGCGACGGAACAGCCGGTCAACGCCCCCTGCGGCATTCCCTGTTTTTCCTCCCTCGCACCGCTGATCGGAATCGATACGGTCGTCATCGAGGTAAAGACATGTCTATTTTTTCGGGTATCTGGGTTCCGCTCATCACGCCGTTCGCCGATGGCGAGGTGGATCACGCCGCGTTGCGCGCGCTGGTGCGCCGCTATGCCGACGCGGGCATCGCCGGGCTGGTCGCGTTAGGCACCACTGGCGAGCCGGCCGCGCTCGACGATGCCGAGCAGGACGCCGTGCTGGCGACGATTCTCGACGAGGCGCGAGCCGCCGCTCACAGCACTCACGGCGCGGACGCACGAGCGCTGCCGGTGCTGGTCGGCGTGTCGGGCAATCACACGGCGAGCATGAAGGAGCGTATCGAGCAACTGAACGCGCTGCCGATCGCCGGTGTGCTGATGGCCGCGCCGTATTACATCCGGCCTTCGCAAGCGGGCATCGTCGGGCATTTCATGGCGCTTGCCGATGCGAGCGACAAGCCCGTCGTGTTGTACGACATTCCGTATCGAACCGGTGTGCGGCTCGAACTCGACACGCTGCTGACGCTCGCCGCGCATCCGCGGATTCAGGCCGTGAAGGATTGCGCCGGTTCGCTCGACACCACGCTCGCGCTGATTCGCGACGGGCGCTTGCAGGTGCTGACCGGCGAGGACATCAATATTTTCAACACGTTGTGTCTGGGTGGGAGCGGGGCGATCGCGGCCTCGGCGCATCTGCGGCCGGAACGGTTCGTCGCGCTGTATCGTGCGCTGTCAGCAGGACGGCTCGACGAAGGACGGCGTATTTTTCATGAGCTCGCGCCGCTGATCCAGGCGTTGTTTGCCGAACCAAATCCGGCGCCGGTGAAGGCTCTGCTCGCCGCGCAAGGCCTGATACGCGACGAGCTACGCATGCCGATGACGCGTGCCGGTGATGCGCTGGTCGCGCGGCTCAGGGAGCTGGAAGGGTTTGATCGGATAGAGGCGCACGCAGCGGTATAGGCAGCTTGAGTGCGGATTCGCTTCGGGCCATCTGTATTTGAGATGATGGTTCGTGATGCCAGTCTAAACGGCCGCGCGCTGCGTCAAACAGTCCCCGGCAGCGACCGGCGTTGCGTGGACGTGTCGTGGCCGAGTACGTCGCCGCGCTGCGTTCTCGATTCGTGTAGTCCGCGCATTTCCCGTGACTCGGCGAGACGCTCCAGCGCGCCGCGGTCGAGCGTGGCGAGCATGTCGCGCTCGACGATCAGATGATGCAGGGCCAGCACGATCAGGCCGATGCTCAGCAGCAGATCGCCTGCAAACACGACGGCATAAAGCGCCGAGGTGGTGCGAGGATTGCCGTACAGCAGCGTCATGTTGGAGCGGTCGAGCAACACGAGCACGAGCGGCACGATGGCATTGAGCGTCGCGATACCGCTGCCTATCGCCACCAGCATACGAGCTGCCCCAAGTTGCGGACGGCGCCGCCGGTAGACCTCATACAGCGTCGCCGCGCGGCACGGCGCAAAAAACAGCGCCAGCAGGCTGGCGCGGACCGCCAGCGGTGCATTCAATGCCAGCACGCTCCCATACAGCACGCAGAACACGGCAGTGACGGCGAGGCCGGCGCGCCACGGCGCCGATGCACCGAACAGATCACGCGTGCCCGTCCAGATCAGAATGCGGCTTTGCAACGCCAGCGTGGCGGTGGCCAGCAACAGCAAATCGCTAGGCCAGATCTTGTGCAACGTGAAGCATGCCGTGGCGGTGGCAAGCAGATAAAAGCCGACGGCCCAGAAGCGGAAGGCGCCCACCTGCGCGAACATACGCGAAAGCGCTGTCGTGATGAGGGCGCTGCACAGGAACGTGATCAGCCACACCGTTTGGAACGTCGCTACGTCAATTTTCATGAAGTCTCCAGCAACCAATCTGTTTGTTCCTGCTTATAGGTAAAACGAGGCGACGCAGCGGGCGCGCCATGATAGGCGAACCGGGTCGCAAAGGTACACGTCTTTCAAACAGATCAGGATGTTCATGCGGCCACCATTCTTGCCCGCAGCAGATCGCCGAAGTCCTCGGCGGTGAGCGGCTTGCCTAACAGGAAGCCTTGCATTTCGTCGCACATCATCGACTTGAGCATGTCGAGCTGCGATTCGGTTTCGACGCCTTCGGCCACCACGTCCATTTCCAGCGAGTGAGCGAGCGCAATGATCGCGGAAACGATCGCGCTGCCTTCCGGTCCGTGCTCGTCGAGCCCGTTGGTGAAGAAGCGGTCGATCTTCAACTGCTTGACGCGAAAGCGTTGCAGATAGGCGAGGCTCGAATAGCCGGTGCCGAAATCGTCGATGGCGATTTCAAAGCCGCTTGCCTGGAACGCGCGGATCATCTCGATGGTTTTCTGCGCGTCCTGCATGGCGACGGTTTCGGTGATCTCGAACATGATCTGCCCGCATTGCACGCCTTCGGCTTGCACGATCTCGAGCATCGTCGCGACGAGGTCCGGTTGCGACAACTGGCGCGGCGACAGGTTGATTGCCACTTTCATCGAGGGCAGGCCCTGGTCGACCCAGCGGCGAATCTGCCGGCACGTCTCGCGCAGCACCCAATAGCCAATCTGCACGATCTGACCCGAGCGCTCGGCAATCGGAATGAACTCGAGCGGCGCCAGTGCGCCGAGTTGCGGATGATTCAGGCGGATGAGCGCTTCGGCACCGGCCAGCGAGTCGCCGCTGCCGTGGAACTTCGGCTGGAAGTGCAGTGAGAAATGGCCGGCGGTGAGCGCCTCGTGCAGCGCGCTTTGAATTTGCAGCGTGCGCGTCGCGGCTTCGTTCATGCTTTGTTCAAAGAAGCGATAGGTGCTGCGGCCCGCGCGCTTGGCTTCGTACATGGCGGCGTCGGCATGCTTGAGCAGCGTGTCGACGCTATCGCCGTCGTAGGGAAAGAGCGCGATGCCGATGCTCGGCATCACCTGCAGCGGCTGCGAATCGGTCCATACGCCCTGGCGCATCCGTTCGAGCACGCCTTCGGCCATCGAGCCGGCGTCTTCCCGTGACGTCAGGTTCTCGGACAGCACGACGAACTCGTCGCCGCCGAGACGCGCGACGGTGTCGCTCTCTCGCACACACAGCAGCAGGCGCTGGGCGAATGCGGACAGCACTTCGTCGCCGGCCGAGTGACCAAGTGAATCGTTGATGGTCTTGAAGCCGTCCAGATCCATGAACAGGATGGCGAACAGCGAACGCTGCCGGCGCGCGCTATGAATGGCGCGGTCGATGCGTTCGGTGAGCGTGCTGCGGTTGGGCAGGCCCGTCAGCGTGTCGAGCGTGGCGAGCCGCACGATCTGTCCGTTCAGCTTTGAGACTGCGCCGACCAGAAAGCTGGTGCGCGCATCGAAACGCGACAGTATTAGCGTGACGATCAGAATCGCAAACGTGAACAGGATCACCGAAGTCGCGAGCCATGCGGCGTTCACGCCCTTGGCCGCGCCGCAGATGGCGCCGGGCGGAAACTCCGCGGCCGCCATGCCGGCGTAGTGCATGCCGCTGATCGCGACGCCCATCACCAGCGCCGCAATGAAACGTTTGCGCAAAACGTGGAGTTCATCATCGTTACTGAGTGCGCGAGCTATCCACAGCGCGGCGGTCGAGGCGCCGATCGCGATCGCCAGCGAGCCGGCGAACCAGGCCGGCTGATAGTGGATGCCCGGCTCCATTTGCATCGCCGCCATGCCGGTGTAGTGCATGCCGGCAATGCCGAAGCCCATCAGCACGCCGCCGGCCACGAGCCGAAGCAGCGTGAGCCGCGCGTGGGTCGTCACGACCAGCGCCAGATACGACGCGCCGATCGCGAGTCCGAGCGAATAAGCCGTGGTCGCGAAATCGTAGCCGAGCGGAATCGGCAGCGAGAAGGCGAGCATGGCGACGAAGTGCATCGACCAGATGCCGACACCGAGCGCGGCGGCGCCGCCGAGACGCCACGCGTGCCGCAAACTGGCCGACGCCAACAGGAAGATACGGCCCGTCAGATCGAGCGCCGTGTACGACGCCAGCGTCGCGACGACGAACGAGAATCCGACCAGCCAAAAATTGTATGAGCTCTGCATGTTAAGTCCAACCGCGAGAGGGAAGCGGCTGAACTTGTTATCGACAGTTGGTGGCGTTTATTTAATTGATTTTCAATATGTTAGTCATGGGGTTTGAGCATCACACGGCTGGCGTGATGTGTACCAGGGTTAATCCTTCGTCGAGCCAGCCCGTAATGCCGCCGATCATCAGTTTGACGGGGCGTCCCAGCTGCGCGAGACGCAGTGCGCCGCGTGCGGCGCCGTTGCAGTGTGGGCCTGCGCAGTAGGTGACGAACAGTGTGTCTTGTGGGTACTCGGCGAGCTTCGACGCCACGATTTTTCCGTGCGGCAGGTTCAGCGCACCCGGCACGTGGCCCTGTTCGAACAGCGCCGGGCTGCGCACGTCGAGCAGCACGAAGCCGGGCGTGCCGCTCGCGAGTGCCGCGGATACGTCCGAGCAGTCGGTTTCGAATTGCAGCGACGCCTGAAAGTGGGCAACGGCGGCGGCGCTATCGGCGGCAGGGATGGCGGTAACGGCGTTGTGGGCTGTGAGGGTGTCGAGCGTCGGCATGGCGAGGTTCCGGTTGGGCAGTGAGCGTGATTGTCTGGCGAAGCGATTCTCGAGCCTTCATTGTCGCGACGCTCCACGTGTCGGGGTAGTGGCGCAATCGTCAATCTCCGGTAACATCACGCCATGCACAATCATCTTGTCGTCGCGCTGGCTTACGACCGGCTCTGTACCTTCGAATTCGGCTGTGTGACCGAACTGTTCGCGCTCGAACGTCCTGAGCTCGGCGTGGACTGGTATCGCTTCGCGGTATGCGCGAGCGAACCTGGTCCGATTCGCGCGGCTGGCGGCATCACCGTCGCCGCGCCGTACACGCTCAGGCTGCTGGATCGCGCTGACACGATCGTGATTCCCGGCTGGCGCGATGCCGACGAATTGCCGCCGGAACCACTGCTGAAAAAAATTCGCGCCGCCTACGAACGCGGCGCGCGCCTTTGCTCGATCTGCTCCGGTGTGTTCGTGCTGGCCGCTGCGGGTGTGCTCGACGGCAAGACCGTCACGACACACTGGCGCTACGCCGACAAATTGCAGCAGCGCTATCCGCAATTGCGCGTGCAGCCGGATGCGTTGTATGTCGACGAAGGGCAGATCATCACCTCGGCGGGATCGGCGGCCGGGCTCGACATGCTGCTGCATCTGGTGCGGCGAGATCATGGCAGCGCGATCGCCAATCGGGTCGCGCAGCGTCTCGTGGTGCCGCCGCATCGAGAGGGCGGCCAGGCGCAGTTCGTGCCGCGGCCGATGCCGCAAGATGAAGGCGGCCGCCTCGCGAAGCTGATGGACTGGGTGCGCCGCCATCCTGCGTTGCCGCACACCTTGCGCTCGCTGGCCGAACGGGCGGCGATGAGCCCGCGTACGCTGCAGCGGCAGTTCCACGACGCGACGGGCATGGCGCCCTACGAGTGGCTGGTGCGCGAACGCGTGGCGATTGCGCGAGAACTGCTTGAGGCGCAGACCCCGCTGCCGATGGCGCGTGTGGCCGAGCTGGCAGGCTTCGGTTCCGAAGAATCGCTGCGGCGGCATTTCCGGCGTATCGCGTTGACGAGCCCAGGCGCGTATCGTAAGAAGTTCGGGATGCCGGCCGGGGTGCAGTGATTCGGCTAGCGGCGCGTCGTTTTTCGTTCTGCTGTTTCCCCTACTGGAACAGTTTCAAACGAACGCATTGCCAATGCGCAAAATCATGTATGACTCGGGTATGACAAGCAGCTTGATGCGTGCCGCATGACCGGTCGAATACGTTTCGTGCAAGCCGCCGTGTATGCTCAAAAGTCACAGAGTGCCGCGTGCCGGGCGTTGCGAGCGAATCGTGCGATAGGCCGCCCGTTTCGCCGCCTTGCAAGGGTTCGCGCAATCGCCGGTTTTCTGTCAGCATCACGGCCAGCATCCGTGGCAACCCACGTCAACCGTGCAGCGCATACGGCTACTTGAAGCGCGTGTTCGAAACACGTCGTCGTCATCGTCCTCTCCTGCTCATGAACGTCAAAACCGCCGCTGCTGCCGTTGTCGTCTCCGCTGCCATGGCAGCGCTCATGCCTGCGCTCGTCGCGGCGCAAACGGAAGCAGCCGATTCGCGCGCCGAACTCTATCGCCGCAACCTGCTGGCGGGCAAGGAGGTGCCGTGCCGCACCAACGCGTCATGCGCGGCGTTGGGCGTGGCCGCGCTCGAAGCAGGGCGCCTCAAGGACGCGCAAACGCTGGTCGCGATGGAAGCCGCGCTCGCCGAGGCCACCGCCATGCAGGCGAACGAAGAGAATTCGCCGAAAGCGACCAGTTCGGCGCGGGCTCGCGTGGCGATGGCGCTGGTTCATCAGGGCGACGTACAAGTGAGGCTGGGCGCGCTGCCGGATGCGCGCGCGTACTACCGCACCGCGGTGAGCCGCGGCAACGACTATCCCAACGACGCGCTGCTCGGTCGCGCGGTAGCGGCGGCGCGTCAGCGTCTCGAAGCGATTGCGGACAAGGCGGTAGTGGCCGGTCTGCCGCCGAACGGCGCACGCTTTGCCAGCTACATGTTTTTCGGCGCATGGAACAGTATCGAGGTGAAGCCGGTGAAAGGGCGGCACGGCGTCTATCGGATCGATGGCGACTTCGTGTATCCGACTGTCGCCGCCGACGGTCAACCGAGCGCGAACATGGGCAGCCTGTCGGCCTACGTGCGGTTCTACGACGGCGTGGCGCGCGTGCCGATGAGCGATGGTGTCGGCGATGCGCCGCTCGACGCAACCGCCAGGATCACCAATCTCGCGCCTTATGACAAACGTGCGGACAAGCCAACGGACAAGCGTGCGGACAAATGCCTGATCGAGTTCAAACTCTCCGCACCGGAAACGCTCGATGTAGCGACGCACGGCTCACCGACGGAATGCGGATTTGGCTTCAACGTTAGTGCGGACGGACGTTACTATCTGATGACAGGTTCCTGACGGCTGGCACGCTGCAGGTTGCCAGCCAGTTCACCTGCCGCCCGCATGCTTCCCCATCCGCGCTGCGTCTCTTATGATGCAGTGGCCGTGCACGATTTACCGCTGTCCAAAGCGTTTCCGCCAACAAAACTCTGATAAGAAAAACGCTCGCCATGCAAAACCTCCTCGACTATCCGGCACTTGTCTTCATCATCTGCTTTGTTGTGATGTGGCTGTCGGCGCGCATCGGCGCGTCGCTGCTGCGGCGCTTCAGAAAGATCGACGAAGACGCACGCGAGGATTTCAGCGTGATTCAGGCCGCCACGCTGACGCTGCTCGCGCTGATCATCGGTTTCACTTTTTCGATGGCGGTAGGCCGCTACGATCAACGCAAGAACTACGAGGAAGAAGAGGCGAATGCGATCGGCACCGAATACGTCCGCGCCGATCTGTTGCCCGCCGCCGACGCGGCGATCGTCCGCGGTTTGCTGAAAACTTATCTCGACGAACGCGTGCTGTTCTACGTGACGCGCAACGCCGATGAGCTCGCCAAAGTCAACGCCGAGACGTCGCGCCTGCAGGGGGCCATGTGGACTGCAGTGAAGAATGCCGCTGCCGCGCAACCGACGCCAGTGGCCGCGCTCGCTGTCGCCGGAATGAACGACGTGCTCAATACGCAGGGTTACACGCAGGCCGCGTGGTGGAATCGCATTCCTGCCGCGGCGTGGGTGCTGATGGTGCTGATCGCCGTGTGCGCCAATGTGCTGGTCGGCTATGGCGCACGTGGTTTGAAAGCGGGAGCCGGCTTGTTGCTGATCGTTCCGCTGATCGTGTCGCTGTCGTTCATGCTGGTCGCCGATATCGACAGCCCGCGCGGCGGTGTGATTCGCGTGAAGCCACTCAATCTCCATGCGCTCGCGGATTCGTTCCGCTCGCATTGAACCCGTACTGAATCCGCATCGAGTCGCATGAAGGAGAAACACATGTCCGATATCGCACAGACCATCGCCAGCTTTAATGCCGGCCGCGATCCTGAACGGCTCGCGATGAAATACAAGCTCATGCGTAGCTCGCCGTTCGTGTTTCTGCGCGGCACCTGTCATCTGTTTTACGCGCGGCTGCCGCGCGACAAGGTGCTCGACGAAGCGCCGCCGGTGTGGATTTGCGGCGATATGCATCTGGAAAATTTCGGCAGCTACAAGGGCGACAACCGCCTCGTCTATTTCGACAATAACGATTTCGACGAAGCCTGTCTCGCGCCGAGTCTTTACGAACTGGTACGGCTCCTCACGAGCGTGCTGGTCGGCGCGAACGACCTCAAGCTGAGCCGCGCGCAGGCGCTCGCGCTCTGTCACACCGCGGTCGACTCCTATAGCGCCGCGCTCGCTTTCGGCAAAGCACGCTGGATCGAAGCGGAGACGTCGACCGGCATGGTGCGCGATTTGTTCGACGCACTGGCGAGCCGCACGCGCGCCGCGCATCTGGATCGGCGCACCACGCTCAAGGGTAAGACCCGCGTGCTCAAAGTGGATGGCAAGAAAGCGCTACCGGTGAGCGACAAGGCGCGCGCCACAGTCACTGCGTTCATGCATCAGTTCGCCGCCGGTCAACCCAATCCGGACTTCTATCGCATCATCGACGTGGCGCGGCGGATTGCCGGCACCGGCAGCCTGGGTGTGGACCGCTACGTGATTCTCGTCGAAGGCAAGGGCTCACCGGACGGCAACTATCTGCTCGATCTGAAAGAGGCGCTGCCTTCTTCAGTGACGCCGCATGTGCGCACACCGCAGCCGAAGTGGCAGAGCGAGGCGCAGCGTGTGGTTGAAGTTCAGCGGCGCAATCAGGCGGTTTCGCAGGCGTTCCTGCATGCAGTCGATTTCAATCAATGCTCGTATGTGCTGCGCAGCTTGCAGCCTTCGGAAGACCGTGTGGCATTGAGCGACTGGGACGGCAAGCTGCCGCGGCTCGAAGAAGTGGTCAACAGCATGGCCCAATTGAGCGCATGGGCGCAGCTGCGCAGCGGCGGACGGCAGAAGTCGTCGATTGCGGACGAGCTGATTGCATTCGGCAATCGCAAGGATTGGCAATTGCCGCTGATTGAGCTCGCGACGCAGTGCGAGGCGCAGGTAGGGGCTGACTGGAAGGCGTATTGCGAGGCTTATGATGGTGGTGCGTTTGATTTGCCGGCGCCGACCAAGTCTTGAGAGGTTAGCCGCACTGGAGGTTCAGCGCGTAGCGCGCAAACTTGCGGAATAGCTCGCGTGTTGGCGTACGCAGTCGTACTACGCTTGCGCATTCTCACGCCGTTCCCGACCTCTTTCGATGCGCGGTGCATCCCAGCGCCGCGCATGCCAGCAAGTCCTCCAGACAAACCCTGATTGCTGCGTTCAATCCGCCACTGCTATCGTTCGCTGGTCTTTGTGGAAGCGCTTCCACTCTAGCTGCCCGGCAGCATCCACATCGAGTTTTGCCGTACCCGGTTCAATGACCTCAGCGCAGGAGAGAATCCGTGGCAAACGACGCATCCGCTGTATTCGACACCCTATCCCCAGCCGTTTCCAAGGGCTCGCCCGCCGATCCCTTCACCCCGCCCGCGGACTCTTCGCTGTGGCGCAAGAACTTCCTGCTTGGCGCCGCCACCGCTTCGTATCAGATCGAAGGCGCGGTGAATGAAGACGGCCGCCTGCCGTCGATCTGGGACACCTTCTCAGCGATACCCGGCAAGGTGCTGGCCGGCGACACCGGCGCCGTTGCCTGCGATCACTATCATCGCTGGGAAGCGGACGTCGAGATGCTGGCCTCTCTCGGTCTCGAAGGCTATCGGCTCTCGATTGCGTGGCCACGCGTGATGGATGCGGCAGGCGCGCCCAATCGCAAAGGGATCGACTTCTACAAGCGCCTCCTGAATCGTCTGAAAGAGAAGGGCATCACGACCTTCGTGACGCTCTATCACTGGGACTTGCCGCAGCATCTGGAAGATCGCGGCGGCTGGCTCAATCGCGACACCGCTTACCGTTTCGCCGACTACGCTGACTTGATGAGCTGCGAACTGGCCGGAACGGTCGACGCATGGGCGACGCTCAACGAGCCCTGGTGCTCGGCGTATCTCGGCTACGGCAACGGCCACCACGCGCCGGGCCTCGCCAACGACCGCTTTGCGACGCAGGCGATGCATCACCTATTGCTCGCGCACGGCCTCGCCGTGCCGGTGTTGCGCACCAACGATCCGGCTTCGCAGAAAGGTATCGTCGCCAACATCGGCCGCGGTACGGCCAATAGCGACAGCGCCGCGGATCAACGCGCGGCGCATCTGTTCGAAGTCCAGCACAATGCGTGGATTCTCGATCCTTTGCTCAAGGGTTCGTATCCGCAAGACCTGTTCGAGTTGTGGCCGGGCACTGAGCCGCTGGTGCTCGACGGCGATATGGAAACCATTTCCGCGCCGCTCGATTTCCTCGGCATCAACTATTACTTCCGCACCAACGTTGCGAGCGACGGCGCGCATGGATTCCGGGACGTGCCGCTCGAAGGCGTCGAGCGCACGCAGATGGGCTGGGAGGTGTATCCCGATGGCTTGCGCGATCTGCTGATCGGTTTCAAGGAGACGTATCACAACCTGCCGCCGATCTACATCACCGAAAACGGCATGGCCTCGGACGATGAGGTGACCGACGGTCATGTGGAGGATACGCAGCGCATCTCGTTCCTCAGGCGCCATCTCGCGGCGGTCGATCAGGCAATCAAGGCCGGCGTGGATATTCGCGGCTATTTTCTGTGGTCGTTGATGGATAACTTCGAGTGGGCGTTTGGGTATGAGCGTCGCTTTGGTGTCGTACATGTCGACTACAGTACGCAGAAGCGCACAATCAAACGGAGTGCTGAGCTAGTGGAGAAATTTTTGCAGGAGCGTAAGGCAAAGGCTTAACGGCAGGTGAAGCTGGTTTGTATGTCGACCTGAAACGCGGGCGCAAAGCCCGAAGGAGACGGAATGCACAGCAAAAAAATGGTCTTGCGAGGCGTAGTTGCGGCACTGGCGCTGTACGGAGTCATCGCGCATGCGGCTGAACCGCTGAAAGCCAACGTGATTCACTGGTGGACCTCCGGCGGCGAATCTGCCGCGATCCGCCAGTTTGCCGATGCGTACAACAAGGCCGGTGGCCAGTGGGTCGACAACGCGGTGGCCGGCGCCGATCAGGCGCGCTCCACCGCGATCAACCGGATCGTCGGCGGCGATCCACCCACCGCCGCACAGTTCAATACTTCCAAGCAGTTTCACGACCTGATCGATCAGGGCCTGCTGAACAACGTCGACGACGTCGCCGCGAAAGAAAACTGGAACGGCGTGTTCCCGCAATCGATCATCGACAGCATCCGGGTGAAGGGTCACTACTACGCCGCGCCGGTCGATATTCACATGCCGGCCTGGTTCTTCTACTCGAAGCCGGTGTTCCAGAAGGCTGGCATTGCCGCCGAGCCGAAGAGCTATGACGAATTCCTCGCCGATCTCGGCAAGCTGAAAGCGGCGGGCGTGATCCCGCTCGCGCTCGGCGGTCAGCCGTGGCAGGAAAAGATCACGTTCGACGCGGTCTTCGCCGACGTCGGCGGTCCCGATCTTTATCTGAAGGTGTACCGCGATCGTGACATGAACGCGGTCAAGTCGGATGCATTCAAGAAGGTGCTCGCGCAGTTCAAGCGCTTGCATGATTTCGTCGATGCCGGCTCGCCTGGCCGCAACTGGAACGATGCCACCGCGCTGGTAATTTCCGGCAAGGCCGGTGTGCAGATCATGGGCGACTGGGCCAAGGGTGAATTCTCGGCGGCCAACCAGGTTGCCGGCAAGGACTTCGGCTGCTTCCCGGGCTTCGGTCCGCATTCGCCGTATCTGGTTGCGGGCGACGTATTCGTGTTCCCGAAGACCGACAATGCCAACGCAATCAAGGCGCAGAATCTGCTTGCCACGGTGATGACCTCGCCGGCCGCGCAAGTCGCATTCAGCGCGAAGAAAGGTTCGATTCCGATTCGCCCCGATGTGGATGTGAGCAGTCTCGACATCTGCGCGAAGGAGGGCATGGCGATCATGAAGGACAAGTCGCGTCAGTTGCCGAATCCGGAGATGCTGCTCTCGCCTGACACGCAGGGCGCGTTGATCGACGTCATCACGAACTTCTGGAACAAGAACCAGTCGGTCGATGATGCGCAGAAGGCGTTTGCCAGTGCGTTGAAGAGCTAGGCGCTCATCATGCACGCGCTCAAGCTGCCGGCTGCCGACTCAAGGCATCGCAAAGGGCCGCTGAAAAAGCCGCTAAAAAAGCGTTTACCGATAGCGGCATGGCTGGCCTTGCTGCCGATGGTCCTGACTGTCGTGTTCGCGTATCTCGGCACGATGGTCTGGACCGCGCGCGTATCTCTCAGCAATTCGCGCACGTTTCCTTCCGGCGACTTCGCGGGCCTCACGCAGTACACGCGGCTCTTCAATAACGACCGCTGGTTGCTGTCGCTGCAAAACATCGTGATCTACGGCGCGTGCTTCATTGTCGCGTGCATGGTGATCGGTTTGCTGCTGGCGATTTTCATCGACCAACGCGTGGTGGCCGAAGGCGCGTTGCGCACGGTGTTTCTCTATCCATATGCGATGTCGTTTGTCGCAACGGGTCTGGTCTGGCAGTGGATTCTGAATCCTGAGCTGGGTGCGCAGGCCGTGCTGCACAAGATCGGTTTCGTGCATGCGCGCTTCGACTGGATCGTGGATCAGGATTGGGTGATTTACACCATCGTCATCGCGACGGTGTGGCAGGCGTCCGGTCTCGTGATGGCGCTGCTGCTGGCCGGCTTGCGCGGTATCGACGACGAGCTGTGGAAAGCCGCACGTATCGACGGCATTCCGCGTTGGCGCGTGTATGCGAGCATCGTCGTGCCGATGCTCGGGCCTTCCCTGTCCACCGCCTTCGTGCTGCTCTTCGTGATGGTCGTGAAGCTTTACGACGCCGTGGTCGCCATGACGCAAGGCGGGCCCGGCACGGCAAGCGAAGTGCCGGCGAAGTTCATCATGGACTACCTGTTCGGCCGGGCCAACATCGGCCTCGCGTCGGCCGCGTCGATCGTGCTGCTGGCTACGGTGCTGGCGATTCTCGCGCCGTTCTTTTATGCCCGCAGCCGCGCTGCGTTGCGCAAGGAGGTGTGATGAACACGCTCAGTCCGCCACTCAAAGGCGGCACGCCGAGCCGTGCACGTCGACGCCGCCGTTCGTTTACACCCGCACGGCTCGGCGTCTACGCGTTTCTGCTCACCGCCGCGTTGTTCTTCCTATTGCCGTTGTATGTGATGCTTGTCACATCGGTGAAACCGATGAGCGAGATTCGCCTCGGCAATCTGCTCGCTTTCCCCGCGCATTTCACACTCGATGCATGGAGTGCCGCATGGCAATCCGCCTGCACCGGGCTCGATTGCAACGGTATCCAGGTCGGCTTCTGGAATTCGGTGCGTATCGTCGTGCCCAGCACGGTGTTGTCGATCGTGATCGGCGCGGTGAACGGCTATGCGCTGTCGTTCTGGCGGCCGCGTGGGGCAGGGCTGCTGTTCGGCGTATTGCTGATGGGCGCTTTCATTCCCGTGCAGGTGATGGTCTATCCGCTCGTGCGCGTGCTCGCGAGCGTGCATCTGTTCAGTTCGCTGCCGGGTATCGTGGTGATCCACACCATCTTCGGCATGCCAGTGATGACGCTGCTGTTTCGCAACTATTACGCGTCGATTCCGCAGGAGCTGTTCAAGGCGGCGCGCATCGACGGCGGTGGTTTCTGGCGCATCTTTTTGCAACTGATGCTGCCGATGTCCACGCCAATCATCGTCGTCGCGGTCATCATTCAGGTGACAGGCATCTGGAACGACTTCATTCTCGGCCTTGTGTTCGCCGGCACGAAAAACCTGCCGATGACGGTGCAACTGAACAACATCATCAATACGACGACTGGCGAGAGGCTCTATAACGTCAATATGGCGGCGACCATTCTGACCTCCATGGTGCCGCTTGCGGTTTACTTTATTTCGGGCCGCTGGTTTGTGCGCGGCATTGCGTCCGGCGCCGTCAAGGGATAGGGCGATAAAGCATGGCAAACCTGGCTAACCTGGCAAATGCGGCCGATCTGGCTAACCCGGCTGATGCGGCGAATGTCGGGCACGCGGTGGACACCGCGGGCCTGTCGAATCCGGCCAACGTATCTATACGCAATCTGAAGATCCAGCTGGGCGCGAATACGGTGATCGAGAATCTCGATCTCGATGTGCGAGCGGGTGAGTTCGTCGTGCTGCTTGGACCATCGGGTTGCGGCAAATCCACCTTGCTGCACAGCATCGCGGGCCTGATCGACGTGACCGACGGCAGCATCGAAATTGCGGGCGAAGACATGACCTGGGCCGACCCGAAAGATCGCCGTATCGCGCTGGTGTTCCAGTCGTATGCGTTGTATCCGACCATGAGTGTCGAGCGCAATCTGTCGTTTGCTTTGCGTATCAACGGCACACCGAAGGCGGAGATTGAACGGCGTGTCAAACGGGCGTCCGAGATGCTGCAACTCGGCCCGCTGCTCAAGCGCAAGCCCGCGCAACTCTCCGGCGGCCAGCGGCAGCGCGTGGCGATCGGCCGTGCGATCGTGCGCGAGGCCGATGTGTTCCTGTTCGACGAGCCGCTTTCGAATCTCGACGCCAAATTGCGCACCGAATTGCGTCGCGAACTCAAGCAACTGCACCAGCGTCTGGGCGCGACGATGATCTACGTGACCCACGATCAGGTCGAAGCAATGACCCTCGCCACACGGATGGCCGTGATGCGCGGCGGCGTGATCCAGCAGTTCGGCACGCCCGCCGAAGTCTATGCGCGGCCGAACAATCTGTTTGTCGCGACGTTTCTGGGCTCGCCCGCCATGAATGTGCTCAAGGGCACGCTCGAGACGCGCGATGGCGCGCTACACTTTTGTACAGCGGATTTGCAACTCGATGTGTCGCATTATCCTTTCAAAAACCTGCCAACGGATCGTCTGTCATGCGTACTCGGCGTACGGGCCGAAGACGTCCACGTGGGGGAAGGCTCAAGCGGTTCAAGCGGTTCAAACTCAAAAATGAGCGAGTGCGCGAACATTTCCCTGATCGAGCCGATGGGCAACCACCGTGTCATCTGGCTCGACTATCATGGAGTGCAAATCGCGTCGATCGACCAGACGAAGACGCCGGTGGCAATAGGGGATGCCGCGACGTTCTCGTTCGATGGCGCACATATTTCGCTGTTCGAGGAAGATGGCGGCGCGCGTCTGTAGTGATGGGATGCAGCGTCGTTGAATACAACAGGCTTGACGGAGAACCGCGTGGCAACACTCAAGGATGTCGCGGCACTGGCCGGCGTCGGCATGTCGACTGCCTCACGGGCCATTTCCGGTAAGGGACCCATTTCAGCCGATGCCGCCGCGCGCGTGAAGGCCGCGATCGAAGCGCTGAATTTCCGGCCGTCGTCCATCGGTCGCGCCATGGCGACGCAATCGCTCGGCATGATCGGCATTTTCGTGCCGACTTTCTTCGGCTCCTACTACGGCACGATTCTCAAGCAGACCGACACCGAACTGCGCGCGGTGCGCCGTCACGTGGTGGTGGCGACGGGTTGCGGGGAAGTGTCGCCGCGCGAGCAGGCCATCGAGGCAGTGCGTTTTCTGATCGGCCGCGATTGCGATGGCGTGGTGGTGATCAGCCACGATCTGCACGACGAAGATCTGGACATGCTGCATCGCATGCATCCGAAGATGGTGTTTCTGAATCGCGCGTTCGATCAGTTGCCGGAGGCGTCGTTTTGCGCGGATCATCGGCGCGGCGGTGAACTGGCGGCACGCACGCTGCTCGACTATGGGCATCGGGACATTGCGGTGATTTCCGGGCCGTTCAGCGCCTCGGACAATCACACCCGGCTCGAAGGCTTCTTTGCCGAATTGTCGCGCGAGGGCATTGCGCGCGAGGACGTCACGCTGATCGAATCGGACTTCTCGCCGGAAGGCGGTTACGTCGCCGCGCAGAAGCTGCTCGATTCGGAGCGGCGCTTCACCGGCCTCTTTTGCGCGAACGACACGATGGCGGTGAGCGCGCTGGCGCGTTTCCACCAGGCGGGCATTTCCGTACCGGACGAAGTCTCGGTGATCGGCTACGACGATGATTATTCGGCCGCTTATGCCGCGCCTGGGCTCACCTCGGTGCATATCCCGACGGCGGAGTTGACCCAGAACGCCGTGCGCTGGCTGGTCAATCAGTGCTACCGGACCTCGTGGGAGATCATCCGCGAGTTTCCGGTGAGCGTGACGATGCGGGAATCGGTGGGGCCTGCACCGGGGGCTTCATCGACCAGGATCAAGGCACCCAGTTGCCGCATCGCGTCGTAGCGTCTTCGCGAAGCGGCGTATAAAGGCGCGTAGGGGCTGCTTTGGCCCCGCTTATGTTCCGCTGCGCAGCGACTGCTCGTAGCGCAGGCGCGCTTCTTCGTCGAGGCGCGTGTCTTCGAGTTCCTGCAGCACGGCTTCGAGATCGATCGGCGTGGTGTCCAGTTCGACACGGCCGGTCAATTTGGCATCCACGTGCAAGGCGCCTGCTTCGTACAGCGACCAGATTTCCTTGCCGTAGCTCGTATCGAGCAACGCGGGCGCGAAACGGCCGAAATAGGTAGCGAGGTTGTTCACGTCGCGCTCGAGCATAGCCGGCGCTTCCAGATTGCCGGCGGCATCCACGGCTTGCGGCAGATCGATAATCACCGGGCCGTCCGCCGCGAGCAGGATGTTGTACTCGGACAGGTCGCCGTGAATCATGCCGGCGCACAGCATGCGCACCACCTGGTTGAGCAACTGCGCATGCAATTCGAGTGCGCGTGCTTCGGTCATCTCGACATCGTTCAAACGCGGCGCGACGTCGCCATCCGCATCGGTCACCAATTCCATCAGCAACACGCCGTCGGTGCAGATGAAGGGCTGCGGCACGCGCACGCCGGCGTTGGCGAGCTGGAACAGCGCATCGACTTCCGCGTTCTGCCACGCCTGTTCCTGCACTTCGCGCCCATAGCGGCTGCCTTTTTCCATGGCGCGCTGCTGGCGGCTGTTCTTGACCTTGCGACCCTGCTGATAGGACGCGGCCTGGCGGAAACTGCGCTGTTTGGCGTCCTTATAGACCTTCGCGCAGCGCGTGGACTCGCCGCTGCGGACCACGTAGACGGTGGCTTCCTTGCCGCTCATCAGCTGCGAGATGACTTCGTCGATCAGGCCCTCTTCGACGAGCGGGAGCAGACGTTTAGGTGTTTTCATGCGGCCACCGGAGCGCGGTGGGGAGCGGATCGGTCGGGTGCGGCCGATTGCGAGAGGAGGTGGTGCGGGATTCGGATCATGCCGGATTATAAGGGGTATGGAGACATGTGCCGGAACACGAGCGTCAAGGTGCCGGACGCGACCGGCACACCGCGGACGTATGGTCGCCAGACGAAGACATCACGCCTGAAATACAGACTCCATTCGCTGTATTTCGGGCCGGGACAGATTCAGCGCGGCGGCTTCTTCCCGCCATGTGTCGACGGCGTCTTGAACTTCCGCGACGATGCGGCGCGCGTCTGTGTCGTCGAGTCGATAAAACTCAGCGGTGTCGAAGGCGGTTTCAAGATCCGGCAGGGCGCTCATACCGTCCAGCGTGAGCGCGTGTTCCCGCTTGCTCGGATTTGGATTCATATCGAACGCCGGCGAGAGCCGCCAACCCGAAGGCTCGCGAATGAAGCCGTGATTGCGCAGGTGATCGTCCCGGTTTCCCATGAGTACGTTGAAGACGACTCTTCTGAAGAGTTGAGCGAGATCTTCGTCGATATGACCTTGTGCGCCGTTGTCGGCGAGGTACTCGGCAATGTCCAGGTAGCCTGCTCCCGATTCGCCATCCTGACGTTCGAGCAAGGTCATGGCCGAGGTGTACATGCGCCGGCTGCCTTCACGGCGATCGAATCGTTCGACGCAGAACGTGCCATAACGTGTGCCGACATACTTGAGTTCGGATTGCGGCACCCAGATGCCGGCTTTCCTGGCCAACCGGTGAGCGATGTATTCCCACGCACCGATGTCGTAACGGTCGTCTTTGGCGGGGAATTTGGCGATCCAGAGATCATTGCCCAGGCTCGTGAAGTTCGCTTTTGGGCGAGCGCCGCCGAGCGAGGTGCCAGGGGCGATCAGCATCGCGAGCCACTGCTCGTACTCGGGCAGTTTTTCTATATCGGCTTCTTCAATGCGCAGGCTGATATACGCGAGGGTCGCGAGGTCGGTGACCGGCGGCGCGGCATCGGCGCTGTTGTCGAGAAAATGTCCGTCCACGTCCTGAAACCGCAGCGCGCCGACTCGTGTCAGGTCGTGCACGCCCAGCAGGAAATCGATCTCCTGCAAATTGCGCATAGGCCGGTCTTCGCGATCTGCCGCCGCGGCCTCGCGGCGTTCCATCAGCACGCGGCCCCAGCGATCCGGCGCCGAGTCCATGAAAACGCCGAATGCAGCGGATTTCGCAGGCGGATATTGCTCGTCGGTCCATAACTCGAGGCGCGGGTCGAGCATGAATGCGTTACGCCCATCTATCCAGCTCTTTGCATAGGCGAACGATGCCGGCAAGTCTGTGCGCGCAGTCTGGCGATACAAGGTGCCGACCTGCTGCTGGCTGCTCAGTTCGGTTGCGTCGAGAAATACCTTGAATGCATCTCGAGGTTTATTGCTAACCATCAGATTTCTTCGGGTGTTTTTTTGCCGGCTGCCCGGTTTTGACAGGGGCGGCGCCGGGCGTGTTCGTGCGCGGTTTGCGCTGACCCGGCAACTTGAGGTCCTGCAGCTTGCGGCCGAGTTCGTCGTCATGGGCGACGGCGTCCATGTCCTTGTCGAGACCCAACACGCGAAGCGCCCGCATATAGGTGCCGAGCGCAATATTCGGATCGCCTTTCTCGAGGCGGCTCAGCGTGTCGCGCGAAATGCCCAACCTTTCGGCGAACAGAACGGTTGGGAGTTCACGCCGCAGGCGGGCGAGTTTCAGGCGTTCGCCGAGCGCACGCATCTGCTTCTCGACCGACGGAAAGGGACGTTGAAAGGTGCGGGGCATGTCCGATAGATTAGGCAAATATCGAGAATATGTCAAAAGTATCGGACATATTTTCCGAGCCAGAGGTTATGATTGCCTTGATCTGACCCAGAATTTATAAGATTTGTACGATATTTAAGGCAATTTTGGTGATTTTGCCTAAAGTATCGTACAAAATAAGAGGCTCAATGATCACCCAACCACTCCAAACCCGCGCAGACGAGACCTTGCGGACCGCATGCTGTGCCGGTGGCGTATCTAATAGTGCCGCTGCTGGCCCGGGCGTTTTACGCGATCAGAACCTGGCCGTCGATCTACACGGTGGAGCTAGTCGAGTTCGTGCTGATCGGCTTGATGATGCTTTGGAGTAGCGGGTTTCGTGCCGATTCTCGCAACGTTCAAACCGGACGTACGGGCGGCGCGGCTCGGGCAGTCGGTCCATCCTGTACCCGATGGGCCGCTGCAGGATGCGTAAACCCTGAATCGCCGTAAGTGCGCAGCACCTCAGAGATGATCACCTGATACCCATCGAGCCAGTTTGCCTGCGCTGCTTTCGCTTCCAGATGCGCGGGGTGTTGCATCAACGCTTGCAATGCCTCGAGCGACGCCCAGTAATACACATTCGACGTCAGTCCTGTCGACGCGTTTTCCCACGACTCTTCGCCGAGATAGCCGGGAATGGCCTTGGCGGCGGTGGCGATGGTCTCGTCGAGCCGGTAGAACCGTTCGTCTAATTGTCGTGTCGCGAAGATGAAAGTTGACGTGTACATGGCGTAACCGGTTTGTAGGTAGGCGAACGTTTGCGCATCATAGCGCACGGTATCGAGCGCTCATTTTTTTGCGTTATTTGCCGCATTTTCAGGGGTATTCTCACGCGCCATCTGCCGCACGGCAGTAACGGTGTTGTAATAGTCCGCAACAGTCTATTGCGTTTTCCCTCATTCATTTCGCACGGCAATCGCTTAAACTTGCCAGTAACAATTTGTTACGGGGTGCGAGATGTTGGCCGTGTTCATCATCGCCTGTCCGATCTGCATCGCCGCGCTGTTCGGTTTCGCGCGGCACGTGGATCCGCTGACAGGGCAGTTCAGGCGTTAGACCCAAAATGGAGCAGTTTCGGCAGAGGTGTTCAAGCCATTACTGGTTTTAACCACTTTCTATAGCCGATCAAAGCCTCAACCCTTGCCTTGACGTGCCGAGTCACGGCACGATGCGCGATAACCTAAGTTTGGGGCACTATCGCGTATGCGGGATTTTCTGGCAAACATCATTACGCGCCTTGGCGTTTTGAAGGGCGTGCTTCCTTTGAGCCGTGCCGCGGCGGCGCGCGATGCGCTGGCCGGCGCGCAGCTTGCGTCGATGGATATTCCGCAAGTGCTCGGCTATGCGCGCATTGCCGGCATGCCGGCCGTTACCGGTCTTTACACGGTATTTCTGCCGCTTATTGCGTTTGCGTTCTTCGGCGCCTCGCGGCACCTCGTCGTGGCTGCCGACTCCGCCACCGCCACCATTTTCGCGAGCCGCCTTTCGACCATGGCGCCGGCTTCGAGTGTGGAATATGCGGCGCTTGCCGGAATGGTCGCCTTGCTCACTGCCGCGCTTCTGCTCATCGCGCGAATCTTCAAGCTTGGTTTTCTCGCTGATTTTCTCTCGCGCACGGTGCTGGTCGGCTTCTTGGCCGGCGTTGGCGTGCAGGTCGGCATCGCCATGCTGGGCGACATGTTCGGCGTCCCTGGACATGCCGCGAACAGCGTTGGCCAACTCGCGCTCGTGGTGCGCGAGGCGGCGCAGATCAATCTGCCGACGCTCGCCATTTCTGCGCTGGTCGTGGTTTCCATTCTGGTTTTCAAGCGCTTTTTGCCACGCCTGCCGGTGCCCTTGATCGCGGTGGTGGCGGGCATTGCCGCAAGTGATATCTACGGTTTCGCTGCCCACGGCATTTCAGTGTTGGGGCCGGTGGCAGGGGGACTGCCGCCGCTGCGCATGCCGTCGGTCACGTGGCAGCAATTACTCGATCTGCTGCCGGTTGCCGCCTCGTGCTTCGTGATGATCGTGGCGCAAAGCGCTGCCGCGAGCCGCGTATTTGCGGAGCGCTATCACGAGACGGTCGATACCAATGCCGACCTGCTAGGTATTGCCGCCGCCAACGCTGCCGCGGCGTTTTCCGGCGCCTTCGTGGTGAACGGCAGTCCGACGCAAACCGCCATGGCCGATCGCGCCGGCACGCGCAGTCAGTTCGCGCAGGTCGTATTCGCTGTAGTGGTGGTCGTGGTGCTGCTGTTTTTCAGCCGTTATTTGCAGTACCTGCCGCACTGCATTCTGGCCAGCATCGTGTTTACGATCGCCATTGGCCTCATCAATCTGCAGACGCTGTTTTCGATTCGCCGCGAAAGCCCCGGTGAATTCACGCTGGCCGTGTTTACCGCCGCGGCGGTGGTGCTGATCGGTGTCGAGCACGGCATTCTGGTGGCGGTGGCCTTATCGCTGCTGCGGCATGTGCGGCATAGCTACCGGCCGCACACCATGGTCCTCGTGCCCGGCGAAGGCGGCATCTGGGTGCCGGTGCCGGCCGCGCCCGGGCTCGAGACCGCGCCGGGGCTGATCGTCTATCGCTTTGGCTCCGACCTGTTCTACGCGAACGACCACTTTTTCATCGACGATGCCCGTCGCCTGATCGACCACGCGCCGAGCCCGGTGCACTGGTTTGTGATCGATTCCGGCGCGATCACCGATCTCGACTATTCGGCGGCGCGTTCGGTCGGCGAGTTGTGCGAAGCGCTAAAACGTAGCGGCGTCGAAGTGATTTTTGCGCGCGTGAATCAGTATCTGCGCTCGGATATGGACCGGCATGGCATCACGCCGACCGTCGGCGCAAACTGCATTTTCAGCACCTTGCATGACGCGCTGCGCATGGCAGGCGTGGAGCAGCCGGGTACGCAGGCCAAAGCCGCGCCGTAAACGTCATTCCGGTTTGTTTTGCAAGACGTGGTGGATTGCTTCAGGTCTGCGGCTCTTCATCGGCAAAGAAGTAGCCGATAAAGAAGCACGCGCCCGCAACCAGCGCGCCAAGCACGGGCACCGTATAGGCGAGCGCCGTACCGTGCCAAAGACTGTCGAACCATTGATGAATCTGCGCCATCACCACGGCCGCGTTGCCGCCGATGCGCTGCAATTCGATCTGATAGCGCGGGTCTGCGATGCTGTACATGGAAACGGCGCTGTCTGGCGCCGGCGCCATGACATAGATGATCACCCCGGCAATCAGACCGGCGAGCAGCACGACGACCCCCGCCAGATAGAGCCGTTTTTGCAATGGCGAATGCTTCGCCGCCGGATTCAGGTCATTGCCACCGCTCATCGTGTTCGCTTGCCCGCTCAAGTCATCAAGGCGACAGTATCGCAGAGCGGGCGCACCCCGAAGACGCGGCTAGCTTTTCGAAGTCAGCAGCTTGATCCCCGCAATGCCGAACATGATCGCGAGCGACCCGTCCAGCCAGCGACGGATCGCGACGTAGATGCGCCGTGCGGACGCAGTTGAAAACAGCACCGCGTAGCTGCTGAACACGGATACGCCGATCACCATGCAGCCGAGCACCACCGGCGCAGTGTGCGACGTGCCGCCCGCCGGCGACATAGCCAGCGAAACGATCGAGAGCCACACCAGAATCGCTTTCGGATTGGTGAGATGCAGCAACAGGCCGCGCAGATAGAGCCGTTTGAGCGGTTCGCCTTCGCGTGCGGTATTCGTAGGCAGCTTTTCCGCGCTGAATGCCGAGCGCGCGGATTTGAAGCCAAGCCACAGCAGATAAAGTCCGCCGGCAATCTTGATCGCCACCAGGCATTCCGAGTAAGTGGCGAGTACCGCCGACAAACCCAGCGACGCCAGCAACGCCCAGAAGAATGAACCGGACACCACGCCGAGCGCGAAGGTGAGCGCGGATTTTCTGCCGGCGCTCATCGCCAGCGACATGATCGCGAGATTGCTTGGCCCCGGACTCGCCGTGCCGACGAAGTAGGCGCTGTAGGCGATCAGGACATCGGCGGTGAGGAAGGAGCTGGCGGTCATGGGCGTGTGAACCTCGGCGAGGGCGAACTGCGCCGCTCGTTGCGGCACGGGGGAATCGCATGGATCGATGCGCGAACAACCATTTTGCTCGCCCGTGTGCGAATCTCACAGATACAGTTGATCTCACGTGCGGCTGCACAATCGGGCGTTTGTGGGGCAACGCGGGGCTACTCTGGCGGGCCACGTGCCGAGTCCGGCTGTATTCGGAATCAACGCCGTTCGCTGAGCATGGTCGATTTATCGATTTTGGTGTTGGTCAGATCAAATATATATCGTTTTTCACCATTTTTAATCATGGTTAAAATCTGGCCCATGCGTGCGCTTTTCCGGGCCGCTTCATTGACCGATGCACGAACCCCCTTTACCTTCAGCGAGTTCCCCCACCATGAGCGTTGCCGACACCGTTTTGCCGCCGTTCCATCTGGCGTTTCCCGTGCATAACCTCGCCGCGGCCCGCGAGTTCTATGGCGAGCTGCTCGGCTGTCCGGAGGGGCGCAGCTCCCCGGAATGGATCGATTTCAACTTCTATGGACATCAGATCGTCGCGCACCTCGCACCAGAGGAAATCGGCCACCGTCACACTAGCAAGGTCGACGGCGACGCGGTGCCGGTGCGCCACTTCGGCGCGGTGCTCTCGATGGCGCAATGGCAGGCCGCAGCGGACAAACTGCAAAAGGCCGGCATCGACTTCATCATCGAACCGCACGTGCGCTTCAAGGGCGAGGTCGGCGAACAGGCCACGATGTTCTTCCTCGATCCGTCGGGCAACGCACTGGAATTCAAGGCGTTTGCCGATATGTCGTCGTTGTTTGCGAAGTGAAGTGATGTAGGTGCGAGGGCGCCGGCGGCACGCGCCGGTGCTTCGAAACGAAAAGGCCGGTCAACAATCATGTTGACCGGCCTTTTTGCCTGGCGCTAAAGCTCGGCGATTCACCGGCCGCGCCGGAATGAATCCCGGAATCGGCGCCGGAGCGTAAGGTATTTGCTTTCCATAACTTATTCTGAAGGCATGTCTCGCGGCAGTTCGGCGAGACATGCCTTTGGCAACACCCTTAAAAGAGCGTATCTACCTCTCATCAAACGTTTGCGCGGCATGAACCCGCGTGCGTTTGAAGCGCTGCTTCTCCTTACATTAGCCTTCCTGACAATCTGGCCATTTTGGCGCCATGCAGGCGTTGGTACTATGGATCTAGCATAGGTACGGATTCACCCATCCCCTCCCATTCCTTACCTGCATTCTCTCGGGCGCGTTTCATGTGGATCGTCAACGTTGCGCTTAAGCGGCCATACACGTTCATCGTGATGGCCATTCTGATCTTGCTGGCGACGCCATTTGTGCTGTTGACCACGCCGGTCGACGTGCTGCCGGAGATCAATATTCCGGTGGTCAGCATCATCTGGAATTACACGGGGTTGTCGGCCGAAGACATGGCCAACCGCATCACGTCCGTCAACGAGCGCAGCCTGACCACCACGGTCAACGACATCGAGCACATTGAATCGCAGTCGCTCGCGGGCATCACGATTCTCAAGGTGTTCCTGCAGCCGAACGCGAACATCCAGACCGCGATCGCGCAAACCGTGGCTGTGGAACAGGCGCAGCTCAAGCAGATGCCGCCAGGCGCGACGCCGCCGCTGGTGATCAGTTATTCGGCTTCCAGCATTCCGGTGATCCAGCTCGGTTTGTCGAGCCCGAAGCTCTCCGAGCAGGCGCTCAACGACACGGCACTGAACTTCCTGCGCCCGCAACTGGTGACGATTCCGGGCGCGGCCGTACCGTACCCGTACGGCGGCAAATCACGTCTGATCTCGGTCGACCTCGACACACGCGCCTTGCTCGCAAAGGGCCTGACGCCTTCGGATGTGGTCAGCGCGTTCAACGCGCAAAACCTGATTCTGCCGACCGGTACGGCCAAGATCGGGCCGAAGGAATACACGATCAACATGAACGGCTCGCCCGCCACGGTGGAAGGGCTTAACGACATTCCGGTGCGCACGCTCAATGGCGCGACGACGTACTTGCGTGAAGTTGCGCACGTGCGCGACGGCTTCTCGCCGCAGACCAATATCGTGCGGCAGGACGGACACCGCGGCGTGCTGATGTCGGTGCTGAAGAACGGTAGCGCCTCGACGCTTTCGATCGTCAATACGCTGCAAGGCATTCTGCCGGCGGCGCGCGCCGCGTTGCCGCCGGACCTGAACATCACGGCCCTGTTCGATCAGTCCGTGTTCGTGAAAGCGGCGGTGCAGGGCGTGGTGCGTGAGGCGCTGGTTGCCGCGGCGTTGACGGCCGCGATGATCCTGCTGTTCCTCGGCAATTGGCGCAGCACCTGCATCATCGCGATTTCGATTCCGCTGTCGATTCTGTCCTCGCTGATCGCCCTGCACGCGCTCGGGCAAACCATCAATATCATGACGCTGGGCGGCCTTGCGCTCGCGGTCGGGATTCTGGTCGACGATGCGACGGTGACGATCGAGAATATCGAACGGCACCTGCATATGGGCACGAATCTGCACGATGCGATTCTCGACGGCGCCGGCGAAATCGCGATACCGGCGCTCGTCTCCACGCTGTGTATCTGTATCGTGTTCGTGCCGATGTTCTTCCTGACCGGCGTCGCGCGTTATCTGTTCGTGCCCCTTGCCGAAGCGGTGGTGTTCGCAATGCTCGCCTCGTACGTTTTGTCGCGTACGCTGGTGCCGACGCTGGCCATGCTGCTGATGGGCCATGCGCACAAGCCCAAGGCCGATGCCCGGCCGAGCGTGTTTCGGCGCATCTACCTGCGTTTCGATCACGGCTTCGAGCGCATGCGGTCCACCTACATCGTGATTCTCAGCAGCGTGCTGGTGCGGCGCGGCATGTTCGGCAGCCTGTTCCTCGGCTTCTGCGTGGTGTCGATGGGTCTGGTTTTCGTGCTCGGTGAAGACTTCTTTCCGAGCGTCGACGCCGGCGACATTCGTCTCCACATGCGTGCGCCGACCGGTACGCGCATCGAGGAAACCGCGCGTCTCGCGGACGAAGTCGAGAAGGTGATCCGCGAGGTCGTGCCGGCCGACGAACTCGGCACGATCCTCGACAACCTCGGTTTGCCGTATAGCGGTATCAATCTTTCGTATAGCAACGCGGGCACGATCGGCACGCTCGACGGCGAAATTCAGGTCGCCCTGAAAGAAGACCACCACCCGACGCAAATCTACATGGACAAACTGCGCGCGATCCTGCCGCAGCGTTTTCCGGGCGTCGAGTTCTTCTTTCAACCGGCCGACATCGTCACGCAGATTCTCAACTTCGGCTTGCCCGCCGCCGTGGACGTGCAGATTTCCGGCGCGGATCAGCAGGGCAACTTCGACGTTGCGCGCAAGCTGCTGAAACAGGTGCGGATGATTCCCGGCACCGTCGACACCCACATCCAGCAAAAACTGGACGAACCGGCGATCAATCTTCAGATGGATCGCACGCGCCTGCAACAACTCAATCTGAGTGCAAGCAATGTGGCGCAAAATGTACTGATTTCCTTGTCGGGCAGTTCGCAGACTTCGCCGGGTTTCTGGTTCAACAACAAGAACGGTGTCGAATACAGCGTCGCGGTGCAGACGCCGCAGTATCAGATCTCGTCGATCGATGAGTTGTTGCGCACGCCCGTTTCGGCCTCGGCCAACGGTCCGACGCAACTGCTCGGCAACTTGGTGCGCGTCTCGCCGCAGAATCAGTTCGCGGAAGTCACGCACTACAACATCAGGCCGGTGATCGACCTGTACGTGAGCGTCGAAAAGCGCGACCTGGGCAGCGTGGCCACGCAGGTCGACAAGCTGGTGAACAACGTGCGGGCCTCGTTGCCGCGCGGTAGCCAGATCACCTTGCGCGGGCAGGTGCAGACCATGCGCAGTTCGTTCTTCGGTCTCGGGATCGGCGTGGCGATGGCCATTGTGCTGGTGTACCTGCTGATCGTGGTGAATTTCCAGTCGTGGGTCGATCCGCTGATCATCATCAGCGCATTGCCCGCGGCACTGGCGGGCATCGTCTGGATGCTGTTCCTGACCGGCACGCACTTGAGCGTGCCCGCCTTGACGGGGGCGATCATGACGATGGGCGTCGCTACCGCCAACAGTATTTTGATGGTGTCGTTCGCGCGCCAGCGGCTCTCCTCCGGGGCGCCGCCGCTCACCGCCGCGCTCGAAGCCGGTGCTAGCCGGATCAGGCCGGTGCTGATGACGGCGTTCGCGATGATCATCGGCATGATTCCGATGGCGCTGGGGCTCGGCGAGGGCGCTGAGCAGAACGCGCCGCTCGGCCGCGCGGTGATCGGTGGCTTGCTATTCGCCACCGTGTCCACGCTGTTTTTTGTGCCACTGGTGTTCGCAGGTATTCATACCCGCCTCGCGCGGCGCCATCGCGACGATGACGACACGGATACCACGGGCGGCCACGGTAACGACGGCCCCGCGCCTGACCACGGCGGCGCAGGCAAGCCCGCGTAACGTTCAATGTAAATGACGGCTGACTGAGATGGCTGACTGAGATGACCGAAAAAACCCATGCATCGCTGGCGATTCCCGCGCGAGAGACCGAAGGCGGCCACGCCTTGCCCCCGCGCAATCGCGAATGGAAGCGCGCCAAAATCGCCATCTGGATCGTGCTGGCGCTGCTCGCCGTGGGCGCGTTGCGCACCGTGATCGCGAATGTTCTGCAAAGCCGCTCGGTCGCCGAGACGACGAAGCAGAACGCCACGCAGTATGTGAACGTGGTCAGTCCGACGCAAACCGAGGGCGGTGGCAACACCTTGTTGCCGGGCACGTTGCGCGGCTTTGTGGAATCGCCGATCTATGCGCGTTCCACCGGTTATCTGCTGCACTGGTACGCCGATATCGGCACGCGCGTGAAGCAGGGGCAACTGCTCGCCGATCTGGATACGCCCGAGATCGATCAGGAACTCGCCCAGGCGCTGGCGCAGCGCGCGCAAACCAGTTCGAGTCTCGGCCTCGCCAAAAGCTCGATGGAACGCTGGCAGCAACTGCGTCAACGCGATGCGGTTTCGCAGCAGGAACTCGACGAACGGACCAGCACCTACTCGCAGGACCTGGCCAATCTCGCTGCCGCCGATGCCAACGTGAAACGCCTGCAGCAACTCGAATCGTTCAAGCGCATCGTCGCGCCATTTGCGGGCGTGGTCACGCAGCGCAATGTGGATGTCGGCGATCTGATCGACGCGGGCAGCGGCACGAGTCGTGCATTGTTCGCGCTGGCGCAATCGGACCCGTTGCGGGTCTATGTGCAATTGCCGCAGGCGTACGCGCAAAACGTGTCGGTCGGGCAGAAGGTGGTGGTGACGCAGGCTGAATTGCCGGGGCAGCAGTTTCACGGCACGATCACGCACATCTCCGGCGCGATCGACGTGCCGACCCGTTCGTTGCAAGTCGAAGTGACCTTGCCGAATCCTGACGACAAGCTGCGGCCGGGCGCGTATGTGCAGGTAGCCGTGCCGGCGGCGGCGCATGCGCAACTGATGGTGCCGGGCAATGCCTTGCTGTTCCGCGCAGAAGGTCCGCGGGTCGCGGTGGTCGATGCGAACGGCACTGTGGCCTTGCACAAGGTCGTGATCGCGCAGGACCTGGGACAGTCGCTCGAAATCGAAAGCGGGATCGAGGCGAACGACAAGGTCATCATCAACCCGAGCGATTCGATCGCGGACGGCGATCATGTGCTGATCACGCAGCCGAAGAAAAACGGCAAGGGGGCGTCGTGATCGCGAAGCAGGCGAGTGCTTATCGGGCACTGACATCGCGAGCGACACGAACGGCGCTGGCGGTCACCGCGAGTGCGGCCTTGCTGGCTGCATGCACAGTCGGCCCGGACTATCAGCGGCCGCAAGCCGAGGTGCCGCCAACCTGGCAAACCGATTCGTACTGGCGCGTCGCGGCGCCTTCGCATGCGCCGATCTCGTTGGACTGGTGGAGCGCCTTCGACGATCAGACGCTCGGGACGCTGGAAACGCAGGCGCTCGCGCAGAATCAGACATTGGCTGCGGCGAGCGCACATTACGCGCAGGCCAAAGCGACGCTGGCGAACACCCGTGCGCAGCAGATTCCTGAAGTCGATCTCGGAGCGTCCGGGTCGCGCTTCAGAATTTCGCAGGATCGCCCGCTGACCAATTACAACACGCCGACCACGTCGACAGTACAGAACAATCTGCAACTTGGCCCGACGATCAACTACGACACCGATCTATTCGGCCGGATACGTCGTGAAGTGGAGGGCGCCGCGGCCTCCGCGCAGCAATCGGCCGACGACCTCGCCAACGCACGGCTCGTCCTCACCACTGATCTCGCCACCGACTATTTCTCGCTGCGTGAACTTGACGCCGAGATCGACGTGCTGAATCAATCGGTGAAACTGCAGCAAAAGGCACTCGATTACGTCACGACCGAGCACGATCTCGGTTCGGTGTCCGGGCTCGACGTGTTGCAGCAGAAGTCGCTGCTCGATTCGACGCGCGTGCAGGCGCAACTCCTGCTGAATCAGCGCGCACAGTTTGAACATGCGATTGCCGCCCTGGTCGGCGTGCCCGCGCCGCAATTCGCGATCGAGCCCAAAGTGCTCGCGACACAGGTGCCGGCGATTCCGCTCGGTTTGCCGAGCGACGTCTTGCAACGCCGTCCGGATATCGCCTCGGCGGAGCGCGCGATGGCCGCGGCGAATGCGCAGATCGGCGTCGCCAAGGCGGCGTTCTTTCCGAGCCTGACGCTGACGCCGAGCATCGGCTGGGAAAGCACGCAGTTCGCGAGCCTGTTTAGCGCGCCGACGCTGATGTGGACGCTCGGCGCTGCAGTGGGCCAGGTGCTGTTCGACGGCGGCCGCCGTGCGGCGAACGTGCAATTTGCGAGCGAAGGCTACAAGGCCACCGAGGCGAACTACCGCCAAACCGTGCTCAATGCATTCCAGCAGGTGCAGGACGGCATCACCGGCCTCTCCGTTCTGGATGGCGCGTCGAAGCAGTCGCGTGAGGCGGTGACCGATGCACAGCATCTTCTGGCGCTCGCCAACGATCGTTATTCGGGCGGCCTGGTCGCTTACCTCGACGTCATCACCGCGCAGCAGTCGCTGCTGACCAGCGAGCGTCAGGACGTGCAGATCCACGGCCAGCAGATGACCCTCTCGGTTTCACTGGTGAAGGCGCTGGGCGGCGGCTGGGATGCCGCGGACGTAGCGGGCGCGCAGCCGCCCGGCAATGCAACGAAGGAGGCGATGGCTCCCGCGAAGTGAGCCGCCCGACAATGACACGGCCAGACAGGAAAGAGGAAAAACGAGGCGTTTCGTATAATGCACATACAAGGGGACGCGCATGAAATTGCTGATCGTTGAAGACGAGCATAAGGTGGTGGACTACCTGCGCTCCGGTTTGACAGAGCAGGGCTGGGTTGTCGACGTGGCGCTCGACGGCGAGGAAGGCATGCATCTCGCCACCGAATTCGATTACGACGTGATCGTCCTCGATGTCATGCTGCCCAAACGCGACGGCTTCAGCGTGCTGAAGGCGCTGCGCATGCGCAAGTCGACGCCGGTCATCATGCTCACTGCCCGCGATCACGTGAACGACCGTGTGCGTGGCCTGCGCGAAGGCGCCGACGACTACCTCACCAAACCCTTTTCCTTTCTCGAACTGGTCGAGCGGCTGCATGCGCTGGCGCGCCGCACGCGTTCGCAGGAATCTACGCTGATTTCCGTCGGCGATCTGTTCGTTGATCTGATCGGCCGGCGCGCCACCCGCGACGGCATACGCCTCGATCTGACCGCAAAGGAATTCCAGTTGCTGAGCGTACTGGCGCGCCGGCAAGGCGACATCCTCTCGAAGACCGCCATCACCGAACTCGTGTGGGACGTCAACTTCGATAGCCATACGAACGTGGTCGAGACCGCGATCAAACGATTGCGCGCCAAGCTCGACGGCCCGTTTTCCTCGAAGCTGCTGCACACCGTGCGCGGCATGGGCTACGTGCTCGAAGTGCGTGAAGAGGCAGAGCAATCATGAACCGTTCAATCGCGCGCCGCCTTGCGTTGATGTTTGCACTCGTGGCGCTACTGGTGTTCACGCTGATCGGCACCGGGCTGTTTCTGGTGCTGCGCACGCAACTCGAACACCATTTGCGCGAATCGCTCGACGATCGTACCGAGATCGCGCGCATCATCGTCTATCACGCGGTGACGCCGGAGAAGTGGCGCATGGCGCGCGAAAAACTCACGGACATGATGCCGCACGACGGCAGCACCGTGTACGCGGTGTCGAGTACCGATCCGTATTTTCACTATGGCAAGCCCATCGAGGGGCCCGTGGTGTCGAGCTGGCCGGGTGGCTATGCGAGGGTATCGCCCGTCGGCGGCGGCGCGGACATGCTGACCATCACGGTGACGATACCGGCTTACGGGGCCCGCCCACCTGTGCAATTGCAGGTCGCCGCCAGTTGTTCGCCGAATACCCGCACAATGCGCGTGTTCGGGGCGGCGCTCGCCGCGCTGTCCGCGTTGGGCAGTCTCGCCGTGCTGCTGCTGAGTTACTCGGTCGCGCGGCTCGGTCTTGCGCCGTTGACGCGCCTGACGAGAGAAGCGTCCGCGGTGAGTCCGAATAACCGCTCACAGCGTCTGAATACGGCCTCGCTGCCACTCGAATTGAGCGATCTGGCCAACTCGTTCAACGGCGCGCTCGAACGTCTGGACGGCGCATACGGCCGCCTCGAATCGTTCAACGCGGACGTCGCTCATGAATTGCGCACACCGGTGACGATTCTGATCGGCCAGACCGAAGTGGCGTTGACACGCAACCGCTCCGTCGACGATTTGCGCCATACGCTGCAATCGAACCTCGAAGAGTTCGAACGTATGCGCGCGATTATCAACGACATGCTGTTCCTCGCTCGCGCCGACCAGGGCGAACGCGCGACGGGCCTCGTCGAGGTGTCGCTGGCTGCGGAAGTTGCGCATACGCTGGAGTTTCTCGAGATTCCGCTGGAAGAAGCACGCGTGCATGCGCAGTTGCGCGGCGATGCGGTGGCGCGTGTGAACCGCTCGCTGTTCGGCCGCGCCTGCACGAATCTGCTGATGAACGCGATCCAGCACTGCGCGCCTGGCGCGGCGATTACGGTAACGATCCTGGAAGTAGCGGATCAGTTGCGCGTAGCGGTCGCCAACCCGGGCGAGCCGATCGAGCCGGCCGTGCTTGAACATCTGTTCGACCGGTTCTATCGCGCGGAAGTGTCCCGCACCAATAGCCGCGAAAACCACGGCCTGGGTCTTGCGATCGTGAAGGCGATTGCCGAGATGCATCGCGGCACGGTGTCGGTGGAAAGCGCGAACGGCGTTAACACGTTTGCGTTTTCGATTGCGGCGTCGAGTATGGAAGCCAGTTTGCCGGCGGCGCGTGTGAATGCCGGTGTCCCGGCGGAAGCAGCAGGTTAATCTTTGCTGGTAAAAGGCAAGTCGGCCTGAACCGGCACGCGCCGCTTTGCCGGTTGCGCGTTGGCCGGTGTCAATGCGCTCACACGCACGCCCAGCAGCCGCAGCTTGCGCTTTAATTCCACCCGTCTCAGACATTCCGTTGCGGCGCGCCGGATCTCGGTGGCGTCGGCGGTTGGTTCGTCGAGCGTCAGATCGCGCGTGACTGTGCGGAAGTCGTCGTAGCGCAGTTTGATGCCCACGGTGCGCCCCACATAGCCCTTCCTCACCAGGTCTTCCGCGACCCGCACACACAAGCTGGTAAACGAACTGGAAAGGGCCGGACGATCGTGACGTGGATGCAGATCGCGTTCGAAGGTCGTCTCGCGGCTCATCGACTTGGGTTCCGACTCGACCACGACCGGCCGCTCGTCGTAGCCTTGCGCGACCTGCATGAGCCAGGCCGAGTAGCTGCGTCCGAAGTTGTCCTGCAACAAACCCGCGTCCGCCGCCGCCAGATCGCCGACCGTGGCGAGGCCGAGCGAGGTGAGTTTTTCCGCGGCCTTCGGCCCGATTCCATTGACCTTGCGCACCGGTAACGGCCAGACGCGCAACGGCACATCCGCAGGCGTGAGGATCGTGAGGCCGTCGGGTTTGTCGAGTTCGGAGCCGATCTTCGCCAGTAGCTTGTTCGGCGCCACGCAAATGGAGCAGGTGAGACCGGTCGCCTGATTGACGGCCTGCTTGATGCGCGCGGCGATCTCGCGCGGCTCGCCCGGCAACTCGGTGAGGTCGATATAGATTTCGTCAATGCCGCGGTCTTCGATCCGATCGGTGAAGGTGGCGACCGCCTGTTTGAACAGGCGCGAGTAGTGACGATACGACTCGAAATCGGTGGGTAGCAGAATCGCCTCCGGCGCGAGCACGGCGGCTTTCATCATGCCCATCGCGGAGAACACGCCGAGCGCGCGGGCCTCGTAAGTGGAGGTGGTCACCACGCCGCGGCCCGCGTAATCGCGCAGCTTTGCAAAGCGAAGGCTGCCGTCTTCGAGCTTTTGCGGCACGGCATTGCGGCCGCCGCCGATCACCACCGCCTTGCCGCGCAGTTGCGGATAGCGCAGGAGTTCAACGGACGCGTAGAACGCGTCCATGTCCAGGTGCGCGATGTGGCGGCTTGCAGAACTCATGGCTGGCGGAAACGGGTGACGGTGCGGGCAGCGAGCATAACAGTCGATGCATGTGCCGTGCTGCCCGATCGTATGACTTGCTGCGTCGGGCGTCAGGACGTGCGAGCCATGATGCGCTGCACGCCGGACGCCAAACCGTAATAGTACCTTGCTCCGCCGGGGCAAGGTGCCGCGCTTGAAGCGTTAGCCGCAAGCCGGCTTGGCTTTCTTGCAGGCGTCCGCAAGCTGGGGCGGCGGGTCTTTCTTGAACACCGTCTTATACGACTCGAGCACGTTCGACTGAACCACCGGCAGAGACTGCACGCCAATCCATGCTGGCGGCGTCTGGCCGATCAGCGCCTTCATCATCGCCATGGCTTCGGCCACGCCTTGATCGTACGGGCGCTGCGAGCCGGTTGCCTTGAGCGGTCCGCCCTTGGCGATCTCGATCGCGGACTGAAGGCCCAGGTCGACCGTTGTGACGGGAATGTTCACGCCTTGCGCGCGCATCGACGTCAGTGTGTCGAGCGCTGGTTGATCCCAGACGGCGAACAGCCCCTTCACGTCCGGATTGCCGGTGAGGAAATCGCCCGCGATCTGGCCCACTTTCGACGGGTCCGTAAACGCGACCTGTTTAATCTTGATGTCCGGACGATTCTTCTTGATCCAGTCGTTGACGGCCTTGGTGCGTTCCGTCGTGCTGAAGTAATCCACGCCGAAATTCACCAGCCCGATCGTCGCGCCCTGCGGGACGCACGAAGCGAGTACTTTCGCGGCGATCTGACCGTTGCCTTCGCTGTCGGCGGAAATCATCGCTGCGTATTGTTCAGGATGCTTGAGGCCAGTTGGCACGTTGTCCATGAACACGAGTTTGATCCCGGCCTCGGACACTTTCTTGTAGGTGGCGGCCGTGGCCGTGCCGTCGACAGGAATGGAGATGATGCCGTCCGGGTGACGCTGAATGGTGTTCTCGATATCCGCGATCTGCTTGTCGACCTGGTATTCCGCCGAAGCCGTGCCGATCACTTCCACGCCGTATTTTTTGAGCGTGTCCGTGATGCCTTGCACCTGCAGTTGCGACCAGTCGAGATTCATGGTCTGCATCGAAATGCCGACCTTGAATTTGCCAGCCTTGATTTTGGCGATGTCGGCGTCGCTCAGCTTCACGGCATCCACTGAGGCCGCTTTTTCGCCGTTCGGCCCTTGCCCGACGATCGTTTTCGGTCCGATCGAACCGGCCGGCAAGCTGGTCACGCATTGCGCGTAGGCTCCCGATGAAGCCAGTGCCAGGACGGCCGCCGCCGCCATGAGAGTGGGTAGAACACTTCCTGAGCCACGACGATGTTTCATGATTCTTCTCCGTTGGTCTTCATGTTTGTGTTACGTCTCCTGCCATTCACGAACAACGCGGGCACGTGACATCTCGCGTGATCGACGTGCTTTCCTCATTTCCCTGGTTACTTCCTGAATCACTTCCTGGTAAACGCCACAGCCGCGACGATGATGGCGCCCTTGATCACCAGTTGCAGCGACGAACTGACGCCCAGCAGTACCAACCCGTTATTGAGCGTGCCGATGATGAGGCTGCCGAGCAGCGTGCCGAGCACGAAGCCGCGGCCGCCGAACAGACTGCAACCGCCGAGCGTCACAGAAGCGATCACATCGAGCTCGAGCCCTTGCACGACATCGGGCCGCGCCGCGTGCGAGCGCGCGGCGAGCACGAGCGCCGCAAGCCCGGCCAGCGCGCCGGTGAGAATGAAGGCGAGGGTGGTCACGCGCCGCGTGTTGATGCCGGAGTAGAGCGCCGCAGTCGGATTGCCGCCGGCCGCATAGATCTGCCGGCCGAACACGCTGTAATGCAGCAGCAGGATGCCGGCGATCACGGTCAGCACCGTCCAGATGATCGGCACCGGCACACCGGCAATATCGCCCTCGCCGAAGATCGAGATGAACGAGTCGTTGGTGATGATCTCGGGCCGGGTTGTCGTCACCATCAGCGCGAGTCCGCGTGCCGCGCTCAAGGTGCCGAGCGTCACGAGAAACGAGGGAATGTTCAGCCGCGTGGTGACGACGCCATTGATCGCGCCGACGATTGCGCCGGTGCCGATGCCGGCAATCGCGCCGATGATCCAGCTGTCGCCGACATGCGACATGGCGAGCGCCGCGGACATGCCCGAGAGCGCCAAGGTCGAGCCCACCGACAGATCGATCTGCCGCGCAATGATCACGAAGGTCATGCCGATCGCGACGATCGAGACCAGTGCGGTCTGCCGGCCGATATTCAGGAAGTTGTCGATGGAGAGAAACCACGGCGAGGCAAAGCTGAACACCACCAGCAGGATCGCGAACGCGCCGTAGAGTGCATAGGGCCGGTCGCCTTGCAGGAGGAGTTGCGCGAGGCGCCGCATACGGCTCTTCTGCGGTGGCGATGCCTGCCGTTTAGCCGTCAGCGGCGAGACAGAGTCGTTCATATTGCGCGCTCGAAAGAAGTCCCCTCGGGGGACTCGATGGAAGAACGGGACAGCTGGATCAAGTGATGAAGCGCTTCGGCGTTGGCGAGTTCGGCGCGCTCGACGGTCTTGACGATCGAGCCGTCCGCGACGATCGAAATCCGGCCGCACAGGCGCAACAGTTCATCGAGGTCCGAGGACACGACGAGCACGGCCGTGCCCGCTCGCGCGGCGTCATGCACTACGCCGTAGATCTCCTCGCGTGCGCCGACGTCGACGCCGACAGTCGGTTCGTCGAGCAACAGAAGCGTGGGGCGCGGATGGTTCCACTTTGCAAAGACCACTTTCTGCTGGTTGCCGCCGGATAAAAACTTGACCGCGGTCGAGGAGCCGGGCGCCTTGACGGCCAGCTCTTTCATCGAGCGCTTCGCCTGGTTGACGGCCGCCTGGCTGCGCAACCATCCCCAGCGAGAAAATTGCGGCAACCGCGGCAAGGTCAGGTTGCGTTCGATCGAATGATCGAGAACAAGCCCTTCAAGATGACGATCCTCAGGCACGAGCGCTATGCCGAGCTGGATGGCTTCGGCGGGCGTGATACGCGAGCGCGATTGGCCGCCGATCTCGATGGCGCCCGCGTCGATCCTGCGAATGCCAAAGATGGTTTGCAGAATTTCCGTGCGCCCGCTGCCGATCAATCCCGCGAGCCCGTGGATCTCGCGAGGACGAACCGTGAGGTCGACGTCGTGAAGCCTGTCATTGCTCACGTTCGACAATTTGAGAACGGTTACCGCGGCGGCATTGGCTGTGGCCGATGTTTGCGCTCCAACAGCGGATTCATCACCGGTAGCGCCGACAGCCGTCCTTTCCCGCGCCTGCAACGCGGCATGGCCGGGACCGACGATCGCGGCGACCAGCTGCTTCATATCGGTCTCCGCCGTCGAAAATGTGCCGGCGTTGGCGCCATCGCGGAACACGGTGACGCGCTGCGAAATACGAAACACCTCATTCAACCGATGCGTCACGTAGATCACGCCCACGCCACGGTTCGTGACCGCGCGAATCGCGTCGAACAGAATCTGCTCTTCGCCGCCCGTGAGCGCCGAGGTGGGTTCGTCGAGGATCAGGACCCGCACGTCGCCCATCAGCGCCTTGCAGATCTCAGTCATTTGCCGGTAGGCGAACGGCAATGCGCCAACGGCGGTGCGCGGGTCGAGCGGGATGCCGTGCGAGCGAAGAAACTCGCTAACCGTCGCCATGAGCTGGCGGTTTTTCACAAAGCCGAGGCGTGTGCGAGGCTCGCGCCCCAGCATCAGATTGGCGCCGACCGATAGCGATTCGACGAGGCTCAGATCCTGGTAGACCACGGCAACACCCGCCTCACGCGATCGCGCCGGCGACTCGAACGCCACTGTCTGGCCATCGATCTCGATGACGCCGTCGTCGTAGGTGTGAACGCCGCTGAGGATCTTGATCAGCGTGGATTTGCCCGCGCCGTTTTCGCCGAGCAAGGCATGCACTTCGCCGGGCAACACATCAAGGCTGACGCCGCGCAGCGCCTGCACGCCACCAAATCGCTTGGTGACGCCCGCAACACGGATCAATGGAACCTGAGGCGATGACGCGGCCGCGACCGCAACCGGCTCACTCATCTGGCATGTCTCCTTCGTCAAGACGACGACATTCTTTTCTTTGTATGTGGTGCTATCGGGCAAAGCCGTGTTGTGATCTTCGCATCATGAATATGGTGCGTCAATAACATTGGCGGCGCTCGCAGGGCTTGGGTGCCTGCTTATGTGATGATTGAAGCGTAATACTTGTTATGATTCTATCAATCGTTGTAGCATAAGTGGGAACAAATTGTCGGCGGGTGTTGTGCGCCGCATCAAATTTTCGGATGTCTTATGCCTGAAGCCCCTGTGCTTTCTTCTTCGGTCGTCGCGCTGCGCGGTGGCCCGCTCATTCACCCGGTGCGCAACCCGGGCATGCCGTTCGACGCATCCTGGCTGGACGGCTTGCGCGTCAACCAGTCGGCGGTCGAACGGCGCACGGCGACCCTTGCCACGCGTCGTACCGTCAAGAAAGATGCGCAGGCAGCGTGGCTGCTGAAGGCCGTCACCTGCATCGACCTCACCACGCTCAATGGCGACGACACCGAAGGCCGCGTGCGCCGCCTGTGTGCGAAGGCGCGCCAACCGGTGCGGGCCGATCTGCTCGAAGCGCTCGGTATCGCGCCGCAAGGCATCACGACGGGCGCGGTCTGCGTCTATCACCGTTTCGTCGCGGCGGCGGTGGATGCGCTGCAGGGCAGCGGCATTCCGGTCGCGGCGGTGTCGACAGGATTTCCCGCCGGGCTGATTCCGCATCCGTTGAAGCTGAAAGAGATCGAGGCTTCGGTTGCGGACGGGGCGCAGGAAATCGACATTGTCGTCACGCGTGAATATGTGCTGACCGGCAACTGGCAGGCGCTCTACGACGAAGTGCGCGACTTCCGTGCAGCCTGCGGCCCCGCGCACCTGAAGACGATTCTGGCGACCGGCGACATTCGCACGCTCTCCAACGTGGCGCGCGCCTCGATGGTTTGCATGATGGCCGGCGCGGACTTCATCAAGACGTCGACCGGCAAGGAAGGCGTCAACGCCACGCTGGATGTTTCGCTGGTGATGGTGCGCATGATTCGTGAGTACCAGGAGCGCACCGGCGTGCCGATTGGCTTCAAACCGGCCGGCGGCGTGTCGAGCGCGAAGTCGGTGCTGTCCTATCAGATCCTCATGAAGGAAGAGCTCGGCCGCCCGTGGCTTGAACCTGAGCTGTTCCGTATCGGCGCCTCGAGCCTGCTGGCCGATATCGAACGCCAGCTCGAACATCACGTCAGCGGTCGTTACTCCGCTTTCAACCGTCACCCCGTAGCCTGAACAGAAGACCGATCCCATGAGCGTAGCCGAGTATTTTTCATCGATGGAGTACGGTCCCGCACCCGAGGACGATCAACCCGCGCGCGCCTGGCTCGCGCAGCATGAGGCGAGCTTCGGGCATTTCATCGGCGGGGCGTGGCATGCGCCGGCCGCCGGTGAGCACTTTGTTTCGCACGCACCTGCAACAGGCGGGCGGCTTGCCGAGATCGCGCAGGGCGATGCGGCCGACGTCGACGCTGCGGTAGCGGCCGCGCGTGCCGCGCAGCCGGGCTGGCTCGCGCTTGGCGGCGCCGGACGGGCGCGGCATCTGTATGCGCTTGCGCGCATGGTCCAGCGCCATAGCCGCCTCTTTGCCGTGCTCGAAGCGCTCGACAACGGCAAGCCGATTCGTGAGACGCGCGATATCGACGTGCCGCTCGTTGCGCGGCACTTCCTGCATCACGCGGGTTGGGCGCAGTTGCAGGAGAGCGAATTCGCCGATTACGCGCCGCTCGGGGTCGTCGGGCAGATCGTGCCGTGGAATTTTCCGCTGCTGATGCTCGCGTGGAAGATCGCACCGGCGATCGCAACGGGCAACTGCGTCGTGTTGAAGCCGGCTGAATACACGCCGCTCACCGCGTTGCTGTTCGCCGAACTCGCTCATCGAACGGGGTTGCCGGCGGGCGTGCTGAACGTTGTCACGGGTGATGGCCGCACGGGCGCCGCGCTCGTCGAACATCCGCGGGTGGACAAGATCGCTTTCACGGGTTCGACGGAAGTCGGGCGCCTGATTCGCGCGGCTACGGCCGGCACGGGCAAATCGCTGACGCTCGAACTCGGCGGCAAGTCGCCGTTCATCGTGTTCGACGATGCGGATCTCGATGGCGCCGTCGAAGGTGTGGTTGACGCGATCTGGTTTAACCAGGGGCAGGTCTGCTGCGCCGGCTCGCGACTGCTCGTGCAGGAGGGGATCGAAGCGCGCTTCATCGCAAAGCTGAAGCGCCGCATGGAAACGCTGCGCGTCGGCACGTCGCTCGATAAAAGTATCGATATCGGTGCGATCGTCGATCCGGTGCAGCTCGAACGCATCGAGTCGCTGGTGGAAACCGGCCGGCGCGAAGGCTGTGCGGTGTGGCAGTCGCCCGATACGACGATGCCCGCCGGCGGTTGCTTCTATCCGCCCACGCTCGTCACCGGCGTGGCGCCGGCATCTACTCTCGCGCAGGAAGAAATCTTCGGACCGGTGCTGGTCACGATGAGCTTTCGCACGCCGGATGAGGCGATTGCGCTCGCCAACAATTCGCGCTACGGACTCGCCGCGAGCGTGTGGAGCGAGACCATCGGCCGCGCGCTCGATATCGCGCCGCGTCTCGCGTGCGGTGTCGTATGGATCAACGCGACCAATCTGTTCGATGCGGCGGTCGGCTTTGGCGGTTATCGCGAGTCCGGCTATGGTCGCGAAGGCGGCCGTGAGGGCATCTACGAATATCTGAAACCGCGGGCGTGGTTCGATCTTGCTGTCCGTCAGCCTGTGCGCGCTGAACAGACGGCAGGCGCAGGCGAGCGCGATCCGTTGTCGAACGTCACGCTGATCGATCGCACCGCGAAACTCTTTATCGGCGGCAAGCAGGTGCGTCCGGATAGCGGCTTTTCGCTGCCGGTACACGCGCCGGATGGGACGCTGGTCGGTGAAGTGGGCGAGGGCAACCGCAAGGACATTCGCAACGCGGTCGAAGCGGCGCGCGCGGCGCAGAAGTGGTCGCAGGCAAGTACGCATAACCGTGCTCAGGTGCTGTTCTATCTCGCGGAGAACCTGGCCATTCGTGCGGACGAGTTCGCGCGGCAACTCGTAACGAGAAACGGCGCGACGGAAGCGGCAGCGCATGCGGAAGTCGAGGCGGCGGTGGCGCGTCTCTTCACGTACGCGGCGTGGGCCGACAAGTTCGACGGCGCCGTGCATACGCCGCCGCTGCGCGGCGTCGCGCTGGCGATGCATGAGCCGCTCGGTGTGATCGGCATTGCCTGTCCGGACGAAGCGCCGTTGCTCGGCTTCGTCTCGCTGGCGGCGCCCGCATTGGCCATGGGTAATCGCGTGGTGGTGTTGCCGAGCGTCTCATGTCCGCTTACGGTGACCGACTTTTATCAGGTAGCCGAAACGTCGGATGTGCCGGCCGGTGTGTTGAACATCGTCACCGGTGAACGTGGCGCGCTGTTGCCGGCGCTCGCCAAACACGACGACGTCGATGCCGTCTGGTGTTTCGGCAACGCGGCGGATTCGACACTGGTCGAGCGCGAGTCGATCGGTAATCTGAAGCGTACGTTCGTCGATCACGGCCGCCAGTTCGACTGGTTCGACCGTTCGAGCGAAGGCCGGCCGTTCCTGCGCCAGGCCGTCCAGGTGAAGAACATCTGGATACCGTATGGAGACTGATTGAACGTCGGCCCTTACGCCTGAACACCCTGCACGCCAACCAGAAAATGGAGGAGACAACGTGCTGAAGCATCTGGATCTGCAATGGAACACCGCGGTGCTGCGCGCAATACATGCCCCGCGCGCATGCCTCACGATCAACGCGCCTCAAGGGGAACGCGAATGAACACGTCTTTGCAAGGAAATGGGCGTGTCGTCATTCTCGGCATCTACGTCACCGACCTGACGTTTCGCGCCGGACGTATGCCGCTGATCGGCGAGACGATTGCCGGCACGGCCTTCGCGATGGGGCCGGGCGGCAAGGGCTCAAATCAGGCGGTGGCGGCGGCGCGCGCCGGTGCCCAGGTGGTGTTCTGCACGCGCATCGGCAACGACGCGTTCGGTGAGATTGCGCGCGCCACATGGGCCGCTGAAGGCATCACGGCACGCGCCTCGGTAGTGGAGGGCGTGTCCACGGGCGCCGCGCATATCTTTGTCGACGACAACACCGGCATGAACGCGATCATCGTCGCCTCCGGCGCGGCCGGCACGATGGAGGCAGCCGACGTCGACGCGATCGAAGCCGATATCGCCGCCGCGCGCGTATTCGTCACGCAACTCGAACAGCCGCTGGCTGCCGCGCGCCGCGGGCTCGAAGTGGCGCGCCGGCACGGCGTCATCACCGTGTTCAATCCGGCGCCCGCCTTTCCGCTCGACGACGACATCTTTCCGTTGTGCGACTACATCACCCCGAATGAAACCGAGGCCACCGCGCTCACCGGCGTGCCGATCGCGAATGCCGACGACGCGCGCCGTGCCGCCGACGTGCTGCTCGCCAAAGGTGTCGGCGCGGTGATCGTCACGCTGGGGGAAGGCGGCGCGCTGCTGCACTCGGCAAGCCAATCGATACTCGTGCCGGCCTATCACTGCGGCCGCGTGGTGGAGACCGCCGGCGCCGGCGACGGCTTCACGGGCGGTTTCGCGGCGGCGCTTGCACGCGGCGACGACGCCGTCTCGGCGCTGCGTTTCGGCTGCGCGCTCGCCGGCATTTCCGTCACGCGCCCGGGCACGGCGCCTTCCATGCCGACGCTTGACGAAGTGAACCGCGTGTTGAGCCAGCCGGCCGAGGCCGCCTCGCCGCTGTCCTGACCGTTCGCGAAGACTGAAGGAGATCGCGCTCATCATGAAGTCCTCGTTCACCGCTGGAAAAATGTTCGGCGACCGGCAACTGAATTTTCTGCTGATCGTCAATGTACTCGTCGTGCTGGTCGCGACGTGGCTTTCGCATGGGCAATTCGTCGACATAGACAACCTGCAGTCGATGGGCGGGCAGTTGCCCGAACTCGGCTTGTTGGCGCTCGGCATCATGTTGTCGATGGTCTCGGGCAACGGCGGGATCGATCTGTCAGGTGTCGGGCTCGCGAACCTGTCCGGGATGGTTGCAGCGCTCGTCGTGCCGCACTTTGTCAACGGCGACGATTCGCCCGCGCTCTACACGTCGCTCTTCTGCGCGATCGTGGTGGCGATGGGGCTGCTGGGCGGCCTCCTGAACGGCGTGGTGATCGCGCGCCTCAGGCTCACACCGATTCTCTGCACGCTCGGCACGCAGTTGCTGTTCACGGGCTTTGCGGTGGTGCTCAGCAACGGCGCCTCGGTGCATGTCGACTATGTCGACCCCTTGTCGAATATCGGCAACGGTACCGTGTTTCAGGTGCCGATCGCGTTCTGCATCTTTATCGCGGCGGTGATCGTGCTCGGCTGGTTGCTCAGACGCAGCCCGTTCGGCCTGCGTCTCTATCTGATGGGCACCAACCCCAAAGCGGCGTTCTATGCGGGCATTCCGCGCGCGCGGATGTTGATTACGACGTATGCGATGTGCGGCGTGCTGGCGTCGCTCGCTGGTCTGATCAGCGCGACCCATACGTCCAGTGCGAAATGGGACTATGGCAATTCCTATCTGCTGATCGCCATCCTGATCGCGGTGATGGGCGGCGTGAATCCCGCCGGCGGTCACGGCCGCATCATCTGCGTGTTCTTTGCCGCAACCGTGCTGCAGTTCCTCTCGAGTCTGTTCAATCTGCTCGGCGTATCGCAGTTTTTCGGCGATTGCGCGTGGGGATTTTTGTTGTTGCTGTCACTCGCGTTTGCAGGCGGCGAGCGGGTGCGGGCGATCTTCGGTTTTGGCGGCGGCGGCGGCGGTGGCGGTGGCGTGAGTGCTAGTGCCGCAAGTTCCGGCACAGTCCCGAAACGTTAGCGCGACGCTCAGACTTAAAAGGCATAACCCAGGTTTCAAATCCAGGTTTCAGTACGCGGCGGACAACGAGCCCTGACTGTCCGTGATGGTGAAGTAGGGCGACATCGAACTACATCGAAGGATAAAGGAGACATCGCATGAAATTGACTCGACTGGGTGCCGCGCTCGCGGCAGGCGCTCTTACCGTAGGCGTGATCGCCGCTGCGCAGGCTGCAACCAACGAGACGATCGTCACGGTCGTCAAGGTGACCGGTATCAACTGGTTCAACCGGATGGACGACGGCGTCAAGCAATTCGCGAAGGACAACCCCGGCGTGAACGCGTATCAGACCGGCCCGGGCCGCGCGGATGCGGCACAGCAGTTGAAGATCATCGAAGATCTGATCGCGAAGAAGGTCACGGCGATTGCCGTGGTGCCCTACGATCCGCCGACGCTGGAACCGGCACTGAAGAAGGCGATGGATCGCGGCATCAAGGTGGTGACCCATGAGGCCGACAACGCGAAGAACACGATGGTCGACATCGAAGCATTCGACAACACGGCCTACGGCGCCGGCCTGAACGAGCGTCTCGCCTCGTGCATGCACGACGACGGCAAGTGGGTTGCGCTGGTCGGTTCGCTCGGCAGCCGCTCGCAGGTGCAATGGGCCGACGGCGGCATCGGCAACGCCAAAGCCAAGTATCCGAAGATGGATCTGGTCGAACCGAAACTCGAAACCAATAACGACGGCGAGCGCGCCTATGAAGTCGCGAAGGAAGTGCTGCGCAAGCATCCGGACCTGAAGGGCTTCCAGGGCTCGTCCTCGCTCGACGTGATCGGCATCGGCCGCGCGGTGGAAGAAGCCGGCATGCAGGGCAAGATCTGCGTCTACGGTACGGGCCTGCCGACGGAAGCCGGCAAGTTCCTCGAGAGCGGCGCGATCAACGGCATTGCGTTCTGGGATCCGAAGCTCGCAGGCATTGCGATGAACAAGGTCGCGCAGATGCTGATCGACGGCAAGACAGTTGAGAACGGCGCCGATCTCGGCATTCCGGGCTACACGAAGGTCACCGTTGCTAAGGGTCCGGGCAAAGGGATTATCGTGCGCGGCCAGGGCTGGGTGAATGTCGACAAGTCGAACTACAAGCAGTATCCGTTCTGATTGGTTTTTTGCTTCATGTGTCACGGCGTCCCCCTCGGGGGACTTCCTTCAAGGCGTGCCCGTGTGGACACGCCTTAACTTGCGACTCACCATCATGAATCAGGACGTATCGTCTTCGCAGCCGCAGTCCGATACCTCGCAGCCGTTTCTGCAGGTGGTCGGCGTGCACAAGCGTTTCACCGGCGTACATGCATTGCGCGGGGTGAGCCTGTCGTTCGAGCGTGGTCAGATCTATCACCTGCTCGGCGAGAACGGCTGCGGCAAGAGCACGCTAATCAAGATCATCTCCGGCGCGCAGCCGCCCGACGAAGGCGAACTCGTGATCGAAGGCGTTCGGCATGCACGGCTGTCCGCACTGGAATCGCTGGCGGCAGGAATCGAAACCGTCTATCAGGATCTCTCGCTGCTGCCCAACATGAACGTGGCGGAAAATGTCGCGCTTACCGCCGAGCTGGCCACGCACGAAGGCCGGCTTGCGCGGACGTTCGACCGGCGCGCGCTCGCGCGCACGGCGGCGCGCGCGCTGGAATCGGTCGGCTTGCCCGGCGACGCCGAGTTTCAGGCGACCCTCATCGAGCAATTGCCGCTCGCCACGCGTCAACTTGTCGCGATTGCTCGCGCAATTGCCAGCGAGGCCAAGTTCGTCATCATGGACGAGCCCACCACGTCGCTCACGCAGAAGGAAGTCGACAATCTGATCGCCGTGCTCGCGAACCTGCGCGCGCAGGGCGTGACGGTGCTGTTCGTGAGCCACAAGCTCGACGAGTGTTATGCGATCGGCGGTGAAGTTATCGTGTTGCGCGATGGCCAGAAGATGGCGCAAGGACCGATCGCGCAATTCACCAAAGCGCAGATTAGCGAACTGATGACAGGACGCCATCTGACGAATGAGCGCTATCGTGAAGGCACGTTAGGGCAAGATGTCGTACTCGACGTGCGCGGCTTCACGCGTACGGGGCAGTTCAACGACGTGTCGTTCCAGCTGCATCGAGGCGAGATTCTCGGTGTCACCGGTTTGCTCGATTCGGGGCGCAACGAACTCGCGCGCGCACTCGCGGGCGTTGCGGCGGCGCAATCGGGGCAGGTGCTGCTCGACGGCAAGGCGATTGCATTGCGCACGCCTTCGGACGCGAAACATCATCGTATTGGCTATGTGCCCGAAGACCGCCTGAACGAAGGGCTGTTTCTCGACAAGTCGATTCGCGACAACGTGATTACCGCGATGATCTCCAGCCTGCGGGACCGCTTCGGCCAGATCGATCGCACACGCGCGCAGGCGCTCGCGGAACAGACGGTGAACGATTTGCAGATCGCGACGCCCGGCGTCGACAAACCCGTGCAGTCGCTCTCGGGCGGCAACCAGCAGCGCGTGCTCATCGGCCGCTGGCTCGCCATCGATCCGCGCGTGCTGATTCTGCATGGACCGACGGTCGGCGTCGACGTCGGCTCGAAAGACATCATTTATCGCATCATGCAGCGCCTGTCGAAACGCGGCATCGGCATCATTCTGATCAGCGACGATCTGCCCGAGCTGCTGCAGAACTGCGATCGCATCCTGATGATGAAGAAGGGGCGTGTGGCCAGCGAATATCAGGCCGATACGCTGAGCGAAGCTGACCTGTATCACGCGCTGCTTTCGGAAGCCGCATAAAGGACGCCGATACCCATGAACTCGCGGATCCCTTCGCGCATGAACGAAACCATGACCACCCCGACCGTTGTCGAAGTCGCACCCGAGGTCAAGCCGCCCACTTTGCGGGCCAGGCTTTCGCGCAACCCCGAATGGTTCACGGTCGCGTTGATCGCGGCGACGTGCCTGATTGTCGGCGCGATCAATCCGCGCTTCTTTCAACTGGCGACGCTGTTCGATCTGCTGCATTCGGCCACCACGATGTCCCTTTTCGCGCTGGGCACGCTTGTAGTGCTGGCGTCCGGCGGCATCGACGTCTCGTTCACGGCGATCGCCGCGCTGACGATGTACGGCATCACGAAGGCGGTGTTTGCCTGGTGGCCGGACGCGCCGTTCGCGCTGATTCTGATCACCGGCGCGCTGGGCGGCGTGCTGCTCGGTCTGATCAACGGTCTGCTGGTGCATCGTTTGAAGGCGCCTTCGCTGATCGTCACGATCGGCACGCAGTACCTGTATCGCGGCCTGCTGCTGACGTTTATCGGCACGACGTTCTTCATGAACATTCCGCACAGCATGGATCACTTCGGCCGGATTCCGCTGTTTTTCTATCACACCAACGAAGGCCTGCGCGCAGTACTGCCTGTTTCGGTGCTGGCGCTGGTGGCGGCCGCCGGTGTCACGTGGTGGCTGTTGAACCGGACCATGATGGGACGCGGCGTCTATGCAATGGGCGGCAGCCTCGCGATTGCTGAGCGGCTCGGCTACAACCTGCGCGCGATCCATCTGTTCGTGTTCGGCTATACCGGCATGCTCGCCGGCATAGCGGGCATTCTGCATGTATCGAACAACCGGCTCGCGAATCCGTTCGATCTGGTGGGCTCGGAACTCGATGTGATCGCCGCGGTGATTCTGGGCGGCGCGCGCATTACAGGGGGGACGGGTACGGTGGCCGGCACGTTGCTCGGTGTGGTGCTGGTCACGTTGATCAACAGCGTGCTGATTCTGGTGGGCGTGCCGAGCACCTGGCAGAAGGTGATCATCGGCGCGTTCATTCTGATTGCCGGGACGCTGTTCGCATTGCAGCGTAAAAACGGATAACTGAAGGCCGGTCACGCCGGTTGCCCGACAGCGCAACCGCGCGCCTCTAGCGCATTCATTTGCGCTTGCGGTGCTCCTGGCCTTTCTCAGTGATGATGGAATCGAAGTCGTCGATTTGCGAGAAGCGCACCGCCTTGACGACGCCGAACTTGCTCTGATCCACGACCAGATGCCGTTCGACGGCGCTTGCCATGGCCGCCTGCTTGAGCGCGACTTCGTGAAAGTTCCAGCACGTCACGCCGCGCGCGTTGTCCACACCGCCCGCGGAAATGAACGCCTTGTTGATGCCCATGCGCCGCAGCATCTCCAGACTCTCTTCGCCCGCAAACGAATCTGACGAGGGCACGTAGACGCCGCCCAGCAGAATCATCCGCACATCCGGCTTGCGCCGCAAAATCTCCGCCACATTCAGCGAATAACAGACCACGGTGACGTGACGTTCGAGCGGAATCAGGCGCGCAAGCGTGGTGAGCGTCGTACCGCAATCGATGAAAATGGTTTCGTGGTCGACGACAAGTTTCGCCGCATGCGCGGAGGCCTCCGCCTTGGCTTGCGCGAAATGATCCTTCTCTTCTTCGAGTGAATAGCCTGCGTTATTGGGTACGTCGGTCGCGCTGACGATGTAGCCGCCGAGATACGTAAATCGTTCCGGACTGCCTGCGATATCGCGCCGGACAGTCATCTCCGATACGTCCAGCAGGCTGGCGGCGTCGCGCAGGCGCATCACGTTCTGCTTGGCCAGCGCATCGGCGAGGGCGCGGAGGCGGTCGGGTTTCAGCATGGAGGTCCTGTCGCGCAGTGTGGGGCGCAGTGTAGAGGCGCGTTATGTTTTGTTCGCGTTGATGAGAGGATTATAACAAGAGCTTGTCTGCGCGGCGAGCCTGTTTAAGCGTCGAATGCGAGGATCGTCTCGCACCGGCAATGAGAAAAAGCCTTTAACCCAAAGGGCTAAAGGCTCCTCGAAGATGAATCAGAAAAGGTGTTTGCTCAGAACCGGTAGCTCACACCGATCTGTACCACCGGATACACCTTGTAGCGCTCGACCTTGTTGCTGATGTTCTGTTCTTCCTGGTCGATGTTCGCCTGGCTTGTGAGTTGCGAGTAGATCGCCGGCACGTTGTACGTCGTGCGCGGGCGGCCGTAGGCCACGCCGAGATCGAACGTCAGGCCGAAACCCTTCGAAACCGGCTTGTGGCCGTACCCGATGCCGAGATAGGGCATCACGCGCGGCAGTGTGATGGTGGTCGATGGCGCGGGGCCCACGGCCGGCACGAATTCATCGCCGATCTTGTAGTTGCCTTGCGCGTTCGGCACCGCCTGACCCGTCAGTTCGTCGTCGTTGATCAGGGCGCCGGCCGTCAGGCGAAAACCGCTGGACGAAAACGGAAACAGATCGAGATACAAGCCGCCTTGCAGCAGTTTGAGATGGCCGTCGTAATCGTTACCGCTGACGTTGAACGAATGCGAGAAGCCGAGTCCTTCGAATTCCGCATGCACGCCGGCCCACGAGGTCAACGGCAGTGCCGCGCCGACACCTGCGCCGAGTGTGCCGCCGTGCACATAAACTTCCTGTGCTTGTACCGATCCTGCGACCGCCATCGCCACTGCCGCGACCAGAGCCGCATTTTTCACCTGATTCACCGCGCCGTCTCCAGTAAGAAGTCATTCCCGTGCTGGCGACTTTACGGTTTAACCTTGCGGTTCAAATCGAAGAAAAGCGGGCAGTTATGGCGACTCTTCGCGCTCAAGTTTTTGCGCGCGGAGAAACCGGAAGATATGACGTGTAACGCTTGCCAAACAGGTGATTAAACTCGGCCTATTGATCAGACGAGTCCTGTTTTTAAGGGCTTTTTGGTGGGGTGAGGGAATTGTTCAGATGAATCGACAGTCAGCATGATGGTGACGTCGTGATGTCGTGATTTTCGAATCGGCAGGCGGGGAGTTGCTCCACCGCCTGCCGCAAGCTACAGGGGAGTAGCGACTACTGCTTGATGCCTTCAGCTTGAATATGCAGTGTGGTCTGCATCTTGAAGCCATAGGTCTTGCCGAAGTCGACGCCGAAGTCGTCGCGGTTGAACGTCGCGGTCGATTCGGTGCCGCACACTTCGCGCTTGAGCATCGGGTTGATGAAGCACTTGAACGATTCGATCTTCAGGTTGACCGGCTTGGTGATGCCGTGCATGGTCAGCGTGCCGATCACTTCCACGGGCTTGTCGCCGTCGAAGCGGATCTGCGTGCCCTTGTACGTCGCCGTCGGGTACTTGGCTGCGTCGAAGAACTTGTCCGTGACCAGTTCAGCGTCGAGCTTGTCGTTACCGATATCTACCGAGCTCATGTCGATCGTCACGTCGACCGTGCCGGTTTTCGCCGCGCGATCCAGCACCACGGTGCCGCTGCTCTTCTTGAACTTGCCGCGCCAGATCGACAGGCCGCCGAAGTGGTCGGTCTCGAAGCTCGGGTAGGTGTGCGTCGGGTCAAGTTGATACGTGTCGGCGGCCATGACATTGAACGACATGGCTGCGGCCAGCGCGCCTGCGGCGAGCAAAAGTTGTTTCTTCAAGTGATTCTCCAGGTTTCAGAAAGTGCTGTGACGCTTAGGTGTGTTCCGTTACTTCTTCGAAGCAACGATGTGAAATTTGATGACGACTTCGTCGGCGACCACCGACGTGTCTTTCCATTCGCCCGTCCCGACATCGAACTGCGAACGCTTGATCGGCAGTGAGCCGTCGAAGGTTTGCGTGTTGCCCTGGCTCGCGATGGTGACCGGCACCACGACAGTCTGCGATTTGCCCTTGATGGTCAGCTTGCCGGTGATCTTGTACTGATTGCCGCCGGCCGGCGCGATTGCGCTCGAGACGAACGTCGCGGCCGGATAGGTCGCGCTATCGAACCATTCCTTGCCCTGGGCCTGCTTGTTGTAGTCGTCCGCGCCGAGGTCGTAGCTGCCGGTGTCGATCGACACGTTGGCGTTGCCGGCGGTCGGCTTGCCCGGATCGAAATTCAGCTGCGCCGAGAATTTCTTGAATTTGCCGTCCACCGGCACGTTCATCTGCTTCGTCGTGGCGACGACCGTGCTTTTGCTGACGTCGACATCGGCGTGCGCGAGGCTTGCGCCGAAGAGTGAGAGGGCGGCAACGCCGGCCAGAATGGAGTGATAAAAGTTTGATTTCATAGTGGTACGCATCCTATCGAACCCACGCGCGCTGATTGCGCACCGTTGGGAATTAGATTGCCAACTGGCTGTAGCCAATCGTCTGTTACGCGTGAGTCGCGTGAGTCATCTGAGGAACGGAATCATCCGCGCGAGTAATCCGTCGCGGTCGACAAATTGATGCTTGAGCGCCGCGAGTACGTGCATCGCAACGAGCGCCAGCAACGTGTAATTGAGCAGCACATGAACTGTGCGCAGGATTGCCTTGAGCGCCTGGTCCGGACCGATGAGGGTGGGCAGCGGAACGATGCCGAGGTACACCACCTGAATGCCCGCCGCCGAGCTATAGAAGTAGCCGGACACCGGAATGGCCAGCATCAGCACGTAGAGCAGGCCGTGCACGAGATGGGCCGCAGCCTTCTGCCATACGGGCGTAGCGCTATCCAGCGCCGGCGCGCGGTGAGTGGCGCGCCACAGCACACGCGCCACGGCCAGCACGAAGACCGTTACGCCAATCCACTTGTGCCATGAGAAATACTTCAGCTTGGTGGGCGTAAAGCCGGGGATATCGGTCATGACCCAGCCGATGCAGAACCCGCAGACAATCAGCAATGCGATTAGCCAGTGCAGGGCGACGGCGGTGCCGCTGTAATGCTTGACGTCTGAAGGACGGGGATTCATGGGTTCATGCTCACAATTCGTGGTGCGTATCGCGTGCGGTATGCCGCGTGTGAATGCGGATAGTAGGGATGCCAATGAAAGTTGAATAGACCAGGAGAAGAGAACAGATTGTTCTAGCCGTGACGCTAATGGGGGTGGAATAAAGCCGGGCGGCGGCCTGATTTGGCGGAATGGAAGCGGCATTGTGTTAATTTGCCGGCTCAACCGCTATAAAAGGTTCGACCCATGAAGAGCACTGAAAAGAACAGCGCCGCACTTGGCGCGGATTTCCTGCGGCACGACACGGCGGTGGCCGAAGGCGGTGTCGAAGGTTACCTGGAGCATGACGCAGCGGTCTACCGGACCTTGCTTGAATCGACGAGAGCGATTCCCTGGAAGATCGACTGGGCGACCATGGAGTTCGCGTATATCGGCCCGCAGATCGAAACCTTGCTGGGCTGGGCGCCGTCGAGCTGGAAGACCGTGCAGGACTGGGCTGCCCGCATGCATCCGGACGACCGCGACAAGGTGGTGGAGTTCTGCGTCGCGCAGTCGAAGGCGGGCACCGATCACGAAGCGGACTATCGGGCGTTGACGAGCGGTGGCGAATACGTGTGGCTGCGCGACGTCGTGCATGTGGTGCGCGATGGCCGCGGCGAGGTGGAGTCGCTGGTCGGTTTCATGTTCGACATCAGCGAGCGCAAAAAGACCGAGGAGAAAGTGGCGGCGTTGCAGCGGGAACTCGAAGCGCTGTCGTTCAAGGACGGTTTGACGGGCGTGGGCAATCGCCGCGAGTTCGACGCTGTCCTGCAGCGCGAATGGAGCGCGGCACAGCGGCATGGCGCGCCGCTGTCGCTGATCATGGCCGATATCGATTTCTTCAAGTCGTACAACGATTACTACGGACACGTGCAAGGGGATGCGTGCCTGAAGCAGATCGCCACGGTGTTGAGCGAGGCGGTGCGGCCGGGGGACTTCGTCGGCCGGTTCGGCGGGGAAGAGTTCGTGCTGATCTTGCCGAATACCGGGGCCGAGGCCGCACGGCAGGTGGTCGAACGTTGCCGTGACCGCATCTCCGCCGCGGAGATCGCGCATGAGAGGTCGCCATTCCGGCAGACCGTCACCGCCAGTTTCGGTGCGGGAACGGTGATTCCTTCAGCGTCGGATGATCCCGTCGCCTTTGTGAACCTGGTGGATACGCAGTTGTACCTCGCCAAGGATAACGGGCGGGATTGCATTGCCGCGGTGAACCGGGTGGGGTAGCGAGGCAGGCATGGCGGTATTGCGTGGTACACAACTTGCGCTCCGACCGCCTGCAGCGTCCCGCTCATCGGTTATGCTGCGCTCCCATTCCGCGCTCGCGCACAATCAGAATCCAGGATCTACTTGGTGAATTCCGTCTTCCTGTCTTGGGGTATCGCCATAGCCGCCACGGCCGGCGTCATCACCCGTCCGTTCAAATGGCCCGAGGCTGTGTGGGCCGTCGCCGGCGCGCTATTACTCGTATCGCTGGGCCTGCTTCCCGTCGATCTGGCCGTCGAGGCCGTCGGCAAGGGCACGGACGTCTATCTCTTCCTGTTCGGCATGATGGTGCTATCGGAAGTCGGGCGCCGCGAAGGTCTGTTCGACTGGGTCGCCGTTTTCGCAGTCAACCATGCCAAAGGTTCGCCGAGAAAGCTGTTTCTGCTGGTCTATCTGGTCGGCGTGGTCATCACCGCCTTCCTTTCCAATGACGCTACCGCAGTCGTTCTCACGCCCGCGGTTTTTGCCGCCGCCAGGAAAGCGAAGACGCCTCCGCTGCCCTTGCTCTTCATCTGCGCGTTCATTGCGAACGCCGCGAGCTTCGTACTGCCGATCTCGAATCCGGCCAACATTGTGCTGTACGGCAATCACACGCCCGCGCTCGGGGCCTGGCTGATGCGCTTCACGCTGCCTTCGCTACTGTCGATCGTCGCGACCTATGTGCTGTTGCGCTGGACGCAGCGCGAGGCGCTCGCCGGCACCTGCGAAGCCGATCTCGAGCCGCTCGAGTTGTCGTCGAGCGGGCGCGTGGCGCTGGCGGGTATCGCGGTGACGGCCGTCGTGCTGCTGACGGTTTCGGCCTTCGATGTCCCGCTCGGCCTGCCCACCGCGATACTCGGTGCGCTGACTGCCGCGGTCGTGCTGATCCAGGAGCGCAAATCGCCGCTGCCGATGATCCGGGAAATATCGTGGAGCGTGCTGCCGCTGGTCGCCGCGTTGTTCGTGCTGGTCGAAATGCTCGATCACACCGGGGTCATCAGAACATTCGTTCAACTGTTGCAAGATGCGACGCAACACAATGAAGCCACGACGGCTGCCTGGGCAGGCAGCGTCATCGCGATCAGCAGCAATCTGATGAACAACCTGCCGGCGGGCCTGATCGCCAGTTCGACCGTAATGCAGGCTCATAGTCCCGAGCGCGTGATCGACGCGCTCCTGATCGGCGTCGATCTGGGGCCGAACCTGTCGATCACCGGTTCGCTCGCGACGATCCTCTGGCTCAACGCAATTCGCCGTGAAGGCGAAGAAGTGAGCTTCATGAAGTTTTTTAAAGTGGGCGTGGTGGTGATGCTGCCCGCTCTCGCGCTGGCGCTCGCCGCGCGGATCCTGATCGGTTAAGGGCAAATAAAGGGTAATGCATCATCGCTGGGTGCCCGTCGCTCGCATGGGCGGCTCCGTCTCCAGCGCTCGCGCGGACTGCTCGAGCGAGCGCAGGGCGGCTTCGAGCCGTGCGAGGCGGGCGCGCTGGCTGGGCATCAGCAATGTCTTGGGAAACATGGCTAGCCGATTGCGCCAGTACGTCAGGGGAATGCGATCGTTGGTGGAAATCTTCCCGAAGACAAGTTCGAGATGGGCGATTTCTTTGTCTATGTCGTGATAGCTCATCTAACTAACGTTCCAGAAGAAGAGGTGGACGGGCGATAAAGCGCGTGTGAGCCGAGCGCCGCTAGCTGAACAGATCGGTCCAGCTAGCAGGCGCGCCTGCCGGTGGTGGAGAATGCAGCAAGCGCCGTACCGCGCGTCCACGATACCAAGCTAACATCGAGCTTTCAAACACCGAACATTCATCTGATGATTCGGCGCCGCCCAATCAGGGAGGCCTCTTGAGGAGACTGGTCTTTCTCCTGTTTTAATCCACACATTTCGTCGCTCGACCGCCAAAAAAGCGAGTTCATCTCGCCTTTCTGCCCGTAAGAATCGTTTCCTGGGACACAAGCTACCGATTGCCGGTAATCCAGTGCGCCGCGCAAGCGGAACAACCCGTTCTCACGCGGCGCGCCAGCCATTCTTCAGGACAACGGGAATTCACCAGGCATTCTTGCGGACAGCATGTCCTATGCTGGTTCAACGGCTATTTTTGTAATCCAAATGTTGGATCCGTTCGTGCTGACAGCACGGCGATCGTCTGTCGGGACTCGCATTCGGCACATTTAGCGCGGCACCACCATCACGGGCTGCGAGTAGCTGACGGCAGGGGCGGGCACGATCGCATAGTTGGTCGGCGCGGGCACCACGACCGTCGTGTACAGGGTGACGGGTTTCGGAGGCAGCGGCACGGGCGTGCCGACCGCTACGGCAACGGGGATTGGGGCCGGCGGCGGCGCGACCACGTAGACCGGCTTGACCGGCGCGTAGTAATAGACAGGGCGCGGCGGCGGCGCGTAGACCACGGCAGCCGGCATATAGACGACCACCCGGGCGAACGCCGTCGACGAACAGGCGAGACCGATGGCGGTGAAGGTAGAGGCGCAGACGAGACGAATACTCACTTGATACTCCTGAGACGTTGAGCGGTGCGGAGCGTCTTCCGGTGAAGAAGCCGTGCGACTGGTTCGGATTGCTTGAGAACCCTTCCGAACCGTTGAGGCGCCGCTGAGGCACTTGATGCACTTAAGGCACTTGCGGCACTGGTAGCGCCGGCAGACGAAAGATACGCAAACCACCCTGTAAACGGCAGCGCGAACTTATTTCATTCAATGTCGCGCGCAAGTGGGCCATGAGATGAGCATGCAGGTGTATGAAGCGCATGCTGTGTTGCGACGACAGCGATAACGTGTGCCGCGCCGGCGCCACAAGAATCCATGACATAAGTCGACATGATTCTCAAATTGCCTTCCGGCGGCGCTTCCTCAAGAATTCGGCCTGTCATCGAACGGATCGCGGCGGTTTGCAGGCGACGCACGATGGCTCAATCCAAGGAGTCAGTCATGAAAAAATTTCTCGCCGTTGTGCTGCTGTGCTGCGCATCCACCGTCACGTTCGCCCAAACGGCCGCACCGCAGGGCGCCAACCCGCAGCGCATGGAGCGCATGGCGCAGCAGTTGCAAACACGCTTTGCGAATGCCAACACCACGCACGACGGCAAGCTCACCCGGGAACAGGCTGCCGCGGGCATGCCGATGGTCGCCAAGCATTTCGATGAAATCGACACACAGAAGGCGGGCTACATCACGTTGCCGCAGATCGCGGCATTCATGCAGGAACGCGGGGCAGCGCACTGAGCCGCGCGGGCATCGGCGGGATCGTAGGATATTTGACGCCTCAATGCGTGATGAAACCAGCCACGTCCTGCCGCCTGTCTATCGCCTGTGCGCTGATCGTATCGATGAGCGTGGCGCTGACGGGTTGCGTGACGGTCGGCCCCGACTTCAAACAGCCGGACGTGACGCTCGAAAACCAGTGGCTCGAAAGCCTGGCAGGCGAGGCGCAGACCGCGCCCGGTGCTCAGGCGGCCTGGTGGACGGCTTTCAACGATCCGGTGCTGAGCGCGCTGGAACAGCGTGCGTACGAACGCAATCTGTCACTGCAAGTGGCGGGTTTGCATATCTTCAAGGCGCGCGCGCAACTCGCGATCAGCGCCGAGAATCTGCTGCCGCAATCGGGCAGCGTGTCTGCTGGCGCGGACCACATCAACACAAGCGGCGTCGGTCCGATTCCGCCCACGCATCTGTGGGCCGAGCATCTGCGTGTGAACGTGGGCTGGGAAATCGATTTCTGGGGCAAGTATCGCCGGCAGATCGAATCGGATCGCGCGCAACTGCGCGTGTCCGAAGCGGCGTATGACAACGCGCTCGTGTCGCTGTTCGCCGATGTCGCCAATGCGTACATCGACCTGCGCGCGCTCGAGCAGCGTATCGCGGTGGCGCAGCAAAACCTGAAGGCGGTGCAGCAGAGTCTTACGCTGACCCAGGCGCGCTACAAACGCGGCGCGTCGAGCCAGCTCGACGTCGAGCAGGCTGCCACGCTGGTGGCCGAAACCGAGGCGCAGATTCCGCCGCTCATCAAGGCACGCGCGCAAGACCGCGACACACTTGCCGTGCTGCTCGCCGATCCTCCCGACGCAGTCGATGCGCAACTCAAAGGCAGCAGCGCGATTCCGGTGCCGCCGACGCAGATCGATGTCGGTATTCCCGCCGATCTGCTGCGCCGGCGCCCTGACGTGCGCCAGGCCGCGCTCAACGCGGCGGCGCAATCGGCGCTGATCGGCGCGGCCAAGGCGAAGCTGTATCCGTCGCTATCGTTGACGGGACTGTTCGGGCTTTCGTCGGGCGAACAGCGTGGCATTGGACTATCGCAGTGGGGCAGCAAGACGATCGGTCTCTTCTCCGCGGGCATCACGCTGCCGATCCTCGATCGAGGCCAGTTGAAGAACGCCGTGCGGATTCAGGACGCGGCCTTCCAGGAGGCCGTGCTCGACTATCAGAACACGGTGCTGCAAGCGCAGAAAGAAGTGGAGGACGCGATTGCCGCACTACGTACCTCGCTCGATGCGCTGGCGGCGTCGTCGCGTGCGTCCGATGCGTCGCAGCGCGCCTTGAAGCTCGCGAATGTGCAGTATCGCGCGGGATCGGTCACGTACGACACGGTGCTCGACGCATCGCGTTCGATGCTGCGTGACGGCGATTCGCTCGCGCAGAACCAGGGAATCGCCGCGCTTGCGGCGGTGTCCTTGTATCGCGCGTTGGGCGGCGGCTGGGAAGTGGCAGAGGGGCAGCAGGTGGTGAGCGAACAGATCGCCGAACAGATGGCGCAGCGCACGGACTGGGGGCGCTTACTGAACCCGCCGGCGAATTCCGCGCTGGCGCGCGCCAGTGGAGGCCAGCTCGAGAATGGGAAATAAGAACATGAAAAACGGGAGCGGGGCACAGCGTAGCGTGGCGAACACGCACCTGGGAGCGAGGTTTTGCATCGTGCTGGCAGCGGCAATGGCGCTGGCCGCGTGCCGCGACGGCAGCGCGCCCGCCGCACAATCGTCGCAAGCCGCGTCCCTGCCGCAAGTCAGCGTGATGCGGCCGGTGCCGCGCGAGGTGCGCGAACAACTCGATCTGAGCGGCACCGTCGCGCCCTCGGCGACCGTCACGCTAATCGCGCGCGTGCAGGGTGTGCTGAAGGAAATCGGCTTTGCCGATGGTGCTTACGTCAAGCAAGGGCAGGTGCTGTTTCGCATCGAGCCGGATACGTATCGCGCGCAACTGACTTACGATCAGGCCGCGCTCGACAATGCCGACCAGGAACTGGTCCGGCAAAAGCAACTCACGTCCGATAACGCGACCTCCGAATCGACGTTGCAAAAGGCTCAGACCACCCGCGACCAGGCGCTCGCCAAACGCGACATGTCGCGTATCAATCTCGCCTACACGGAAATACGTGCGCCGTTTGCGGGCCGCATCGGCGCACGTGCATTCGACGTCGGCAATCTGGTGGGTGCGTCCGACTCCACCAAGCTCGCCACGTTGGATCGCATCCAGCCGGTGTATGTGAATTTCACGCTCAACGAGCGCGACGCCAACCGCATCGGGCTCTTCACGCAGCCACCCCGCACGGTGCGCGTCAATGCGCTCGGCGCGGCCGCGGGCCAGGGGCAAGGTGAGGACGCCGCGCTCGAATTTGTTGACACACGCGTCGATCCGAGCAGCGGGGCGGTCAAGCTGCGCGCCGATATCGTCAATCGGGATGCGCATCTGATTCCCGGCATGTCGGTTGAAGTGCACATTCCTGCGGGCGCGCCGCACAACGTGTTGCTGGTGCCGGACACGGCATTGCTGCGCGATCAGGCAGGCGCGTCGGTGCTGATCGTGAACGGCGCGGGCGTGATCGAAAAACGCGCGGTTGTCACGGGTGGTTTGTACGGTTCGCAGCGGGCGGTCACCTCGGGGCTCACCGCGAACGATCAGGTCGTGACCGGCGGTGCGCTGGCTGTCGCGCCCGGCGCCAAGGTGCAGGTGGTCGCCGCTGCGGCGCAGGGTCAGTCATGATCCGTTTCTTCGTTGAGCGGCCGGTTCTTGCCAATGTGATCGCGTTGATCGTGATGCTGCTCGGCGCGGTCGCGCTGATTAACCTGCCGATCGCGCAATATCCGCCGATCACGCCGCCGACCGTGCAGGTCGTCGCACGCTTTCCGGGTGCGAGCGCCGCGACTGTGATCGACCGTGTGGCCTTACCGATCGAAACGCAGGTCAATGGCGTGGAAAACGCGCTGTACATGCAATCGACCAGCACGAACGATGGCACCTACACGCTCACGGTCACTTTCGCCGTCGGCACGGATGTCGATAAAGCGCAGGTGCTGGTGCAAAACCGCGTGTCGGCCGCCACCGCGCAATTGCCGCAAGCGGTGCAGCAGCAGGGCGTGACCGTGCGCAAACGTTCCACGGCGATCCTGCAGTTGTACACGCTGCAGTCGCCTGATCCGAAATACGATTCGCTGTTCCTGAGCAACTACGCGGTGATTTATCTGCGCGACACGCTCGCGCGTTTGCCGGGTGTCGGCGACGTCACCGTGTTCGGCACGGGGCAGTACAGCATGCGCGTGTGGCTCGATCCGCAGAAGCTGAGCGAGCGCGGTCTGACCGCCGCCGACGTGATGCAGGCGATCCAGAGCCAAAGCAAGGACGTGAGCGCCGGTCAGCTCGGTTCGGAGCCGAACGCGGGCGGCCAGGCGTTCCAACTCACAGTGACGATGCAGGGCGCGCTGTCCGATCCGCACGAGTTCGACGACATCATCGTTAAAGCCGATCCGAACGACGGTGGCCACTTCGTGCGCATTCGCGATGTGGGTCACACAGAACTCGGTTCGTCTAGCTATGGGCAGTTCTTCAATCTCGACGGCAAACCGGCCGCGGGCATTGCCATCTATCAACTGCCGGAAGCCAACGCGCTTGAAGTCGGCAATGCCGTGAAAGCGACCATGGCGCGACTCGCCAAGGACATGCCGAAGGGCGTCAGCTATCAATTGCCGTTCGATACGACGACCTTCGTGCGGCAATCCGTGATCGACGTGTACAAGACGCTATTCGAGGCCGCGTTGTTGGTGCTCGCGGTGATCCTGCTGTTTCTGCAGAACTGGCGCGCGATGCTCGTGCCCGCCACGACGATTCCGGTGACGATCATCGGCACGTTCGGCGCGATCTACATGCTCGGTTTCTCGATCAACCTGCTGACGCTGTTCGCGATCGTGCTGGCAATCGGCATTGTGGTGGACGACGCGATCGTGGTGGTCGAAGGGATTACGCAGCATATCGAGCAGGGCAAGACGCCGAAGCAGGCTGCCATCGACGCAATGCACGAGCTGCTCGGGCCGATCATCGGCATCACGCTGGTGCTGATCTCGGTGTTTCTGCCATCGGCGTTTCTCGGTGGCGTCACGGGCCAGATGTACCGGCAATTCGCGCTGGTTGTCGTCGCAACGACCATCATCAGCGCGATCAACGCGGTGACGCTCAAGCCGGTGCAAAGCGTGCGCTGGCTGCGGCACGCGCGGCCCGGCAAGCCGAACATCGTGTATCGCGTGTTCGACAAGGGGTACGCCCGTGTCGAAAAGGGCTATGTGCGCATCGTGTCGTGGTTCGTGCAGCGCTGTGGCCTCGCGCTCGGCATCGCGTTGGTGCTCGGCGCGGCGTCTGCGTTTCTGCTGACGCGCGTGCCCACCAGCTTCATTCCGCTCGAAGATCAGGGCTATATCCTGATCGCCGCGCAACTGGCCGATGCCGCTTCGCTCGGCCGCACCCGCGAGGCGAGTACGCAGATAGAGAAGCGCATCGGTGCGATTCCTGGCGTGAGCCATGTGGTGTCGATCGGTGGCATCTCTCCGCTTGATAACAACGCGTCGCTGCCGAATTCCGCGCTGATCTACGTCACGCTCGACGACTGGAGCAAGCGCGGCAAAGGCGAGGACCTGCGCTCGCTGTATTTGCGCATGAATAGCGAACTCGCGAAACTGCCTGACGTGCGCTCCGTGGTGATCGTGCCGCCGCCGATCCAGGGCCTCGGCAATAGCGGCGGCGTGCAGATGCAGGTAATGCTCACGGACGGCTCGCAGAACTATCAGCGCTTGCAGGATGCCACCGACGCGCTGATCGCCAGCGTCTCGAAGCGGCCTGAACTGCAGCGCGTGTTCAGCCCGTTTCGCGCGTCGGTGCCGACCGTCGAACTCACGCTCGATCGCGCCAGGGCCGAGTCGCTGCAGGTGCCGGTCGGCAATGTGTTCGACCTGCTGCAGGATTACGTCGGCTCGAGCTATGTGAACCAGTTCACGACGTTCAACCACACGTTCCCCGTGTTCGTGCAGGCCGACGGCGCGTTTCGCCGCGAAACCGACGACATTCGCCGCTTGCAGATTCGCAGCAATAGCGGCCATATGGTGGAGCTGGGCACCTTCATCGATGCGCATACGAGCGTCGGCCCGGCCGTGGCGACGCTGTATAACCTCGCGCCGGCCGCGGCCATCAATGGCAATCCGGCGAACGGCTATAGCACCGGTCAGGCGATCGCCGCGTTCGAACAGGAAGCCGCACGCGTGCTGCCGGCGGGTATCGGTTACGAATGGACCGCGATGTCGTATCAGGAGAAACTGGTCGGCAATTCGGCCTATTGGGTGTTTGCCGTGGGCGTATTGCTGGTGTTCTGCGTGCTGGCCGCGCAATACGAAAGCTGGTTGCTGCCGGTGGCGGTCGTGCTCGCCGTGCCGCTGGCGTTGCTCGGCACAGCCGGTACGCTTGCCGCACTCGGCGCCGCTAATAACCTCTACACTCAGATCGGCCTCGTGTTGCTGATCGCGCTGTCGGCGAAGAACGCGATTCTGATCGTCGAGTTCGCGCGGCATCTGCGCGCGCAGGGCGTGGGCGTTGCCGAGGCCGCGGTGGAAGCGGCACGCTTGCGGTTCCGGCCGATCATGATGACCTCGTTCGCGTTTATTCTCGGCGTGGTGCCGCTCGTGATCGCCACCGGCGCGAGTGCGAGCGCACGCCGTTCGCTCGGGATTGCTGTATTTTCGGGGATGCTCGCTTCAACGTGCATTGCCGTGCTGTTCATTCCGTCGTTCTACGTGCTGTTGCAGCGCCAGGCCGAACGGCACGCGGCGCGGCATGCACCGCCCGACGCTTAAACCGAGGAGCTTTCGTATGGAACGCCCCGCCAAAATCATCGTGCTCGACGACGAAGCCGAACTGCGCAACATGCTGCAGCGTTTTCTGCGCGGGCATGGCTTCGATGTCCGGATCGCGGAGGACGGCAAGCGGCTCGACCGCTATCTCGAGCGTGAGCCGTTCGATCTGCTGGTGCTTGATCTGATGATCGGCGAAGAGGACGGGCTTGCCATCTGCGCCCGGTTGCGCGAGCAAGGGCAGACGCTGCCGATCCTGATGCTGACCGCGAAGGGCGATCCGCTCGACAGGGTGCTCGGCCTCGAAACCGGCGCCGACGACTACCTCGCCAAACCCTTCCTGCCGCGTGAACTGGTGGCGCGGATCAATGCGCTGTTGCGCCGCCAGAAGATCGCCTCGGGCGATGTCACCGTGACTTCGCAGAGCGTGCGCTTCGGCGATTTCAGTCTCGATGTCGGCAAGCAGCAGTTGTCGCGTACCGGTGAGTTGCTGGAGATCCATTCGGCGCAGATGTTGTTGCTGGTCGCATTGGCCTCGTCGCCGAACCGGCCCGTGAGCCGTGACAATCTGCTGGCGCGCGCCCGTGGGCGTGATCACGATGCGCTCGATCGCAGCATCGACGTGCAGGTGCTGCGGCTCAGGCAAATTATCGAGGACGACCCGTCGAAGCCGCGCTTCATCAAGACCGTGTGGGGCGTCGGCTACATGCTGGTCGCGGACGTCGACTCATGACGCGCGCGTGGCTGCAGAGGGCGCTGCCTAAAACGCTGCTGGCGCGCAATATCCTCTTGCTGATCGTGCTGGTGATGCTGAGCCAGCTCTGCGCGCTTGCGGTGTTGCTGCACTATGTGCAGCGGCCCCGCGTCGAACGTGCGGCTACGGTGTTCGCCACTTACGTGACGACGCTCGATAGCCTGCTTCAAGCCACGCCGCCGGGTGCGCGCGCCCAATTGACTGCACGCCTCGATGCTCGCACGCAACTACCCGCCGATGCCGCCCTTGAACCACCGCCCAGTCTGATGCGCGCTTATCGCACGTATCAACGCAACGTGTTTCTCGAGAGTTTGCGCGAGCATCTGCCCGCCGACATGCCCGCGCTCTGGCAGTCCGAAGGCGGTCAACGCTTGTGGATTCGCATGCATGCGCCGGCCGATGCGCCGCACACGCCGTACTGGATCGCGCTGCCGATTCCCGAGGACGCGCAAGGCAACGGACTCGACGCCGCGATTCTGTTGTCGCTGGGTTTGGGCGCGCTGGCGGCGCTGACCGGCTACGTGATTCAGCGCCACCTCAACCAGCCGCTGCAGGCGTTGACGCAGGCGGCGCGTCGCGTGAGTGCCGGTGAAACGCCCGCGCCGTTGTCGACCGACGGTCCTATCGAGATCGCCACGGTGAGCAGCGCGTTCAATCAGATGACGCATGCGCTGCAGCAGGCCGAGGCGACGCGCGCGCTGATGCTGGCGGGCATCTCGCACGATATCCGCACGCCGCTCACCAAGTTGCGGCTTTCGATGGCCATGGCGATGCCCGACGGCAGCGACAGCAGCTTCGTGGTCGCCGCCGAGGGATATCTGGACCAGATCGAGACGATCTTGCAGCAGTTCATGGATTACGCCGGCAGTGGCGAGCGTGAAGCGGCGGAGCCCGGCGATCTCAATGCATTGGTCGAGCGGCTTGCCGGCGATTTCGCCGGGCTGGGCCATGAGTTTGAGCTGTCGCTCGCGGTTCTGCCTGCGATTGCCTACCGGCCGATCAGCATGATGCGGCTTCTGATGAACCTGATGCAGAACGCGATCGTCTATGGCGGCACCGGGTTCTCCGTGCGCAGTTGGGCCACAAGCGAAGCTGTGTATGTCGCGGTGGGCGATCGCGGCAAAGGTCTTTCAGCGGAGGAGTTGGAGCAACTGAAAGCGCCGTTTCAGCGTGGCCGCAATGCTCGCGCGCATAGCGGCGGCACCGGGCTGGGGCTGGCGATTGTCGAACGGATCGCGCGGCTGCACGGCGGCAGCCTGCAGTTTCATGCGCGCGAGGGCGGCGGGTTAGAAGTGTGGGTGGTGCTGCCACTCATTCCCGGTCCAGCCACGCATCCAGTCCCACCCGGAAAGCCACGCCCGCAATGACCGGCACGGTCAGCATGAGGATGATGCCGAAGTTGGGAATCTCGTCGCCGTAAGTAATCGGACCGTAGAGCACGACAGTCGCAACGATCGCGAAGACGATGACGCCGATCGCAACCATCATAAGATTGCGCGCCACCATGGACAGATCCTTGCGCTTAGTCTTGCCCGGCGTGGTGCTGGTAGTGGGGACTTCGTCGTGTTGGGCGGGCATGATGGTTCTCGTGGCTGGAAATGCAATGACAAACGCTGCGGCGAAACGTGGTGCCGAATCGAGCGCCGGCCGGCGCTCGATTGGCATCATACCAGGGGTCGTTCGTGCCGCGCACCTACACGAACATCCCTAACACTAACGTATCACACGCCAGACGAAGCGCAAGTCGCCGGAATTTATCGGGAAAGCCTTACGTCGGCAAGTCGTCATCGTTCTGAAGGCTCAGTGACCCAGACCGCTGCTGGCGATCTGCTGTTCGACGAACTGGGCGAATAGCGCATGCAGATGCGTCGTCGGATGAAGATCGTCGGCGAACATGTACGTCTGATCGGCATTGGCCGTCACATAGGTCGCCGGTGAGCACAGCAATGCCGTGTCGTCCGGCGTTTTCTTGGGGTCGCAGGCCTGACCGGTATTTGCCACGACGAAGCCATTAGCCTGAAAGTTCGCAATGATCTGGTCTACCCATGTATAGGAATCGATCTGGATGACCTTGCCTTGCAGGCCATCGGCCTGCAAGGCAGCGTTCAGGTCCTGGTTGAAGAGTTGCGATAGTTGGGTCAGATTGGCCCCGCCGTCGGCCGCGGCGAGGCCTTTGGGCGACAGACCGACATTCGGCGCATTGACCACCACCACATGCGTGGCGCCGTTCTGAACGATCTGCCCGACAAGCTGAGCGAGGGTGGTTGCCGCCGTTTGCACCGTCGGCGCCGCCGCCGGCAGCGAACCGGCGCGAAGCACGTCGTTCGCGCCGGCCCAAACCAGAACCAGTTGACCGGAATTGAAACTCCCGTGCGTGGCCAGATAGCTCGAAACCTGCTGATTGACCGGCATTTCGACATTGCCGATCACGTTCGTAAGAAAGTCGTTCTGGTTTGCCGGCGTCGCCACGGTGGAGCCGCCCTCGGCATAGCCGAGACCGTTTTGCGCACTCAGCTTATGCGTGATGTCGATCGTAAATGCGGCGCTTAGCGTACCGCCGTAATATTGCGCGACGTTCTGGGTCCAGACCTGGCCCGGATTGGTGGTGAAACGCCCGCCACCCACCGCGCTCGCGAGCGGCGCATAGGTCCCGACGTCCGACAGGCTGTCGCCGAATGAGACAACTTGCAATTTGACGCCGCCCGGCGGCGTGGCTGTGCCACTGCCATTGCTCGAGCTGCCTCCGCCTCCACCGCCGCCGCATGCTGTCAATAGCGACATCATCGTGGCAAGAATTACAGCACGTACCGTGTCTTTGCTTCCCTGCATAGCGCCTCCCCACAGATTGAACGGGCGGTTGCCCTATGTGGCGGACGTAGCGCCAGCCTGCATATCGTTCTCTTAACAGCACTTCTGGGGTAGCAAAAAGGATGCCGCTCGCGGCGAGCCACGCAGCGGGATGATTGGGTCGTCTAATAAAATGAGTTCAGCGATGTCGATTCAGCCCGATCTCGAACGTCGAGTAGGTAAGCGCTGGAATTGCGTATCCGGCACGCAATGAGACATCCGGCAAAGGAGAATCCATCGTGCCCCTTCCACTGACCCCCGTTATCACCGCCTTTGAACGTTCGCCCGATCGCGGCAGGGGACTGGCGCGTGACACGCGTGTTCGCTGGGCGTTTGAAGAAGTCGGCCAACCATACGAAGTGCGTCTGGTTTCATTCGATGCGATGAAGGAACCCCCGCATCGCGCGCTTCATCCTTTTGGGCAGATCCCGACCTATGAAGAAGGCGCGCTGGTCCTGTTCGAGTCGGGGGCGATCGTGTTTCATATCGCAGAGCGCCACGCAGGCCTGCTACCTGACGATGCGGATGCCCGCGCACGCGCGATCGCATGGATGTTTGCCGCGCTCAACACGGTTGAGCCGCCGATCCTCGATCTCCAAACCGCTAAATTCCTGGAGGGAGACAAGAGCTGGTACGACGAGCGCCTGCCGCTCGTCAAGGATCGCATCCGTGACCGGCTGGGCGAGCTTTCCAATCGCCTTGGCAACGCCGACTGGCTCGATGGTGCGTTCAGCGCGGGCGACCTGCTTATGGTGTCCGTACTACTCAGGTTGAAAGCATCGGGGCTGCTGGACGAATATCCGAACCTCTCCGCCTATGTTGCCCGCGGTGAAGCGCGGCCCGCCTACAAACGTGCTTTCGCCGCGCAATTGGCGGTTTTCACCGGCCAGTCATCGACCGGCTGATGAAGGTCGGCCGTGTCATCGCGAGGGTCAACTAAACGCCCCGCAATTCTCAATCGGGCAAAGATGCTATCTTTGAACCGTCTGCCCAATATCAGCCAGGAGCGCGCTATGGCGGAGGACAAAGATGATGTCGATGATCATTGGCACGTAAGTGCGGCGTGCTTCAACTGCGGCGCGGTTCGAACGGCCGCTCCCAATCTGTTCATCGAGCGAAACGGTGCTTCGGCGTTTGCTCACCAGCCTGCCAGTGAACAGGAAACAGAAGATGCGTGGCGAGGCGTGCTCCTCTGTCCGGCGGCAGCCGTTCGGGCGCCAAAAGGTTTGAAGATGCCGACAGGCCTCTTCCCGCAAGCCCTGGCGCCCGGCGTGTGGCGGCTCGGATATAACGCCCGCTCTTCGTACGGTGCTCACAGCTACTTCACGCTTGCAGGGGGCCTGCGTCTGATGATCGACGGGCCGCGCTGGTCCGGCCATCTCGAGCGCTGGATCGCGGAAGCCGGAGGATTGGATCACATCCTATTGACCCACCGCGATGATGTCGCGGACGCGGGTCTCTATGCGAAGCGTTTTGGCGCCCGCGTCTGGATCCATGCAAACGATGCCGATGGCGCACCGTTCGTCACCGACGTCATCACAAGTGATCTGGCGCATGAGATGTTGCCGGGCGTTCGGGTCATTCCGGTGGCGGGACATACGCAGGGAAGCGTCATGTTCCTCATCAACCACGCGCTTTTCTCCGGAGACTCACTGAGTTGGGATTTCGAAAAGCGCGCTCTGCATGCCTTTCGCGACTTTTGCTGGTACGACTGGCCCACCCAGCTTCGCTCCCTCGAGCGGCTCGTTCACGAAAGCTTCAGTGGCGTATTCGCCGGACATGGCGGAAGTGTCGTTCTGGATGCACCGACCATGCAGCGCGAACTCCGAGCGTTTCTCGATACGGTAAAAGCGGACTGAGGCTTTCCCGGCAAGCTGCGAAGCGCGGCGCTGCCCGATGCCTGGTCGAACCGACGACTGGCTCATAGCGGCTTCGCGTCCGCCCTCAGGATGCTCATTAGCGTCCGCGCGTTGCGCTGCCCCTGGTCCTCGAAACAGTTATTGAAGATGACGTGGGTACGGCCGGCCCGCGTCGCGATTGCGCGGATCGAGGGGGCCAGTCCGGTCAGCTCGTCGTCGCTGTAGTCGTAGTCGAAGCGATCGGCCGCGCTTGCCGCGCCCGTTGCGCTCCATGCCTGCGTATTGCGGCCGTGCAGACGCACCATCGCGAGTTGAGGATGGGTTGCTTCCCATACGGTGTGCACGCGGTTCGTCACATCCGGCGGTGCGTCGACGATCACGTGGACGAGGCTGCGTTCGCGCAGAAAATCGAGCGTCCATGGCGCGTGCTGATCGTCGAACCAGGACTGATTGCGAAACTCGGCGGCCATCATGTAGCCCGCCATGCGCGCCCGGCATTCTTCCACGAGCGCGAGACCATCAGGCGCGCGCGTGATCCACGGCGCGAACTGGAACAGCACGGCGCCGAGCCGGCCGCTCGCGCGCAACGGTTCCAGCGCTTCCAGATAGCGCCGCCACAGTTCGTCGAGGATTTCGGCAGGCATGTCGCGGTAGTAGACGTTTTTCTTGCGCGGACCCGTGATGCCTTCCGGCAGCGCCATTGCAATGTCTTTCGGCAAAACGTCGGGCGAAGTCTGATGTCCGGTAAACAGCCGGAACGCCTTGAAGTTGAACGTGAAGTCTTCCGGCGTGCGCTCGGTCCACAACTGCGCATTGCTTGCCGACGGCATAGCGTAGTAGGCCGAATCGACTTCGACCAATGGAAACTGCGATGCGTAAAAGCGCAGCCGGGCTTCAGCGCTGCTGCTGCCGGGCGGATAAAACCGCTTACAGGCGATCAGCGTTTTGTCGGTCCAGCCTGCGGTGCCGCAGAGGATGTCCATCGGCGTCAAAGTGGTGGTTACCGCGCACAGGCGAGCCTAGGAAGCCGCCTCCGTGTGATCGAGCCACTCCGCGAGTTCGCGCCGCAACTGCGAGATGTCGAGCGGCTTGCCGAGCAGCCGAGCGCCGGGAATCGTGTCGCCGATATCGGCGTTCTCTCCGTAACCCGACACCAGCAACACGCGGATGTCCGGCTGCTGACTCAGCACCGCGCGCGCCAGGTTGTCGCCGGACATGCCGGGCAAGGTCAGGTCCGTGAACAACACGTCGAAACGTTGAACGGGCACGAGCGGCAGCGCTTCTTCGGCGCTTCCGACCGCGGTGCAGTCGAGTCCCAGCGCGCCGAGCAGATCGCAGAGTGCGTCGCGCGAATCGGCGTCGTCTTCGACCAGCAGCACGCGAGCCGGCGTGCCCGGTTGGTGCGAAGACGGACTCGCCAGGCTATCTGCCGCCCGCGAATTCGCCGGGGCGTGCAGGCTTTCGCGCGGGTTGGGCGCTTCGGCTGCACTGGCCGGATCGTAGACCGTGCGCGGCACGCAAGGGGAAATCTGCCCATCGCTCACGCTTGCAACGCCGGCGCCGCGCAGCACGCTACGCACCTTGCGCGCGAGATCATCGCGCCGGTAAGGCTTGGACAGCAACGTGATGCCGGCGTCGAGCTTGCCGTGATGGACGATCTCGTCGCGCGTATAGCCCGAGGTGAAGAGCGTCGGCACCATGGGCGAGCGCGCCGCAGCACGCTGCGCCAGTTCCACGCTTTTCACCTGGCCGGGCATCACGACATCGGTAAACAGCAGATCGATCGGCACGTCGCTGTCGATGAATTCGAGCGCCGCATCGCCACTCGATGCAGTCAGCACTTTGTAGCCGAGTTGCGCGAGCATTTCGACGGCGGTCAGGCGCACATCCGCATCGTCTTCGACCACCAGAATCGTTTCGCCGCCGCCCACCGGAGCCGAGGTCTGATCGACGGCTTCGACTGTTTCCGGCTCGCAGCAGCGCGGGAAAAACAGCGAGACGGTCGTGCCGCGTCCCACTTCACTGTCGATCACCGTATGGCCGCCGCTTTGCCTGACGAAGCCGAACACCATGCTTAAGCCGAGGCCCGTGCCGTGGCCGTCGGGCTTGGTCGTGAAGAACGGTTCGAACACGTGCTCCAGGATTTCGGGTTTCATGCCGGTGCCCGTGTCGTTCACCGAGAACTCCACGTACTCGCCTGGCGAGAGTTCCGGCTTGCCGCGGCAAAACGCATGATCCAGCACGCGGTTCGTCGCGCGAACGGTGAGTGTGCCGTCGGCCTGCATCGCGTCGCGCGCATTGATCGCAAGATTGAGCAGGGCGTTTTCGAGTTGATTGCGATCGGCCTGCACATTCCACAGGTCGTCGCTCAACACCGTTTCGATCTTGACGGTCTCGCCGAGCGCGCGGTGCAGCATCTCGCTCATGCCGGCGAGCAGGCGGCACGGATTGAGCACGGTAGGCGAGAGCGGCTGACGGCGCGCGAAGGCGAGCAGATGCGCGGCCAGTTTCGCGCCGCGTTTGACGGCATCCGTCGCGGCGGAGAACCGCCGTAGCGTGGCCGGACTCTCACCGGCGTCGGCGGCGAGCATCTGCAGATTGCCGTTGATTACTTGCAGCACATTGTTGAAGTCGTGTGCGACGCCGCCTGTGAGGCTGCCGATCGCTTCCATCTTCTGGGCCTGGCGCAACTGTTCTTCGGCGAGCGCCCGTGCCGCGACTTCATCGGCGACGCGTTGTTCGAGCGTTTCGGTCAACTGACGCAGCGATTGTTCGGCGATCTTGCGTTCGTGGATGTCGATCAGTACGCCGGGAAAACGCGTCGGCTCCCCCTGTTCGTCGAACTCGCACTGGCCGTTTGCCTGCACCCACATGTAGTCGCCATCGGGGCGGCGAATCCGGTATTCGGCGCGAAACGGCTGGCCGGTGCGTATCGCTTCGGCCGTCAGGCGGTCGTTGAGCGGCTGGTCGTCGGGATGGATCACTTGCGTCGCTGCATTGCGTTCAAGCCCTTTCGCGGCTTCTTCCAATGGAAACGAAAAGGTGCGCGCGAAACGCTCGTCGCCGGTGACGATGCCGGTGCGCGCGTCGAGCACCCATGTGCCGAGCACCGCGCCGGTATTGAGCGCGAGTTGCAGCCGTTCGTTGGTTTCGCGCAGTTCGGCCTCGGCATGTTGCCGCCAGCGTTCGGTGAGTACACGCGTGGTGGTTTCGACGACCATCGCGAGGACGCCCGCGGGTGCGCCGCTGTCGTCGGCAACGGGGCTGTAGTAAAGGTCCATCCAGACCTCTTCGGGCTTACCGTCGCGCAGCAGAACGAGCTCCTTGTCGCGATACGACAGGGTGCCGCCAGCGAGACACGTCGTCATCACGTGACGGTTGAAATCGGCGACTTCCGGCCAGCCGTGTTCGACCGGACAGCCGAGCAGATACGGATGCCGTCCTCCCGCGAAAATCGCGTAGGCGTCGTTGTAGATCATGTAGCCGGGTTTGCCCCACAGAAGCACGAGGGGGACGGGCGAGGCTAGCAGCATCTGAACGGTGGCGGTCAGACTGCGCTGCCAGTTTTCTATTGCGCCAAGGTCGGTGGCGGCCCAGTCGAATTCGCTGATGCGTCGCGCCATTTCCCCGTTCCAGCCGGGGCAACCATGGTCTTGTGCCGGGAATGGCATTGCTGCGCTCCACAGAGGTCACGTCGATGAGTGTGCCCCCATTCTGCCGGCGCGCATGGCGCGCGTGAGTGTTCAGCAGGAGGCGGGATAAATCTTCTGCCGTGCACAGCGGGCGCGAAGCGGCCACGCGGCAGGAATAATTGTAGGCCACAACGGTTGGGTGGGGACCCTCTCTAGAGGGCTTTGTGGGTTCTGCCGAACTAATGCGTGTGGAGGGAGTTGGGAAGTTTTACCTGGCTTGCGCAGGTGGGTCGTGTATAGCGGAAAAAAGGGTGGTCTTTTGTCTGTCTTTTGGTTTGTGGTTTTTATGGCGGGGCCTGTTTTTGATGTGTTTGCCTACGCGGCGCTTTTGTCCGTGTTCCTGGCTTTTGTGCCTTTCCTTGTTTTGTTAGTGGTCTATTAGCGTTCCCCCTGTGCGGGGGGGCACCTACTTTTCTTTGCCGCCGCAAAGAAAAGTAGGCAAAAGAAAGCGGCTAGAAGCCCCTGCTAAGCGGGCACCGTGGTCTGCTGCGGGTAGTGGTGCGACTGGAATCCGTGCTCTCGCACATTCCACGTTAGTGACAAAGGATTCATCAGCTCCCACTCCGCACTACGTGCGTCGCGGACGGGTCTGCATGGGAAACCACGGGTTTCGGTTGAGGACCGTGGGCGTTAAAACGTAGCGGGTGGTTTTAAGAACTACTCTTCGGCGCGCGCAGCGCCGCCGGAAGTATGACGCCCTTGTCACTGGCGTATGCAGGTGCACGAACACAGATTCCAGATGCACCACTACCCGCAGCAGACAACGGTGCCCGCTTAGCATTAGCGGTTTGAGCTGCTTTCTTTTGCCTACTTTTCTTTGCAGCCGGCAAAGAAAAGTAGGTGCCCCCCCGCACAGGGGGAACGCTAATAGACCACTAACAAAACAAGGAAAGGCCAAAGCGCTAAGAGCACTGACAACAAGCGCCGCGCAGGCAAAAAACCCCTCTAGTTCGACAAAGACAAATAAGGCGAACTCACCGGCGTAGGCGGAAACGGCTGCAACCCAGTCTGCTTACTAAAGCTATACCTCAAATAAACCGCCGCGAGCCACTCGCGATACTCATAAGCATTGCCGAGCGAAGCGGTCGCCCCAAACGCCAACTGCGGAGCCAGTTGATACTCCCCCACCGCGCTAAGCGAATAAGAAACCCCAGTCTTACTCTGCCCAGGATACTGCGCACCACTATCCAGATTCGAACCGAGGGTCTTGGCTTCTGCCGCCGCATTGGCCTGGAGCGTGCCGTCGAGCGGGAAGTAATCCGATGCATCCTGCCGGTAATGCTGTACGCCGATCGAGCCCTTCACGTCATAAGTAAACTGACCATTGCGCCCAGTCCACTCCACCGGCAAATTCAGAATCATGTACTGCTGCGGACTGAAGTACCCGCCCTGACCATACGTGAAGTACGAGAGGTTCTTGTTATAGGTCATCAGCGTCGTGTTCACACCGACAGTGAGCGTCTGATCGGCATCCTTGTAAACACGCGTGTAGATACCGCCGCCGCCTTTGACTGCGTTATTGCTTGCGACGTGATAGCCATGGTAGTTCTGGTACGCGGCGTTCACATACAGGCCGTTGGTGCCGTCATCCCATGCAAGACTGGCGAGGCCGCCGAAGGAAGTGACGCCGCCCCACTCGAGGCCGGAGCCGGAGTCGCGCGCGCCGGCATACGACAGCAAGCTGTCAGTCACCGCGCGGCGCGCGACGGCCAGCGAATACGACACCTTGTCGGTAATGCCACCGTTGTATTGCAAGCCGCCCACAATGTTCTTCTCGGGGAAACCAAGCGGCGTTACGCCGATATCACCATTAAGGTTGCGGCCTTCGTAGCCGAGCGACAAACCTACGCCGTTGGCGGTCTGGCTGCCATAAGTGTTGGTGCCCGCCACCGCCGCCGTAGCGGACGTGCTATTGGACAACCCCGAGCCGAATCGCGCGAGCGTCGATAGACTGCCCGCGGCCGTGCCGGCATCCAGCGTTACCGCCGTCGCTGTCACGACGATGTGACCGTTGCCGGCCTTGATGCGCCCCTGAATCGGTGCTTCGATATCGGTCAGCGTCGACAGGCCGTCCTCGCCCGTGCGATTGCGGAACACGACCCCGCCCGACACGGTGCTCGACTGCTCGCGATTGACCTGCGCCAGTTCTTCGGCCACGCCGAGCGTCTGCGTGTTGGCGACGTTCGGTTGCGGGTAAGTGCCGCCGTTACCGTTCGCGCCAGGTTGTTGCGGGTAGTACGCCTGCGCGTAACCAGTCGGCGGCTGCGGAATATACGGCTGCTGTTGCTGCGCGTAATACCCCGAGCCCTGATTCGGATACGGCTGATAAGACTGCTGACCGTAGGCCTGTTGCGGCGGCACCGGTTGGTAAGGCTGCTGTGCGTAACCCTGTTGTTGCTGCGGATAAGGCTGCTGGCCGTAGTAGGGCTGTTGCTGCTGCGGATAAGCTTGTTGCTGCCCATACGGCGCCTGCGCATAGGCTTGCGCGTTGCGGTTGCTCTTCGACGCGCTTTGCTTCTTGCTGGTCGAGCGTTTCGTGCTCGTGGCCGAATTCGTATAACGCGGTTGCTGCATCGAACCGGCATTGGCCTGCGCATCGCGTGCCGCAGGCGACATCGGCCACGGCGTGGTCGCATAACCGTCCGGCTGCTGCGGATAGGGCGCCTGCGGCTGATATTGCGCCTGTTGAGGATATCCACCTTGTTGCGGGTAACCGGATTGCTGCGGATACGCCGGGTTGTACTGCTGCTGCGGCGCCTGCTGCATCTGCGCCTGCCCTTGCCCCGGATACGGCTGCAATGGCGCGCCGGACTGGCTCGACCCGTTGGTCTCCTGGCCGTAGCCATCCGCGTTGGTGCCGGGACGTGGTGCGTTATAGGGAACGGCGGTAGGCGCGGCGTTCGGCGCATACGGCTGTGCAGGCGCGGTATAGGGCGCAACGTACGGCGCGGGCTGCGAGGGCGGCGGATAGTTCGGCACGGTCTGGGACGGCAAGGAGGACTGCGAGTACGGGAGCGATGCACGCGCGGCATTGGAGCCGCCACCTGCGAGCGCGGCGTTGTCGGCGTCGGTCGGCGAGATCGTTGCGGTTTTACCTTCGAAGGGATTGGTGCCCGGCAGCGGCGTCGCGCCGATCCGGCGCATCGCGACCTCCCAGCCACGCGGCACGTTGCTCGCCGCATTGGTTCGCGGCCCGTTGGCCATCAGCGGCGTATTGGCGGCGATCAGCGAGCGTTGCAGATAAGTCGACGCGAGCGACAGCTTGCCTTCGGCGCGATACATGCGGCCGACCGTCGCCAGCACGCCGGGGTCGCTCGGCGCCGCGGCAAGCGCCTGATTGGCGAGCGATTCGGCATAGCTAAACTGCTTCGCACCAGATGCAGCGGAGATCGTCGCTTGCAGAAGGTTCAGGTCGTCGGGCTTGCGTTGCAACGCGACGCGGTAACTGGCGAGCGCGTTGCGGTCGTCGCCGGCGCTCGAATAGAGGCGGCCGAGGGCGGCTTGCAGATCGGGATTGTCGGGCATCGCCGCGAGCCACGGCGCGATCACGTCGTAGGCGCTGGCAAGATCGCCGCGCTGACGCACCGCGTCGCATTGCTTGATGACGATGCCCAGATTCAGATTGCCGAAATCCGTGCGCTGCTGCGGCGTCAACTGCATCGCTGCGAGGCGTCGCATCACCATGCCGAGTTCGGCTTCCTGCTGCGTGGCGGAGAGAATACCCGCGTATTGCAGCAGCAAATCGGTGTTGCCAGGCGCCGCGTTCATCGCGCTGCGCACGAGGCCCAATGCGCGATTCGGGTCGCCCGCCTGCTGATACGCGGCAGCGATCACGCCGATCAGTTCGGGATTGTTGCCGGCAACCGGTTCGGCGGCGTGCAAGGTTGCCAGCGCTTGTTGCGACTGACCGTTGCGCGCCATCCGCGTCGCGAGATCGGCCTGCTGATGCACCCACAGGCGATGCTGCAAGGTCGTCATCGCGTCGGTGCGCTGCGCGGCCGGAATCCGTTCGAGTTGCGCGAGACCTGCCGTCCAGTCCTGTGTTTCCGCCGACAACAACGCACTCGCATACAGCGCGTCAGTCATGTCGGGATGCGCGGCGAGCAATCCGTCCATCATGCTGCGGGCATTCGCAACCGCGCCCTGGCGCACGTAAATACGCGCGAGGTCGAGGCGCAGCCAGGGATCGTCAGGATCGTTCAGCAACGCGTCTTCGAACAGGCTGCGCGCGCTGCCGAGATCGCCGCGCGCTTCGGCCGCGCGTGCCTGCGCGGCCTGTGCTTCGCCACGCAGACGGTTGATGCCGCCGGCCTTCGATTGTTGTTCGCTGTTCAATTGATTGGCGAATTGCAGCGCTTCGTCGCCACGGCCTTGCGCGGCGAGCGAACCGACGAGGCCGCGAATTGCATCGGGATTGTCGGCCTGGCGGCGCAGCGCCATCCGGTAGGCCTGTTCGGCGCCGACCGGGTCGCCGTTCGTGAGCAGCATTTCGCCGAGCAGCACCTGTGCGGTGACGTCGGACGGATTCAGCGCGATCGCGCGTTCGAACAGCGACTTCGCCTTCGCGAACTCGCCATTGCTGCGCGCGCCGATGGCGTCGCTCGTATAGGTCCAGTAGGTCGCGCTATCGAGCGCGGTTTTCCAGCGCGCCGGATTGCCGTTGCGCGACGCGCGTTCCAGATAGTTGCGGGCCTCGGCGAATTTTTCCTGCTTCAATGCGGCGATACCCATGCCGCCGAGCGCGTCGGTGTCGTTCGGACTGTTCGCCAGTACTGACGAAAACTTCGCGCGTGCCGTGCCGAGGTCGCCGCGATCGAGCGCGGCGAAACCGTCGGCAATGGTGCGGCCGCGGGCGTCGACGGCGGCGTTTTCCTGGGCGCGATCGCGGGCCACCTTGTCCTGCTGAACCATCGACTCGAAGCGCGCCTTGACCGCGGCGTCGTCGGTTGCGCCTTGCAGATACGCTTCGTACATTGCGGCGTCCGACGGCCGTGCGTCGAGCCACAGCAAGGCCTGGCGCCAGCTCTTTTTCGCCGACGCGCCGACCGTGCTGTCACCGGCCAGCTTCTGCAGCCGCGCGATACCGTCGCGGCGCGTCGTATCGCGATACGTCAGATGCTGTGCGTAGGCGAGGGCGTAGCGCGGGTCGTCGGGGTTGTCGCGTGCGAGCTGTTCGAGGCCGCGGCGCGCCTGGTCCCAGCCTTGCGGCGTGGCGGAGAGCGCCTGGTAATACTCGAGTTGCAGCGCGGGTGTGGCCGGCTTGCCGTTCAACGCGCGCTGATACTCCTCTACCGCGCTCGCGCTTTGACCGCTTTGCGCGAGCCGCCGCGCATCGTTGACCGTCTGGTCACGCAGACTGGATTCGCCGAGGCGCCGGCCCAGTTCGTCCAGGTTCGGATAGTTCGGCGCGACCGCTTTCAGACGCGCCAGATATTGCTGCGCGCCGGCGCCGTCCTTGCGGTCGGCGAGCACCATGCCCATGCCGTAGAGCGCATCGGGTTGCTTCGGATCGATGCGCAACACTTTCTGCCACGCCTGCTCGGCGAGGTCGCCGCGATGATGCGATTGCCAGTACTTGCCCTGATCGATCAGCACGTTCAAGGGGTCTTTGGACGCCTGCGCCAACGCGTCAGGCGAAGCCGTCGCCACGCAGCAGACGGCCGTGAGGCTCAGCGCGAACCGCAATGAAAACGCGAGGGCGCTCAATCGCATGCATTTCTCCAACTCGGCACGAGACGGCCGGCTTCGTCGAAACGATAGCGTCCGTCGATGAATCCGGTGCCGAACAAGCCCAGCACACGATCGTAATAAACAGGTTCACGGCCCGGCACATTGATGTCGAGCACGGCGAGATGGGTGCGCGCGAGACCGAGGCCGCGCTCGTCATTGAGCGCCTTGAAGTACGGCGCGAGCGCGCCCCAGTAGCTCAACGGTCCTTCGCCGCTCGCCGTACCGGTGGTCGACGAAACCTTCTCGGGCGGAATGCCGCTTTGCGCAACCTTCGCGCGCATGCCGCCGAGCGCCGCGAGCCAGGGTTTGGCGAGCGGGTCGGCGGGCGAGGTGAGTCCGGCCCACAGATAGACGCGGATCGCGTCGTAGCTGCCGGTGTCGCCTTCTTTCGGATCGACTACGAACTGGCCGTTCTGCCACGCCGCCCAGTCGGGCGCGAAACCTTGCGGCGCGGTGGTCTTGATGAGCTTGTAGGCGCTGTCGGCGAGCTTGGCCCATGGGCCGTTCGGCATGTCTTTGGCGAGCGCGCGTAGCACCGGCAAGGGCAGGTAGCTCGGATTCAGGCGCGTCACGCCGCCATTTTTGAAGCCCTGCGGACCGGGCAGCAGCATCGGGCCGACGCCCGGCAGCGTGGTCATCTCCTGGCGCGCGATCTGCGCGGCGAGCGCCTCGCCGAGTTGCGTATAACTCGCCTCATGCCACAGGCGGCCGGCTTGCAGCAGATCGTAGGCGATCCACAGGTCGGAGTCGGATGCGGAATTCGGATCGAGCACGCCGAACGAGCCATCCGGCTTCTTGCCCCAAAGCCACGACGGCAGCCGCACGTTTTGCGCATCGAACTGATTGCCCGCGAGATTGGTGCGGGTCCAGTTCAGGAGCCGGTCGAAGGTTGCGCGGTCGTTCGCGACCAGCGCGAAGAACAGGCCGTATGACTGGCCTTCGGAGGTGGTCTTCAACTGTGGCGAGGAGTAGTCGATCACGCGGCCATCGGCCTGCACGAAGTGTTCGACGAAGATGCGGTAGGCCGGCCAGTCTGTGTTACACGGACCCGTTTGGCCGGGTGCCGAAGTGGTCTGCGCCACCTTCGTGATATTGGCAAAGCACGTGGCCGCCGCAAGGACAAGGCCGAAGCCAAGCCCGAGCGTTAGCGCCACGTGTGTCTTGATGTTTCGAACCCGCATATCAGTCCTATCAGTCCTTTAGGCGGCGCGCGGCGATCGAGCGCAGCGTCCGGTAGAACAGTCCGGCGATGATCAACGCGGCGAGCACGCCACCCAGCATCAGCAACAGCGGATGCGACGACAGTGCCCAGCGCAGATACTCCTGCGGTGACAAATGGCCGACATAGTACGCTTCGCCGTTCGACGTGATGGTGACGGTGCGGCCGTGGACCACGGCCATCGCGCCTTGAATTTCCTGCAGCACGTCGGCGTCGAGCAGGGCGGCGGACAGATCGGCGTCCGACTGGCCGGCCGCGCTCACCAGCGCGACGGCGCTGCGGTTCTTCTGCAGCGGCGATTCGAAACCGGTCAGGAGCGCATCGCCGCTCGAGCTCACGAGCGTCAGGTCGGCGCGTGCCGGCGAGCGTTCGACGCCGCGTTCGCCATGCCACCAGTCCTCGAGCTTGAAGACCACGTCCGAGAGCGCGAAGGTGCGCGAATCGCCGTCGCTGGAGAACGGCATCGACTTGGCCCAGCGTTGCAGCAGCGGTTGCTTGCCCGGCGCGCCGAAAATCAGCAGGTCCTTGTTGGCGTACTTGTCGACGTCGTCGGCCGTGCCGACGGTGACGCCATTCACCGGATAACCCGTCGATGCGCCCATGCGGCCCATGGTCAGCAGGAACAGGCTGTAGTCGCTCGAATCGGCCTCGTTCGGCAAGACCACCGCGGTCTCGGAGAGATCGGCCATCCGCGTGAACGGGAAGCCGCTATTGGCGAAGGCCGCGAGATCAGGCAGCGCCATGTAATGCGGGAACGACGAGAGGTCGATGGTCGAGTTCGGATCGATGGCGCCGACCACGTTTTCCAGCAGACGGCCGTGGCATTCGCCGGTGTTCGGAATGTCGTAGAAGAAATGCAGGCGCACCTGGGCGCGCGGCGTCAGCAGCAGCGGCGGAATATGCACGGTGCGACGCGCTTCGGCGGTCTTATCCGGCAACACGCGCTCGAAGTAATGGCCCAACTCGAACACCGAGGCCGACTCGGCCGGAATCGGCAGGGCCTGCACGAAGCCGTCGTTGACGCTGACGTTCAGCGACGAACGGTCCCGCAGCGGACGCACCGTATAGCGGTAGCGCAGATCGATCGGCGCGCCCTTGGTGTGCCACATGAACAGATCCGGCGGCACGCGAAGATTCACGCGCACGGCGTCGGCGTCATAGCCGGACACCGTCAGGTCGCGCGGATCGGTGAGTTCGCCGAAACGCACCGGACGGTTAGTCGGCAGCCAGTTCGGCGCATCGTACGGCGCACGCTGCATGAGTTCGTTCAACTGCGTGATCGTCGCGCTCGGGCCGGTGAGCGTGTTCTGGCCGATGCCGAGCGCTTTGGCGGCGGTTTTCAGTTCGGCCTCGGTGCGGCCGAGCACGAGCAGCAGCTTGCCGCGCGCCGGCGCTTCGCGATCCACCACTGCAATCGTCGGGCCGGAAATCGCCGGAATTGTTACGCCGGCCGGGCGCTGGTCGTCGGTCGCGAACACGACGGCGTTACCCGACAGCGGCGCGTTATCCAGTTGCGCCGGAAACACCGCGCCGCGATAGCCGGCGAGCGCGCCGAACCAGGATGCGACGATGCCGCCCGCTTCGAGCGTCGCGGCGCCGGGTTTTTGCGGGAACACGAAGGGCAGCTCGAGACGGCGCACGTCGCGGCGGTCGAAGAACGGCTGCGGCAGGGCGGCGAGATCCGGTTTGCTGGCGAGCGACGCGTAAGTCAGATCGAGCGAACTCGCATTGCTGACGGTGGCCCACAGCGACGAATTCGCCGGGTCCTCGCAACTGGTCGTGTAGTGACCGATCAACTGCACGTTCAGGTGGTTGAATTCGGTGATGAAGCGCGGATCGATCGAGACGTCGCGCGCCACCAGCATGCCGGCCTGTTCGTGCGGCACCGGCAGCGTCGCGGCGACTTCGCCGTTCACCAGCACTTTCAGCTGGGAAATATTCGCGAGCAGTGCAGGCGAGTAGCTGTAGACCAGATGCAGGATCGCGCCGGTCACCACTTCGTCGCCGCGCACGGAGAACGCGACGCCGTTCTGGCCGTCGGTGCCGCGCAGTTGCAGCGGATCGCGCGCGCCGAGGTCAGCGAACGTGAGCGTTTGACGGCGGCCGCCCGGCACCAGCGTGCCCGGTTCGGCGGTGGTCGGCGTTTTGATCCCCAAGGCTTTCACCGACGAAGCAGCGAGTGCCGGCGTTGGCGTGGCCAGTTGCGCTTGCGCGAGCGCGTTCGGATCGTAGAGGACGGCCGCGCTCGGGGCGCCTGCCGCCGGCGACGCTTGCGACGCACTCGCGCCGCTCATGGCCGCTGCGGCCACTTCAGCTGCCGAAGCCAGTGGCGCCGCCAACGCGGTTTGCAACGCGAGCCAGCAGGCAAGCCCGCGCATCAGCCGTTTTGAGCGAGGGCGTCCAAAAAGGCGTGCCTCCGTTTCCATCTCATTGCGCTCGTGATTCGAGCGTTCGACGTGTCCCTTCGCCATCCTGTTGCCCATTGATCAGTCTTTGGTTTTTAGCTTCTTGACGTCCACCGGACGGCTTTTCATCGAGCTTCGAAGGTCGGCATAGAGATGCTCGAAGAGCCCCACGATGCCGCGTGCGCCGACCGTCAGCACATGCGTCAGACCGCGCAACGGCGTGTCCTGCTGACGCCCTTCGGCCCAGCCGGTCCATGCGTCGGCGCGCGCGAACGTGGTCTTGACGAACTCGTATTCCTGTTCGCGCGTCATCGCCGAGAAGCGCAGGCCCACGCGGCCCGGCTCCGTAAATCCGACGGTGGCGGGGAAGGCGTATTCCTCGTCGCCGCGAAACAGCGATACGGTCACGCTTTCGTGCATCGGCACTTCGATCTTGGCGGGCAGCGCCACGCCGACGCCGCCTTCCGAGTAGTCGATGGTCTCGCAAGCGAGCGTGCGGCCGGTCGAGAACTTCAGCATCACCGGCATGGTCATCGCCACGCGGTGCACTGCGCGAATCTGCCGGCGCTCGCTGGCCGCGGCCACGCTCGCGCCGAGAATCAGCATGTTGTAGGTGGTCCAGCCCAAGTTCAGGATGGTCGTCTGCACCACGCTGCGAGTGTGCCAGTTCAGATAGATATGCACGATGCCGACCACGAAGCCGATCAGGTTCAGCAACAGCAGAAACAGATACGGCCGCGAGATCGCCCAGTCGAAGTAGTTCTTTTCGATCTGACCGCCCTTGGCCGTCACGTTGAACTTGCCGAGCTTCGGGTTGATCAGCGCGAGCAGCGTCGGGGCGGTAATGTACGACGCCAGCACCGATTCGTAAACTTCGGCCCAGAAAGAATGGCGGAACGAGCGCTGCATCCGCGAGTTGGTGATGCTCGCATGCATCATGTGCGGCAGTGCGTAGATCGCGATCGTGCTGGCGGCGGCCTCGATCACGTGCGCGCCGAAGAACAGATACGACAGCGGCGCCGTGAGAAACACCAGACGCGGGATGCCGTAGAAGAAGTGCATCATCGCGTTCAGATAACAGAGCCGCTGGCCGATTTTCAGGCCCTTGCCGGTGAGTGGATTGTCGATCCGGAAAATCTGCGTCATGCCCCGCGCCCAGCGAATCCGCTGGCCGATGTGGCCGGACAGACTTTCGGTGGCGAGACCTGCTGCCTGCGGGATCGCCAGATAGGCGGTGGTGTAGCCGAGGCGGTGCAGCTTCAACGCGGTGTGCGCGTCTTCGGTCACCGTTTCGACCGCGATGCCGCCGATCTCTTCGACCATGGTCCGGCGCAGCAACGCGCACGAGCCGCAGAAGAAGGTCGCGTTCCACAGATCGTTGCCGTCCTGCACGAGGCCGTAAAACAGTTCGCCTTCGTTCGGCACTTTGCGGAAGGTGCCGAGATTGCGTTCGAACGGATCGGCGGAGAAGAAGTGGTGCGGCGTTTGCAGCATCGACAGCAGCTTGTCGCGCAGGAACCAGCCGAGGCCGATCTGCAGGAACGAGCGGGTCGGAATGTGATCGCAGTCGAAGATCGCGAGGTACTCGCCCTGGGTGATCTTCAGGGCTTCATTGATGTTGCCGGCCTTCGCGTGGCGGTTGTGCGTGCGGATCGTCCAGTTGACGCCGACTTCCTCGCAGAACGCCTTGAACTCGGGACGGCGGCCGTCGTCGAGCACATGGATCGCGATCTTGTCGGCCGGATAGTCGAGCGCGAGCGCGGCGTAGATGGTCGGCTTCACCACCGCGAGCGGCTCGTTGTAGGTCGGGATGAAGACGTCGACGGTCGGCCACAGGTCGCGCGAGGCGGGCAGCGGCATCGGCGTGCGCTTGAGCGGCCAGGCGGTCTGGAAGTAGCCGAGCATCAGCACGACGGTCGAATAGACTTCGGCCGACACCAGCAGCAGACCCCATGCGGCGTCGAGCGGATGCTCCCAGTAAGTCGTCGAAGTGAGCCGCCAGTACATATAGCGGCCCGACGTGACCACCGAGAGCATGATCATCACCATCGTCGCGTAACGGCCTTGCAGGCGTCGGAACAACAGCGCGGTGACGAAGCAGCAGGTCGCGAACGTCAGTTGCTCGTAGAAAGCGAGTGGCACCGTGAAGACGAAGTACAGCATCATCAACGCGAACAGCGTGACCAGACCGGTCACGATCCGGCTGTTCCAGAAGCGCGCGTCGACGATGCGTTCGAGCCGCGACGGTTCGCCGGCCTCGATGTCCTGCGACTGGGGCGTACTCATGCGACGTTCCTCGGCGAGACGGCGATCGCATCGACCGCCGCCATCAGCCAGTTGCCGCACGAACGAAAATCGGCGGCCGCCTGGCTGAGTGGATCGTAGTGAATCAGCGTGGTGTCGCAGGCGAGCGCCTCGCTCACCCCTTCATCAAGATGGATGACGCCCGGGAAGAGCTTGTCGCCGAGCATCTGGCGCAAGACCTTGAGGACGTCTTTGGTCAACTGGCGCGACTGGTCGATCTGGTTGACCACGTAACCTTCGCCCCCGAACTCGGGGCGTGGCGCCGCGTACGCTTCAATCAGCCGTTCCATCAACGGAATGGCCGCGTAGGAAGCGGCGTCGGCGAGCACTACGTTTAGCGTGAAGGTCGCCGCGCATAACGCAGCGCGTACATACACGGACGAACCTGGCGGCGTATCGATGATGACGATGTCGGACGCGTCGAGCCGCAGCGTTTGCAGCGAGTGCGCGAGCCACCTCGGGTCCTGGTCGATATACGCTTCGAAGCGGCGGCGATCGTCTTCGAGCACGGCGCCATAGGGCAGCACGGTCACACCGTCTACGCCGTCGAACATGACCGATTGCCACGGATCGCCCGTCAATGTCGCGCGCGACAAACCGTCGATGCTGTCGAGCGGCACGCCGAAATGCAGACGCAGCGCATTCTGCGGATCGAGGTCGAGCGCGATCACGCGGCGGCCGCTGGCGGCCAGCACGGAAGCGAGATTGGCGGCGAGGGTGGTTTTACCGACCCCGCCTTTGGCGGACACGACCGCAATGACTTTCATGAGCGACGAGGGCCGTTGACCAGCCACGAGTTGGAGGGGGCGGGCGCGGCGATGCTGGGAGCGCGGACCGGCGCGGGGGCCGTTTGTGCGGGTGTGCCGCGCAGACGGTCGAAGACCGATTGCAGCGGTGCGGATTCGCCGGTGGGCGCGGCGGGTTGCGGCGGCGTCGGTTCGGATGCTGGGGCGAACAGTTTGCCGAGGATCGACGCGGGCGGCTTCGGCGCTGCGGGCGCAGTCGTGTAGCTGGGTGCGGGCACCGGTGCCCATGCTGGCGTGTGCGCCTGGGCGAGAGCTTGCGTCCATGCCGGGACCGGAGCCGGTGCTTGCGCCCACGTCGGCGCGGATGCGGAGACCGGCGCCGGCGCAGTGCTGCGCGGCGTGAGGGCAGGGATCTCGGCGCGCGGCATCACCGCTGCTGACGGCATGCTCGCCGTAGGTTGCGCTACAGGCATGGCCGGCGTGCGGAACTGAGCCACCGGCGGAATACTTACAGCTGGCATGACAGGGGGAATAGGTGCAGTGGCAACCGGCGTCACCTGTGCCTGGGCGACGGCAGCCGCAGGCTGTGCGGCCACTGGCGTCACCGCATCGATCGGTACGGCAGCGTCACTCTTCGTTTCGAACGCGCCGAAACGTGAAGCGCCGCGCGGTGCGCCAGGCTGAGCGGCGACGGCGACCGGCGGAATGTCCCGTCGATGCGAGCGGGTAAACAGCGGCGCCTTCGCGCGCGTGACCGAGGCAGCGTCTTTGGGCGTCATGTCCTGACGATCGACTTCCGGCGCCGCTTCTTGCGCCAATGCCTCGCCAGCAACCTCGCGGCGTTGCCCGATCGCGGGAATCGCCGGCTGTGTCAGATCCAGCGTCACCAGCAGCGGCCAACGCGTGCGCGCCGAACGCGCTTCGTTTTCGCGGCCGATTTCCTGGTACGCGCTGGCGTCGCCGCCAAAATGGTCGAATAGTTTTTCGATGTCGCTAGATGAACTCATAGTGCCGCCGACTTTTTAATGACTTGCGTTGCCCCGATCGGTCCGCTCGCCTGGCTCGCTTACCTGGCTCGCTTACCTGGTCTGCTACCCGGACCGCTCAAACAGAATGCCGCCCCAGCCGGAACTCGATCGAGGTGTCCGTGCCGTACGCGCTCGTTTGCGCTACCGAAAGGCCTTGCGCGCCCAACGCGCTCAACCACGTCTGATAGACGCCTTCGAGAAACGCCGGCGTCCACGCGAGCGCCGCGTTGCCGAACGCCTGCAGCGGCGCACAGTAATGAACGATGCGCAGCGCGTCTGCTTCGTCGGACAGTTCGACGTAGCCCCAATCCATGTCATGCCAGTACAGATTCAACGCCTGAGCGAGCTCGGCGGTGGACCCGCACGCCGGCAATTGATGCGCCGCCGCAAACCGGCAACCGACCCGGTACATCAATTGACGCAGCTCGTCGCGACCGATCTGCGCTTCGAACTCTGTCGCGAGTGCGGTCAGCATGCCGCGCCATTGTGGCGAGATTTGGCGTTCCAGCAGGTAATCGAGAATTTGGACCATGTTTTCCGGGAAATAGCCGCTGCTCAAACCGCGTACAAAACGGGTGCCGACGGCCGAATAACTGAAAGTGTTACGGGAAGGCGCGCGTTGCACGCGTCTTAGGTTACTTTTACCGAGTTCGTCTGCTCTATCCGCCACACTTCGGAGGAGTCTACTTAAGACATTAACTTTTAGCCACTTTACATTCGTCTGCTTTATACGCGCAAACGATTGCTGCAGATGCTTGTCCGCCACGTAATTTTTGCTGCCGGAATTGCCTTGTTCGCTTCTCCACTGAGGATGTCCGTCGCTAAGTAGTTTTCGATAATTTTATTAACGGTCGATTGCGCCGATCTTTTAGCTTTTTGGTTTCGTGCTAAATGCAACGGTTTGAGTTGGGTTGCGCGGAATGAGCCAGGTATTGGCCGTCGAGAGGGCGGCGAGTCCCTCGTGCTAACGGCGGTGCTGTTATGCGTGGGGCATCTCTCGTGTCGCGTGATGGCGGCGTAGCCCTGCCTGAGCGGGGGGAAATTCTATTTACGGTTGGGGCATAAATATTTGTCAGACGGTTGCCGTTATACATCGGTAGAGTAACCGGAGCCAGCCTGATATCTATCAATATGCTTTCCACCTCAACGAAGCCACTGTCCGATTCCGGTTTGCGCGATCGCTTCCATCGACGATCGTTGGAACACCAGCGTCCCCTTTCGACGGTGACGATGGCATTTACGGTTGTCGCGTTCCTGTGTCTCGTGGGGGCGCGCAACATGGTCAACGGGCCGGCAACGCCGCTTGGCTACCGGCTTGCCTGTGCGCTGGTGCTCGCCTTGCTGGTGATGGCGATTCCACGCACCGGCTCGACCTGGACCTTCGGTGCAATCGGTGTCGCTTACTCTGTTGTGCTGGTGGTGGGTCTCGCGCTGAACGTCTCCGGCGTCGAGCAGCCGTTGTTGTGGATCCTGCCGGCCATGGTGGTGATTCCGGTCTGCGCTGCGCCGTTGTGGCTCACGCCGCTGCATTTCTTCGTCGGCAGCGCGCTCTTCTATGGGGCGGCGTTTGCCTTGCTATTCGGCGGGCCGCGCACGCATGACGTCGACATCGTCGTGTGGATGTGGATCCTGGCGATCGGTGTGCCGACTTCCGTTGTGTTTCACTTCGGCTTCTACCGGTTCCGGCGTAACCACTTTCTGCTCGAGAGCCAACTGGCGCAACTCGCCGCGACCGATCCGCTGACCGGCCTGCAAAACCGCCGTGCGTTCGTGAAGCAGGCCGAGCGCCGCCTCGAAACCATGACGCCCGAGGCGCGGGTCAGCGCGATTTTTCTCGACATCGACAGTTTCAAATCGCTGAACGACCGCTTTGGCCACGCCGTTGGCGACCATGCGTTGTACCAGGTCGCCCAGGTGTTGATGGAGGAGACCTCCGCGGACGACAGTGTGAGCCGGATCGGCGGCGAGGAGTTCGCTGTGCTGCTGCGTGACGGCCTGACCGGCGCACTGGCGCTGGCCGAGCGCCTGCGCGCCGCGATTGCCGCGCTCGAGCGCCCGGACGGCCATCTGACCGCGAGTTTCGGCGTGGCTCAACACCGGAGCGGCGAAAACATCATGGTGTTGCTCGATCGCGCCGACGAAGCCTTGCTGCGCGCCAAGCATTCGGGCAGAAACCGCGTGTGCGCCGAACGCGCGTTGCCGATCGAACCGCTGCAGATGCTTGCCGGCGATGTGTTCGCGGAGGACGGGGCGCTGGTGCCGCGGCATCGCTGGGACGAGTATTCCCTGACCTCGCACTTCCAGCCGCTCTACAGTTTGTCGCATCAGAAGCAGGTGGGGTTCGAGGCCTTGCTGCGAGGAGAGCAGGACGACGGCACGCTGGTGCCGCCCGTGGTGCTGTTCGCGCCGAAGCCCTCCAGCGACGAAGGCGCGCTCGATCGCGCGAGCCATGCCGTGCATCTGGCCAACGCGCGCAAGTCGCTGCCGAGCGATGCCTGGCTATTCTTGAATATTCTGCCTGCGACGTTTATCGCCGAGGGCTATGCGGACCAGCTCGCCAGGATCGTGCGGGCGGTGGGGCTCGAACCTGAGCGGGTGGTTCTCGAGATTCTCGAATCGCATGGTGGCAGCGTCGACGACATGTCGCGGGTGGCGGCTTTGTACCGTGAGCATGGCTTTCTGATCGCCGTCGACGATTTCGGTGCGGGGCAGTCGAACCTCGACCGGTTGCTGCGGATTCGGCCGGATCTTGTAAAGCTCGATGGCGAGCTGATTCGCGCGACGGGTCATGGCACCGAGCAGCCGATCTTGCCGAAGCTCGTTTCTTTGTTACACCTGGCGGGGATGCTGGTTGTTGTTGAGGGCGTGGAAACCACGGAGGAATTGATTCTTGCTGTGGAGTCGAATGTGGATTTTGCGCAAGGATTTTTGCTTGGGCGGCCGGCGGCTGAGATTGTGCCGCCTGATTCGGTGCATAGGCGAATTGATGATGCGTTCGATGTGATCGCCCAGGGGAGGGCCCATCAGTATGCGATGTTTGAGTCGGAGGTTGAGCCTTATCGGGCTGCTTTGAGGCGGGCTGCCGATGCTTTGATTGCCGGTGTTTCCGTTGGTGAGGCGTTTGCTTTTCTGGCTACGTTTGAGCGGTGTATCAGTTGCTTTGTTCTTGATGATTCGGGGCGGCAGGTTGGGCATGAAGTGCGCGGGCCCGCGTGGAGTGGTGACGGGGCTTCGTTGCAGCCTGTGGCTAATCCGCAGGATGCCAGGTGGGATCATCGGCCTTATTTTCGTAACGCTGTTTTGTTGCCTGGGGTGGCTGTGGCTAGTAATCCTTATCTTTCTTTGGCTAGTGGGCGGCCTTGTGTTGCGGTTACTTTGGCTGTGCAGGTTGGGGATGAGAGGTCTGTTATTGGGGTGGAGTTGGATTGGTCGGTGGTGGGGTTGCCTTGGCCTGCCGGTGAGTAGTTTTTTTGCCTTTGGCGGCGGCATTTGGCCGTGTTCTTGGGGCTTTGGCCTTTCCTTGATTTGTTAGTGGTCTATTAGTGTTGCCCCTGTGCGG